>JBNJEH010000033.1:0-32624 GCA_051745635.1 Bacteroidota bacterium
CCCTGTAAAAGAAATGGTTACGGAATTTAATTACAATAAATCAAATGACTATATTGGTAACCAGTTGAATTTCAGCTATTTTTAATCGCCCGCTAGTGAAATATAGAATAAAATTTAAATATTTTTAAAAGCACTTAAAATATTTTATACCTTTGAGTATAATACTTGTTAGTACAAAATAAATTGCTATGCAAAAATCTCCATTTAAATACGGAACAACAGTTAGTCAACACTCTTTTACAAACAGAGAGGTTGAATGTGAAAAACTAAAAAGCAATCTACTACAAGGCGTGAATACAACCATAATTTCTCCAAGAAGATGGGGTAAATCGAGTTTGGTTGAAAAAGTTATTCATGATATTCAAGTCGAGAATCCCAAGATTAAAACCGTTGTCATTGATTTATTTTCAGTATCTTCTGAAGAGGAGTTTCTAGAACTTTTTGCAAAAGAAGTTATTAAGCGGTCTTCATCAAAATGGCAAGATTGGCTAAAATCTGGAAAGGAGCTTTTCAAGCAACTCATTCCCAAATTAAGTGTCGGAGTTGATCCTGCATCAGATTTTTCTCTGAGTTTTGATTGGAGTGAACTAAAAAAATATAAAGATGAAGTTTTAAATCTACCAGAAATCATTGGAAATAAGAAAGGAGTAAAATTTATCATTTGTCTGGATGAGTTTCAAAATCTTGCTAATTATCCTGAATATGAAAATTTGGAGAAAAAAATGCGATCTGTTTGGCAAAGACAAAAGCAAGTTTGTTATTGCTTATACGGAAGTAAGCGTCACATGATGACAGAAATATTTAATAATCCGTCCAAACCATTTTATCGCTTTGGTGATATAATGCTACTTCAAAAAATTAAAGAAGAAAAATGGATTAGCTTCATTGTTAGCAGCTTTAAAAAATCTGGAAAAAAAATAAGTGAGGAAACTGCTCAATCCATTGCAAGATTGATGAAAAATCATTCATGGTATATTCAACAATTGGCACATTACACATGGCAACGTACAGAAAAAGTCGCTACGACTCAAGAAATAGAAGCAGCATTAAATGAGCTTATCAATGCAAACTCCCCACTCTATCAACAAAAGGTTGAAATTATAAGTAGTACACAACTAAACTTATTAAAAGCAATTAGCAAAAATGAAAAACAATTTACTAGCTCAAAAGTCATGCAGAAATATCATTTAGGCACTCCTAGAAATGTGAGTAAAAACAAAACAATTCTAATTAATGCTGACGTTATACATAAAACAGAAGCTGGTTATTCATTTTTAGATCCTGCTTTTGAACTTTGGTTTAACAAGACTTATTTTAATATTGATCATTTTGTTTAAAAAAAACGCAGAAGGCATCAAGTCTTTTACGATACAAGTAATAGTGTTTACTCAATGGTAAAGCAGCTTACTACATTATATAAATTTTGGGATAACGATGAAAATAAATTACATTTGTTTACAAATCAATATTTCAATTCATGATTCTCTTAAAAACACCTTTTTCTCTTCTCGTAACTTTGTGGTACTTTTTATCTATCTTCTCCATAAACACATTATCACAAGAGAACGAAATTGTTGTTGAGGATGTCTATGAATATCAACAATCAATATCAATCACCGAAGATATTGATTTAATAATACTAAATATGCTCAATTTGAGCGAGGATCTAGTATATACCTTTGATAAATCACAAAACACACTTAACTTTCTGGATACCATAACAAATGGATGGCATTGGAACTCAATTTCCGACAATTTCTTAGTACAGGATAACGGTATGTTCTTTAGCTCAAAATTCTATGCAAGTGATGGTAACACACTTAAATATAAGCTACATTGGATAGATTTAAATGGTGACAAGACATCGTCTAATTTTTCACTTTATTATCCTCCACAGCTTCTAGGGGCAAATGATGATTTTTTATTTTATTATAATGAAGAACAAAACGGAGATGTTGTTCTAGCTAAATTCAACTCTATAAATTCGCTACGTACAAATATTCATATATTTCAAGAAGCGGTTCAATTACATCAGGAAGTTAGTAATATCAATTATTTTGTTTCTGGTGACAACCCAAACCAACTTGAGTTTTATAGTTATACAGACACTTCCGGCATGACTAGTGAATTCACAATTACTACAACCCATGAATCAATTTCATTTTTAGAAGAATTCAATAACTATCACTATTTCAAGGTTCGGACAGATAGTACCTATGAAATTTGGGAGGTAGATTTTAGTCAAAATAATGCTCAGCTCTTTTCGGAAGTGCCCATGTTCGCAAATATTGATCTTCAAAATGATATTTTCTACCGAAATATGTCAGGCACCTACATTAGAGGTAATATTTCAAATCCGCAACAAATTGATACTATCCCATATGCTGCTGAGCTAGCTTCCTATAATCCAAAACTGATTGACCCTGTTAAACAAAACATTGTACGAGGATACACTAACAAACATGGATTCGAACCTTTTTTGGTTAGTGATTCCGTTTATCTACTCAGAGATATTGGTCAAGGCGTTCAATCAGGTTGGATTAATAAAAATTATTCATTCTATGCTGGATATACTACTCATCCTTTCTTTATACATAAACATGGTCCTGATTCTTGCTATTCAATTATGACCAACTTTAGTGATAATCTGGATTATATTTATTCGATAAAAGACACTACAGTTAAGTCATATTTTCCCATTTCTGATACTCGAAATATTCTTAAAACTCATGTTTACAACAATCAGTTTTATTGGTGGACTAAAAAAGACGAGAAGTTTTCTATACATTGGCGTTCATTAGAAAATGATCTTTCTCCACAACCAACTCCAACTTTAGATACATCCGACTTAATATGGGGTAAAAATTTCATTTATGCTAATCAAAACACATTCTATAATCAAAATGACAGGCAACAACAAGGGAATATAAAATTATTAGAGAATGGAGGAGTTCTTTCTGCAACTAGGATGGCGTCTGCTTACAATTACAAAATTGGTGATGATTCAAATGAAATAATTGACGACGCTGATGGTTGTTTTTTAGTGTACAAACAAGATTCTACTGGCAAGCTTGATTGGAACCGATCTTTTGGTCCTGAGTATTTCGGTGGCTACGCAAACAACCCATTACTTTTAGATGTCGATTCTAATGAAGATGTATATGTTTCAGGTGTTTTCTTTGAGGATTATTCTGATGGGGAAGATAGTATTTCTGTTAATCGAGCGGCAAACTTTATACATAAGCTTGACGGAGAAACGGGGGAAACTATTTGGTTCAAAATAATTTCTCAAAACTACTATTATAGTGATTTACATATCGATAAAATGAAAATTGTAAATAACGAAATCCTGATCTCCTTTTTATACCGCGATTTTCAATGTACAATTGATGGAAGAACATTATCCAATAATTTCGCAAGTCCTATAAATGCAATTGCAAAGTTCGATACATCAGGAAACCTCATATACGCTAAAAACACTGCTACTGAATGGACGAATGATTATGGACACACATGGATTTTTGACGAATATGAGGGAAACCTATATTCTGGACAATCGCAAGGAGCCTATAATACAGGTTCGTCATGTGAATATCAAGAATGGGGATACTATAATCAAATTATTGGAAATAATGGTGAAGTAAAAAGAACAATTCCCGCATATTCTAGCGATATCGGCACTGCCACTTGCGGATTCTATGATGACAATAACATTTATGCTTTCGGTTATTATCGTGGTGACATGGATCTATATTTTTTCAACAACACTACTCCTGAGGGAAATAGTTGCAATATTTCTAGAGGATTTATGTATCGCTATGATCTCGAGAAAAATGAATTCTCAGAAATGAAGATATCGAATGAAACTTTTTTCCCTTTTGATGCAAAATATTTCGGAGACAATTACTATGTATATGGGAGAGGAGAAGAAAAAGAACTGGTCATTGTAAAATTTGATAAATTTGGAAATGAAATTGGATATAAGCGACTTGGACAGTATTTGGATGAGCTAACATTTAATGCCTATCAATTTTTTGATGTTTCAGAAAAGTATATTGCTGTAATGGGAGATCAGTTTGAATATAATGCAGAATATGAGGTGCCAAGACGAGCAGGAACACATCGTTACACAACTGTTATCAAGGCCTTGAATGACAATTGGACTTCAGATGAAAAGATATTCAAAAATATAGATCGCTTTTTCCCTTCAGATGTAGATGATGATTTGGTTATCTACCCTAATCCATTTAGTGACGAGTTTTCGATTATGTTTGAGGAACCAGTTTACACCAATTTAGAAATATACGACCTAAACGGCAAACTCATAAAGACTTTTACATTATCAGATGATTTTGTACAACATTTTAATTTCTCAGAAGTTGCACAGGGAATGTATATTTTTAAAATTTTTAATGATGCTACCAAAAGAACAATCAAAGTATTAAAAAATTAAAAGCCTAATTCTTCTGAAGAAGTGCTAAACAACCACATTCACAATCCTCCCAGGCACAACAATCACCTTCTTTGGATCTTTGCCTTCCAAATATTTCTGGGCCTTTTCCATGGCTAAAACTTCCTTCTCAACATCTTCTTTCGACATATTTGTGGGAAGTTCCGCTTTAAAACGCATTTTTCCGTTGAAACTCACGGGGTACTCAAACGTGTTTTCGACTAAATATTCTTCATTATACTCTGGGAATTTAGCATCACTTACCGTTCCTGGCTCGTTACCGAGTTTTGTCCATAATTCTTCTGCGATGTGCGGCGCGTAGGGTACTAAGAGAACAACTAAGTCTTCTAAAACAGCCTTGTTGTTGCATTTTAAATCTGTCAACTCATTCACACAAATCATAAACGCCGAAACTGCCGTGTTAAACACGTAGCGCTCCATGTCCTCATCGACCTTTTTGATCGTTTTATGCAATGATTTTAATGCTTTTGGGTCTGCTTCTCCTTCTGAAAGGTTTACGTTGCCGTCATTGTCGTGGAACAAACGCCACAATTTACGCAAAAAGTTATGTACGCCGTTGATGCCTTTTGTGTCCCACGGTTTTGCTTGTTCCAGCGGACCGAGGAACATTTCGTACATGCGCAAGGTGTCGGCTCCGTATTTTTCTACCAAATTGTCTGGGGTTTGTATGTTAAAAAAAGACTTGGACATTTTTTCAACTTCACGATTACATATATAAGAATCAGGATTCTTCGAAAGAAATATGGCATTTGAAAATCTTTTATTACTTCTGAGTTCCGATTGAAGTATTCTGTTCTTTGTATCTACGTATTCTATTGGAATTCTTAATGGTGTTGGTGTTATGTTTATGCTTTCTGGAAAATCAAAGGAAACAACTTTATTAGCTGATATATTCTTACTCGCTAAGTAAGCTGACTTGATTAAACCTAACTTCTCCTCTGACTTATCAAAAACTTTTACTTTATTTTCACCTATATTCAAATCAGTTAAATCTTCACTAGATATAAAAACAGTTAGATATCCATTAAATGAAACCTCCTCGTTCTGATCATTTTTTAAGGTCATCGAAAAGTTCAATTGTACGGCATCATGATAAGCACTATTCCCCAAAATCATCCCCTGATTTATCATCTTCTGAAACGGTTCATCAAAAGAAATATAACCGCGATCTTTTAAAAACATCGTCCAGAAACGCGCGTAGAGCAAATGTCCGGTTGCGTGTTCTGCGCCTCCGATGTAGAGGTCTACGTTTTTCCAGTAGTCCACTTTTTCTTTGCTTACAAATGACTTTTCGTTGTCTGGATCCATATAGCGCAAGAAATACCAGGAACTTCCTGCCCAGCCCGGCATGGTGTTGAGTTCCATGGGGTGGACGTGTGGCTCATCGGCGTTGTCTTCGCTCGTTAAACAGTTATTTTTTTCGTCCCAATACCAGTCGGTAGCATTTCCAAGTGGTGGCTGACCGTCTTCTGTCGGTAAATATTTATCGACTTCCGGTAATTCTATGGGTAAATGTTCATCGGCGATTGTTTTGGCTACACCGTTGTCGTAATACACTGGAAAAGGTTCTCCCCAGTAACGTTGGCGAGAAAAAACAGCATCGCGCAAACGGTAATTGGTTTTCTTTTTTCCTATTCCACGGGTTTCTAATTCGTGAATTGCCAATTTGATGGCTTTATTGATTTTTAAACCGTCTAGAAACTCAGAATTTGTGATTACTCCTGTTTTTTCGGCATAAGCTCCTTCTGAAATATCGACGTTTTCAAATACGTTTTTGATGGGAATATCAAATTTCTTCGCAAAATCCCAGTCGCGCTGATCCCCACATGGAACGGCCATTACAGCTCCTGTTCCGTACGATGCAAGTACGTAATCTCCAATCCAAATCGGAATTTTTTCTCCGCTGAGTGGATGCTTGGCGTACGCTCCCGTGAATTGTCCCGTGATGTTTTTTACATCCGACATGCGGTCGCGTTCTGATTTTAATCCCGCTTCTTTTTGGTATTTTTCTACGGCTTCTTTGTATTCGTCCGTCGTGATTTGATTGACTAAGTCGTATTCTGGTGCTAGAACCATAAATGATACTCCGAAGATGGTGTCTGGTCGGGTAGTGAAGACTTCGATTGCTTCGCTTTCATTTCCATCCACGCCAAAATGCACTGAAGCACCTACCGATTTACCGATCCAGTTGCGTTGAATATCTTTAATTGCATCTGACCAATCGAGGTTTTCTAATCCCTGCAACAAACGTTCAGCATAAGCGGTAATTCGCATCGACCATTGGCGCATGAGTTTTTGCTCGACGGGATGACCACCGCGCTCTGAAACACCGTTGACAACCTCATCGTTGGCGAGTACTGTTCCCAAAGCGGGACACCAGTTTACCCATGAATCTGCCAAATACGTCAGGCGATAATCCATCAAAACATCGTTCTGTTTTTTCGCATCAAACGACTTCCACTCCTCCGCGGAGAATTCAATTTCGCAATCGTGAGCAGCGTTTATTGTTGTATTTCCTTCTTTTTCGAAAACCTCTTTCAATTCATCAATTGATCTCGCCTGATTAGAGTCGTTGCAGTAATATGAGTCGAAAAGTTGCTTAAAAATCCACTGTGTCCATCTGTAATATTCGGGTTTTGAGGATCGGACTTCTCTGTCCCAGTCAAATGAAAAACCAATTTTGTCTAACTGCTCACGATAACCTTTAACTACATTGTCTTGAAAGTTCTCATCATCTACAGTTGATTTATTGTTTCTATCGATAAGAGCTACCTCCTTGATGGTGCCATCTTCATTTAAGAATTTCTCCTTAATGGTACCGTCTTCTTTTAATGCTCCATCAATATTGATCTCTGTTGTTATCGATGGATGAACTCCCGTCTGAATCGCATACTGTTCAGCAGGCAAACCAAAAGAGTCATAGCCCATCGGATGCAATACATTGAATCCTTTCAATCGCTTGTAGCGTGCGTAGATGTCAGAAGCAATGTAACCGAGTGGATGTCCCACGTGCAAACCAGCTCCCGAAGGATAGGGAAACATCGTTAAGCCGTAGTATTTTGGCTTGCTGTTGTCCTCAACGGTTTTATAGGTCTTATTTTCTTGCCAGTGCTTTCTCCACTTTTGCTCGATGGCATTGAAATCGTACTGCATTGCTTTTCTTTTGATTTGGAGAGCAAAGATAATAAATTAAGTACGTTTCAGCCACTCAAAGCGGATGTCTTGAATGGACTGGAATTAAGCTACTTCAACAAATAGTACACATTTGTCTGCCACTTGCTGGTGTCGGGTTCCTGACCGGGATCTGTCACATATTCTTCTATAATTGGAGCTTTTTTAGATAGCTCGTTTTTGTTCAAATAATGATCCAGTCGTTCGTGCGCGAGGTTGATGCTGTCGTAACTTCCGTAGTGCTCGTATTTGAGTGCTTTTCCTCCCAGCGCCCATTGTTCATAAGGTTCTTTCAATTGAACTTCCATTTCGGTGATGGGTATGGCCGCTGCCAAATCAACAGAGCGGTTCTTTTCATTTCTCGAGAAATAGAGGCCTGTAGGGGCGCCGGAAAGCGTGAATTCTGCATTCACCATTTCATAGATTGCAGGTAAATGCTCTGCATAAAAGCCCTGGATGTCATTCCACTTTTGTTCGCCGCGAACACCAACAAAATTCCTTTCGGGTATTGCTGTTCGTTGAATGTTTTTGGACGACCGGACAGCATCTTTCGGGATAACGGGCTGCTGTTCGATGGTTTTTTTGAGCCGGTTCAATCCTTTTTGAAAATCTTTGCCGATCGCTTCTTCCATATCGATAAAGAGCTGCATGATGTTCCATGGGTAACTCATCTCTCCTTCCATGTGCCAGGTGACTTCCGTGCCTTTATTCGTTCTGTGAAACGCGTAGTAGTTGGGACTTTCCGATGCGAATGGCTCGATAAATTTTAAATTGATGCCCAGCGTATCAGCTTGTTTCTTCATCAATTGCATTGATCCTTTTCCGACCTCCTCGTTACCTTCCCAGTGATAGCTGCTTCCTACTGCTCCAGCCTTACCGCGAATTTCTACGTGCATGTTGGTATCCAGGTCTGCCCAGGGACTCCATTGATCAAAATGATTGAAGTCAGCAACGAAAGATTTGATGGCTTCTTTTTCACCGTCGATGTGAATAGTCTGATCGACAGTATATTTGTTGGCTATAAATAATGGCAGGATGAAAAAGAGTCCTATGAGCACCAGGAGGACGATAAAAATAAATTTGATAACTTTTTTCATGAACAGCATTTTTTATGAAGCCAATGTACTAAATTCGTTTCGATATTTGAAACGACAATAGTGTCGAAATAAGATAAAGTTGAGTACGCTATTCAATATTCAATGAAGATTTCAGACCAGATTAAAAAGGAGTTCACAATGCGAAGTAATCCTGAAATTGTTCGTCAGCAATCGGCCTACATGCAGCACAGGTTTTCATTTTTCGGCATTTAATCACCGCTGCGAAAAAGTATTCAACGCCCCTTCTTACTCAAGAAAAATTTACCTGAAAAGCAGGAGGGCTTTAAGGTTGTCGCGGAACTGTGGGAAGCTCCTCAGCGCGAATTGCATTACGTTGCCATGGAATAATGTTCAGGTACAAAAAGCACTATCAAAATAGAGACATAACCTTCTTTGAATCGTTAATTACGGAACATTCGTGGTGGGATTCCATTGACTTTATTGCTCCAAAAATTGTGGGAGCTCATTTTTTGATGTTTCCAGAAGAACGAAGGGGGAAGGTTGATCGTTGGATTAAAAGTGGAAACATTTGGCTCCAGCGGAGTGCAGTATTGTTTCAGTTAAAGTATAAGGATAAACTCGACCGGGAACTTCTCAGCCATATTATCCATCAATTAAAGGACGAAAAAGAATTCTTTATCCGAAAAGCTATCGGCTGGATGCTGCGCGAATACAGTAAGGTAGATGCTGATTGGGTCCAACAATTCTTGCGGAATACAAGACTGCAACCGCTCTCAGAACGAGAGGCTTTAAAATGGATTCAGAGGACAAATGAAGAGGGCTGAGCTCATTTTAACGTAAACTAGTTGGGCGTTCTCGTTGTATTACTGACAGTATTTTTTAAGAACTTTTACGGCATTGGGATTTTCAAGGGAGGCTGCTTTTTCCCAATCTTTGCAGGCGAGCTTATTTTTTTGAACGTTTTGATGGCAAATACCTCTGACATAATAGCTATTTGCGTTTTTAGGGTTTACTTTAATGGCTCGTGAAAGTGTAGAAATCGTATTTTTCCAATCTTTTTTGTCGTAGTAAATCTGGGCGATATTTAAAATCACCTTCTCATTGCCAGGTTTAATTTTTTCTATTTGTTTTAGCGTATTCAAGGTTTGATCGGTGTTGTTCCAGGATTTATAGATTCTTAACTTAAGATTATAGACCTTCTCATACTCATGATCTGCTTGAATGGTTTTATCCAAATAAATGAGAGCGGAATCTTTCTGATTTAAATTAAAATAAGAAAGCGCTGTATTAAAATGAGCGTCTTCCGGACTTTTCACTAATGCTGCGTTTTGTTTAAAATCTTTTATTGCGGGTTTGTATGTTTTGTTTTTGAAGTGAATTAATCCTCTTTTAAAGTATGCACCAGCGGTAACAAAAGTAGAATCCATATCGATAACAGTATTAAAATCTTCTATGGCTAGCTGGGTTTGATCCGATTTTTGATACCACTGCGCCCTGTAAAAATAGGAGGCGGGATCATTGGGTTGGGAAGCAATGTATTCATTAATCATGTCCAAACCACCGGCGATCGTGGAGTCTGTTTTTTGAAATATTGAGATTTTAAACGTTCTGTCAGACGACATCTTCTGCGTAATTCTAATCCAGTCTATGCGGTCTTTAAAATAATCCTTGGGCACATCTCCTTTTAAGCGGTGAGAGTAATGGTTTTCATAAACGCAAATAGCTCCTTCTTTGGCCTCTTTAATGTCTTCAAGTGTAACATCGCGAAATCTCAACGAATCCCAACGGTTTAAGTCATGCGACCAATAAAACCAATGGTGGTTAACGTGAGCGATTTTTTCATTCAAATAGGTGTTTTGGTAGATACTCGCAATTTCTTCCACCGTTTTTCTTTCCGGTGACATATTTGCGTTTGGCGGTTCGGTGATGAGTGTAAAGCCCAGGCTGCAAAACCCGATAATGACGGCTAAGATACCCGATATTTTTTTAGACAATATATTTTTGTAATACATAAGAACACTAATAAAGCTGATGATCGCAGTGCCACTGATAACCATCAGGTTAATATAGTTCTTGCTCTCCTGAAGTGAGTGGTGGTTCTTAATTTCGTAGGAATGATAATAATAAACTGTACCAATCAAAAGAATGACAAAGCCCGCTAAGAAAGCACGCTGCTTATTTATGCTGAGCCGCTTTTTATTCAGTTGTTCTTTTTCTATTTTTTCAGCTTTAGCCTTCCATTTGTTCAACTTGCCGAAATATTGATTTCTCTTTTTAGTAGAAAGCTTTTGTATCTCTTCGTCTGAATAAGTTTTGAATGACTTTTCGGGGATTTCTACCTTTTTTTCATCGGGCTTTAGGTACCGGGTCGAAACATACCAAAAATAATTGAACCCTTCTAAGGCCAATAGAGCAACGAGTGGAGTTAGTGGAGTCAAGTTTCTCAGGAAACCAGCTGCATTTCCAATGTTTAATTTCCATGAGAAAATTACGTACATCAAAAATGCAAATACGAATTGCATGAGTATAAAAGCATCCCATTTTAAAGCCTTGATTTTTCGGACGAGCCCCAACATAAAAAACAAATAGATTACAGGGCCTACTACGTAAATGAAACGCTGAAAATAATGTCCAAAACTGGTGTGTCCGTATCGATTGCTGCTGTTATCTGCACCGATTGTACTATTAACCACGTGCAAATAATCGCCCGTAATAATTCCTCCGGCAATATTCCATAGTACGAGCGGGATCCCGAGATAAATGATGTATTTATATTGTTTTTCTCTGATTAAGTACCACACCCAGAATATTAACATGACCGATAGTTCTAATCGCGCCAGTGGAATTAGTCCACCAATTACAGCAAACCAGAACCACTTCCTGTGCACTAAAAAATAAAAACCTAATGCGATGATAGTGACGGCGAGTGGTTCAGTTTCAGCATTTCGACTTATGGAGAAAAAATAGGTTTGAAAAAGCAACAATGGAACGACGAAAAAGGCATGATCGATGTTTAGCTTTCGAACACCTTTATAAAGGTAAAAAGCTCCTGTAGCACAAATTAAGGGCATAAACAGGGTGATGACCTATTTCCCCAGTGGAACCAGAAAAGCGAAAATAACCGTAAATAAAGGCCTGTTCCAGACAGAAACGAAGTGTTTCGGGTCATTAAAGGCGTTCAGACAATTATAGTATCGGTTAGGACAGTCGTCCCAGGTGGCGTTGGTTGAGAAACCATAAATCCAACTAAAAACCAGGTAGATAATTAAAAAGATAATTACTAATAACTGCTCGTTTTTAAAAGAACCAGAATGCTTGTCTTTAAGGTTAAAATTGGATAGTAAGTTCTTCATCAATAATTAAATAAAGTAACCGATGTCCGGCTTATTCCACATCCAAAGGTATAAAAACATTGATTTCTTTTCAGTTGATTTGCAGAGTGTTCAACTGTTCAGCAAAAGTTTCTCGTTAGTTTCACGTGTGATATAATTCCCGTCGTGCGCTATGCAATATCCGCTACGGTATCATACTCCATTTCTTTGACTTCAAATGCTTCGTTTTCGGGGTCAAAGACCTTACAGGCATCGATGGGTTTCGCATAAATGTGTAGTGTCATGGCGCGCTGACGGAAAGGATTTCTTATTTTGTGATAACCCATATCGTCGTTCATATAAGAAATTTTTCCCGGAGCTAAATCCATGCGGTGCGTTTCTTGTAACTCGTCGTTTTCATCCTCTTTGACTCGAATTTCCTCAACGGTACCTTCAATTTGGTAAACCCAGCAATCTTGTCCGCCGTGACCGTGAATGGGCGTTTCAGCCTGTTGATCCCAACAAAGTAAAAGTAATTCATAGTCATCAGTTCGTGCCACGCAATTGCGCGTGTAGCCTTCTTCCGACCAGGTAGCAAATGCTTCAAAAGCTTCAGGCGAAAGATCGAGTCGGCTTACGATCTGAGATCGTTCGGATTCACGCCCTTCATCCAATGCCTTTGCCAATGCTTCTATTGTGTTTATTTTATCCATTGTCCAATTTTCTAAGTTCGTTTTACTTTAAAGCAGTTAAAAAAACTTATTTTTATCTCGAAAATAATGAAAATTTAGCGTTTTTCGGTTAGAAGTTGCTAAAATTTTAGCTGAAATCGTCATATACAGGTTTAAAACACGAAACATTTTATAATAATGAAAGCATCGTTATCTCAATTTCAATCGATTGTTGAACAGCTTCTGAAAGACGAGGAAAAACATCCGATGGCAGAGCACATTCCTGCTGATGAGTTGTTTGAACGCCTCGATTTATCACTTGAATCTGATCCCATCGATGAAGAGCGTTTTGAAAAGGCATTGACATCATTGGTCATGAAAACGCCGCGAACTGCTACAAATGCATTTTTTAATCAATTGTTCGGCGGGCGAAACGAAAAAGCCATTTTAGGTGACTTGTTGGCGGTAGTGCTTAATAACTCGATGTACACCTATAAAGCGGCGGGTCCTCAGGTGGGTGTCGAAAAAGCGATTCTCCGAAAAATTTGTGATATGATTGGCTGGGATGATCAATCGGACGGCACGATCGCTACGGGTGGATCGATGACCAATTTTATGTCCATGCTGATGGCGCGCGATGCACACGATCAAAAAATTCGCTTTGAAGGACTGGAGAATAAACTGACGGTGTACACTTCGAAAGAATCGCATTATAGTATTCCCAAGAATGCAGCGTTTTCCGGAATTGGCAGGGATAATGTGCGCTTTATTCCGACCGATGAGCATGGAAAAATGGATGTTGAGATACTGAAGGGGACGATTGCCGCAGATCGGGCGAACGGCTACCATCCTGTTTTGGTGAATGTAACTGCGGGAACTACTGTTCTCGGTGCTTTTGATGATATTGAGGCCATAAGCGCGATTTGTCAGGAACAGCAGATCTGGCTGCACGTGGATGGTGCGTATTGTGGATCAGTGCTGTTTAGCGAACGCTATCGTCATTTGATCAAAGGCGTGGAAAAAGTCGATTCCTTTAGTGTGAATGCCCACAAAATGCTGGGAACACCGCTAACTTGTTCGATTATTGTCGTGAAAGACAAACAACATTTAAGAGATTCGTTTGCCAATGATGCCAGCTACCTCTACCAAACGGATCACGATGAATTTAATTTGGGTAAAACCTCATTGCAATGTGGTCGCAGAAATGATGCGCTCAAATTCTGGACTTTGTGGAAGCGCGTCGGGACAAATGGATTGCGTGATATTGTGGATCACCAGTTTGCCCTTGCTGAAACGGCGCGCGAATACATTCGCAATAATCCCGATTATACCTTATATAGTTTTGATGAATCGGTATCCGTATGTTTTAACTACAAAAACATTCCAGCCAAAGAAATTTGCACGCGACTTTACGAAGAATCTGAATTGATGGTAGGTTACGGTTCCTTCCGCGAGGATGAATTCATTCGCTTTGTCACGATTAATGCGCAAAATGATCACGAAGATATTTTACAGTTCTTCAAAACGATGGAACAGTTCGTTGAAGATTATAAATTAGCTGAAGTTCATTCATCATAGTAAACAGACCATTTTATGATTACAAAAATCATCGCGCTTTCCTTGTACATTGGAATATTGTTTCTCATTGGAATTGTTGCTTCCAGGAGAATCAAGAGCATGAGTGATTTTTATGTGGGAGGGAAAAATATTGGTTTTTGGGCTGTAGCCTTTTCAGCCAGAGCCACCGGTGAGTCGGGGTGGTTGCTTTTAACTGTTACCGGAATGGGGGCCATGGTCGGCGTGTCTGCTTACTGGGTCGTCATTGGTGAAGTGCTGGGTGTCGCTATTTCCTGGCTGGTGATGGCGAAGCGTTTTAAAAGGAAAACAGACGAGTACAAATCCATTACTGTTCCAGACTACCTTGTGAGTCATTTCAAAGCGAAAACCCATTGGTTGAGAGGTATAGCAGCTACGGTTTTATCCGTTTTTGTTGTGATTTTCGTGAGTTCACAGATTGATGCGACGGGCACTGCTTTCGAATCCATGTTGAATACCAATTATTTTGTGGGAGCCCTGATCGGCTTTTTCATCGTGCTGGCTTATATTTTTATCGGTGGCTTCGTCGCGGTTGTTTGGTCCGACCTTTTCCAGGGATTACTGATGTTTCTCGGGCTTGTGATTTTACCCATCGTAGCCTGGTTTAGTATGGATTTTGAAGGAAGTGTGACAGAAAACCTTACCCGAATTGATCCTGATTTATCCAATATCTGGGGCGGCGATGATGTTTGGCTGAACACCTTTACAATTATTGGGTTTGCCATGATTGGATTGGGCTTTTTAGGTTCTCCACAGGTGTACGTGCGCTTTATGTCTGTTAAGAATGAAGGCGAAATAAAAAAAGGATCCTGGGTAGCTATATTCTTTACATTACTTACGGATGCAGCTGCTGTTTCTATAGGTGTTTTAGCCAGGATATTCTTTACAGAGAGCGGTCAGGATGCTGAAGCTGTTCTTGGAAACGGAGGTGAAAATGTACTGACTATGATGACCTCGGAGTTTCTTCCTTTGACCATTATGGCTATTTACGTGGCAATTGTATTATCGGCCATCATGTCGACGATAGATTCATTATTAGTCATTGCATCGAGTGCGATCACCCGCGATTTTTATCAAAAAATATTCAAACCAAAAGTCGATCGTAAAAAGCTGGTTAAAATTTCCAGAAATATTACGTTGGTCATGGCATTTATCGCATTGGGCATAGCAATGATCATGGAATTAGTCTCCCCGGACCGCGAATTATTTTGGGTCATTATTTTTGGTTGGTCGGGTATTGCAGCGACTTTCTGTCCCGTTATTATCCTTTCTCTTTTCTGGAAGGGCTATTCAGAGCAGGGAGCCATTGCTTCCATGATTACAGGATTTCTATGTGTTCCGCTGTTCAAATTCGTTTTTCAAGAAATTGATGGTATAGGCATCTATTTTGAAAAACTGGACGTCTTATTTCCATCATTTCTGGTGGCAATGATTGTGGGATACATAGTTTCAAAGGTATTCCCGCCTGATGAACGAGCATTAATGAAAAAATAATTGAAAGATATGAGAATAATTGGGTTAATTATCGGTCTGTTTATAGCATTAACTGCAATGGGTCAATCGGGTTCGATGATTGCGAATACTTATACTTATGGCGGTGAAGCGCGTGAGTACAAACTATATGTTCCGACGACTTATGACGGCTCGGAAGCTGTTCCGTTGATTTTCAATTTACACGGATATACGTCTAATATGGATCAGCAAATTGCTTATGGCGATTTCCGGTCGATTGCGGATACGGCCAATTTTTTGATCGTTCATCCTAATGGAACGTTTGATCAGAGCGGTAATCGGTTCTGGAATGCATTTGGTGCTTCTGGAGTGGATGACGTCGGTTTTTTATCTTCCCTGATCGATACGATCAACAACGAATATAATATCGATTTAAATCGCTTGTACAGTACAGGAATGAGTAACGGTGGCTACATGAGTTTCGAATTGGCTTGTCAACTGGGGAATAGAATTGCTGCCGTGGCATCGGTTACTGGTGCCATGACCAGCAATCGCATATCGGCTTGTAATGCTCCCAAACCTACGCCGATCATGCAGATTCACGGGACACAAGACCCAACTGTTCCTTACAACGGTGGTACAAATAATGTTGCTATCCCTGATGTAATTGATTACTGGGTGCAGCAAACAAATTGCAACACTACACCAACGATTGATCAAGTTCCCGATACCGATCCAAATGATGGTTGTACTGCTGAGCATCACGTTTATACTGGTGGCGATCAGGGAGCGACTGTCGAACATTTTAAAATCGAGGATGGCGGTCACACCTGGCCTGGAGCACCTGTCAATATTGGCGTCACGAATCAGGATATCGATGCGAGCATTGAAATATGGCGATTTTTCAGTCAATATTCAAAAGATGATTTGGTGGGACTCGACAACGAGGAGGGCAATGCAACAAACGAATTGTTTGTTTTTCCCAACCCGGGAAATGGTTTGTTTAAAATCGAGGGAGATGTTGCCGTAGAAAGCTACACGGTTCGCGATATGAGTGGTCGCCTGATTCATTCGCAGTCGGACAGTGATGTGCTGAAAAGTATCGATTTGAGAACAGCCGGATCGGGGGTATATGTGGTCGAACTGGTCACCGAAAAGCGCCGTGTACAAAAACGATTGATAGTAGAATAGCAATTATTGACAGTGCTGGCAGATTCCTTTGGCCTGGACTTCTACCTCTTCGACTTTGAAGCCTTTGAGCGATACGTCGGGCAGCTCGTCTACTTCAACGCAGTAGACTTCGTCGCATTGGCGACACTGAAAATGGACATGGTTGTGTTCGTGCAGTCCGTCATCATGATTGCAAATGGGATCGCATAACGCCATTCGCTTGACTTCACCCGGAAGGGCAATTTCGTGAATTACTCCGTTTTTGACAAATGCCTTAATTGTTCTGTACAACGTGATGCGGTCGAATTCACCCAGTTCTTCTTCTATGTCTTGCGCTGATATGGCGTGATCATTTTTTAAAAAGATTTCGAGCACCTTCTTTCGAAATGGAGTCGCGCGCAATTGCTTTTCTTTTAAAATTCCAGTATCCATAATTGCAATATTGTTGCATTTAATTATCTTTGTGTCGTATTTAGAAAACACGATAAGATGTCTGCAAAAATAAGTATAATTTTATTGTTCTGTGGAATTACATATGTCACCTGGGCACAGAATCTGACGGGTAAGGTTGTAGATGCCTCGAACAATGAGGTGATTCCTTTTGCAAAGCTGACTGTGATCGATTTTGACGTGCACACGGCTTCTGATATAGATGGAAATTTTACTTTGACTAATCTGCCGGCGGCATCGATAAAAATTAAAGTCAAAGCACGGGACTATGAAACCAAGCTCGTGCGCGTCAATCCCTCCAACCAAAACGAGCTGACTATTAAAATGGAATCGGGACACACCGTTTTCGAAGAGGTGACAGTGACAGCATCTGAGGGAAGGTTGCAGCGGGAGCAAATTACAGCCGTCGAATACCGTTCGAGCGAAGATCTGTTTGAATCGGGTGCTTCTACGCTGGGTCAGGCGATTCAGAATATTCCCGGTGTACAGCAGAGTACGATCGGCACAGGTATTTCGCGTCCCGTCATACGCGGGTTAAGTGGTATGCGCGTGGTCACTTATTGGGATGGATTGCGAATTGAAAATCAACAGTGGGGACAAGATCACGGCATGGGTACTTCCGAGCTGGGCCTGGGCGGAGTAGAGGTTATCAAAGGTCCCGCTTCATTGCTTTACGGTGCTGATGCTTTGGGAGGCGTGATTCATTATCGCGATAAGGGATACGTTGCTGAAGGTGTCCAAAAGTTTTATGTTTCGTCGAGGTTGGAGTCGAATTCATTAGGTACTACTAACGAAGTGGGTTATCAGATGAATAATGGAAAACTGAAAATCAATGTTTTTGGTAATTATTTGAATCATAAAGATTTTCAACTGCCGAATGGACGATTTCTAGAGAATTCGCGTTTTTGGTCCAGTAATTTTAAAACGTCGATTGGTTTTCGAAAGGATAATTATATTTTTGATCTTCGCTACCATGGGAGTTACGGTCAGTTGGGTATACCAGGACATACCCACGATGTGGATCCTGAGATCAATGAATTGACATCGAGTCTTAGCGGGCGCAGAGCATCGATCCCTTCTGCTCAATTTATATTCAACAATTTCATTACGGTAAAAAATCGATGGTTGTTTGACCGCAGTGACCTTCTGATTCAGTTGGGCAATACGTCCAACTCGCTGCGCGAATTTGATCATAATTTTGAGGCGCCCTTTACGAATCTGGTCTTGAATAATTCCACCTATAATATTCGCTACAACTATTATATCACCGAAAATTTAAACCTCAAAGGAGGTTTGCAAGGGATGTTTCAAATGAACAGAAACCTCGAATTAACCGAGAGCTACCTCATACCCGATGCGAATAGCTTTGATAATGGTGCTTACGCTGTTCTCAATTACGATTTGAACAAATGGCGCTTCCAGGGTGGTGTGCGGTATGATTTTAGACAAATCAATAGCTTTAAACCCAATGCGGACAGTGCCGTCGTAAGTAATATCAGCACTGAGCCTGTTGATGAACTTTACCAGACTGTGAACTACTCGGCCGGATTCGTTCGCAATTCAAAAAGAACGACGTTGAGATTTAATGCTTCGAGTGGTTTTAGAGCGCCGACCTTATCAGAGTTAACGGCTTCAGGGGTGCATCACGGATCTTTTCGCTACGAGCAGGGCGATCAAAGCTTAGTTCCTGAAAAGGCTATTCAATTGGACCTGGCTGTGGAGTTACATTTTGATCATTTTGAATTTGTCGTCAACCCTTACTTCAGTATGATAGAAGACTTTATATATTTGAAAAGTACAGATTCAGTCGTTGATAACCAGGTAGGAACGTTTAGTTATTTTGAGTTTGATCAAGTGAACCAGGCCTATTTATACGGTGGAGAGGTCGGTTTTCATTACCACCCACATCAGTTGCACCGCCTGCACCTGGAATCCAATTTTAGCCTGACCATCGGAGAAAACGACAAAGGAGGTCCGCTGAATTTAATGCCACAGCCCCATTTCAATTCGAGGGTGCGTTTTGATATCAACAATAAAGGAACTTTTCAATTCGAAAATATCACCCTCGAGCACCAGCATTTTATGCAGCAAGACCGCGTAGGTGAATTTGAAGCTGCCACGGATGCTTTTCATCTGATCAATCTCGCGGCACACATGAAATACACGAAAAAGCAAGCCTTTAACTTTACAGTCGGAGCGCGCAATTTACTCAATAAGAGGTATATCGCCCACTTATCACCATTGAAAAATCTGGGTAATGGTGTACCTCAACAAGGAATAAATGTTTTTTTAAAAGCGACTTATTCCCTGAAGCATAAAAAAGATTCAAAAAAATAAATGCATCAATGTTGCAAATAAAAAAGTTTTTATATATTTGTTGTGAATTAAAAAACTAATGGTATGAACAAGAGAATTTTATTTGTAGGAATAGCTGCCTTGGCGATAGGAGTGACGTCAAGCTGTAAGAAAGATTACGAGTGTCATTGTCATTTAGATGATATGCAGGGGAATCATATGGATGAAGAAATGATGATTGAAAACGAACGCGAAGAGGATGCAAAAGCGGCTTGTGATGAATTTAAACACTCTTTTGAGGACTCAGGTAATTATGAAGAGGTCGACTGTTCACTCAAATAAGTAGTGTTTTTAAATAAACGGGTTTTCATAGTAAAAGGGTAAGGGGGTGCCGAGAGGTGCCCTCTTTTATTTTGAGTTGAAATGAACTTGCCGTTTTACTTCGCTTTGTCTTTAAGGGGAAGCGTTGTTTTGGATAGTGCAACGTTACAGAAGAGCTTATTGATGTGATTAGCTGACAGCTACCACCTGTTAAATGAAATCACCTTATTTTGATCTCTACCCTGCGATTCGCTTGAATTTCGGCTTCGGACGAAGGGTCTGGATAAATCATTTCGGAGTTTCCTCTACCGGCAACCGATATGCGGTCTTCCTGAATGCCGTTTTGAACGAGATACGATTTTACCCGTTTTGCTCTTTTTTTCGAGAAGTGTCTGGCGCGGATTGTATTTCGACCTTTTTTATAAACGTGCCCGATCAGTTCAATCTGAATCGTTCGGTTCACCGCCAGGAAATCGCGCAATTTTCGAATAGCTGACTTCGAAGATTCCAGCAGTTCATGGCTTTCCGATTTGAATTGAATTCCCTCCAGTTCTATTTGATCGTTACTTTTAAACGTGTTCAACCCGATCGTGACGGTGTTTGAAGGAGTCGTTCGACGGTCGATCAGCGTATCTTTAAACATATATCCTTCGGCATTGATCTGGATATGAAAGGACAAGTATTTGCTGTCTGGAAAAATCAGTACGTTGGCGTTATACAGCGCATTAAACGATTTGCTGTTTTCAATCATGATAGCGGCATCTACAGGCAGTCGAGTGGTTTTGTCAACAACGCGCACCGTAAAAGCGTCACTCCCTGATTCTTCCCGCAGATCGACCTCGTTTTCTAATGCCTCGCGTTCGGATTGCTTTTTCACGGGAAGAAAATCAGAGGATAAAGAAAAAGCGGCTTTCCGATCTTCGCTGGTATTGATGTAGATAAAATAATGGTACTTTGAAGACACATTCAGTTCTATGGAAGGCGCATTTTCCGTCGTGTTTTTTAGGGAAGAAATGAGCTCAGCGCCGTGTTCGTGGATGGCTTGACAACCATTTTTTGTTTTGCTGCGAAAAATGGCAATTTCAGCAGGATGAGGCAGTGAGGAAAATTCGAAAGTGAGCGCACCGCTCGCCGGCGGATGCGCAGCGATCCAAAACGTATTGTGCGGAGATAAGTCGAGGATGCTGTCGTACCTTTTAGTGTCATTGAGAAATCCAGCTTTACCCGTAAACTCGGCTTCCATAGTTGTGTTGAGTTGGTATTGCACAGCACCGGCACAATCGCCCAGGTTTTCAGAAGCGTTATCGGATTGCCCCTGACCGGCAAAAGCCCATAAAAAAAGTACGATATAGATGAGTGGTGATTCATTCATCATCAAGGAGAGACGATTTTTATTTCCACGCGGCGATTTGCCTGTTCCTGCCAGGAAAATTTGGGTTCGGGATAGACCATGTGCTCATTTCCGAAACCTTCGGCTGACATTCGGCTTTTATCAATTCCTTGTTCTTCCAGATAGCTCATTACCTTTTTTGCTCGCGCCAAAGATAGGCGTCTTCCCGCAAATGAGTTTTTTCCAACGGAGTGCACGTGACCTTGAATTTCGATGTGAATATCGGAATTGACAGTCATAAATTCCTTGAGTCGATTTAATTTTTGTTTGGCTCCCGAAGCAAAATCACTGGTTCCCATGTTAAACCGAATACCTTCCAGTTCGATTTTTTCACCAGGTGCTGCCGGTTCCAGCCACAACTCGATTTCTTTGCTGTGGTTGCCTTCCAGAGATTCTTCTTCATCGCGAAAGAAATAGCCCGGAGCGTCAATACTCATCGTCATGTTTGTTCTTCTTCCCAGCGAAAACAGAAAATCAGTTCCTTTGTAGAGCCCGTCTTTTTTGCGCGATCCCTTGATAATCATTTGACCATCTACGGGAAGTCCAGTCGCCCGGTCCCTCAATCGCAGCGTTAAATCCGGCAGGTCTTTATCCGTGCGATAATCTTTAAGTTTTATGTTTTCATCGATTTCTTTTTCGCTGACATCCTTTGATTCGTAGTTCACTTTGAGGTGCAACGGGAGTCGTTCTTCCGCCGTACTGTTAAAAAAGATATAAATTTCTTGTCCCTGCAACAGCGGAATACCATAGAGGAAATTATTGTCCGGAGTTTTATTAAAACCAAATGTGTCCCGCGCATCTACCGACAACTTTCTTTCGATTTCGGCAGCTCCCCGGTGAATATCAGCACAAATATCGTCGGCATTGGAAGTGAAAACAGCGACGTTCATGGCACCTTTTGGGCAAAATGCATCAAACATCAACAGGCCGTCGTGCGGAGCTTTAAAAGAAGCCCAAAAACTATTTTTGACGTCGAAGTCAGACAAACTTGGCAATCCCGAAAGATCGTCATCATCGCCGGTTCGGCCGGTAAAATGAAAGGTAAAATCTCCGGGATGATCGATCATTTCTGCACCGTAACAATCGTTCACCTTGTAGGATTGCGGATCCTTCTGGCCCCAGGCACCCAGCGAAAATAATAGCAATATTGTCGAAATTCGTATTAGCACAATTTTAATCAGTAGTGAGCAATTTTCGTACCGTCATTGATTATCTTTGCAGTTATGGACACAGGAAAACTACCGACACTATACGAAAAGCTGGGCGATGAGCAACTGAAATTACTCGTCGATGCTTTCTATGAGCGCGTTTACAACCATCCCGTTCTCATTCCACTCTTTAACAATGACATAAACGAGGTGAAAGATAAGCAATTTTGTTTTCTTAGTCAATTTCTGGGCGGCCCACCTCGTTATAATGAAAAATATGGCCCGCCGCGTATGCGTATGCGACACCTTCCCCACCGAATTGATAATGAAGCGAAAACGGCCTGGCTGGACTGTATGCGGTCAGCGATAAATTCGTTGAATTTAGATGAGAAATTAGCAATCGCATTGTACAATTGTTTCCCAAAACTGGCCAATCACATGGTCAATACGCCGTAGAAATGCGATAAATTTACCGGACTGAGCATCTTTTTGATGGTGGTGCTGCTCATTTCGATTGCGACCGTCATAAAAAATAGTGAGTTTCCTGAAGTCTCAGATTTTTCCAATCAAATCGCAAACAAGCGGTACTTTTTGTATGATTCTCATTACTTTTGCAACCTCAATCAAAGTAAGTTATGGGCAAAGCAATCAAAAGTGCATTAATTTCTGTTTTTAACAAGGATGGACTGGCTCCTATTGTTAAAAAGTTGGATCAGGAAGGAGTAGAAATCTACAGTACGGGTGGTACTCAAAAGTTTATAGAGGATCAGGGTATCGCAGTAAAACGCGTCGAAGATTTAACGTCGTACCCTTCAATTCTTGGCGGAAGAGTAAAAACACTGCATCCAAAGGTGTTTGGAGGAATTTTAAACCGAAGAGATCACGCCGAAGATCAGGAACAGCTCAGCGAATATGAAATACCTTCACTGGACCTGGTGATGGTCGATCTTTACCCATTTGAAGAAACAGTCGCCGCAGGAGGAACCCACGAAGAAATCATAGAGAAAATTGATATCGGAGGGATCGCCCTCATTCGCGCAGCGGCAAAGAATTACAATGATGTTTTTTTGGTTTCAAATCGAAGTCAATATGCAGCTGTTTTATCGCTTTTTAATGAGCAAGGCTGTGAAACTACTGAAGAGCAGCGCAAGGCCTATGCCCGCGATGCCTTTAATGTCTCTTCTCACTACGATACGCAAATTTTTCATTACATGAATAATGGTGAAAAAGCTGTCTTTAAAGAGAGTATCGAAAAAGCACAAACACTGCGATATGGAGAAAATCCACATCAAAAAGGTATATTTTACGGTGGATTGGATGAGATTTTTGAAAAACTGCACGGGAAGGAACTTTCGTACAACAACTTGCTCGACGTTGATGCTGCAGTCGCGCTGATGGAAGAGTTTAAAGAAGATGCGCCCACTTTTGCGGTTTTAAAACACAACAATGCATGCGGATTAGCTACGCGCGAGACGATCGAACAAGCTTACAAAGATGCCCTGGCGGGAGATCCGGTTTCGGCTTTTGGTGGTATTTTGATTGCCAATCGCGCGATCGACGGAAAAACAGCCGGGCTGATTAATGATTTGTTCTGTGAAGTAGTTATCGCACCAGCGTTTGAAGAAGAAGCACTCACGCTGTTAAAATCGAAGAAAAACAGAATTATTCTCGTTCAAAAACCGGTAGCGCTTCCAAAGAAACAGTTTCGGACAATTTTGAATGGAGTATTGGAACAGGACCGCGATATGATCACTGATGTTCCTGCAGATTTTGAAACTGTTACTAAAAAAACACCTACAGCAGCGGAAAAGGAAGACCTGGCATTTGCAAATAAATTGGTCAAGCATACGAAGTCAAATACCATTGTGCTTGCCAAAAACGGCCAGCTGCTCGCCAGTGGGACGGGGCAAACATCGCGGGTCGATGCCTTGAATCAGGCGATACACAAGGCAAAATCGTTTAATTTTGACTTAAACGGCGCCGTGATGGCATCAGATGCGTTTTTTCCGTTTCCGGATTGCGTGGAAATCGCCGACGGTGAGGGCATCAAATGTGTGATTCAGCCGGGAGGGTCAATTAAAGATCAGCTGTCCGTAGATTACTGCGATAAAAACGGAGTAGCGATGGTATTTACAGGAAATCGTCACTTTAAACATTAATAAGTATAAATAATCTCGAGAAGTTGTAGTAAATTTGCATTTTTATCACTATACTTATCAGTAACAATATAGCGCGCTAACAAATTATGGGTTTATTTAATTTTTTATCACAGGAGATTGCAATTGACTTAGGAACTGCAAATACCTTGATCATTCAAAATGATAAAGTGGTCGTTGACGAACCGTCGATCGTGGCCAAAGATATACAAACGGGAAAAGTTGTTGCGATTGGAAGGAAAGCTCAACAGATGCACGGGAAAACGCACAAGTTGATCGAAACCGTACGACCGCTCAAGGATGGAGTGATTGCCGATTTCCAGAGTGCCGAACAGATGATTCGCGGCATGATCAAAATGATCAAAAAGGGTAAGAACATGGTGAACCCATCGTTGCGCATGGTGATTTGTATTCCATCGGGCATTACTGAAGTCGAAAAACGCGCCGTTCGCGATTCTGCCGAACACGCCGGAGCAAAAGAGGTTTACTTAATTCACGAACCTATGGCTGCGGCAATCGGTATCGGAATTGACGTAGAAGAACCGATGGGGAACATGATCATTGATGTCGGGGGAGGAACATCCGAAATTGCAGTCATTGCGCTCGGCGGAATTGTTTGCGATAAGTCTATTCGCGTTGCTGGTGACGATTTTACCAACGATATCGAAGAGTACATGCGCCGTCAGCACAATATTCTGGTAGGAGAGCGCACAGCTGAACAAATTAAAATTGAAGTAGGTGCTGCGCTTCCGGAGTTAGACAATCCGCCGGATGATTTTGCCGTGCGCGGACGGGATCTTATGACGGGAATACCGAAAGAGATTGTGGTGACTTACAGCGAAGTAGCTCATGCGCTCGACAAAACGATTTCTAAAATTGAAGAAGCGATATTGAGTGCGCTCGAGATGACGCCTCCCGAATTGTCTGCCGATATCTATAAAACGGGTATTTATCTCGCAGGAGGTGGTTCCATGTTGCGCGGATTGGACAAGCGCATATCACTAAAAACTAAACTCCCCGTGCACATTGCAGAAGATCCACTGAGAGCAGTGGCGCGAGGAACGAGCATTGCCTTGAAAAACATAGACCGATTCCAGTTCTTAATACGGGATTAGTCCTAAAGAATATTGATTCATGCGTAAACTGATTGCTTTCTTTCGGAGATTTAGAGTTTTTCTGATCTTTTTGATGCTGCAATTGTTCGCTCTCGGTTCTTATTTTTCTTTGGTTCAATATCCGAGAACAAAGTTTTTCAATACGTCAAATCAGGTGAGTGCAACACTGTTGAATTGGGAAAGGGAACTCACCAAATACCTCTACCTGGATCAGACCAATCGCGAAATAATGGCGGAAAATGCATCGTTATCCCGGCGGATCCCCGATAGTTATATCTCTGTCGATTCAAAAACTGCGATTGTCGATGATACGATTCATCATTTGGCTTATGAGAAATTGCCCGCGACAGTGATCAATTCGACATATCAGCACAAAAATAATTTTTTTACCATTGATGCCGGAGCGCTGAAGGGTGTAGAGAAAAAAATGGGCGTCGTATCTTCAACTGGTGCAGTTGGAATCGTTTACGACGTTTCTGATCATTTCGCGGTGGTGAAATCGGTACTCACCAAGACGATTAATATCAGCGCTTATATCAACGGATCCAACGCCCATGGATTAATCAAATACCTGGAGAACGATCCCCGACGGGTCAAATTGACGGGAATTTCCAACGATATTCGTATCAAAAAAGGTGCGCGCGTATTCACGCGGGGCAGTGGAGGATATTTTCCTCAGGGAATTTTGATCGGAAAAGTAGAAAATAAAACGCCCATTGAGGGTAAACCGCTCTGGGATATTACCGTGCGACTCGAACAGGATATGCGTAAACTGCGTTACGTGTACGTTTTGAAGAATATTCATCAAAAAGAACTCCAGGAATTGGAGGAAGATTATGAAGATTTGCAATGAATGAATTTTTAAAACATATCGGCCGGTTGGTGCTCTTCGTCTTAGCACAGGGATTGCTGTTTGGTCAGCTCGAATTTGGCTATGGCATTCATCCGATGATCTACCCGATGTTTATATTGTTATTGCCTTTTGACATGCGACCCATTGCGCTGATGTTTACGGCATTCGTTACGGGTATAGGCGTAGATTTCTTTATGAATACATTTGGCTTACACGCAAGTGCTGCTGTCTTGGTCGCTTATTTTCGCCCTGAACTATACCGCCTCTTTTCTCCGCGCGACGGATACGACATGCTCAAAGAACCCACGTTATCGGAATGGGGCGTGTCCTGGTATTTTAAAGTGGCGGGAATCACCGTTTTTATTCATCACCTGTGGTTCTTTACACTGGAGTATTTTAGCTTTTCATCGTGGACGATTGTTTTAAGAAACACCCTAACTTCCGGAGTGGTTTCGCTGTTAATTTGTTTTGCGATACAAGTGCTTTTTCTTAAAAAACCCAAGCGGATATGAACCTGGAAACGCGCCGCAGTGTTTTTTATGCGCTCATCATAGTAGTCGCAGTAATTTTCAGCGGACGGTTATTTTACATGCAGCTGGTCGATGATAAGTGGATTGAACGGGCAGGTGAGGTGACCAAGAAAAAAATTGATGTTAAGCCACCGCGCGGAATTCTCTACGACCGTTATGGTCAGAAGATCGTCGCCAATAAAACGTACTACAACCTGATGTTCGTCGAGAACGAAATTGAGGATTTTGATACCACAGCTTTTGCCGACTTAATTGGAATTTCTAAAGATTCGATTCGCGAGCGTTTTGCAGCCATCAAAAAGAGTCTGGATCGCAAAACCGTGAGCAAAAAGACGGGAAATGATACGGTCGTCAACGATTACCGTCCTTATTTACCGTATCCTTTTTTAACCGAATTGTCAGCTGATGAAGTAGCTCAGATAGCGGGAGAACTTCCTAACTACAAAGGGTTTTATGAAGAGCCGATGAGTATGCGGGACTACCCTTATCCCCACGGGGCGAACGTATTTGGATTTCTAAATGAAATACGCCCGCACGAATTGAATGCAGTCCGAAATTTCTACAGTGTTGGCGACTTCATCGGTCGTACCGGACTGGAGAAGTATTATGAAAATGAATTGCGGGGAGAAAAAGGAACGCATTTCATTCTGACATCCGCTCGCGGTCGCGTTGTGGATAATTTTGCTGAAGGACGACTCGACACCAATGCCCAGCAGGGGCCTGCGCTACATTTGGGGATGGATATTGAATTACAGGCTTACGGCGAACGACTCATGAAAAACAAACTGGGTTCCATTGTAGCGATTGAACCAGCGAGCGGCGAAATACTGGCGATGGTGAGCTCACCGACGTACGACCCGAATAAAATGGTGGGGGCACGGAATATCAAAAGGAATTATTCGAAGTTGTACAACGATTCACTAAAACCGTTTTATCCCCGACCATTGGCGGCAGAGTATCCTCCGGGGTCTATATTTAAAACCTTGCAGGCGCTGATTGCTCTCGAGGAAGGTGTGATTGATGAACAAACGAGTTTTCCCTGTAACAAGGCGTGGGTGGGGTGTCACAACCATCCGACGGCACGGTCGGTAGAACAGGCCATTCAATTTTCGTGTAACCCTTATTTTTATTACGTCACCAAACGGATTATCGAACAAGGTGAAACGAACAGTGTCTTCACGGATGCCCGCATCGGTTTGAAGAAATGGGAAAAATACATGCATAGTTTCGGTTTGGGCAAGCAGCCTGAAACGGATATTTACGGGTTGCGTGGGGGCGTGATCCCCAATGTTGCCTATTATGACCGCTGGTACGGCGAAAAGCGCTGGGCATTTTCTACGATTCGCTCTAATGCTATCGGTCAGGGGGAGGTAAAACTAACCCCTTTACAGATGGCTAACCTGGCTGCTATTCTGGCCAATAAGGGCTATTATTACGAACCTCATTTTGTGAAGAGCATCGGGGATCAAGGTCCGTTGCCGCGCTTTATTGAAAAGAATAAATCAATGGTTAACCCTAAGCATTATGAATGTGTGACGGAGGGAATGCGAAAAGTAGTCAATGAAGCCGGCGGAACGGCGCGGAGAGCTCGTTTGGACAGTATTGTCGTGGCGGGTAAGACGGGGACTGCACAAAATCCGCACGGAGAAGATCATTCTGTGTTTATAGCTTATGCACCGTTTGACGATCCACAGATTGCTGTTGCTGTTTTTGTAGAAAACGCCGGTTTCGGCGGTACCTGGGCGGCTCCTATTGCGAGCTTGATGATCGAAAAATATTTAAAGGGAAAAATCTCCAAAACCTGGAGGGAAAAACGGATATTAGAGGGTGATTTGATTCATGAGTGAAAGACGGTTAACAAAAAAAGAGAACTGGGATTGGTGGACGATCTTTTTGGTTGGCATTCTATTGATAATGGGTGTAGTGAATCTGTATTCTGCTTCGTATAATCCGGAACATCCTTTTTTGTTTGATCTGGAAACTTTGTACGGGAAACAACTCATGTGGATTGGTACTGGTGTGTTTTTGGGTATGATTGCCGCCCTTATAGACGGTGAATACATTCGCAAGTTGACGCCCTTTGCTTTCGCCGTGGTAGTCGTCTTACTGATTGCGGTCTTATTTACAGACCCCATTAACGGAGCGCGTTCATGGCTGGGTTTTGGTCCTTTTGGGATACAGCCATCGGAATTTTCGAAGTTGACCACTGGGTTGATGCTCGCATACTTGATTGCTCAAGGGAGAAGTAAACGCGTGGCGAACAGAACTGCCTGGCTGGTAATACTGCTCGTTTTTGCAACGATGCTGCTCGTTTTAATGCAAAATGATACCGGGACTTTCCTCGTATTTACTGCATTCTTTTTCGTTATGTATCGCGAAGGAATCACTTTTGACCCGATCATCCTGTTTATATTCAACCGATTACTCGGGTTCCGGATGAAACAGACATGGGTCGGCGTTCATTTTATTCCTGTACTTTTCGTGGTTATATTTTTCACGATAATTACGCTTTACTTCAGCGAATCGGTACATCGATTTGCGTTTTTACCGGGATTTGATGTGCCGGGTTGGGCGTTGTTGATTACGATACTTTCGATTCTCTTTGTCGTCAGTCTTTTTATGGTAAAACAATTCGCGAATATGCGAATCAAACGACGGATCATTTCTATTGTCGTAATTGTGTACCTTTTGACCATGGGAATGGTTGGAACGATATCGTATGCCTATCTCAACGTGCTTCAAACTCACCAAAAGGATCGCATTGACTTGTGGTTGGGGAAAATTGAAGACAAGGATGGAAAGGATTATAACCGCAATCGCGCTCTCGCAGCTGTTGGTTCTGGGGGCTTTTATGGTTCCGGATACCGCGAGGCGCTGTTGGCAAGTCCGAGAAGTCAGCACGTTCCTGAAAGCGAAACAGACTTTATTTTTACGGTATTTGCCGAGGAGTGGGGCTTTGTCGGTTCTGCGGTGCTGGTCTTGCTATTTACCATATTATTGGTTCGGTTAATCATTCTCGCCGAACGCCAAAAGAGTCGTTTCGCCCGGGTCGTCTGTTATAGTGTGGCCATGATTTTGTTCTACCATTTTGCCATTAATATCGGTATGAACATTGGAATTATTCCCGTTATAGGTATTCCTCTACCGTTTTTCAGTTATGGTGGTTCTTCCATGATGTCGTTTCTGATTATGATTTTTGTGGTGCTCAAGTTGGACTCTCAACGTAAAGAAGTGTTGTGATGAAAGATCGATTCCAGTCACTCAAACCTTTCTCGCAGATCGTTGCTTTGATCGCTGTTGGTGCGGTCACCTATGTAGTGCTTTCGATGTTGTGTACTGTTGTTATTGGTACGATGTATCCAGACATGCCCACTGGAGATTTGGGAATACAGCAAGAGAAATATCCCGTTCAGTTTATGTTCATGTACTTTTTGCCTTTACAAGCTGGTTTTTTACTAGTTCCCGGAATTATTTATGCGCGCTGGAGTTCCGTTTCCCAACTGCTTCGACCGATGAATTGGCAAGGGTCGCTGTGGTCGGTGTTTTTGTTTTTGGCAGTTTTTCTGCTTTTGCCTTTTTTTAGTGAGATCAACAACTTGTTGACGGAACTATTTGGTGTTCATGGCGAAATGTTGCGTCAAAAGATGCGTTCGGACGATCAAATGCGTCAGCTTATTGGTGCCCCTCACGAAATCTCTTTTGTAGTGGGGATTGTAATTGTCGGAGGATTAACAGGAATCGCAGAAGAATTTGCTTTTCGACGTTTGCTTTTCGTACACCTGCTGAAAAATACGGGAAAGTTCTGGCTGAGCGTCGTGGGTAGTGCATTTCTTTTTGCGTTGCTGCATTTCAATTACCTGCAATTTATTCCGCTGTTGATATTTGGTGTTTCACTGGCGTTGATAATGTATTATAGCGGTTCTGTATGGGTTGGAGCTACATTACACGCGCTCAACAATATGATCAATTTGTGGTGGTTGTCAACCGACAGCTTCCCTTCCTGGATGGAAGAAATAAACCTAAAAACAACAATCCCATCAACATTGCTGCTGATGGGACTGCTCTATTTTCAATATTATCGCGAAAGAATGCGCTAGCCGCACTATTGTTGGCGGACATCGTAATCGCGTTTATTTCCTTTTTCCCGGGCGTAGTAACCAATAGAATTAAAGTTATTATCGCCGAGCAGCTCACGAGCCTGGAAAATAATACCCATTGGCACGTGTTCATCTGCTTTGAAACAAGTTACAACTTCCTCTTTCGGAGCGGTAAACTCTGCAGGTTTGCTGTCGAATTTGTTTTTCTTCCAGGTAACGATGTGATCAATTCCATCTTTATGAATAATCCCGTCGTATTGAACGGCAATTCCTTTATCAAATTTAGTTTTGTCGCCTTTGAGCGGCTCACCCAAATAAAGAAAGTCGACTTCGGAACGCTGTTTAAAGGGCGTGAGGTCTTCGAGTCCAACACCTTGTGCGGGATTGACTTGAACGAGTGGGTCAATTTCCTTCGTGGTAGTCGCTACCATGAAAAAGAAGAGGAGCATGAAGACGATATCGGGCAGCGAGGATGTATTGATCCCGGGTGCACCTTTTGATTCTTTTTTTCTAAATTTTGACATACCTAACGTTTTGGTTTAACCTCGATTAAACGTAGCGGGAAAAGCATCTCAATGAGGTCCATTTTTTTTCTGTAATCGCGCAACTTGGCCGAATTCTCATTGATGTTTTGCTGGTAGTACTTGTTCATGGCAGTGTACGTGATTCCGAAGAGCTTTTCCGCCTCCTCATCGCGCATTTCTGTAACAGCGCGTTGAACTTCAGACTGAACAGCGACGTAAGCAGAATAGTCCGTATCGATAAACGACTCCAGTCGGATGTGCGCTTCAAAAGCGATTTCCGGAACTTCATCTCTTCCGCTATACTCTTTGTATAGACGAGCCATGCGCAGTTTTTCTTCCCATTTCTCGATCATTACTTCCGTTTGATCGATTGTTTTTTTGACTTTTTCCGTCTTTTCTTCCTGGGATTCCAGCGCATCGAGTTTATTTTCACTTTGCTCCAGATTTTGACTGTAGAGCTGTATCGTACCGAACGCGTAATAAGGATAATTTTTGGCGCGATTCGTTTTTTTATCTCTGTTGACGAGGTAAAAATGTTTTATACGACCGTTCAGGCTTTCAATTTCATCTGCACGGATCACAGAGTCACGCGCCTTGATAGCTTGTTTACTGTTGATCACAATTGTGTAGATGTTCTTCTTCTGAACAGGAGGTTGATCTTCTGGTTGTTCAACCTTTTTGGGAATTTTGCGCAGGTAGGCCAAATCCTTGTCCATCGTCGTTGTGACGAGGAAAAAGATCAAGAGCAAGAAGGCGATATCCGCCATCGAACCCGCGTTAATTTCCGGTGCTTCTCGCTTTGCCATTCTTTATATTTTACTGAATAATTTAACGAAGAATCCCAT
>JBNJEH010000034.1:0-32543 GCA_051745635.1 Bacteroidota bacterium
ACTCTTTTGTAATTTTAAACTCCTTTTCAGCACCAGGTAGGTTTGTGTAAAGTATAATGCTATGCTCTACTAATATTTTTATGATTTCAGATGCGTTGTCAAAGTCAGTATCTTCACATGTTATCTTGCTACTTGCATCACCATTTTCAAACTTTCTTATCGCAGTGAAGATCATACAGATTTTGAATAGCATTAATCCTAAACGTTTAACAATACTTGTTGCTTCACTAGAGATTAACTTATTTACCTCGTCTAATAAATCCGTAAATAATAGATCAAATTTCTCCCACTGTTCTTTTGAAAAAACCATTTCTGTAGGATTTAAAGTGAGCATTTCTTTCATTTTCTTTACGATTGAAGCTTGTTTTTGAAAGAATGTTTTTAAGTTCGGTCTTCCTGGTTTCGGAGCGGGAGACTTCCATACTGGATCTGCTCCAAAAGTGTAGAACAAAAATCTACTAAAAAGGCCATCCTCAGCACTCGGAATAATGCTTACAATTTGATTTGGTGTGCCTGTTAGGACTACCGAAAGTTTCGGCTCTTCAACTTCTAAAAACAAACCGTCTGTTTTTCGACTTATTGAAACACGTTCGTGATGAAACGCCTTTCTGAGTAAGTCAGAATAAGACCCCCATTCATTTTTAAATACCGTACCTAACGTATCTGCTTCTGTTTCACAAATAATTCCCTTCCCTCCATTGTGTTGCAAGTGTTCATATACTTTGGCGCTAGAGACATTGGCAGGTATGAATAAAACTTGAAATGGTGGCTTTTCGGGTTCTTGTTGATCAGTATTCCCTTTTGCATTTTTATAAGCCTTAAGATTAGCTTGATATTCCTTAAGACTCTCCTTGCTCATTTCTTTTAAGCTTTCATGTATTTTATCTCCCAAGATTTTAGCTTGATTCATTGCGCCTTTTCCACTTGCAGGAGGGGCTAAAATGAAAGAGAATAAATTGGGGTAGACAGAGCTATCAAAATAAAGCCCGGAAACATTTGGTAAGCAACCTGAGAGTATTGAAATTGCTGATGTTAGAAACACATCTTTTTCTCTTATGTCATCAAACATTTGAGAAGTTCGTTTTAACAAATCAGGCAAATTGTTGTAAACTTTTCCAGGTATACATGGAGTGTTTTTCAGTATATCCTCCATTTGACTTTCCTCCTTCTCTGTCTTTCCTTCGATTACACTATTGGTGTTTGCAAAACTTGCAAACTTTGCAAACTCGTGGCTATTGTTGTTGTAAACACTATTGAATGTTGACTTTATTTCTCTATCATCGAGATCAAAAGTTGATATACAGTATTGAAGCGCTTCCTCTTTATCTATACCATATCTATTTGCGTTACATGCAAAGAGATGTATAAAGTTATTCCTATTCCCTTTCGCATAATGCTCCCGTTTTTCTGTAAACTCCTTACAGCTCTCTAACTTATCATCAGTCATAGCAATTGGTTTTTCGTTATTAACTGTATTCCACTTGAATACTTCGCACTGTTCGTTTAAGAATAATTCGGGGTCAGAAGAAACAAAACACAACCTTGATACATCTTTGCATTTATTGTCTGTACGGAATCCGATAATTTCTGAATAATGATCGTCTAACTTCTGCCATACTTCACGATGTGTTTCTTTGTTCACCTCTGCCTTAATAAAAACCTTTAGACCACCACCTCTCGGGCTTACAAATGACACCCAAGTAAAAGGGCAATTATTTATTTTTTCTTTTGTGGGTGTTACTTCATGTGGTTCTAATCCATCGATATCGAGGTGTATAATTCCACTGTGATAAATCAGATTTTCAATCTTTCTCCTCTCCTTAAAAGTTCCTGAAGGTGTAAACGCTGGGAGCTCTTTTTTTAGAGTTTGACTTAGATCTTCTTTTCCACTATGCAAAGCATATTGAATAGAAGATATTTGCGATTTGTACTTTTCGTTTTTTATGGTCTCAAAAATTTCTTTTAAAGACACTTCTTCTGAAGGACTAAAAAAGTCCTTGTAAATATTGCTCTTTTCCATTCTTTCTAATTTTAGGGGTTATTATTCTTTGTAGTGTTGATTTAGAAATTCATCTATATCTGAAGCTTTGTAATAAATCTTAGCACCAATTTGTGAGAATGGGATTTTCCCAGAATCGCGATAATGTTGGAGGGTTCTTTTACTGACGTGAAGTAATTCGCACACATCTTGGTTGTCCATCCATATATCCGACAATGGAGTTGTACTTTTTTCTTTGTTCAACTTTTGTTGAATTGCTTCCAATTGATCTACAATTTTTTGGAAGGCTTGCGACTCAATAGTAATGACTTGCATAACACTGTATTTTAAATGAATAAATTATTTAACAGTGCTAAATTGGGGAGTTAGAAACAGTAATTTATTGAGATATTTAGGTGGTATTGAGATATCTCAATGTATTTATTTAAATTTTTCGAAAATAGCGTCAATGACTTCTTTTTTATCTATATGATTAGTTTGATTTTTACTTTGATACAAGTTTTGAGCTGTCAAGGGTTTTAATACACCTTCTTTGTTCGGCTTACTTTCTTTTGAATAGAATATTTTTGATTGACCTACAGTAGAGTTTTTAAAGTTTTTCACATAAGGTTCAAGTTTTTGAATAATATATTCTACTTGACTATTATAACAACCAAAATGAATTTCAATGTTAAGAGGTAACTTATCACTGGTTATAACCTTGATCAAATCATTTAATGAACATTTGTCTTCATTCAATAGATGAATCTGGTTATTAAGCTCAAATAAAATAGATTTCAATTGCTCCTCGTTGTGTTGATATACACCAAATGAAACATCAGATCTTTTTTTAGGTTTACTTTTATTAGGTGTTAATTGCTTTTCAAACATTTTCAATTCATCAAAAAACTCTTTTTCATCCTTTAGCCATTTTTTAATGGTCTTAATATATCTTCTTTCTTGTTTGTTATACTCTTTTAAGAGAGCTTTGTTTTTTATTTTTCTTTCTTCTTTGATCATTTCTAGTTTCTTCTGATCAAAAGAATTAATCTTACCTTCTTCTACAAGTTTAACGGAATCTATTTTAGCCAACAATGATTTAGTCAATTCTACCAAAGCATCAACAAAGGATGATTCAGTATGCATTTTAGCTTTCGCTATTTTTGAATATCTATTTTCTCTAGGTTTTTCACTAAGAAAAGGCATGCGCTTTTCCAATGCTGGTTTTAAACCTTCAAAATATGACAATTCAAATGGAAAAGACTTTATCCATTTTTGATGTATACTATGTAAAACATTTAAATCAGTTGATTCTATCTTTTTTCTAGGATCCAGATATGGTTCAAAAAAAACAAGCAATTTATCTCTTTTGTATTGATCAAGTTTAATCGTTGCATTCTTTATCCAATGTTTCAAAGCATAAATCATCGTGCCTTGCCCAAAACTTGGACTACCTAGAGAGTCTAAGTTATATTCTATGTAATCTGTTATATCTTCATACCAATCATCTTTGTTCTTTTCGTTTTCAATATGTTGTTCAACATACTTTACTTGTTTGGGAACTTTTTCAAGTATATACTTGAGATCTTCCTTACCAAGCCCTAAGTTTTTAATAACTTCCCTTTCTCTATGTGTGTTCGGGAATTTATCAATAAACATCTGTAAATCTCTCTGTATGCTTGAGTGAAAATCACAGCAATTTGGAAAATCTTCTTTGAACTCAATATCTTTAGGTGGTTTGACTTCAAATGGAGTTACTCTGATGTATTTTCCATCAATGAAAAAAAATGGTTTGTCTTTAGTAAACATACCATAAATATAAAAAAAAGAGCACTTTTAAATGCTCTTACAATGATTTTTGATTTTGATTTACCCTAGTTTTTGCCTCAACGCCTCCATATCATCCGACAACTTCGTTTCAAGCACCTTGGCATATATCTGAGTCGTTTGTAATTTAGAATGACCTAGCAGCCTTGAAACGGTTTCCATTGGGATGTTATTTGCAAGTGTTACGGTGGTCGCAAACGTATGACGTGCTAAATGCGTGTGCAATTTCTTTTTGATTCCACAAATATCTGCAAGCTCTTTCAAATAAGCATTCATTTTTTGATTGGAAGGAACCGGAAGGATTTTTCCTTCTAATTGGTTGCATGGATGATCTTGGTACTTTTTAATGATACGCTCAGACACAGGAAATAAAGGAACACGGAATGAAATTCCTGTTTTCCCTCTTTTCTTGGTAATCCATTTGTTTCCATCAATACCAATTTGGATGTGCTCTTGCTCTAGTGTGTCCAGATCCTTGTAGGATAAACCCGTGTAACATTGAAAAAGGAATAAGTCGCGCACCACACTAATTCTTTCAATGGAGATTTCTTTATCAGTGATGGTTTTAAGCTCATGTTCTGTTAAAACATCTCGCTCCACTTTCTTCTGCGTGATCTTGTAATTGAAGAAGGGATCTTTCTTGATGAATTCATTTGCTAAGGCAATACGAATGATTTTCTTCAATGCTTTAATGTGTTTCATTGCAGAATTGTGTTGACACTTTGCTGTCGATTTGAGATAGAACTCGAACTCTTTTATAAATCTTGCGTTGACTTCCTGCAAAGGAAGTTGCTCATTCTTATAATTGACCTTGCAGAAATTCTTGACGTGCTTTAAGCCTGCTTTAAAGCGTTGCAATGTTAATGGAGAGTAATCAGAACCGATTAGCTTTTCCATATCATCATTGTGCTGCTGGAACAGCTCTACTAATGACCACTGTTTTTCTCCGATGCCCAGAAAAGCATTTAGAAGGGTTTTCGCATTAATTACTTTTCCTCTCTCTTGCAATATTTGCTGATGGGTGTAAACTTGTCCTCTTACACTTTCTAAATAATCGTTTAGGTCTTTGGCTTGTTGTGATTTCCCTTTTGCCTTGTTTCGGGGTGCATCCCATAGCTTGGGATCGATACTTCTTTTTAATGATACTTCTGCGGTTGTACCATTAATAGTGATGCGCATGTAAATAGGTGCTTCACCGTTCTTTAATAACTTCTTCCATTTTGCAAAGAATAGAATGTTGAATGTTGCTCTTTTCATTACTCTAATTTTATGGGTTAAACTTAGAGCTTTCGGTTCGTTTCATAAAATGCAACACACTGAATAACAAAGAAAAAGAATCATTCTCGTGGGACTTTTTTGTGATTTGTTTTAGTCCCACGAATAAGCCACAAAATAATGGGAGAAATGGGATGAAAACGAAAACGTGGAAATTAAAAAAGCCCCATTTATTGGGGCTTTTTCGTGTGTTTGCTCTTGATTAACAGAGACTAAGCGGTCCGGACGGGACTCGAACCCGCGACCTCCTGCGTGACAGGCAGGCATTCTAACCAACTGAACTACCGGACCAAAATTTATGATGTTTTACAACACTTTGACAACAGTCAAATCAACCAAAGTTGATAAATTTTGTATTGTTCACTTTTTGTATTTTATCACCTCACCGCCGTGAAGCGAGTGCAAATATAGGGGCATTTTTTGAATCTACAAGTGTTACAAATAAAAAAATTGAAATATTTTTTTCGCACTTCCCGGGATCCGAATGAACTTATTGATTTACTTAAATTTAGAAATAGATTTCCAATCAAGGGCGCAACATACCTCAGACAAATACACTGTAATATCTGAATAGAACTTCATATCAAAATCCTGAGCACTGAAATTGAACAAATCTGGTTTAAATGCCAGGAATTGCCGCTTAAATGAGTACCCCTATTCTAAAATTGTCAAATTGCAGAACATTTTTGACGCGCGTTGTCTTCACAAACCTTTGTTGCCGATCACAGCACGGTCAAAAATTGCATTGAAGCATTCGTAGCAGTCGCAATCAGCCGCTTTAAACTCAATCCTTGTCGTCATCGTCAGCGATCTCCTCGTAGTCAGCATCCTCTGCGTCGCGATATCGATCAACAACGTCTATCTTACCTTTCTCTTTTTCACTGCGCTCCTTGGCTTTTTTAAAGGCATCATTGTTCTGATGAAACCGCTTATCCTCGTCGATGCTTCTTTTAGCCATCAGCAGTTTCCCGATGAAACGCACAATGACAAATACGGCGATGATAATTAAAATCATCCGAATGGTGCCGGTCACACTTAAGATTATCATCGCGACAAGTATAGATTTCGTTCAGAAAATATTTTCGTGAAAAACGGATCCTTTAGATCTTTAATGAATCGAATCGCTTCACCCGTCGATTTCATTTCAGGCCCCAGCTCTTTGTTGACATTCGGAAATTTGTTGAACGAGAACACCGGAATTTTAATGGCATATCCCTCCTTGCGGGGACTAAAATTAAAATCGGTTACTTTCTTTTCGCCCAGCATTACCTTCGTTGCATAATTGACATAGGGCTCGTCGTATGCCTTGGCGATAAACGGAACAGTTCGCGAAGCTCTTGGATTGGCTTCAATCACATAAACTTTATCGTCCTTGATGGCAAACTGAATATTGATCAATCCTACTGTGTCGAGAGCCACCGCAATTTTATTGGTGATATCTTCAATCTGCTGCATCACGAGATCTCCCAGGTTGTAGGGCGGTAGCACGGCGTATGAATCCCCCGAATGTATACCTGCTGGTTCGATGTGCTGCATAACACCGATGATATAGACATTCTCTCCGTCGCAAATAGCATCTGCCTCGGCTTCTATTGCACCGCCCAGAAAGTGATCCAGTAATATCTGATTGTCGGGCATATCGCGCAAAATATCCACGACATGGTGTTCCAACTCCTCTTTGTTGATGACAATTTTCATTTTCTGGCCTCCAAGAACATAAGAGGGCCGCACGAGTAAAGGAAATCCTAACTCATCGGATAGTTCCAGCGCCTGCTCCGCACTCTCCACGACACCAAATTTTGGATAAGGCACGTTATTCTGCTGTAACAGGGTAGAGAATCGTCCGCGATCTTCAGCCAGATCGAGTGCATCATAACTGGTTCCCATGATTTTTATACCATAGCGCTCCAGTTTTTCGGCGAGCTTCAAGGCGGTCTGACCACCGAGCTGTACGATTACTCCTTCTGGCTGTTCGTGGCGGATAATATCGTAAATATGCTCCCAAAAAACGGGTTCGAAATAGAGCTTATCTGCCGTGTCAAAATCGGTCGAAACTGTCTCTGGATTGCAATTGATCATAACGGTTTCATAGCCGCACTCCTTAGCGGCAAGTACGCCGTGAACACACGAATAATCAAATTCGATTCCCTGACCAATGCGGTTGGGCCCCGAACCGAGTACGACAATTTTCTTTTTGTCAGAAACCGGACTCTCATTCTCCTCTTCAAAAGTGGAGTAATAATAAGGCGTCTGCGCTTCAAATTCCGCTGCACAGGTGTCTACCAATTTGTAAACTCTTTGAATATCGAGTTCATCGCGCTTGCTGTATACTTCTGACTCCAAGCATTTCACCAGGTGCGCAATTTGACGATCAGCATATCCTTTTTGTTTCGCTTCAAAGAAAAGCGTTCTCGGTAATGTGTCTATGGAATACGTTTCAATGCGACGCTCCAGTTTGATCAAATCCTCAATTTGTTTCAGGAACCAAACGTCGATTTTCGTTTTCTCAAATATTCGCTTAAATGGAATCCCTAACTTAATCGCGTCGTAAATGTGGAACAATCGATTCCAGCTCGGATGTTCTAAACTGTTTAAGATCTTGTCCTGATCTGTTAACTCTTTTCCGTCGGCGCCCAATCCATTGCGGTTGATCTCGAGCGATTGACAAGCCTTTTGCAGCGCTTCCTGAAATGATCGTCCGATTCCCATGACCTCGCCTACCGATTTCATCTGCAATCCCAATTCGCGATTAGCGCCCTGGAATTTATTAAAGTTCCACCGCGGAATTTTTACGATGACATAGTCCAGCGTAGGTTCAAACAATGCCGATGTCGTTTGTGTAATCTGATTGTCGAGTTCGTCTAAAGTGTATCCAACGGCCAGTTTAGCGGCAATTTTGGCAATGGGATATCCGGTTGCCTTGGAAGCCAGTGCCGAAGAACGCGAGACGCGCGGATTGATTTCAACAGCGATAATTTTCTCTTCTTCATCGGGCGAAACGGCGAACTGCACATTACATCCACCCGCGAAATTACCGACCGAGCGCATCATTTTGATGGCCATATCCCGCATGCGCTGAAAGACAGTATCTGAAAGCGTCATGGCAGGAGCCACTGTGATCGAATCTCCGGTATGTACCCCCATGGGATCAAAGTTTTCGATCGAACAAATAATGACAACGTTGTCGTTTTTATCGCGCAATAATTCGAGTTCAAATTCTTTCCAGCCCATCAACGCTTTGTCGATCATGACCTCGTGAATCGGAGATTCGTGCAACCCAAAATCCAGTAATTTATCAAATTGCTTTTCGTCGTGCACAACAGCTGCTCCTGCCCCTCCAAGCGTGTAAGAAGCGCGTATACACACCGGCATTCCAAATTCCTGGGCGACACTTTTGCCCTCCAGAAACGATTTGGCTGTTTTCTGAGGAGCCATTTCTATTCCAATTTGTTCCATGAGATCGCGAAACGCTTCTCGATTCTCAGTAATTTCTATCGCATCGATATCCACTCCGATGATGTCGACATCGTGGTCTTCCCAAATCCCTAACTCGTCACATTTGATCGCCAAATTCAAGGCGGTCTGTCCTCCCATCGTAGGGAGGACGGCATCAATATCGTGTGCTTTTAGAATTTCCAGAATGCTATCGGGCTCCAGCGGTTTCAAATAAACATTGTCCGCCACCACTTTATCTGTCATAATGGTCGCAGGATTGGAGTTGATCAGCGTAACTTCTATCCCTTCTTCCCGCAGAGAGCGAGCAGCCTGGGAGCCTGAGTAATCAAACTCACAGGCCTGACCAATAACAATAGGTCCACTTCCAATAATTAAAATCGAGTTAATCTTTTCGTTTCTAGGCATTCCAATTTCTCTTTATACTTGTTAGAAAAAAGCACGTTACAAATTGGACGCAAATTTAATTCTTTTTTACTACTTTTATAGGCGTGCATAACAAATTTGCGGATTAGTTATACGTTATTTACGTCTACAGGATCTTCTCACCAAAATATTATTGAATGACAATGGTTTCCAGCGATCCAGAAAACAACACAGAAAAGCGATCGGTTTCGATCGGAGACCTCGTGTTGGCCTATCGCGTTTTTGGAAGTGGTGCAAACCCCATCCTCTGCTTTCATGGTCATGGAAGAAGCTCTGAAGACTTCAGGTTTCTGGCACGTAGATCTCGAAAAATTATAGCAATCGACCTCTTTCTGCACGGCGATTCCACCTTTGATGACAAGCGCATTCACGAAGATTTAATCACTGAAAGTGATGTGGAAAAATTGTTAGAAAAAATAGTTGAAAAAGAAAATGTGTCGGCGATGCATTGGGTTGCATATAGTCAGGGCGGAAGATTTGCACTTACACTTTTCCCGTTTTTTTATGAGCGCATTAAAAGTTTTAGTTTGATGGCTCCTGACGGACTGAATGATAAAAACTTTTACAGCTGGAGTCAGCGAAGGTGGTGGGCCCGAAAATTGTTTCGAAGATGGATCAAAAAGCCAGAAGAATTAATGTCCATTAGCCGCGCGCTGGTCAAAACGAAACTGATTCGTCCAAAGATTGTCGACTTCTTAGATTACTATACGAGTCACCAGCAACGTTTGGAACTGGCCTATGCCACCTGGAGCGGTTTTCGAAAACTGCGTCCCGACGAACAGCTTTTATCCCGACTATTAAATAAGAACGAATTTCCTTTTCAACTGATCATCGGCAAATACGACCAAATCATTTCACCCGCGAGTGCAGAAAAATTTCTCCAGCGCATCGATCAACGAGAAGCACTCCGCCTTTTGCCCCACGGACACGATTTATTCAAAAATAATGTAGTTGAAGAACTCGAACATTTGCTCAATTTTGAAGCCCTGAGTCGCAGTAAAAAGTAGATTTATCGTTTCCTGGACATCTATTTGTCACTGATTTTTCAAGAGCAGCGCACATAAGCGAAGGGTACTAAAAAAAGGGGCCGAATTAAATCGCACCCCTTATTCAGAATTTTATTGAAAATCACCTTTACTGCTTAATCAGTCGTTCATTGATCACGCCATTCGCAGAAGATATACGAATCATATACGTTCCGGGAGCAAGTCCACCGAGCTCCAGAGAAGTTGCTAATTCGTCCGCCTCAGAGCGCATTACAGCATTTCCTGTAGCATCAAATATAACGATTGAGCGTTCTGCCTGATTGGTGAATTCTATATAAATTGCTCCGCTCGTCGGATTGGGGTACAGTGAAACCGCTTCTTGCTGATCATACTCAGCAACATTCGCCGTGTCTTCACAAACCTCTCCATCTATGAGAATCGTGTCTTCAGTCTGACAGTTATTTTCATCGGTATATGTTACGCCATAAATGCCATTGCAATAAAGCGTATCCTGATAATAGAAAGAGAATCCTGTAGAATCCGTCGGTTGTCCTTCATAAAACCAATCGATATCACCGTTATTCGTATTGACGAACAAGTTCCCGCTCATTCCTTGTGATAATTCAACTTGCATTGGATTCGGATACAGCGTTACCGTAATTGTATCGCGATCTTCACACCCATCATTGGTCGTTCCAACTAATTCTAAATCCATTGTCGATGAAGGCGTATAAAAATCTGAATTCTGGATGGTATCGTTCGCGGCAGGCAAAGAATACCAAACGTGGTTATCGGCACCAGTTCCATTCAACTCAAGTGAATCACCGGGACAACGGAAACGGTTAGGACCTCCGTCAACAGTTGGATTGGGAAATACCGTAACCTGAATATTCGTTGAGTTTTCACACCCCATCGAATCCGTCACCGTTAAAGAATAGGTACCCGAAGTGTCAGCTGTTATCGTCTGTGTATTTTGACCCGTATTCCAATCATAATCGGCAGAAGGATCAGCTGTTAAATCCACAGACGCTCCATCACAAAATGAAGTCGAACCGCTCGTTGAAATATTGGGACCTGGCAATGGATTAACGACGACGACCACCGTATCGTAATCAATACATCCCGTACCATTTTCGGAACTCACGGCATACGTTGAAGTCGAGTCAGGAGACGCAATGGGATCGTCGCAATTCGTACACGAAAAATTCGTAGCATCAATAGGATCTCCCGATACCAATGACCATTGATAGTTCATACCTCCGGAAACTGTTAATTGAGTGGACTGCCCTACACAAAGCGTATCGTCATCAGAAGCTATTGTTTCTAACTGACAGTATTTAATTGTACTGTAATCCCGAAGCGTTCCGCTTCCGGAAGAAGATCCCGTGACAAAAATATTTCCAAAATCATCAATCTCAAACGCCGACATCTGATCACTGTTTGATGCCGGACCGTCAAATCGTTTTGTCCAGACTTCACCTCCCAGCGTATCCAGGCGAACCGTAAAGTAATCGTCGGAAGAACCGGAAACATTTGAGTAGCCGGAAACATAAACTTCGTAGTTGGCATTGATGCGAATATCTTTCGCTTCGTCAAACCCATTAGAGCTAGACTGATAAATGTAATCCCAGTGTTTTGTTCCATTATCAAAATAACGTGCGACGAAATAATCCTCACCGTTACCCACATTCTTAACACTCCCTGTGATATAGACATTATCCTGATCGTCAGTGTTCACGCTTCTCGCGCGGTCGATATCGCCATCAGTGCCGCCTGTGACCTGATCCCATACAAATCCACCAGCATTATTAATTTTTATCAACATAATATCATCGTCTTCTGTCAAACCACGATAACTATTTCCAACGACATAAGTATTCCCGTCATTGGCTACAGTAATTGCCTGAGGTCTGTCATCATTGCCATTTCCATCAGTGCGCAAATTCCACAAAACTCCCCCGGTAGGATTGTATTTGATGGTATAATAATCGAGGCCGTTACCGCTCTGACTTTCACCCGTTACATAAACATTGTTCACCGGGTCGACAGTCACTGCATTTGCAAAATCTCTGTTCCCCCCGTTCGAATATTCGTCCGACCAGTTCAGGTTTCCGCTACTATTGACAGAAATTACGGCAAAATCTGAGTTTCCACCGCCGTAATCTACTCCACCAACAGCAATAATGTTGTCATTTCCATCCACTACTAAATCAGCACATTGATCGAAAGAACCCGTACCTCCGTACGTGTATGTCCAGTCAACGTTCCCCGTAGCGCCGTCTAACTTTTTCAGGAAAATGTCAAAATCTGCGGTGCTAATTTGGTGATGACCTCCGATGATCACATCATCGTTACTGTCAATCACGATACCTACACCCTCGTCCAGACCAACAGCGGGACCATTGTGCGTATGCGTCCATTCTACATTGCCATCACTATCGTATTTTATGGCGACAACTTCGAACTTACTCCCGTCGTAGGAAGTACCCACAACATAAGAATTACCAGCAGCGTCCAGAACAATGTCTTCGCTGTAATCATCAAATCCGGCATTATCGTATCGACTCTCCCAGAGTACATTTACCTGAGAGAAGCTACTTACAGCAAAAGTAGCAATCATAATTAAGGATAGTAGTGCTTGTTTCATAGCAGATCTAAATTTATTGTCTATAACACGAAAAGTATAGCTAATTCGTTGGTACAAAATTACACAAAATATTTACACACAAAATTTAATCTTACTTTTTTATCTATTTATCTGCTAAATTTGGCGGTTAATCAAAAAAAACATTAATTTTGTTACATCAAATGAAATACTACTTGTAATATGAAATATCTACTGCTTCTGGCAACCCTGGTATTATTTATTAGCCCTTCCATGGCTACGCACATCATTGGAGGTAGCTTAACTTATGAGCATTTGGGAGGATCTTCCTATAATGTCAAATTAAAACTCTACAGGGATTGTGATCCCGGAAATGCCGCTTTTCCTACGAGTGTAAACATTCAGGTAAGAAGAGGTGACGGTTCAGACCCCTCCCTCGGTTTTAATATGCCCAGACTTGGGATTCAGCAACTCGATCCGCCCATTGACTCTTGTGCTGTAGACCCTGGTATTTGTGTCGAAGAGGCGGTCTTTACTGCAACGGCAACCCTGCCTCCTTCGCCAACGGGGTATCATCTGTACTGGGGAGTATGTTGTCGCAACGGATCTATTCAAAACATTGTGAATCCGCTAAATACTACGGAAATGTTCAATACCTACATTCCCAACAATGCGGAATGGTTAACCAATTCATCGCCGTCGTGGGTCAATTTTCCGCCAGTATTTGTTTGTCAGGGAGAAGATGTCGACTTTGATCACTCAGCGACTGATGCAAACGGTGACTCTCTCGTTTATTCGTTGTACACACCTTATCAAAATGACAACCCTACCTACAACGCGAACCCGATTCCGGATAACATACAATTTAATACCGTAAACTGGGCGGCCGGATATGGAGCCAATAATCCACTCAACAACTCAGGGACACCCCTCGTAATTGATCCTCAAACGGGTCAATTAAATGGAATTCCTGAAGATATTGGACAATTCGTTGTAGGAATCAAGTGTGAAGAGTTTCGTAACGGAGAGAAAATTGGCGAGATAATTCGAGATTTCCAGTTTAACGTCGTCGATTGTCCTCCGGCAGATGACGCGGCGATTGGACCTGTTACCGGGTGTTCTGGAAACACCGTAGACATGATCAACGCTTCATCGGCGGGTGCATCCGACTTTTACTGGGAGTTTGGAGATGGTTCTCCAGGTGTTCAGGCTTATGAGCCATCACACACTTACCCTGGTATCGGTGATTACACGATTACGCTCATTGCACAATACAATACGGTTTGTGCCGACACGGCTACCTACGAACTATCGATCGGTGGTGTAACGGCGCAAATGGATCCTCTCGATTCTACATGTATTAATAGTTCCGTTAATTTCACGGAAAACTCTACAACCAATGGCAACATGGTTGTCGATTCCTGGCAATGGGATTTCGATGATGGCTCGCCCATAACTAATGTTCCCAACCCCAGTCATACGTTCAACAGTGCCGGAGATTTAGATGTCGAGCTGGTCGTAGGAACTGATGCGGGTTGTTATGATACGATTACAGAACCCATCTTTGTTCAGGCTTTGCCAGACGCGGATGTAGGGCCGGACACTACGGCATGTTTTAACAATCCGAACATCAATTTAAACGGAGTCATTGATAATGCATCCGGAGGTGTTTGGATAGGAAATGGCGGAACGTTTAATCCAAACACAACCGATTTAAACGCGAATTACGATCCAACACAAGCAGAAATCAATAATGGATCTACAGAACTTATACTCTCTTCAACAGGCAATGGTTTCTGTCCTTCTGATCAGGACACATTGCTCATCGACTTTATTGATGGACCCACAGTAGACGCCGGACCAGACATTGAGGTGTGTGCTGATACCAGCTCTGTCCCGCTATCGGCAACATATCAGTTTTCAGGTGGCGTAGAATGGTTTACTAATATGGGTACGGGTACGTTCAACAACCCATTATCCCCCAACAGCAGTTACGTACCATCGGCTGCCGATGTGGCCAACGACTCTGTCAAGCTTTATGTACAGACCACAATCAATGGAAATTGCAATGGTGATATGGATTCGCTTTGGGTGGAGTTTTTTGATCCTCCGACAATTTCACTGGATTACCCCGATACGATCTGTGCTAACAACGGTGTAGTATTGGATGCGAATTCTACTACCGGAAACGGTGTGTGGGGCACCACGGGAGACGGACAATTTAGTACCGATACCTCTAACACGACTGTTTACGATCATGGACCAGGCGATTTAGCATTTGGCGAAGTAGACCTTTACTTCGAATCTACTGACAATGGTGGTTGTCAAGTTCAGCGCGACACCGTTAACGTCACAGTGCTCCCATCTCCTGAAATCGACTTTGATCATACTATGGTCTGTTACGGAAAGGAAACGGAATTTACGAGTGATGTCACATCGACCGATCCGGTTGTCGGCTACTCGTGGACATACGACGGGAATGAATTTGCCACCGATGCCAATCCTTCACACATTATGCCCGATGTTGATACAAATGATGTCACGGTGATTGTATTCTCTCAAAACGGCTGCTCTGATACGCTTACCAAGCCTGTAGGAACATATTATTTACCCGAAGTAGATTACAATACTCCCGCACCTTGTCTTAATGGTGGCACGCAGTACTTCGATTCTTCTTCAGTAGTTGGAAGCACGATCGTCGGATGGGACTGGAGCTTTGGCGATGGCAACAACAGCAATGAACAAGATCCGGTTCATCAATACGATGATGCGGGTGATTTCAATGTTCAATTGTCTGTTACTACGGATCAAGGATGTGTAGATTCGCTGTCAAACCTTATTTCTATTTATCCGGGTCCAACTGCAGACTTTACAGCAGATCCTTCGAACGCTTATGTTTTTGAAAACATAAACTTCCTGGATGAAACGACCAGCGACTTCCCACTCGTTGCCTGGGATTGGGACTTCGATGACGGCAATTTCTCTACCGACCAAAATCCAACCCACGATTTCGACGAGGGAGGTGATTATGATGTCATGCTCGTTGTTGAGGACGAAAATGGTTGTCTGGATACGACTAAAAACATCGTAAATATTTATCTCCCACCGAATGTTCCAAGTGGATTCTCGCCCAACGGCGACAACAATAATGACTTTTTATACGTCTACGGTGGACCTTACGAAACGCTGGAGTTTAAAGTTTACAACAACTGGGGAGAAGTTATTTTTGAAACACAAGATGCATCAATTGGATGGGATGGCACGTACAAGGGAGTCGAACAACCAGTAGGTGTTTATGTGTGGACCGTTCGTGCCACTACCACAGACGGAGAGGAACATGAATTATCAGGAGATACATCACTAATCAGATAAGATTGAATTTATGAATTTATTCAGCAAATTTTTACTACTGTTCGCAGGCTGTTCGATAGGTCAGTTTACGATCGGTCAGGATTTTCACTTGTCGCAGTACGATGCCGCGGCATTGAACACGAGTCCTGCTTTAACGGGAATGTTTGAAGGGAAACACCGCATTCACATGCACTACAGGACGCAATGGTCGGCGGTAGCTACCAAACCGTTTACTACGGGGATGCTTTCGTATGATAATCGCATCAACAACAAATGGAGTTGGGGGGTACATGCGATCAACTATCGCGCGGGTGCTGCCTCCTATAATGCGGCTCAAATTCTGCCTTCCCTTTCCTATAATATTCCACTCACGAAATTAAAATTTCACCGTTTGGCGCTGGGTGTTTCTGCGGGTGCTTTTCACAAATCCTTCGATCAAAATGCATTGACGTGGGGTTCACAATACGAGGCTACGGCACAAGGCGGACAATTTAATACAGGCTTAAGTTCTGGTGAGAGTTTTCAAAATGCCAGCGTCATCCGTCCTGATTTCAATGCAGGAGCCATGTATTTTTTCTCTGCACCCGGAGCGCGTATCAATCCGTTCATCGGGGCGAGCGTCTTCCATTTGTCGACACCTGATGAGTCATTTTTAGGCACAGATAGCCGTTTACCTATGCGCACGCTGATTCATGCAGGAGCCCGGGTGGGAATCACTGAACGACTTTCCATACTTCCAAAGGTGTTTTTCCAAACGCAGGAAGAAGCACAAGAAATCACTCTTTCTGCTTTAGCGCATTATCATTTGAAAGGACCGGACGTATTTCTGATTGGCGGTTTTACCTACCGAAATGCAGATGCGGCTATCGTCGATATCGGAGCTAAATGGGGGCAATGGCAAGCCCGTGTTTCCTACGATTTTAATATATCTACCCTCGAGGTAGCAACGAATGGTCGGGGAGCCACAGAGCTGAGCCTCACCTACATAATTTTTGAAAATATTAAGAATCCAATACCAACATGTCCACGGCTATGAGAAAACACTATACACTACTTATTGCACTGATTGTATCTATTGGTTTTGGATACAGTCAAACGAACAAAAGTTTAATCCGATCGGGTGACCAGGAGATGGAGATGGAAAACTATGCGTCAGCGGTTTATTTCTATTCACAAGTGATCAACCGTCTGGCTGGCGGAAGCGAAGATCACATGTACCATCCCTATGGCGTAACGGCGTTTCACAAAGCGAATCCAAAAGGTGGACCTAAAGAGTTTGAACCTCCCGTAAACCCAAAAACGAGTGATGAACTCCTCGTATTACATAAACTTTCAGACGCTTACCGTTTGGTAAAAGATTATGAAAACGCCGAAAAGTGGTACGCCGTCGCAGTGGAGAATCCAAAAGAAGAATTTCCTTACGCGCGCTACTTTTACGGTTATTCTTTGATGAAAAATGGTAAATATGAACTTGCCAAAGAGCAATTTTCCAAAATGATGGAAGAACTCGAAGAAGGCAACCTCTATCATGAGCTATCGCGCGAGAAATTTGGCGACTGTGACTTTGCGCTGGAAGACGAAGGAACATTTACCAATGCCACGGTGGAAATATTAGACAGTACAATTAACAACGGTACCACTTCTTTTGGTATGATGTTTCACCGCGATGGTCTGCTGTTCTCTTCAGCGCGAGAAGACAGTACCGCTCCAGCAGAATATGAGCACGCCGAAAACATTTACAACAGCGATGTATTTCTAACAGAACGACAAAATGACGGATCTTTTACAACACCGGAGTGGTTCGAAGGTAATGTAAACTCTTCAGCTATCGAAGGAGGTGCTTCACTATCTCCTGATAAAAAGGCGATGTACTTTACACGCGTTAATCCGCTCAACCACTCGGAAACGGGAATTTACGTGACGCGCTTTTTCAACGGTCGCTGGACAGAACCTTTTAAGCTCGGGGAGGATATCAATAAAGATGGATTTAAGTCGATGGCACCGAGTATTGCCGAAGACGGGGAAACATTGTATTACTCCTCTAACCGACCAGGTGGACAAGGCGGTATGGATCTCTGGATGACGACCATCAACGAAGACGGAGAAACGACCGAACCCGTTAATTTAGGTGAATTAGTGAATACAAAAGAGGACGAAATTACTCCTTTTTATCACTCTCCTTCAAAAACACTTTATTTCTCTTCTGAAGGTCATATCGGTTTCGGTGGTCAGGATGTCTTCAAAACAACGATCAATCCCGTTACAGAGTGGTGGGATTCGCCCGACAACGTTGGAAAACCGATTAATTCCTCGCGCGACGACGCCTACTTTGTCTGGGGGCGCGACATGCAACAGGGGTATTTTTCTTCCGACCGGGATAATTGCGGAGAATGTGATTCGCTCCGAACGCTGAATATGCACTGTAACAGTGTCTACAGTATTTCCCGACCGAATATAGAAATCACGATCAGCGGTTATGTATTTGATTTTGATACCGATGAACCCATTCCAAACGCGAACGTTTCATTTAAAGACGTGCGGGGTGAAATGGAAACAATTACTCTGGAAGCAGATGAAGAAGGTTATTACGAGCGCACATTGAAAGTAAATGAAGAATACTTCATCAAATCGACAAAGAAAAAATACTTTGCCGACGCAAATATTCAAAATACGCTGGGTGTTGTGGAGTCCAAAAATATTATGCAGGACTTTTACCTTACTAAAATTCCGAGTGGAGAAATCGAAATTAAAGGTATTGAATACGACTTTGATGCGGCCACATTGCGGGATAAATCGAAAAAAGAGCTGGATAAACTCGTAGAATTTCTCGAACTCAATGCGAACCTCAAGGTAGAAATTCGATCGCATACCGATGAGCGCGGTCGCGATTCCTATAACCTCGACTTATCTGAACGACGGGCACAGAGTGTGGTTGATTACCTCGTCGACAATGGTATTGATCGGCAACGATTAGAACCGACGGGACTTGGAGAAACGACACCGGCTGAAATCGAAATTGATGGTGAAGAGGTGGAATTAACACCCGAATTCATCCGATCATTAAGTGACGAAGAAAAACAAGAAGAATATCATCAAAGAAATCGTCGAACTGCTTTCAAAGTAATCTCAGAATAATACTTTTGTATAAGTTTAATTTAAACATTGAAAAATGACAAAAAAAGTAGGAGATAACGTAGACAAGACAGTTGGTATCGTTGCGTATATTACCTTGATCGGCTTTATCATTGCCATTGTAATGAACAGCGAGAAAAAAGGAGAAGAGAAAAAATTCGGTGCATTTCACTTGCGTCAGTCTTTAGGAATCATCATTGCTGCAATCGCAGTGATGATTGGACTCGCAATTCTCGTTGCTATACTTTCTGCGATAAGCTGGACACTCGGTGCGACGCTTGGAGGAATTCTATACCCGGTCACTTACCTCGGTATTTTGGCACTGGTAATTATCGGTATTATCAACGCGGCGAATGGCGAAGAAAAACCACTACCCGTTGTTGGTCCTTACATTCAAAAAATATTGGGCAAAACGTTCGAGTAAATAAAAGATTCGACCCAAAAAGGATGAAACCGCTTCAGTTTTGGAGCGGTTTTTTTACTTTTGCCCAAAAGGAAAATAAATGGCAAAAAAACCGAGCATACCAAAAGGAACCCGCGACTTTCTGCCGACAGAGGTTCAGCGCAGGAATTATATTTTCGGAACCATACGACACGCTTTCGAAAAATACGGATTTGCGCCCATCGAGACACCTTCTTTTGAACTGTCCTCTACTTTGATGGGTAAATACGGTGAGGAAGGTGATCGCCTCATTTTTAGAATTCTCAACTCGGGAGAAAAAGTAAAAAAGGCGGACATCGATGCGCTCAATGAAAACAATTTACCGCGATTTGCCAACAGCATTTCCGAGAAAGCACTTCGCTACGATTTAACGGTTCCTTTTGCTCGCTTTGTAGTACAACACCAACACGAACTTACTTTTCCCTTCAAGCGCTATCAAATTCAGCCAGTGTGGCGCGCCGACCGTCCACAAAAAGGGCGTTATCAGGAATTTTATCAGTGTGATGCTGACGTTGTCGGAAATGACTCCCTGATGTTCGAAGTGGATTTTATCCAGCTTTTTGACGAAGTACTTACGACACTACAACTACCCGATTTTACCATTAAAATCAACAATCGAAAAATTCTTTCCGGAATTGCTGAAGTGACCAATGAAAAAGATCATATTGCGACCATGACCGTCGCTATCGATAAACTCGACAAAATTGGTCAGGAAGGCGTCGAGAACGAATTGCGCCAAAAAGGGATCAGTGAAAAGGCGATTACAGCCATCCGACCACTTTTTGAACTATCGGGAAATAACGAAGAAATGATCGATTTTATGCGTGAATTCCTCAAGTCCAGTGAAATCGGAACACAAGGTGTGCAGGAACTCGTTGAAGTCTTTGAAAAAACCGAAGTTCTCGGTCTTCAGCGCGGAAAGCTCGAATTCGACGTCACCCTTGCACGTGGACTGAATTACTACACCGGCGCTATTTTTGAAGTCAAAGCTAATGGCGTCAATATCGGTTCAATTTGTGGCGGTGGACGTTACGATGATCTCACGGGACTCTTTGGTAAAAAAGGTCTCTCGGGAGTCGGAATTTCATTTGGTGCCGACCGCATTTACGACGTGCTCGAAGAACTCGAATTATTTCCCGACGACATTGGTCATCAACTGGATTTGTTTTTCGTCAATTTCGGGGAACGCGAAGCGCTCTACTGCCTGCCAATTATTAAGAAATTGAGAAATGCTGGTATGAAGGCAGAAATCTATCCCAGTGACGCTAAACTCAAAAAACAATTCAAATACGCCGACGATCGCCAAGTGAAATACACCGCGATTGCCGGACAGAGCGAAATTGACAATCAAAGCATTACATTAAAGAATATGCAGACGGGGCACCAGGAAGAGCTGGAACTCGACGCACTCTATAAAAAGTTTTCCATTTCATGAGCACATTCGAACTGAATCAACAGCACTATTCCGCAGGCACACTTATTGACGTACTTGAATCGGGTAAAACGGTTCAACTTGGAGGGCAGGCAGAGGCTGATATCCAGAAGTGCCGGGACTACCTGAACCGCAAAATGGCCAGTTCAGACGAACGCATTTATGGGATCAATACAGGGTTTGGATCATTGCACGACCAATCGATTTCACCTGAAGAACTCGCACAACTCCAGGTCAATCTCGTCCGCTCACACGCGTGTGGAACGGGACCAAAAGTGCCTAAACGCATTGTAAAACTCATGTTGCTGCTCAAAGCAATTGGCTTGCATTACGGGCATTCAGGTGCACAGATCATTACCGTTCAGCGGCTGCTCTATTTCTTTAATCACGATATCATCCCCGTGGTGTACGAACAGGGAAGTTTAGGAGCATCGGGTGATCTAGCTCCGTTGGCCCATATTGCCCTCACATTAATCGGAGAAGGTGAAGTCTACTATCAGGGACAGGTTCAGCAAACCAGGAAAGTACTAGCTGAGAACGATCTCGAACCCATAGCACTTCAATCAAAAGAAGGTCTTGCACTGTTGAACGGAACGCAATTTATGAGTGCCTATTTGCTGCATACCGTGATGGAAAGCGAACGTCTCATTGCATTTGCTCATCACACTGCTGCCCTGTCCCTCGAAGCATTCGATGGACGTCAGGAACCATTTCAAAATAATGTGAACGCGATTCGCAATCAAAACGGTCAAATCCAGGTTGCCGCAGCGATGCGTTCGATTCTGAAAGGCAGTCAGTTGATTCGCCAACCAAAGTCGCATGTGCAGGATCCCTATTCTTTGCGCTGCATCCCACAGGTTCACGGTGCGAGTCTCGACGCCATCGATTACGCCAAACGCATTGTCACGCAGGAAATAAATGCCGTTACGGACAATCCAACTGTTTTCCCAGACGCGGATGAAGTCATCTCTGCCGGAAATTTTCACGGACAACCGCTGGCAATCACCATGGATTTTCTCGCTATTGCTCTGTCAGAATTAGGCAGTATCGCAGAACGCCGCATTTATAAACTGCAAAGTGGAGAGCGGGGACTTCCGCCCTTTTTAGTAGCTAATCCGGGACTCAACAGTGGATTTATGATCGCTCAGTACACGGCTGCATCCATTGTGAGTCAAAACAAGCAGTTGTGCAGTCCGGCTTCAGTAGATTCGATCGATTCCTCCAATGGACAGGAAGACCACGTGAGTATGGGCGCAAACGCAGCGACAAAATTGTTCCGCATTCTGGAAAATGTGCAGCAAATTATCGGTATCGAGCTCATGACAGCAGCACAGGGGATTGAGTTTCGGGGAGTAGACCAAACGAGTACTCCTCTGCAAGAACTGCACGCTGATTTCCGCAAAGTCATTCCTTTCATCGAAAACGATGCGTATATGTCAGACATGCTCCGACAATCCAAAACATTTGTCGCGGATCACCATCAAAAGGGCGAACAATAAGCTCATAGGGGTATTGTCTGCACAAATGCCGAAGTTTTCACTGAGAAAGCTGTGACACTGCCATCGGTCTCCTCCAGGTGCTGCGGTGAATTCGCATTTTCAGCAATCCAGCTGTTGATGCATTATATGTACTTCCCTCAACAAGGTTGACCGTTTCGCCTACGGACTAAATTCGAGGTGGATCTGAATCCACTCCAATCTGATAAACCCTATTTAAATTAACAAATCAACGATTTAATAATTTTCATTTTTTAAGCATTGCTAATTGGACGGGGTATTGATTTAATATCTCCAGCTAACTCTTTTTTATAAAATAGTTAATCAACGCAATACGACATGTCATTTCTTCTACATGTTATTTTTGCCATTACTCCATTATGCCAGTTTTAAAAGTAAAAGTGTTTAGCGATTTTTCCGGTCAGGCAAGCGGTGGCTTTCTCTGTTAGTTTTCTGGAAGGATTGAAGCGAGCTCATTTCCTGTCCCGACAAATCGGGAACACCTTTGAAAAACAATATGAGCCAATAAAAAATGAAGAGGGTTAAAACCACAACCCCTCGAAAACAAATTCCACATAATTTCATCCAATCATGAAGCAATTTCAAAATAATCAAACTAAATTCGCTGGTTAAAGAAAAAGGCATGGAAGAAGAAAACACAGCAATCGATCAACGAAAAAGTAACGAACGCAAACCGACATTCCTGGTAGTACTGGCTGTATTGAGTTTTATTTATTTGGCATTTTCACTTTTTGGTGCGCTGGGATCGCTATTCTCCGGACCGCTGAACACCGAGCAAATGGAAACCCAAAAAGCACAACTCTACGAATCTAAGTCAACGCTTGAAGCCGAGGGGATGGATAATTTTTCTGAAATGATTGAAAAGTCCATTCGATATTCCGAATATATGAACTTTGAGGCTTTTTATATTTCACACACGACGAACATTATTATTTCTTTGGTCGGTATCGTCGCTGTGATACTCATGCTCCAGCTCAAACGAATAGGGTTCCATATTTACGTCGCGTACAGTTTATTACCGATCATAACGATGTATATTATAACGCCCATGGAGCTAATTTTAACGATATCTGTGATTACGATGGTAGTTATATCAGCGCTTTTCACTATTCTTTACGGGCTCAACCTCAAACACATGAAATGATACTCAGCGTTTGAAGCGATCTGTTTTGGGATCATAACCATAAGGGCAATGTTTGCAACCACTTTTACAACAATATCCCCGTTTTAGCAGGTATTGCTCGGTAAAGACAATATAACCCTCTTCGGTGGTGTAATAATCGCCCTCTTCTAATGGGATTTTTCGTTTAAACATCGCTGAATTTAATATTTTTCATTGTGACACCTCGCGTATTGCGTTTTACTTGCCTGTATTTTGATTCCCTAAAAATTGAGCGGAAAAAAGAAGGTGACCCGATATATAATCGGCAGGTAAGACCCTTGTGTTCCACCTTGAGGATTGGGATTTGATCTCTTTACAAAATAATCTCTGCGCAAAGGCGAAGGATTCGTCGTTAACGGATCTTTTAAAGCATCTACAACATCGTATAGAATTCCAAAATTAAAGCGTACCCAGTCCCATTCACGCGATATTCCTCCACCGATAAAGCCTGTCAATGTCCAGTTTTTTGTCGGATCAACAGCGTTAAAAGGGTTTTGCAATAATTCGATCTCTGTACCTGCGTAGAACCAATCCATAAACCGGTAATGAAGAAATCCACCTCCTCCGAATGTACTCGCACTGGACGACAAGCCGGTAAATGTATTGTTGCTCCACATATATTGGTAGCGAAAACTGGGGCCAAAGGCGACCGTTTCGTCCTCAACGATGGAGAATTTTAGTCCACCACCTACAGAACCGCCCAAATTGGAAAAAGAAGCGGCCTGTATTTCAGCTCCGATCTCATAATTTTTATCCTGGGCGCTCGCTATCATCGGCAGCACAACCAGCGAAAAAACAAAGAAAAAAAGTCCGTTTTTAATCATCATTTCATGCTTTTTTTACGAAGATAAGAAAAACTATATTCCCATGCATCATCCCTTTTCTATCGGTCACGATGACGCAATCGAATCGTTCTGACTTTCCAGTAACCCAGCTTAAAATAGGTGAACGCCGCTACTCCTCCCATCAGGTTTGAAATCGGAAATGCCCACCACAGTCCTACTTCCGCCAAACCGGTGTTTTGAGAAAGCAAAAAGGCCAGCGGAAACCGAACGATCCATAAATTGAATACAGAAATCAGCAATGAAGCTTGTGTGAAACCAGCTCCGTTAAACACTCCGTTTAATACTTGTTGTACACCCAGCACCCCAAAACTTGGAGCCATGATCTTTATAAACAACGCACCGTCCTGAATCACCTGAGGATCATTCGGTACAAAAAAAGCGGTAACGGGTTCTGCGAAGAGGAAAAGCAATACACCGATACTCGTCAGTCCGTACATGGCGATTTTTGCACTGAGATCCCCTACCTTTTCCGCGCGTTTGATTTGTCGCGCACCGATATTTTGTCCTACCAGCGTGGTCGTAGCCATCGCAAAACCCAGTGCGGGTATGACGATCAGACTCAATATGCGCACCCCTATTCCGTAAGCTGCGACCACTTCGCTGCCAAATCCAGTCACGAGAACGATAATTACGGTCATGGCAGCCGCCCGCGTCGATTGATCGAGACTCGTTGGAATACCGATGCGAAATAAGCGTTTCGTCCACTTCCAATCAAATTTCATCTGAGATAAATGAATCTTCAGTCCCCGTTTACCCCGGAAAAGGATTCCTAATCCTATAATCGCAGAAATCGCTTGTGTCGAAATGCTCGCTACGGCAGCGCCCTGCACGCCAAATCCCGGGATGGGACCATACCCAAAAATGAACAGCGGATCTAACACGAGATTTAATATAACTGTAATGAGCACCACGTACATCGGCAACAGCACGTCTCCAATTCCGCGCATGAGCGATTGAAAAACGAAAAACATGAAGAGAAAAATAAAACCAAAGGAAGAGACCTGGAAATAATCCACAGAGTCCTGCAGAATTGGCGGTTTGGCTCCAATAAGGATCATCATCGGTTCCGCCAGCAGATAGGCGGCGAGAGCCAGAAAAATGGAAATGATAAAGATTACAAACACAGTTTGCGAAGCACTGTAATCTACTTTCTTTTTGTTTTCCGCACCAAAATATTGGGCTACAATTACAGATCCACCCAGCGTGAGTCCGCCGCCCAGTGACAATACGAGAAACAAAATCGGAAAGCTAATGCTTACAGAAGCCACGGCATTCGCACTCAACCGCCCTAACCAAAAGGTATCGATCAACTGATAGGTCGTGTGGAGCACATTCGCCAAAATAATCGGCAAAGCCAGTCGCACCAGTGAATTGAGTATGCTTCCTTCTGTTAGTTTCTTTTGTTCCTTCAAATCTCGAATTGCTTAATTTCAGAAAAGAACACAAAGGTAGAGAGAATGTTTGGAGTTTTGAGCATACAGTAGTGAGCAAGAGTTTTGAGTTTACAGCAAGAGTAAACAGCAAGAGTGGTGAGCGTACAGCAAGAGTTTTGAGCATACAGCAAGAGTTGGGAGTTTTGAGTTTACAGCAAGAGTGGTGAGGTATCACTGCAGCATTATAAAATAATTTCCTATATTCAACGTTTTTCTTAGGCATGGTGCGAAATATTTCCATAGTGATGATAGCAGTGTTGATAGCGACGGTAGGATGGTCGCAGCGTCGTCCTGTGACCCAGAATTATCGCAAATTTGACCGGAAACTGATTCATTTTGGTTTTATGCTCGGAGTCAACACCGCCGACTTTTCTACGCGCTATGAGCCGCGAATGCTCCAGAAATATGACGTTTACAGTATCAACAACCAGAGCCAACCCGGTTTTCAACTGGGGATTATCAGCTCCTTGAAACTGGGAACGCCACTCATCCGACTGCGCTTTATTCCGTCGCTATCATTTCAGGAGCGCATATTAACCTATACGACTTTGAGCGAAGATCCCGATGACCTCTTTGATGCAGAGAAAGAACGCGTTGCCTCTACCAATCTCGACTTTCCGTTGCTGTTCAAATTCAGAACGGAGCGGTATAATAATTTCGCTGCTTATGTGATCGCCGGCGGCCAATACACATTAGATCTTCAGTCGCAAGAAGAAAAAGCGCAGAAATATGCCGATCCCTTTATTAAAATTTTCAGAGACGACTATCAGGGACAAGTTGGTGCGGGCGTAGATTTCTTTTTGCCCTACTTTAAATTCGGAATGGAATTGAAATTGTCGCATGGGATCACCAACGCTATCATTAAAGACAATACGCGTTTGTCGCAACCCATCGACGCACTTTACAACCGCGTTTGGTGGTTTTCCTTTACCTTTGAGGGATAATGGAAAATACGGTACAGATTCAAATACTACCCGAACACATTGACGATCTCGATTTTGTGATCAAACAGGCCAATCGCAAGAACGGCACTTCACCGGAGTTGTTCCCTCATGGTTACATCCGCAAACGATCGATTGATGCGCGGAAAAAACCTGTCAAGTACAATTTGCAAGTCGTGCTATCAAAAACCCCCACTACTCCTTCGGTGGAAGTCATGGAATACCCGTCGGTAGCGGATAAGCCCGAAATCCATATTGTCGGCGCCGGTCCTGCTGGTCTGTTTGCCGCACTGGAGGCCATAGAACGTGGTTTTAAACCCGTCATTTTCGAACGTGGAAAAGATGTTCGCGAACGTCGCAGGGATTTGGCTCAACTCAATAAAAACCATATTGTCAATTCCGAATCCAATTACTGTTTTGGAGAAGGCGGAGCGGGAACTTACTCCGATGGAAAGCTGTATACCCGTTCCAAAAAACGTGGAAATGTACTCAAGGTGCTGGAGCGTTTCGTCCAGTTTGGAGCCCCCTACAACATTCTGGTAGACGCACATCCGCACATCGGGACGAATAAATTGCCCAAGATCATCACGGCGATGCGGGAAACGATTATTCGCTCTGGAGGAGAAATTCATTTTAATGCGAAGTTGACCAACTTTCATATTGAGGATCGAAAATTGCGCGGAGTTGAAATCAATGGCGAAGATGATCACGATGTCGAGCACCTCATCTTGGCCACCGGACATTCTGCGCGCGACATTTTCTATTTGCTCCACAAAAATGGTGTGAAGATTGAAGCGAAAGGATTTGCGCTGGGGGTTCGCGTTGAACACGGTCAGGAGGTCATCGATAAAATCCAGTATCACGGACGCACCAACGACGCTTTTTTACCACCCGCAGCGTACAGTCTCGTAGAGCAGGTAGATGGCGTGGGCGTTTATTCATTTTGTATGTGTCCCGGTGGAATTATCGCACCATGCTCGACTTCGCCCGGGGAAGTTGTCACGAACGGTTGGTCGCCTTCAAAGCGCAACAACCCTTATTCCAATTCAGGAATTGTGGTAGGCATCGCACCCGAAAAACTTCCCGATGCTGATCCGAACGATCCCTTTAATTGTTTAAACTTTCAGGCGGACGTAGAGCAAAGGTGCTGGGAAGCGGCCGGCAGAACACAGCACGTTCCCGCGCAGCGGATGATCGACTTTGTGGAAGGCACCATTTCGAAAGATCTGCCTGAAACGAGCTACCAACCAGGCTTAACCAGTGTTGATTTGAACGGTGTATTGCCCCACTTTATCGCCGATCGACTGCGCAAAGCTTTCGTCGCTTTTGGCAAGAAAATGAAAGGGTATTATACGAACGACGCCATTTTGCACGCCCCTGAGTCGCGAACATCATCACCCATTTCCATTCCACGCGATCGGGAATCATTTCAGCACATTGAAATCGCGGGTTTATACCCCTGCGGCGAAGGAGCGGGTTATGCCGGCGGAATCGCCTCCGCAGCAGTCGATGGCGTCAATTGTGTACAAGCAATTGCCAGCAAGGCAAAGACGTAGACAATTACTTGCAAGAGTCAAATATCGGATAATATTTAAATGGCTCAAGCTTCAAAAGTGGCTATAGCTCACGACTCGTGGTACATAAATTCATACTTCGATAAACTATTCGTAAAATCTGTTTCATTCAGGAATTTCTAATAATTCCCCACAACGGTGAGTATATGAAAAGCAGTCGATTTCAAAGCGCTAAACTTTTGGTTAAAAGTAAGTTTGAAACGAGCTAAACACCTTGATCACACTGCTATATCGCCTATTTTTTTACACATGTTAGCTACTGGCTTTTTTTATTCAGTTTCAAATTCCCAACGTAATCAGTTCCTTTACCTTATGATAGGTCAAAGAAGCCTTAATACAATCTTTTAATTCCAATTCAGGAATTTCCTGGTTTAATTGAAAGACGATTGCTCGTTTCCCCTCGTATTGAAATTTGTGGTCAAAAACTAACCTGAAAGTATCAACCAATCTACTCGTACATTGAAAATACATTGCATATTGATCAGGTGTTTTTTCTTTCCAATCCATTCGCAATGTACTGCCGTTTTTAGTAACAAAACTGGGTTCTCCCCATTTTAAAGTTTCTTTCAAAACGGTTATCCTTCTGTTTCTTCTGCTGTTTCAATAACCAATTCACGCAGATGTTGCATTTTGTCCCGAACAAAGTCGGGATAATTCGCAAAAACTGTTTCTACTTCAGGGTCTGTCTTTAATGTTAATTTATCCATTTGTTATGCAGCGTTTCCCTCTATCGGTTTGATATCATTAATTTCCTTCTCCTTTTTCTCTTTCTCTTCCTCGAGATCAAAATCATCCTGAAGACCCAACCAAAACTTTGCTGTAGTTCCGAAAAACTTTGCCAAACGTAATGCTGTATCGGCCGTAATTCTTCTTTTTCCTTTAATAATTTCCGAAATACGAGTCTGAGGAATAAACGTTTCTTTTGCCAAACGATATGCCGAAATCTCCATTGGTTTTAAGAATTCCTCTTGTAGAATTTCACCGGGATGTATGTTTTTCAATTTCTCCATATCTTATAATTTTAATGGTAATCAACAATCTCTACATCATAAGCGTCATTATTGTTCCACTGGAAAATAATTCTCCATTGGTTATTGATGCGTATACTGTAAAAGTCTTTTAAATCACCTTTCAATTTCTCTAATCTGTTTGCAGGTGGAATTCTCAAGTCATTAATCTCTTGAGCGTTATTCAACATCCGTAATTTCCTCCTGGCAACATTCTGAATTTCGGTTGGCAATTTCTTCGACCGAATACCATTCCAAATTTTGTCGGTTTGTCTATCGCCAAATCCTTTTATCATTAATTACTTTTTACGTTACTAACGTCAAAGATAAGTATGTTTTTCTGATCAAGCAAATTTCGCGTGTGGTTGGGTACGGTTGTGCCGCATAACGTTCTCATAACAAGCAGTCGAGCCGATTTGACCCATTGATTTTCCTTAAAAGCTCTTAATTTTCAAATTTACATAAATTTCATTAAACCCTGTTCACAATGGCTTTATTGCTCTACCTGTGTTACCTGCTATTTTATTCTTTTTTCCAAAACTCATTTCTATCATAATGATTGATATTCATTAGTGCTAATAGATACAAATGATAAATTCGGGAATTCAAGTTTTGTTGATAAAATTCATCGTTTGAGTCTTTATCAAAATGAATCGATTGCCAAAAATATTCCTTCTCATTTCCTTCAAAGTCCAAGCTCATTTTGGTCGATTTGCAGTCCGCACATGAAAAGGCGCTTATCAAGTAGACTGTATCTCCCAACATTATGTCGTATTTCGTAGTGTCTATTATGTCTGAATCTGCAGGTCTAATCTGAGTATTAAATAACTTTTCTGTGCTTGACTCTACACAGCTAAAAACGTCAGAAAAGTTCAAGTCTCCATGATCCATTTTTATAGGCTGATATTCCGTCTTAAAACTCCCTTGAAGATTAAACTTCTTACAAAATGTTGTGTCTTCAGTTTGCCAAAAGACGAACCCACTTAAGCAGTCAAGACAAGTATCATTTTTCTGATAAGTTTCTGAAGGGTTTCTCCTAAAGATCAAGGTCAGAATTTTTCTGTTTCCACTCTCAATGAGTTGGCTTCGAAGACTATCAACATTATTGAAAACGTTTTTACATTCTCCATTCTGTCCAAATGATAAAATTGGGATGCTTAGAATTAGTACGAGTAGAATTAGTTTCATTTTAAATTGCAGGTAACGCTTTTCAGATAGGCACATGCGGCTGCCACGTATGAACGTTCGCCGCTTCTGATTATTTGCTGTGGTGCATACTTTTTAGTTCATAAATTTTGTCATTATACCTAATTGCAATAACATAAATCCGCTTATTATCATTGCGAAAATTGCAAATTTCTTTATATCGCTCAATTCTCGTCCTTCCTTTAAAATCAAGCGCCTAAAGTCAGACGAAATCAGACTAAAAAGTGCGGTCACGAATAAAAGTCCAATAGCAGTTAAAACGCCATTTCCAATTGGAAAACCTTCTCTTTCCCCAAGAAAAAATGGAATAATGTCAGTTAGAAAAAGTAAGTTCCAAACTACTATTGCTCCAATTGCAAATCCTTTTTTTATTGGAAATCCACCTTTGGCCTGTTTTTCAATTATCGTTCTGTCTATTTTCTGATTTGATTGATTTTCATTACTTAAAAATCCTGTTTCCTGGATTTGTCGAACGACCGAGTTCGGGTCTTTAAAAGTCCAAAATATAACACGCTCTTTGTAGGTCGAAACTTTGTGATTGATTTTTATACCTTGTCCGAGAATTGGAATCATTGTGTAAGGTTCGATTGAAATTATGTCAGATGGTTGAAAAGTCAGATTTCCAACTATTGAAGCATTCAGTTCTAATCGGTCTTTATTCACTTTCAAGGTCGCAAATGTAAATGTCATATTTGCCCTTCCAACTCTTGCTCCACCCGTTAATTGTATTTCGTTCATTGATTGTTCAATTGTTTTTTTATATACACCACAACAGTTTGCAGCTGGCCTCGGCGATTTCTCACTAACCTTGCCACGATTTATGCTGAGTTTTGTCGAAGCAAGCATTTCACTCTCAAATATACACAAAATCTTAAACTCGAAGACGAGCTAATCGCTGAAGCTATAGGGCTGTTATACGTACTACTTCTGTGGAAAAATTTTCTTATTATTCTGTTTAAACAATATTTCGAGTTCTTGTAAGTCGCTTTTAGGACACCAAAAATGAAATATCTTTTTTTTATCGGGCTTACTCTTTGCTACTATTATATCTAAAGGAATAAATCCTTCTCTATTAAAGACGAAGTGACTTATTTCGTCATATGAATATTTTCGATCATTTAATGGTCGGTTCACGTAAATTCTGTTTGGATATACCTTTACGGAAACTATTGACTTCTCCAATATAAGATATAAGAATATTAAGGGCAAAACAACCGTTATTGGAATGTGTCAATAAACTGGAGACCAAGTTAAGCTATAAAGATTAAATGTATTAAATTTAAGTTTATGGCAGAAGAAAGGAATAAATACAGCAGAGAGTTTAAAATAACAGCTGTAGAGTTAAGTATTGCCCGAGGGCAAGTAAAAGAAGTAGCTGAAGAGCTAGGGATAAGTTCACAGCTACTTTCATCATGGAAGTATCAGTTAAAAAACGACAAGGAGATTGCATTTCCTGGCAATGGCAAGAAGAAACAAACACCTCAAGAAAAAGAGCTTGCAGCTTTAAAGAAAGAGCTTGCTGATGCAAAATTAGAGCGGGATATATTAAAAAAGGCAGTAAGCATCTTTTCCTCGAGCGACAGGAAAAATATGCGTTCATAAAAACGCACCAAGGGACTTTTCCTGTTGAAAAGATGTGTAAAATGCTTAAAGTTAGTCCAAGTGCTTATTATGATTGGAAAGCCGGACGCTCTACCAAACGAATAGAACGTGAGGCTCGGATTAAAGCTAAAGTTCAGGAGGTTTGGGAAGAAAGTCGTTACACTTATGGCAGCCCTAGGGTTTGGCAAGCAATAAAAGATGCTGAAGATAACTACCCAGTAAGTGAAAACGTTTTAAATCGCGATTTCTCAGTATCCCCCTGAGCAACTACACCTCCCAAAATGGTTTATATTTTTCGATTTTTTTAGCTGAAATGTGATGAGGCAGTAGTTCGTGCAGTTTATTGATT
>JBNJEH010000035.1:0-31018 GCA_051745635.1 Bacteroidota bacterium
ACCCTATTCAAACCTACGCAGCTACTTCAGATAACCTCATCGACTGGACCCCGGCAAATGGAGGAAAGCCGCTCTTTCAAGCTAAAGATTTTGAAGATTGTTCCTGGGCGGGATGGGATGCCGAACACAAAGTTCAACAAACTGCCATGACCACCGATTTGATCCATCACAAGGGACAGTGGGTACTATTTATGGATGGATACGATAAAAACGGCAAACGTCACATCGGTCTTGCCATTTCGGATCAGTCGGCACTCGGTCCTTATACGATCAAAAAAGAACCAGTGCTCTCTCCCCGGCCCATGGGTTACTGGAACGATCAGAGCGTCTTTTACGGTAAAGTTCACGCGTTGGACGATCAGTTTATCCTTTTTTTTGACGGAAAAAACCGAGCGGGTAAAGAGTGCGTTGGTCGGGCCACTTCAACGGACTTGATCCATTGGCGATACTCCGATAAAAACCCGGTAATTGACCAGCACTACGGCTGGAGAAGTTCGGTAAAAACGAGTGAACCCGCATTTGTTTTCTCGCGAAATGACAGCCTCTTTCTCATGATTGAAGGGCGGAAAAATTTTAAACAGGATTGGTGGTCGCGATATATTTCAAAAAGAATGTACCGCGATCAGTCGGGCAATGTAGACGATGCGCAAGTCGGCATGTACGTTTCAACAGACCGCGGAAAATCATTCGTCGCCCATTCCAATAACCCCGTTTTTGTCAATGACTATTCAGATTCCGATGAAAACGAGCATCTCGGGGGCAATTTTGAGCGCATTCAAACGGATACGGCAACGATCATTTTTTATCAAGGTAAATCGAGCGATCCGACCTGGAGGTACAATTTGTTGATGCGTTACAAAAAACGAATGCAACCATAGGACCGCGGAAACAATCGGGCTTCAGTGATCCGATAATTTATTCCTCGTAAGTTTTCAAAGTCACCCCTTCCCTTTCGTGGAAAAAAACGCCGTAGATGTTTATAACTCCTGATTTTCAACGACAACTAACCATACAAAAGTTTTTACATTGTCGCTCGTAATACAATTTCAATAACACGAAGGATGAAACAGCAACTACAACACTATTCAGGGATTCTTGGTCTTATGACCATCATTTTTATTTTCGCCGGGTGCAGTGACGACACGGATGAAAATTTCACACCCAATCCAGCTTTCACTAAGCACATCGCTGCCTTTAGTTCTGGCGTGGTGAGTGCACATGACCCCATTGAAATCCAGTTGGTGAATGCTCCGGAAAAGCAGGTAGAGCTCAACGAACCCGTTGAGGAATCACTTTTTGAGATTTCCCCGGAAATAGCGGGTAAGACAATCTGGAGCGATCAAAACACCATCACTTTCGTGCCTGAAAAACCGTTGAAATCTGGAGAAAAATACTGGATCAAATTCAATCTAGGCGCCGTCGCTCAAGTTGAAGAGGAACTAAAAACATTTAAATTCCCCATAAAAGTTGTTCAGCAAGCCGTTGACTTTGAATCTGACGGTTTGGTTGCCTATGACAACGAAAACATAGAATGGCAGCAATTTCGGGGAAAAATAGTCACGGCAGACCGCATCAGCGAGGAAGAACTCGACAAAACGTTTGAAATTGAGTACCGCGACCAGTCCATGTCAGCGCGGTGGGAACAACGCTCCGATCGCATTTACACCATGATCGTTGACAGCGTTGAACGCTTTGATACTGAACAGGAACTTCATATTCAATGGTCAGGACAAGCTATAAATGCCGAAGGTAATGGCGAAGAAAGCGTTAAAGTTCCTGCACTCGGCGATTTTAAAATTACGAGCCACAAAGTCGTTCAGCATCCAGAACAATACGTTTTACTGCGTTTCTCCGATCCCCTTTCAGAAGATCAGGATATTCAGGGACTCGTGGAAATCGAAGGACATGGAGGTGTGCGCACGGCCGTTTCTACGAATGAACTCCGGATTTATCCAGCGTCGCGACTCGCAGGTGATCAAACGCTCATCATCCACGATGGCGTAGAGAACTGCAAATCTTATCCGCTCGGGGCTGAAAAACGCATATCTCTCTTATTTCAGCAAATTAAACCCGATGTGCGGTTGACGAGCAAAGGTACCATCCTGCCTTCTTCCAACGCGATGACAATTCCCTTTGAGGCGGTGAACCTGAAAGCTGTCGATGTCCGCATCATCAAAATTTACGAAGATAATATCGCGCAGTTTTTTCAAAATAATGACTTTGATGGCTCGCGCGGACTCAAACGTGTAGGGCGACTCGTGCGCAAAAAGACGATCGCACTCAACGAGAACAAACCCATCGATTACGGGCAGTGGAATCACTTTAACCTCGATTTATCGGAATATATAGAAGTGGATCAGGGCGCCATTTATCGCGTTCAAATCAGTTTCAGAAAGCATCATTCAACTTTTCCCTGTAATGGTGAGTTGGACGAAGATGTGAATATGGATGAATCTGACTGGGATGAATACGAATCAGCAGAAAGTGACGAATGGAATTACATCAATGATTACAGTTACAATTACAGTAATAGCCGCTATTTTTCAGGTTATAACTATCGCGAGCGCGAAAACCCTTGTTCTTACTCGTACTACCGATCCAACAGCGTCGTTACGAATATTTTTGCTTCCGATATCGGCATTGTCGCCAAATCTGACGCACTCAATGATCTGCTGGTGGCCGTAACGGATATTCCGGACGCAGAACCGATGGAGCAGGCAAGCGTAAAAGTGTACGATTACCAGCAACAAATGATCACCAGTGCGAAAACGAATGATCAGGGAATAGCGCGCATCAATACGCAGGAAAAACAACCTTTCTTCCTCGAAGTTTCAGACGGTACTCAAAAAGGATATTTACGACTCAGCAAAGGTTCAGCAAGATCCATGAGCCGATTTGATGTCGGTGGAACCCGGGTCAAAAAAGGCATCAAAGGATTCCTTTACGGTGAGCGCGGCGTATGGCGTCCGGGAGACACCTTATTTCTCAACTTCATGCTGGAAGACCGTCAAGATCAATTACCTGCGGACCATCCCGTTATTTACGAATTGTACGATGCCCGCGGTCAACTCTATAAAAGAGAAATCCTGACGAACGGACACCATGGGCTCTACGACCTCACGACGCCTACGGAACAGGAAGTACCCACGGGAAATTGGCGCGCAAAAGTTGAAGTCGGTGGTGCAACATTCACGAAAACCATCAAGGTTGAAACCATCAAGCCCAACCGATTAAAAGTACAGCTCGATCTGGACCAGGAAGTCCTGGATGCGCGGCGCGGCTCCATTCGCGGCGACTTGTCGGTTCACTGGCTGCACGGCGCACCCGCTCGAAAACTGCGTTCGGATGTAGCGCTCACTTTTGTTCCTGCTCAAACGGCTTTTTCTTCTTTCAAAAAATTTGTGTTCGACGATCCTGTAAAACAATTTGAGGCTGAAGAAAAAACAATATATGAAGGGCCGCTCGACGATTCAGGTCAAGCTTCATTCGTATCGGAAATTTCAACACACGATCAGGCTCCTGGAATGCTCAAAGCGGTATTCAAATCGCGCGCTTTTGAAAGTGGTGGAGATTTCAGCACCTCTCAGCAAGTGATGCCCTATGCTCCATTTTCTCATTTTGTCGGCGTTAAATCTCCTGAACCCTCTAAATACGGTGCACTCCAAACAGACTCGACGTATCAATTCGAAGTGGTAAGTGTCGATAAAAAAGGGAATACCGTCCCGCAAAAGGAGGTAGAAGTCGACGTTTACCGCATCGACTGGAGTTGGTGGTGGGAACGCGGTCGCAACAACCTGGCGAGCTATATCGGACGGAGCAACATCCAGCCCGTTTCATCTCAAGTGCTTACGACCAATAAAGGCGGAAAAGGCAAGGCTTCTATCAATATTCCCAAGCACGATTGGGGGCGCTATCTCATCCGCGTAAAGTCAAAAGAAAGCGGGCACTCCACTGGTTTGATCACGTATTTTGACTGGCCGAGTTCGATGAGTCGCGCCGGCAGAAAAAATCCCGACGGAGCTAACATGCTCGTTTTTGCTTCTGATAAAGAAAATTACACTACTGGCGAATCTGCACGGATCAGCTTTCCCTCCTCGAAGGATGCACGGGCTCTGGTGAGTATTGAAGACGGCAATCGCGTACTCGATGCTTTCTGGATTGAAACCGAAGCAGGAGAAACTAATTTTGACCTTCCCATTACACCGGACCTCGCTCCGAATTGTTACGTTCACATTACGCTGATTCAACCTCATGAGCAATCCAAAAATGATGCGCCATTGCGCTTGTACGGGGTGATTCCGATCATGGTCAAAGACCCCGAAACGATTTTGTCACCAGTCATTGAAATGCCTGATGAACTGGCTCCTGAATCTACATACGAATTAAAAGTCTCCGAGCAGAACGATCAACCCATGACATATACGGTAGCGGTCGTTGACGAAGGATTGCTGGACCTCACCAATTTTGAAACGCCGGATCCCTGGAATTATTTTTACAGCCGCGAAGCACTAGGAGTCAAAACGTGGGATTTGTACGATCATGTCATCGGTGCTTATGGAGGAAAAGTTGAAAACCTGTTGACCATTGGTGGAGATACTGAGCTCGAACCCGGAAATGAAAACACCATGCGCTTTGAACCTATGGTGCGGCACCTGGGGCCCTTTCACATCGAAGCAGGACAGAAAGCGAACCATCGCATTCACATTCCAAATTATGTAGGCGCCGTTCGAACCATGGTTGTTGCCGGTCACAAGGGGGCGTATGGAAAAAAGGAACAATCGACGCCCGTCAAAAAACCACTCATGACACTGGCTTCGCTTCCGCGCACGCTCAAACCGAATGATGAAGTCAATTTACCCGTAACCATCTTCGCAATGGATGAAAAGATCAATGATGTCCAGGTTCGGGTGAAGACCAACGATATGCTTAAAGTTCAAGGATCCCGACAGCAATCACTTCGCTTTGATCAAACGGGTGATCGCGTGGTTAATTTTTCACTCAAGGTCGCAGAGCGGATTGGAAAAGCAACTGTTCAAGTTGTCGCAAATGGAAACGGTGAAAAGAGTACCTACGAAATAGAACTCGATGTTAAACAGCCCAATTTACCTCAAACGGAGGTAGTCGCCGACGTTCTGGACCCTGGAGAATCGTGGACATCCGATATCAATCTCAATGGTATCCGGGGAACGAACCGCGCAATGCTGGAAGTATCGAGTATTCCTCCCATCGACCTCAATAAACGACTGCAATATCTGATCCGCTACCCGCACGGTTGCATTGAACAGGTGACGTCCAGTGCCTTTCCACAACTCTATCTGGAGACATTTACAGATATGTCAAAAACGATGCAAAAAAGCGTCAAACAAAACATTACTGCCGCCATTCAAAAAATAAGAAGACATCAACTGGGCAGCGGTGGTTTTGCCTATTGGAGTGGTTCCACCCGTTCGAGCGACTGGGGCTCCTCTTTTGCCGGGCATTTTCTCATCGAAGCTGAAGAACAAGGTTATACGCTACCTTACGGCGTGAAGGAAAAATGGATTCAATATCAACGTAATCAAGCCAGAAAGTGGAACGAACGCGACGCCAGAAATTTCAGCAATAGTCATCTCGCACAGGCCTATCGCCTTTACACACTAGCTCTGGCAGGAGAACCGGTTAAAAGTGCAATGAACAGACTCCGCGAGTCGAGTGGTCTGGATGTAGCTGGAGCGTGGCGACTGGCACTGGCTTATGAAATCAACGGGAATACGGCCGTTGCTCAATCACTTGTAAAAAATCGCGCAACCCGGGTCAAGCCCTACAAAGAGATGAGCTATACTTTCGGCTCGCACCACCGGGATCAGGCAATGATTATTGAAACACTTACCCAACTCGGGCGCAAAAAAGAGGCGGCAACGGCTGTAAAATCGCTGGCCAAAGTCCTGAGCAGCTCGAAATGGATGAGTACGCAGACGACAGCCTTCGCTCTCAAAGCTATTGCCGAATATATAGGTGACCGTCCGCAAACCAATGGTGTCAATTTTAATTATAGCTGGAACGGTGATTCTGATGCACAAAAAAGTCATAAAGTGCTTTACCAGAAAGACTTAACTGTCGACGAGCTGAACAATTCCATCCAGGTGGAAAACACGAGCAATACAGTACTTTTTGCCCGCGTAGTTTCAACGGGAATTCCCGCATCAGGCGATGAGAAAAGTGCTCAGAAAGGTTTAAATATGCGCATTGCCTATAAAAATCTCGACGGTGAACTCATGGATATCAGCCGGCTCGAGCAAGGCACCGATTTTTTAGCTGAAGTCACGATCGAACATCCCGGAACACAGGAAAGTTACAAAGAGCTGGCGCTGACCCAACTCTTTCCGGCCGGCTGGGAAATTCACAACGCCCGCATGGATATCAGCGGTCAAAACCAGGGTAGTGATCCGTTCACCTACCGCGATATCCGCGATGATCGCGTACATACGTACTTTAACCTTTCCAGCAATTCGAGTAAGACATTTGTCATAAAACTTCATGCTGCATTCATTGGCGAATATTACCTGCCGGCGGTCCAGTGTGAAGCGATGTATGATGCTTCGATCTTTGCACGGCAAAAAGGAAGACCGGTGCGCGTGGTTCAACCCGGAAAATAAATGATGGCATTCAAATTGGGCGCATATCATTTTTATTTGAGCCGCAAACAACTCGTACTGTTGGCATTGGCGCTATTTTTCAACTATTTTTGGTTCTGTCTGCCAAACCAACTATTCGATCACCCGCGATCGACGATAATTCTGGATCGTGAAGGTGAACTTCTCAATGCTCAGATTGCCAGCGATGGACAATGGAGATTTCCCGCCATCGACAGTGTACCCGATCGTTTTAAACATGCCTTGATTCAATATGAGGATACGGATTTTTACGACCACTGGGGCATTGCTTTCACGGCAATTGGACGCGCGATTTTTCAAAATATTTCAGCCGGTAAAATTGTGAGTGGAGGAAGCACATTAACCATGCAAATCGCTCGCATGGCCAGGAAAGGAGACCGCACTTTTCTGAATAAATTCGTAGAAATGATCTGGGCTTATCGGCTCGAACTCCAATACGACAAGGAAGAGCTTCTCGAAATTTACGCTTCGAACGCTCCTTTTGGCGGCAACGTTGTAGGCCTCGAAGCTGCATCTTGGCGGTATTTTCAGCTCCCTCCGCATCGGCTTTCCTGGGCCCAGTCGGCTACACTGGCAGTTTTGCCCAATGCACCCGGTCTCATACATCCCGGAAAAAACAGGAAGCAGCTAAAAGCCAAACGCAATTTTGTCCTGAAAAAATTGAGAGATCAGGGAATTATTGATACGATGACCTACAATTTGTCTGTTGATGAGTCGTTAGTTGCGGCACCAAAACGCTTACCCATGCTGGCCGACCACTTGTTACAAAAAGTCATTCTTGAACAGCGTTCCGGAAAACGCATTCACACCACGCTCGACAGCAGATTACAGCGAAAAATGCAGGCGCTTATGCAGCGCCATCAACAACGGTTAGATGAAAATTATATTCACAACGCAGCCCTGCTCATTATCGACACAAAAACCAATGAAGTAAAGTCCTATATTGGTAATACCGCCAAAAAAGAAGAGCACGAACCGTACGTGAACATCATCCATGCACGCAGGAGCACGGGAAGTTTGTTAAAACCTTACTTGTATGCAGCGATGACACAGGAAGGTTTCATTCAAAACAAGATGTTAATTCCGGATGTTCCCGTTCGATTTGACAATTTCGCCCCGAAAAATTTTAAACGCACCCACGATGGGGCTGTTCCCGTAGAAGATGCGCTCGCTCGTTCGCTGAATGTCCCTGCTGTCGGTTTACTCCAGCAATACGGTTTAAAGAAATTCATTCATTTGCTACGATCACTCGGACACCGCTATGTCGATAAGAATGCCGAACATTACGGATTGTCATTAATCCTGGGAGGAGCGGAATCTTCATTGTGGAACTTGTGTCACACCTACGCGGGAATGGTCAAAACACTGAATTATTTTAACGCTGAAAAAGAATATGCTGCGCAGACCTGGCAAGATCCCCAATGGCAAAAAACTGCGCCTTCGAACACGGGTTCTACCGCTATTCGTGCTCCCTTCCGCGCCGGAGCAATTTATCAGGTTTTTCAGGCTTTGCTGAAGGTCAACCGACCGGGCATCGAGGCATCCTGGCAAAATTTTTCTTCCGGTCAGCAACTAGCCTGGAAAACGGGTACGAGTTTTGGAAATCGCGATGCGTGGGCCATTGGATGTTCTCCGCGCTACGTTGTCGGCGTATGGACGGGTAACGCATCCGGGGAGGGACGTCCGGGATTAATCGGCAGCAGTACTGCAGGTCCCATTCTTTTCGATGTTTTTGCCCATTTACCTCATCACTCAGACGGCTGGTTTGATCCTCCTCATGAAGAACTGGAGTATTTCGACATTTGTTCCTCCAGTGGACATCGCGCCACGGCAAAATGCAAATCGACGGAAAAAGCGCTTCTCTATCAGCATGCCTCCAGAACGTCGAGCTGTCACTTTCACGAATCCATTCTTACAGATTCTGCAGCAATTTATCGCTATAACATGCAGGGCGCTCCAGACGATGCTTTTCGAACGAGCCGATTTGTACTGCCCGCGCTGCAGGGGTGGTATTACAAGAAAAAACATCCCGGTTATCGCGGACTTCCCGATTATCATCCTTCCTGTCGGCCACATGCAAAACAGTCGGATTTTGCCATCATCTATCCGAAAAATGGAAGTCAGGTGGTGGACGTGCGCGATTTGGACGGTGATCAGAACGCCATCGTTTTTGAAGCCGCACATCAGGATGGAACGAGTACGCTATACTGGCATATTGATGATCAATATCTCGGTGCGACTGAAGACCTGCATAAAATCAATTATGAGCCAACGTCGGGGGAACACCAATTGACGGTTTTAGACCAAAACGGTCATCGCGAAACGATCAATTTTACTGTTCTCAATGATTCAAAATAGAAAAGAATCAGTGCAAGAGTTTGAGAAAATCAATAAAGATGATTATTTTCGTAATGTAGCTTAATTAGGTCTACAGAAAAGTTAGGCAAGTCCAATGTAAATAAAATTGTAAAATGAAAAGAACCTATTTTTCGACGTTTTTATTCGTGATATTGATGCTGAACATAAATGCTCAGGTGGAAACGATATACGTGCGGCCAAATGAAACAGATCCTGCCTATACCAATGGGGAAGATAGCAGCGCCGTTAGTTGGAATGAAAACCTTTCAGAAGATCGGCTTTTCCTCTTCTTTGGCGGTACAAACAGTAGTTCATCAGAAGATTATAGCGCACTCCGGCTTTATTCAGCGGATCTCGGATTTCGCTTTATCAATTTAAGCTATCCGAATGATGTTGCTGCTGCTTCTTTATCCAACGACAGTGATAGTGAAGCTTTTGATCATTACCGCGAAGAAATTTGTTTCGGACGACCAATGAGCAACGCGGTAAACGTCGATAGTTTGAACAGTATTAAAACTCGAACAATCAATCTACTAAAATACCTTGAACAAAATTACCCAAATGATAACTGGGATAATTACCTAACCGCTTCGGATACTCCGGAATGGTCCAAAATCATTGTCGGAGGTCATTCTCAAGGTGCGGGGCACGCAGCTTATTTTGCCAAAACATTCAACGTTGACCGCGCACTCATGTTTGCAGGTCCCAACGATTACAGCGACTATTTTTCAGCTCCTGCTAATTGGATATCGACAGCCGGACAAACGACCACTGAAAATTACTACTCTTATCTTAGTATTAACGATGAAATTGTCGATTATAGCAAACAATACGAAGTCAATCAGGCTTTAGGCCTTCTCGGTAGTGACGACTCCACTTTGGTTGATAATGAAAGTATGCCTTATGGCGGTTCTCACGTTCTTTACACCCGACAAAATCCGGGTATTGCAGTGCTTCATCACAACGTTCCGATAAAGTACAGTAATATAAACACTGAAGTTTGGGAGTATATGTTGACGTCAACAACTGTGGGACTATCAAATTTTCAAACTAATTCATCTTCGCCTGTTTATCCCAATCCCGCGCAAGATTACATTTCATTTCCTGCTGATTTGAATAAAAAGAAATTTACGTACATCATTTATAACCATCAAGGGCAAGTCATCAAAAAAGGGATAAAAGCGATCAATCAGAAGCATCTGGACATCACAAATCTGTCCAGTGGAGTTTATTATCTTCAAATGGAGGGCGTAAGCAAAAAAATAATAAAGCGATAAGTGCTTCCACATCAGGCTTGGCAAGTAGTATTGAACCCTTCCAGACAAGTGACTGATGTTTGGGAATAAAGGGGGTTAAACACTTGCGCGATATCCATGCGGTGACTCCATAAAAAAAGCCCACGAGTCTAAACACGTGAGCTTTCTGCATAGATTCTATACTTATTACTTACTGATATTTCAAATCAAATCGATCGAGCGTCATCACCTTGTGCCAGGCATCGACAAAATCGCGCACAAACTTTTCGTTGTTGCGGTCGCTTCCGTAAACTTCTGCCAGGGCTCTCAGTTCAGAATTAGAACCAAAAATCAAATCCGCCCGCGTAGCTGTATATTTCACTTCACCAGATTCGCGATCCTTTCCATCAAACACTTCTTTGTCATCTGATTGTGCTTCCCATTTAATGTTCATTTCGAGAAGTTCTGAAAAGAAATTGTTATTGAGTTCGTCATTTGTTTCAGTGAATATTCCTTTTTTGGAATCGTCGTAATTTGTTTCCAACGCTCTCATTCCACCCACCAAAACAGTCATTTCAGGTGCAGTCAAACGCAACAGCTGCGCTTTATCGACCAACAAGCCTTCCGTGGCGATCGTATATTTTGTTTTCAGATAATTGCGGAAACCGTCAGCCATCGGTTCGAGCAATTCGAATGATTCAACATCTGTTTGCTCTTGCGTCGCATCCGTTCTTCCCGGTGTAAACGGTACTTCGACAGCTACTCCGGCATTTTTCGCAGCTCGCTCTACTGCAGCATTTCCTCCGAGTACAATGAGGTCTGCCATAGACACTTGTTTTGGTGCTGATTGCTCATTGAATGCAGTCCTGATTTCTTCCAATACGCTTAGAACATGCTGGAGTTGTTCGGGGTTATTGACTTCCCAGTCTTTTTGGGGCGCCAGTCGAATGCGTGCTCCATTTGCTCCGCCTCTGCGGTCTGAATGACGATACGTTGAAGCAGAAGCCCAGGCCGTCTCGACTAACTCACTAATCGTCAATTCTGAATTCAGCAATTCCTTTTTCAACATCGCAATGTCATTCGCATTGATCATAGGATAATCAGCTTCGGGAAGCGGATCTTGCCAGAGGAAGTCTTCTTCGGGAACTTCAGGCCCCAGATACGTCGATTTTGGCCCCATATCGCGGTGTGTCAACTTAAACCAGGCGTCAGCAAAAGCTTCGTTGAACGCTTCTTTATCCTCCAAAAATCGCTTTGAAATCGCTTTGTAGATTGAGTCCTTTTTAAGAGCGATGTCGGAAGTAAGCATATAAGGAGGATGCTTTTTCTTTTCGTCAAACGCGTCGGGAATTATTTTGTCTGCATCTTTTGCTACCCATTGGTGTGCTCCTGCAGGACTTTTAGTCAGCTCCCATTCATATTCAAACAGAAACGTCAGATAATCGTGACTCCATTCCGTCGGTGTAGAAGACCAGGTAACCTCGAGTCCGGAAGTAATCGCGTCCTCTCCTTTTCCCGATTTATAAGAACTTTTCCATCCGAGTCCCTGCTCTTCGATATCGGCAGCTTCTGGTTCGGGACCCACATTTGATGCATCACCAGCGCCGTGGGTTTTCCCCAGCGTGTGACCTCCTGCAATCAAAGCGACAGTTTCCTCATCATTCATCCCCATGCGACCAAATGTTTCGCGAATATTTTTCGCTGACCCCTTTGGATCTGGTTCTCCATCAGGCCCTTCGGGGTTAACATAGATTAATCCCATTTGCACAGCGGCAAGGGGATTTTCCAAATCACCATCTTCACCGTAACGATTCTTATCCAGCCATTTATTTTCATCTCCCCAATAAACATCGAGGGCAGGTTCGTAAACATCTTTACGACCGCCAGCGAAACCAATCGTTTCAAAGCCCATCGATTCCAGCGCTACATTTCCTGTTAAAATCATTAAATCCGCCCAGGAAATTTGATCGCCGTATTTCTTTTTAATCGGCCAGAGTAAACGACGCGCCTTGTCTAAGTTCGCATTATCGGGCCAGCTGTTGATCGGTGCAAAACGTTGTTGTCCCGAACGTGAACCACCGCGACCGTCTCCTGTGCGATATGTTCCCGCACTGTGCCACGCCATTCTGATAAACAATCCTCCATAATGACCAAAGTCGGCCGGCCACCAATCCTGTGAATCGGTCATCAAATCGCGAATGTCTTTTTTCAACGCTTCATAGTCGACAGATTTAAAAGCCTCAGCATAATTAAAATCTTCTCCCATCGGGGTTGATTTCTCTGAATTTTGGCGCAGCAATGAAAGGTTGAGGCGGTTTGGCCACCAATCGCTGTTCTGCGTCGCGCGTTTATTCGTGTGACTTTTTTTTGTTGCGCCGGAATATCCATCAGCTTCAGCGGTCTTTTCATCGTTACTTTCCCCGCCTTGTTCGCAGGCAACCGGAAGTAGCATTAGACTCGCCAGAAATAACGTTATTGGCAATTTAAGTTTTCTCATATTTTCAGTATTAGATATTGTTACAAATATACAAAATAAGCGTTCAACGTTGTCATTTGTTCAGTAACTCATGTTACAGTTCTATCGCTGCTGCTCAGTAATTGTCTGATTTTTTGGCAACTTTGCAACTTTTCTTCATAAAAAGAAGAGAGCGCCACAGTCTGACGCTCTCTCCTGTTTTGTCTGGTTTTTGCGCTATTTAGAAACTGATTGCCGCCTCACCTACTATTCCGTTGAAGTTGGCTCCGTCGAGACGTCCAGACCAGCCATCACCATTGTAATCCTGAGTAACGTATTCGAGTTTGACGACCACATTATTTGTCAGATACCAACCGGCACCGGCGTTAATTCGGCTCAAATTCATCGGATCCTGCGCTCCTTCACGCATTTTTCCGCTCACTTCGTTGTAACGTCCGGAAACGTAAAATTGCTCATTTTTACCAAATCGGTATATCAATTCTGCTGCGAGTTGAGTCATTGTCCCTTCATTGTTGTCTGGGTCTTCAAATTCCATTAAACCGTCAGCAACTTCATAGATCCCAAACAATTCGAGTCCTTTGAATTTAATAAACGGATTGACCTGAAAAGATGATATTTTACTGAAACGCGCATTGAATCTTCCATCAAAATCACCGCCGTCTCCGTCAGTAGTTTCCAGAACATTGTAATAGCGCGATCCTGCGCGATCACCTCCATAGAGCCACGTACCTGTTCCCGTACCCGTGTTAATGTACCACGATCCCGTCAATCTCGCCCGGAAATCCTCTCCAAATGTGTTGTCATAGCCTAGTTTACCATAAAATGAAGGTTTATTGTATCGGTTTTGAGGAAGCACCACACTTTGGTTTAATTTTCCGTTGGAAACACCCAGTACGCCGATCACACCTTTTTTGCGCATCATGAGTTCTCCGTAAACCTCTGTTGTAAAAGCATCCATCAGGTAATTCCCCACAAATGGATTGTGAATAGCGCGGGCATTATCCGTTCTTCTGAAGTGAGCATCACCATAATTGATTTCATCCAGACCAATCCGCACGGTCGTCATATCCATCAAACCTTCTAATAATCCAGGTTTAATGAAATTCAGTTTGTCGATTTGAATATGTCCACCTTTGATCCAGGCCTCGACGTGGTGGCGCGAAGACATGTAAGTACGCATGTGCATTCGTACACCATCGTGCAGCTGAACATCCAGGTTAAGATTGGCAGTCGGTAAGTTAAAATCGCTGCCGAGTTCTACGAGATTATCCAATTCATTACTCTGATTGAGCGCCTGAAACTGCATTGCAAAATCACCACCCACGCGCACTTTGAGTCCGTCAAATGGAACGGAGTCTGTTTTCGGCGCTTCAAAAATCGCATTTCCCGCTTTGCTGTTCGGACGATTAAATTGAATTGATGGTTGTTGCGCCATAGCTGTTACCGACGCAAATATCGCTGTTATTGAAAGTACTTTTTTCCACATAGTCATTCTATTTTAATTGTTTATTATTAGTGATTAATTCTTAAATCTCGCTTCAAAGGAGATGGTTAATTCATTGCCGGTATTGACTGTACCCATGAGTGCTGATGGTGGCTCCATGTCGTACTCTGTAAAGGTAATGTCAAATGAACCGGTAAGTAGAATAGAATCTTCTAACTCCTTCACCTGAACATCGATGATTTCCTTTTTCGTTTTACCTCCGGCACTAAAGTCTCCCTTGAGACGAAGAAGGTCATTTTCAATGGAAATAACTCGGTCCAAATCAAATCGGATCGTTGGATGCTTATCGGATTCCAGGGCTTCGTAAGCATTTTTATCCATTTTATCTTTGCCACTTTTCAGTGATTCGCCTTTTAAAGCAACTTCGAGCGACTCAATGGAGTAAAATGCTCCGTCCATAAATTTAAAAGCAGCTTCCCCTTTACCTTCTTCAGAAACCATTTCCCAATCGTGAAGCGTGGATGTTCCTGCCACGACGAATTTCGAAGCATCATCTACCCGATATGATTGCGCAGTTGCCAGAAATGGCAATACTGCGATACTTACTAAAATTGTTTTGATCAATTGTTTTCTCATAGTTCAATCGTTTTTTTATACTCTTGCGTGTCACACCTTGTGAAACGCTCACGACAAAACTACACACTCATTTTTGACTACTAAGTGACAATTATCAGCTCTTTCAATGAGTTTTATCAAAAACCCACCTATTTAATAGGATTAATTCCAGCGCTTGAACAATACCGAAGCTATATGACCTCCAAAACCAAACGTATTGGAGAGTGCATAGGTCATTTCTGCCCGTTCTGCCCGCGCCATTGGAAAATGGTAGTGGTTTTTAAAATCAGGTTCAAAATTTTCAACGTTTATGGTTGGCGGCACCATTTGATGCTCGAGCGCCAGTACACTTAAAATACCTTCGATTGCACCAGCAGCACCGAGCAAATGCCCTGTCATTGACTTTGTACCACTCACGTTTAAGCTATTCCGCTGACCAAACACGCGTTCGAGTGCTTTTAATTCACTTAAATCGCCTATCGGCGTGGACGTAGCATGCATATTTACGTAATCAACTTCTTCAGGTGAAATTTCGGCTTCTTCTATGGCCAGCTTCATTCCCTTAACGGCGCCTTCACCCTCGGGGTGAGTTCCCGTTAAATGATAAGCATCCGCAGCCATACCACCACCAACGACTTCACCGAAAATTTGAGCACCGCGGGCTTTGGCATGTTCCAATTCTTCCAGTACGAATGCTCCAGCTCCTTCTCCCATTACGAAGCCATCTCTATTTTGATCGAAAGGTCGAGAAGCCGTTAGAGGTTGCTCATTTTGCGTCGACAAGGCTTTTAAGGAACCAAAACCGCCGATTGTTGCAGGTCCTATTGGCGACTCAGAACCTCCACATACGATGGCATCAGCTTTATTCCACCGAATGTAATTAAAAGCCTCTATTATAGCCGTTGTCGAAGTGGCACAAGCCGAAACAGGACTGAAGTTGACGCCGCGCAAATCGTGCTTCATCGAAATGACGCCCGCCGCTATATCGACCAAAATCCGGGGAATAAAGAAAGGCGAAAATCGCGGCTTTTCTCCTTGCTCGTGGTATTCCTTCATTTGCTCCTCAAAAGTTTGTATACCACCGTTACCCGATCCCCAGATCACGCCAACGCGATCGCGATTTATAGTTGATCCGAAATCGGCTTGATCCAGCGCCTGTTTCGCCGCAATCAAAGCATATTGAGTAAATCGATCATATTTTTTGCGTTCCTTGCGGTCGAGGTGCTGCGTTAAATCGAGGTCTTTCAGTTCACAGGCAAATTGCGTTTTGAACGAAGAGGCGTCAAATGTGGTTATCGGTGCGGCTCCACTCACACCTTTCACTGCACTTTCCCAGAAGGTCTTAACATCATTTCCCAGGGGTGTCAATGCTCCTAATCCTGTAACCACTACTCTTCTCATAACTTTATTTCAAATTTCATGGACAAATATAGCAAAAGGATTACGGCCAAAACGATTGATGCTGTCATTCTGTCGGTAAAAAAAAGACGGAATAAAATTTGAACTTCCGAAGTCGTGATACGATTCGATCAAGACACGAAAAGAACTGTTGAAGCGATAGTTTACCCCTTGCTTTTGCTCATACTGATGTGGAGTATATTTTTTATGGATCGCGTTTTTTCACTTGATCTCTATCAACTCGGCGTTCAGCCCGGCACGTGGGAAGGGCTCAAAGGAATTTTTCTGATGCCATTTATTCATGGACAAACGGATTTTGGGCATCTCATTAATAATTCGATTCCAACAGCGCTTTTATTTGCCGCACTCATTTATTTCTACCGCGAAATTGCTTTGTGGGTGACGTTGTTCGTGTGGGTTGGCAGTGGTTTTTTATTGTGGTACTTCGCTGAAAACACGGGTAGCTTTCATATCGGTATGTCTGGTGTCATCTACGGTTTATTCAGTTTTCTGCTAATCAGCGGGTTTATTCGTAAATACCTCCCTTTACAAGCTATTGCGCTGTTTGTCGCTTTTATCTATGGATCTATGATTTGGGGGATATTTCCGATCGAGCAAGGCATATCGTGGGAAGGACACCTCGCTGGATTGCTGGTCGGTGCTGTGGTGGCTGTTTCATTCCGTAAAAAAGGACCCAAGGCACCGAAGTACAGCTACGAAATTGAACGGGAAATGGGCATTGAACCTCCCGACTATGAAGCTGAATGGAACGAAAAAATGGAACGATTCAGAAAGGAACAACAAGAAGCACGCGAACGCCAACAAATGAAGCGTTCAGCACATAAAAAGGAAGAATCTCAAAATGAGTCTAAGGAAAACAAAGCTGAACAAACGCGTCCAAAAATGAATATTGAATATCACTTCAAACCGACATCAACGAAGAAGCGCCCTGAAAATACTGACCAGGAAACTCCAGAAAACGAATAGCTAAACCTGCCGCCCCATTCATCCTTTCTTTTTACCACTGGAAATTTTTCCACGTCGCAGGAAGTGATCTTTAACTACGTTAGCAGCACACAAAGTAATGTGTAATCGTAAACCTATATTTTGGCCTATTCCTGCTACTACGTTGGAATAGGCTTTTTTTATTTGGTTCTACCATGAATTTAGTGAGTAGGACCGAGTAAAAGCATTCAAAATATTCCTTCATCGTCTTTTTGTCACGGTTTTTGTCCTTCGACATTTTTCAAATAATTAAATTTGAAAGCTCAGGAACCACAAAAACACGCGCCAAAAAGTATTTCTTCATAATCTTCTATAGCCGCGGCTATAGATAGGTACCTTTCATAATTGTCCTTCCCTATAATATAATTAACCGTTTTATACTACCCATTAAGTTCGTGGTAGAACCTTTTATTTTGCTCGCTTAACAAGAAAGTTTCTGTTCGCTTAGAAATATGCTATTCATCGTCTAATTTTACAACAGACGATACCTTTGTTTTCTCGAAATAGGTTTTTAACACCTCAGCATTTTCTTCTTCCGGAGTATAAATTTCCATGACAGCTGGTCGGTCATCCTCCTGATGCTCGTAAAACTGCTGCAGCTGGTTTTCAATTTCCTCCATGTTTTTAGCACCATAATAATTCACATCAAAAGCCCGGCATATCGATTCAGCATCGGCATTGTTGGATGTAACAAAATAATCCTTTTTTGCGGGAGTCGTGTGAGGACCAGGAATAATTGAAAAGATGCCACCGCCTCCATTATTAATTAAAAAGATTCGAACGTTAGAGGGTAAAAAGTTATTCCACAGCGCATTGCTGTCGTAGAAAAAGCTGAGGTCTCCGACTATCAGTGTATGCATCCGATCGTTTTTTGCGATTGCACCGCCAATAGCCGTACTTAACGAACCGTCAATTCCACTGGTGCCGCGGTTGCAGTAATACTGAATCGATTGAACAGGGTTGAACAACTGAGCGTAACGCACCACTGAACTATTCGCCAAATGTAAAACACTGTTGTCCGGAACCACGTCCATGAGCAACTCAAAAACACTCAGATCAGCATAAGGTGCATCGCGAAAATAGTCGTCGTGAAGCGCTTGCACCTGATAATCCAGCTGTTTCCACTGTTCGCCATACCTCGAAACATCGCGTTCCAGGCTATCGTTGAGGAGCGCATCGACAAACGTTTCAGGCGCCATGGGAAAAGTGTGCGACAAATGCTGATACGTATCCATCATGGGGAATTCAGTACCAATTTTCCAGTGCATCTGTGGACCATGCGAGCGCAGATATTTCTTAATTTTCTTTGATATGACTGCCCCACCCATGGTAATTAATAGGTCCGGCTGAAAAATAGCAGGCGCTTCATCCAGAAAGCTGTTTATCGTGCGGTCGATGCAATGAATAAACCGCGGATCCTGAAGGTTGCTCGTATTTTCTACAACGATGGCTACACTTTTATCTTTGGCCAGCTGCTTCAACTTTTGCTGCAAAACGGGATTCGGAGGAAGCTGACCACAAATAATCAATTTTCTAGGATGCGATCGCCAGGCATTTTCGATCATGGTTTGCTGTTCGTTGTGCAGCACTGCTTTTGGTGATTCATAACGCGCTACAGGTGCACTATGAAATGATTCCTCTTCAGCTCTGGTTTCGTAGAGCGGTTCTCGAAAAGGAAAATTAATGTGTGCTGGCCCACCATCTCGCCCTGCCGCTTTTTGTATGACGCGATTGGCTTCCCGGCGATTCCACCACTCTTGATCGGCATGTTGCGGATGTTCGAACAGCTGCGTTTCCGCCGCGATATGATTGCGAAAAACACCTGTTTGACGTATCGTCTGACCATCACCTTGATCGGTCCACTCCAGCGGTCGATCAGCAGAAACAACTAAAAGGGGAATGTTGCGGTAAAATGCCTCACTCACTGCAGGATAGTAATTCAGGAGGGCAGAACCCGAAGTGCACATCACTGCAACCGGAACGCCCCATTGTTCAGCCATTCCGAGTGCGTAAAAAGCTGCGCTGCGCTCATCGGGAATGACGAGTTTTTCGAAGCGATCATCATTGTGAAAAGCGACGACGAGCGGAGCGTTCCGAGAACCTGGAGAAAATACTATTCCCCGAACACCGCGTTCTAAAAACACTTGCTTCAATTGTTCTACACCCCGTTTAGCACTCGTTTCTCCCATCATTTACAATTTATTTTCGGAATAATTTTGCACTGTAATTTTCAGCTTGCTTTTCCGTGATCAAATTTAATCGCAATAAATAATCCACGGCATCATCAAAGGCGGATTCGTAGCTACTTCCATCATAATTCCAATCCGTCTCTCGCAGCCATTGGCGCACATCATTTTTTTTCAATCCATAACGCCAGGCGATCACTTCGTCAGCTTTCGGATGCTGTTTTAATTCCTGCGCTTTTTGATTGATCACTTGACACATTTTCTGAAGAGCCTCTTCGTGTTCGTCCAATACCTCGTTGCGCACGGCAATCGCAAAGCATGGCCACGGCGTCACCACCTCATCGATGTAGCGGCACTTTTCTTGTTCCACATAAGGGTGCGTCGTGTATTTCTCCCATAAAAATGCTTGAGAATCATTGTTTTCCAGCGCCCACAATCCACCATAAATATCTCCGATGACAGAGAAGTCGAGTTTTTCAATATCCCAGCCTTCGCGGTCTGCAAGCACATAGGACATCAAATGAGATCCTGAACCTTCCCGGGAGATGGCAAACGTTTTTCCCTCGAGCTGATTTACGGATTCAATTTCGGAATGAAAAGGAACGTGAATCCCCCAGTGGAGCGGTGAAGTCACATATATCTGCATGATACTTGCATCCAACCCCTGGAGAATCGATTTCGTCACACCTTCTGTCAATAAAACGGCGACATCCAGCGTTTTATTCTCTAATCCCCGCACCATTTGCCCGGTACCACCTGTCATATCTTCCCAATGCACATGGATATTTTTGGATTTGAGGTCTCCTTCTTCCATGGCTAATCGCCACGGTAAATTAAAATGTTCCGGTACACCACCTATCTTTAAACGTGTCATAACTCGTCTGTATTGGATAAAAATTGTCGTTCATATAAATTACTGTAGAAGCCACCTTTGGCGAGAAGTGCTTCATGACTCCCCGCTTCCATGACCTCTCCTTTATCTAAAACAACGATCTTGTCTGCTTGTTGTATTGTGGATAAACGATGGGCAATTACAATGGATGTACGTCCCACCGTGAGTTTTTCTGTCGCCCGTTGTATAAGTTCCTCACTTTCATTATCCACGCTGGAAGTTGCTTCATCTAGAATCAAAATATGTGGATTGTACACGTAGGCGCGAATGAATGCCAGAAGCTGGCGTTGTCCGACAGAAAGCACTCCGCCGCGTTCACCGACAAAATAATCGTAATTTTCGGGCAATCGCATGATAAATTCATGAGCACCTACCGCTTTTGCTGCTGCTACAACTTCATCTTTTGTGATGTCGGGATCACCGAGTGTAATATTATTGAGCACTGTATCGGAGAACAAGAAAACATCTTGTAAAACGATCGAAATATTCCTGCGCAAATAAGTCAGGTCAATATCCCTCACAGGTACGTCACCAATAGCAATTTCGCCATGCTGGTATTCGTAAAAACGGGAAAGCAAATTGACGATCGAACTCTTTCCGGCGCCGGTAGCTCCCACAAATGCAACGGTAGTATTCGGTTCAATTTTCAGGTTAATGTTCTTCAAGACCCAATCTTCATCCTGATAGGCAAACCAGACCTTGTTGAATGATATATTTTGTTGAAAATCCACTTTTTCAAGTGTTCCCGTATCTCGTATTTTTTCATCTTCATCCAGTGTATTGAAAACGCGTTCCGCGCGCACGATTCCACGCTGAAGAATATTGAATTTGTCGGCTAATTGGCGAATAGGACGATAGAGCATGTGTACCCAGAGCGTATATTTGACGATAGTGCCCGTCGAATCGCCTACAACGGAAAAATCGTTGGCCAGGGACCAGGCGCTGAACACAATCAAAAACGCAATGGAGAGTGAACTCAAAAATTCCACGACGGGGAAAAAGATCGAATTCGCCCAGATCGTTGCTACATGTGCTTTTTTATGTTCGGCATTGATTTTTGAAAATCGCTCCTCTTCCACCCGTTCGCGATTGAACAACTGCAAAACCGCCATTCCTGTCAGCCTTTCCTGTACAAAGGTATTTAGCCGGTTCACTTCCCGACTCTCTTTTTGATACGCTTTTTTCATGGCGCGGGCAAAAATCCGCGTAGCAATGATCAGTAATGGAATCGGCAGCAATACAAAAAATGCGAGTAAGGCATTTGTCCAGAACATCCATCCCAATATGGTCAGGAGGACCAGGATATCACCCAGCATGTTGATGAGGCCCTGCGAAAATACATTGGAAATTGTTTCGAGATCGGAAACCACGCGAGTGACCACAGAACCAATCGGGTTTTGATCAAAATATTTCATTTTGAAAGCCATCATGTGCTTGAACAGCTTCTTGCGGATGTCCCGAATGACGGATTGTGCCAGTAAATTGGCAAAATAGGTGTTCAAAAATTGAAATGCCGCTTCCAAAATGAGCATTCCAATGACCACCATCGTCCACAGAAGTAATGCCTCGCGATCCTGGGTTTTTACAATGTACTCGTCGACCATGTTACCGATGACGCTCGGTCTCAAAGGCGCTACGACCGACAACCCTATGGTAAAAAGGAATGCAATCCAGAGATACCGCCGGTAGGGCCTGGCATAAGTCAATAAACGTCGAAAAATATTGACGTTAAATTTTGATGGACTACTTCGAGACATGATGCAAAAATAGTGAGCCAAATGAGAATTTAACCTCTAAAACCAAAAAGAAGTGAAAAAGTTTATTTACGATAGCGTATGATATAGCAGTTCCACAGGATCAAAAACGGATCCTTACTTTCATTTTCAGTCGTCTCCACCCGAGTTCAATCGGTATAAAATATACGCTAACGCAAAATCCATCGTTTTAATTTAATAAATAGTATTATATTCGAAGCAAACTGTCCAAAAATATGAGAAACAAGTTAATCATTACAGTTGTATTCATCGCTTTCCTCACTGCTGGATGGAGTCAGGAAAATTATGAACCAACGGGTTCTTTTAAAGTGGAAATTGGACTGCCCAACAATGCCACGAATTTTGCTTTCAGAGATCTGATGCAGGGATTAGTAGTGGTCACACCCTCCTATCAATATACTTTTGACAATACGCTGAGTATCGGCGCAGGACTGCGATACAACTATTTTAGTGTCAATGAGTTTAAAAACACTGTTGACCTGTCTGGCGGAATACATACCGCAGGTGTATTTGGTAAAATCGGTCAGGAGAAGTTTTACGGGAATTTTGGCGTCGATTACGGCGTTCGGGTTGGTTATTCCATGAATTTTATGGCCACCAATTTCAACGAAGAATTACGCGGTGGACCGTACACAAATGATGCTGGTTTTGTGGAGCCGCATTTAGGACTAGCGCTTACAGCCAATGAAAACACTTCTTTTCGATTCGCTTTGGGATATGCTTTTCACGCATTTGAATTCCGTCCGAACCAGATGGGGCTCGATCAGTTCAGCGGCATGAGTGAAGACGACTTAAACGGTATTTCCACGTATTTTACGGTAGGCTTCGGTTACTCATATTACTTTGGCGATTAACCTTTTCTAAGGTTAGCTTTTTTGCACTCGCGCCGGATTATCCGGTCAAATTTATTCGGGCAACTGATGGTCAGGCTCAACGCCTCTCCTGTAACAGGATGATCAAAAGCCAGATAATTCGCCACTAAAAAAAGTCCTTTGTGCCTGAGTACAGGTTCATTTTTGGTGTACTTCTGATCGCCGACAATTGGGTGCCCCGCTTCCGCCAGGTGAATTCTCAGTTGATGTTTCCTTCCCGTCTCCGGAAATAGTTGAACCAATGTCATGGTCTTATCGCGATGAGACGGATAAATCCCTGTGCTCTCGTAGTGCGTAACGGCATTTTTTCCCTGAACGGGTTGCTCAATCGTCCCTTTCCCCTCCAGTTCGCCCTGAACGATGGCCACATAACCTTTAGTGATTTGACGGTTTTGAAATAATTCATCAATTTTTCGCCGCGCCGCAGAAGTTTTGGCAACGAGCAGCAGTCCGTGCGTTTTGGCATCCAGTCGATGCGTTAATAAAGGGACGCTCAATCGATCGTAATAGGGAATGGTCTCATCGCTCACTTCTTTTAAATTTCCCGTCAGGGCATGCTGCAGTGTTTTCCGTTGATATCCCGAACTCACGAGGCCTGCCGGCTTTTCAACAACAGCGATATAATCATCCTCATAAACTACGTGAATGTCCAGCTCAAAATCAACGGCATCGGTTTGCTTTCGCTCCATGATCTCAATCCGGTCGCCTCCGTAAATCCAATCCCCCGAACGCAAAAATTGTGCATTGCGAACAATTTGTTTCCGTTTGAAGGCCTTTTTTACGGCTTTTCTGGAGGGGAGCGACTGCACTTTCCCCGGCAGGTAATCGTATGCGCGCTGGTGATCTACCTGATGATCGACAACGACGATTTCTAAAACATGATGACGCGATTTCTCCATATTTCTTCAGAACAAATCTATGCACATTTTTATCATTTTTTCAACAAAACGACCAATTCATTTTCAATGCATCATAATAGCATTAAATTTGCGCATTCAGAAAAATAAGTTGCTATGTTAACAATTGATCCTAAAGATATACCTGTGCCGAAGTTGCACCATTATTTACTCGGAGCTGTAGGACCTCGTCCGATTGCTTTTGCATCGACAGTTGACGCAGAAGGAAATGCCAACCTGGCGCCCTTCAGCTTTTTCAACGTGTTTAGTGCAAATCCGCCGATCATGGTTTTTTCTCCGGCGCGCAGCGGAAGGACGAACACCACAAAAGATACTTACGAAAATGTAAAGGCACATCCAGAATGCGTCATCAACATTGTCAATCACGCGATTGTGGAACAGATGAGTCTGAGTTCATCGCCGTACGAAAAAGGTGTTGATGAATTCGTTAAATCGGGGCTAACACCAGTTAAATCAGACTTCGTAAAGCCTTTCCGCGTAAAAGAATCTCCCGTTCAGTTCGAATGTAAAGTCATTGAAGTGAAAGAACTGGGGAAAGACGGTGGCGCCGGAAACCTCGTAATCTGTGAAGTATTAAAATTCCACATTGACGAAGCAATCCTCGATGAAAACGACATGATCGACCAGCAAAAAATTGATTTGGTTGCACGCATGGGAGGAAACTGGTATTGCCGGGCCGATGCTAACTCCATGTTCGAAGTTGTAAAGCCAGTGACCACTGTTGGCATGGGCATCGATAACATACCCGAAGACATTCGGAACAGCACAATACTCAGCGGAAATGATTTAGGTAAATTGGGCAGTGTGAAAGAATTGCCGAATGAAACCGAAGTTAATGAATACAAATTGATGGAATTATCAGATCTTTTTGTATCTTTAGAAGACGAGCCTGTAAAACTCGAGGAAAAATTACATCGCAAAGCACAACTTTTACTGAATGAAAACGAAGTAGAAGCGGCTTGGAAAACGCTATTAACATTTAATAATCAATAAATACAAAGTAGAATTATGTTTACCATTTCAGGAATCGTCAAAGTAAAGCGCGATACACAACAAATTTCAGACAAGTTTCAAAAGCGCGAATTTGTCGTCACGGATGCATCAGGAAATTATCCACAAGATATTTTATTTCAACTTACGCAGGATCGTACCGCATTACTGGACGATATCAACGAGAATGATGTTGTCAACGTGACATTCAATATTCGCGGAAGAGAATGGACCAGTCCAAAAGGCGAAGTCAAATATTTCAATTCACTCGATGTATGGAAAATTGAAAAATCGCAGGGCGGCGGTACGCCAACACCTCCGGACATTGAACCAGCGAAATCTGACGATGCTGAAACACTCGTCGAAGAAGGCGATGATGATTTGCCTTTCTGATTGCATGTCATCCTGCCGTTGATATTTACAGCATCGACTTCTATGTTCTTTTAGTCAATAGTGAGTGATGAGTGGCGAATACGTTTACTCATTACTCGCTCTTGTCTCATTCAGTAAACTCAACACGCTTATCTCATCTCCCTTCTTTCCTCTGGATACAACAAATAACGTTTGCGCAGCGACTTGAATTCATCCAGTGCTGGCTGCCAGGAGGAACGTATAGCTTCAGCGGAAACACCTTTTCTCAATTGCTGCCTGAGTTCATCCGTTCCGGCCAGTTTATCGAACCAGTTCTCCCGCTCAATCATCGCGATTTGTTCCGACTGCAGTGTTTTGTAGGCATCGATCAGCCATTTCAGATTGATTTGATGCATGCGCGATTCAGAGTTCCCCAAATCCAAACCATAGCACTTTTCGCCATTTAATTTAGGATGTTGTGCACCGAACCCTGGCGTGGGCGTAAAGGTGAAATCATATTTATCATTCGTCACGAGTGCCGGATGTCCGAACATTTCAAAAGGACGATTTGTTCCACGTCCTACGCTGAGTACCGTCCCTTCAAACAAACACAATGTCGGGTAGAGCTGAATAGCCACATCACTTCTCAGATTGGGAGAGGGCGCGACGGGCAGTGAATAAGCCAGATCATGGTGATAACCTTTCATTTTCAACACGCGGAGATCACATTTGAGTTCATTTTTGAGCCATCCTTCACCATTGATCAATTTGGCGAGCTCTCCAACGGTCATTCCGTGAACAATTGGAATGGGATGCATACCGACAAATGATGAAAAATCAGGGTTCAAAACAGGACCGTCGACATAATGCCCATTAGGGTTCGGTCGATCCAGCACGATCACGGGAATATCATTCTCCGCACAAGCCTCCATTACATAGTGTAACGTAGAAATATAGGTGTAAAAACGCGCTCCGACATCCTGAATGTCAAAAAGTATCAGTTCGATGCCTTCCAATTGACTTGCATCGGGTTTTTTGTTCTTGCCGTAGAGCGAAACGATTGGCAATCCCGTTTTCTCGTCTTTTCCCGATTGAACGTGAGCTCCCGCATCTGCTTTTCCCCGAAAACCGTGTTCGGGTGCAAAGACAGTGCGGATTTCTTCACCGTGCGCCACCAAAGTATCGACTAAATGCGTGTCTCCTACTCTACTCGTCTGATTTGCAACTACAGCAATACTGCGATTATCGATGTATTCAGATAGTTTTTCGAATTGATCAGCTCCGCAAATCAATGGTTTTTCGGATGTGGCAACCTTGTCTGCCGAATGGTCTACCTCCTTTTCCTGAGATTGAACAGCATCCCGGTTAAGCGCATTCCCATCACCATTTTCTGCAGTCTGACAGGAAATCAGGAAAATCACAAAAAAACTTTTTAAGCAGAGACGCATTGAGTACATTAGCGGGCATTTTATATTATCGTGAACAAGATCTACTTTATAGCGCAAAAAATTCACGCCGGGAAAAACGAAGATAAGAAAGTTTCCCGACCTATCACCCGTATTTCGCGTTCGAGTATCGTTCTTGCCATGATTATTAATATCGTAACGATTGCCGTTGTCACCGGTTTTCAAAATGAGGTCAAGGAAAAAGTTATTGGGTTTGGCTCCCATGCCACGCTCGTAAAAGCAGGGGAACAGTCCACTTTTGAAAGCGCTCCAGTCGTCTACAACGACTCTTTGTTCCACGCGATAAAAGCGATTCCCGGTGTCAAAAACCTTCATCGCTTCGCCTATAAACCTGTCATGTTGCAGTCAGATCCCGACACGAACCTTTATTCGATTCAGGAAATTGATACTTTTCAAGTGCAACAAGAAATCCACGGCGCTGTAATGAAAGGCGTGAGTGATCGCTACAACTGGACATTTTTTAAAGAACATTTAATTGAAGGCAACATTCCTTCTTTTGATTCGAGTAACTACGAGTTACTGCTCTCTACCACTATCGCAGAAAAACTCAATTTGGATGTCGGTGAAAATGTTCGGGCGTTCTTCGTCAAAGAAACGCCGGTAAAACTAAATTTTACGGTGACCGGTATTTTTAAAACGGGATTACAGGAGTTTGACGATCAGGTGATCATTGGCGATCTAGAAAACGTCCAGCGACTGAACGACTGGGGGATCCAAACAGCAATTCGCGTAGCGGACACCATTACCAGCGATGGTCAGTTGGTCATCTCTGCCGATTGTCGCGGTGGCAATGGAAATTACCGCTATGATTGGGGACAGGGATACGAAACAGCCCCGGGATTTACCTATTGTGATGTGAAAGATACCACGATCCGTTTGATTGCCTCCGACTACTGGACTTATATTAACGGCAAAGGTGAGAACAACGCGATTCCGGACACGGCCTACCTTCATATTAAAGTTGAAGGGAATAAATACCTCCCCTGTTATCCGAAAGATATGGCCATGGGGGAAATTCAACGGGATTATTTGAATGCCTCGGGAACAAAATTTTCCATCGCGATGAAAGGTGGCAAAAAGCTAACTATTGAATATGAAGACGGCGATGGCAGTCATACAAGCTATATTGGCGGATACGAATTGGAAACCGATCACTTCGACCAATTGAACACACTAATTGAACGCGTCAAAAAAGCGATCTACTTCCAGTCCAATGATAATTATAACTACCGCATACGCACGATAAAGGAAGACCAGAACGAACTGTTCTTGTGGCTGGATTTTCTGGACCTCAATGTCATGATTATTTTGGTCTTAATGATCTTGATTGGCGTCATCAATATGGGGTCGGGATTATTAGTACTGATCATCACCAAGACACAACTTATTGGTCTTTTGAAGGCACTCGGAGCCACTAATTGGTCCATTAGAAAGTTATTCCTGCATCAGGCGGTCTTTATCATTGTTCGAGGGATGATTATCGGTAACGTCATCGGTATTGGATTGTGTTTGATTCAAGAATATTTTACAGTAATTCCATTGAATCCGGAGGTCTACTATTTAGACGCTGTCCCGATCGAACTCAACTTTTGGTTCATTCTTTTCCTAAACCTGGGAACACTGATCGTTTGTACAGCTGCCCTGATCGTGCCTTCGTACGTGATAACAAAAATTTCTCCGATCAAAGCGCTTAAATTTGACTGATCATGAAAAACAGTTTTTCCGATAGTGATCGACGCTTTATGAGTCGCGCCCTGCAGCTCGCGAAATTAGGAGGAAGTGCCGTGGCACCCAATCCGATGGTAGGTGCGGTAATCGTGCATAAAGACGTGATCATAGGGGAAGGTTATCATCGCAATTATGGCGAGGCACATGCAGAAGTAAATGCCGTAAACAGCACTGAAGATACTTCGCTTTTATCGGAATCCACGCTATATGTGACCCTGGAGCCCTGCGCACATCATGGAAAAACGCCTCCTTGTGCGGATTTAATCGTACGCCATCAGTTCGATCGCGTCGTCATCGCTTGTCGGGATAGTTTTTCAGCGGTTGCCGGAAAGGGCATTGAACGCATTAAACATGCAGGAATACGCGTCGAAGTTGGTCTACTGGAGCAAGAAGCCCGCTGGCTCAACAGGCGATTTTTCACCTTTCATGAACGACGGCGACCGTATGTAATCCTCAAATGGGCACAGACAGCAGATGGTTTTATCGATCGTTCTCCCCACTTGCGACAGAAAGGTGTAAACTGGATAACGCAACCCGCAACGCAACTGCACGTTCATCAATGGCGGAGCCAGGAATCTGCCATATTAGTGGGATATAAAACCGTGATCAACGACGACCCTTCGCTCACCGTTCGGGCAGTAGGCGGTGAAAATCCGATGCGAGTTATTCTGGATCCGAACTCCTCTATCCGCGGCAATTACAAGGTGCTCAGGGACGGAGTGCGCACCCTTTTCTTCGTGCGTTCGAACGCTTTTAACGAAATTCCCGAACACATTGAGGTTGTTGAAATCCAGCCTTTCACGGTTCAATCCATCCTCGGGGAACTCTGGAAACGCTCGCTGCTCTCTGTTTTCGTAGAAGGTGGAGCGACAACCCTGCAACATTTTATTGACGAAGGTGCATACGACGAAGCACGCGTCATTGCGGGAGAAAACAATTTTAAAGAAGGGCTGCAGGCTCCACAAATCGAAGGTTTGCCAAACGAACAAAAAACATTGGGAACTGACACTATACATTATTTTTATCGATCATGATATACCTTTTTTTAAGCATATTTTTTTCTACGTTCATCCTGATAATTTTCCGTATGTTCAAGCGATACGGCATTGATACATTTCAGGCTATCGTCTTTAATTATCTCATCGCCTTTTTGGTGGGTTTTGGTATTTATGGAGATCAGTGGGAGTCGCAACATCTTCACGAGGGAAGCTGGATTCCGTTTGCCTTTATCATTGGCGGCTTGTTCATCAGCCTTTTTTTGCTGATGGGAAAAAGTTCGCAGGAAAACGGCATTGGAATTACTTCGGTGACGGTAAAAATGAGTCTGGCGATTCCCGTAACCATGGCAATTTTTTTATATCAAGAACAAGTTTATTTAGCTAAAATTGCCGGCATTATACTGGCGTTAATCGGTGTTTTCTTAATCACCTTCCGCCGCAGCAAAGAGCGAAAAGCAGGAACACCGAAAAACGTTTTCTACTTGCTCATTCTATTTGTGGGAAGCGGGATTTTGGATACACTTCTCAACTATGTAGAACGCGTAGCATCGGGTGACTTATCACTGGCACTTTTCTCAGCCATAGGTTTCGGTATTGCCGGAATCATCGGCATGGTTGTATTGGCCATTCGCTTATTTATGGGCACCCAGCGGCTCCACATCCGTAATATACTGGGCGGCATTGTGCTGGGCGTTCCCAACTTCTTCTCAATCTATTATTTGATGATGGCCGTTCGGCAGGATATGGATGATTCGATCACTTATGCTCTGAACAATGTAGGCATTGTGATGGCTTCTTTCCTGCTCGGAATTGTATTGTTTAAGGAAACCACGACTGCCTTAAAAATTACGGGGGTCGCCGTTTCGATTGCATCTATTTTGTTGCTGACCCTTTAATCGTAATGAAGACCGAAGCTTTTTAAAACTATTCACCAAAAGTTTTTTTTTGCCCGCTTGATTCAAAAGACTTAAATTTGTGGGGTAAAAGTGAGAATGATATGGAGACTGAAACGTTAGAAAAAAATAAAACAGCTGAGCAATTAGTTGATGAACACAATTTAATCGTGTTCAATGATGATATTAATACATTTGATCACGTCATCGAGTCGCTCATAAAAGTGTGTGAACACGACATTGTGCAGGCGGAGCAATGTACGACACTCATTCATTACAAAGGAAAATGCGACGTAAAACGCGGTGATTTCGAAACACTTGAACCGATGTGTACCGCACTCCTGGATCGCGGCATTTCAGCCGAGGTGCATTAATCTCATTTTTTTCTTGCTGAAGAAAAAAAAAGCCTTATTTTTGCACTCGCGAATGGCTCCGTAGCTCAACTGAATAGAGCACTACATTACGGCTGTAGAGGTTTCAAGTTTGAATCTTGACGGAGTCACTAAGAATAAAAAGGCTCTGTGGTTTACACAGAGCTTTTTTTATTTGTGCATCGCGAAGTCTGAAATCTGGATTTCAAGCGGAGTGATGCATCAATAAAAAAATAGCTATTGAGGTACGAAAGAGCGTACTTTTTATTCGGAATTCGGAATACTAAAAGATCTGAAATCTTGACGGAGTCACTAAGAATAAAAAGGCTCTGTGGTTTACACAGAGCTTTTTTTATTTGTGCATCGCGAAGTCTGAAATCTGGATTTCAAGCGGA
>JBNJEH010000036.1:0-31005 GCA_051745635.1 Bacteroidota bacterium
CGCGTCCATTCAATGGTGGGGTTATATCGCCATGAAGATTCTGCGGGCTGCTCACATGTTTCCAGCGGGACAATGTCCCCTTCCTGGTTGGCTCCGAAAACTTGAAAACACCGGTCTTTTTCGTCAATCGCAGCATAATAGTAGTTTCCTCGTTCGTAAACTGGCCGTCCGCGCGCTTCTGTTTCGCGATCCTCGGCAATGCGGGTGAATCGCATTCCATCCCAATTGGCAGAATGTAAGCCTGACATCATCGGCTCGACATCGGGCAAAGAAAAACTGTATGGATTTTGTTTTTTAGCTTTTTCATCATAGGGAATAAAATTTACGCGATGATCATTGCCATTGTTGGAATAACGTCCAAAACAGATGATGTTTTTATGGCTGCCGGCAAAAAGCAAAGTTCCTTCCCGCTGCTCTTCAATCAGTTCAGGTCGAGTTACAGGTCCTTTGGCGTGATATACGCGATTGTTATGATGGGTAATCATGATGATGAAGTTTTCAATGATTCCCTCTGCTTTCACTTCTAACTGAAAATGGAAGACCAGGGATTTTTCGGTATTGATGACGTTTTGCATTACGAGCTCGTCCGGAGTGCGGTAGCCGTAAGACCTGATCACCTGCAATAAGTCGAATTTTGTTGAAACGATACTTCCACTTCGATTGATTTGATTGTAGCGGATTGAATTCCTGTGAGGCGCAATATCGTCAATCATGTAAATGTAATCGGACTGCGCAGAAATGACCAGTTTTGGATGATTCGTTTTGGGATAGATGGACTTTCTCCATTGTTTTTCCCCCTGTTGATTTACGTAGATGATTTCTTGTTCATTCGTATTTTTATTATCATCTTCTGCATAAATAAGAACACCATGTTTTTCCCATTCTACAACCCTTGAAAATGGGAATTGGTCTTTTGTAATGCTGATTTGCCCAACACCGACAACTGCGTTCCCTAAAAAAATAATTAGCATTGCAAGCTTATTCATGATACTGCCTTTTAAACTACCAAGTTAATATAATCTGACGATTCAAAAGCACCTCAAGTTCTAAAATGCGGGCTTATGACGCTGTATAATACTGAAATAAAGCAACATAAGTTGTTTTTACGCATGGGTTATAAATTACAGGAATGCTCGGTTCCAGCGGGAACAATGTAATTTGTAGTATTGTCGTGCACTGAACATAGCATTCAAATGCAGGTAAAAAATGACTTAGCAATACCAACTCATGCCTTAATTTGCGCGTCTAATGTTTGAGTGGACGCAAATAATGTTATATATTTAATCCAAATTGCACTATTATGAGAAATATTAAATTAATGATCGGTTTTGCGGCTATGTCGCTGTTTTTATTGGCGAATACGTTTCAAAATAACTTGAAAATAGGGGATACAATTCCAAAAAGCAGCCTGAAACTGGAAAACGCAGGAGAAGGAGAACCAGGGCTTTCGCTCGATGATGCGATGGAATCTCGAGGTCTCGTGGTGGTTTTTTCGTGCAATACTTGTCCTTTTGTTACTGGAAATGACGATTTCAAAGGCTGGGAACGCAAATACAATGAGTTGGCAGCACTTGCTAAAAAGCATCAAATGGGCTTTGTATTAGTGAATAGTAACGAGGCGAAACGCGCAAAAGGCGATGGATTTGAAGATATGGCAAAACGCGCAGAAGAGCATTCGTACTCCATGCCCTACTTATACGATAAAAATCACGTTTTGGCCGATGCGTTTGAAGCAAAAACAACACCGCATGTTTACGTATTTGACGACGGTTCTCAACTGCTTTATAAAGGAGCGATTGACAATACTTACGAACCGAACATAGATGAAGCTAACGCCGATCACTATTTAAAAAATATGTTGAACAATTATGCCACCGGAGCGACGATCAAACCCGATGAAACTGCACCTAAAGGATGTAGTATTAAACGAAAAAGCTAAACTAAAAATGAAAAGCATTAATTATTTATTTATTCTGCTCTTCTCGTTGTCTTCTGTGCTTTTATTTGGGCAACAAGGAGATGGTGGAAACCCCAAAGGTATCTCTTATGTGCACAAGGCTTATAAGCAGATTGACAGTCATGTATTTGAAAAACCCGATATCGACAAACTGCGCGAAGAAGACCGTATTAACGACAGTCTCAAATCAGGACCCTGGCGTTTTGGGTACAACAACACGACTTCGCTCGACCTCGACAATGCTGGAACATGGTTCACCAATACGAATGGCGACCAAATCTGGTTGTTGTCTTTGACCTGTGAGGAAGCGAAAACCATTAACTTATCGTTTAAAAACACGGCTATTCCGCAGGGAAATGAGCTGTACGTGTACAACGAAGACAAATCATTTATTCTCGGGAAATTTACACAGCGCCATTTATTCGAAGGAAAGCTGGGTACTGAATTAGTTCCGGGAAATAAGGTGATTGTCGAGTACTTTGTTCCGGCGCACAACACGGATAACATTGGAGCCCTCGAAATTTCCAAAGTAACACATGGCTACAGAAGTGCTGGTGAATATCGCGAAAAAGCATTTGGTTCTTCTGGCGCTTGTAATATGAATGTCAACTGTCCGGATGGGACAAATTGGGAAAACCAGCGCAATAGCGTAGTTATGCTCGTTTCTGGAGGAAATGGTTTTTGTACAGGGGCATTAATTAACAATACTCAAAACGATGGTACGCCTTATGTTTTAACGGCAAACCACTGTTATTCGGACCCATCCACATGGGTGTTTCGGTTTAAATGGCAGTCTGAGGACTGTCCAAACCCAGGAAGTTCGCCCTCGTTCGAATCCTTGTCTGGTGCCACGTTGAGATCCCGAAGAACACCTTCTGATATGTGTTTGGTTGAAATTACAGGTGGTTTATCCAATGGTACGGTTCCACAATCGCACGACCCCTATTTTTCGGGATGGAACAACGAGGATACCCCACCAACATCTACTGTGGGTATTCATCATCCCTCTGGTGACATCAAAAAAATATCATTTGATGATGATGCAGCTACGGCTACGCAAGCGATGGGATCTTCTGAGCCGAATTCAAGCTGGGAGGTGTCCTGGGATCGCAACACGACGACAGAGGGAGGATCTTCCGGTTCGCCTTTATTTGATCAGGATCAGCGCATTATTGGTCAGCTCTGGGGAGGGCAAGCTTCATGCAGTAATTTGTCAGCGTCCGATTATTATGGTCGCGTTTACAATTCCTGGAATCCGACCGGTTCTGCCAATGATGAACAACTCGAGCATTGGTTAGACCCCAATGGGACGGGTGTTTCTTTTATTGACGGCTATGACCCGTACTTCAATCCGCTGGATTATGATGTAGCTGCAACTAATCTGGAAGGCGTCGATGGAATTATTTGCGGAGATGCTTCCTGGCCATATCTGACTATAAGTAACAAAGGATTGGAAACCATTACTTCAGTGGATATTGTGTACACGTATAATGGAAATCAACAGACGATGAACTGGACAGGAAATTTAGCGACGATGCAAACGGAGGTAGTTGGATTGCCTTATTTTGGTTCCCAGAATAATAATAACTCTATTAGCGTAGAGCTCGTGAATCCAAATGGTCAAACGGATGAAGACCCGACAAATAATGAGCTTTCTTCCAGTTATGTGGCCGTTATTGAAGGTGAGCGCATCAACATGGATTTAACGATGGATTGTTATGCGGAGGAAACTTCCTGGTACGTAGAGGATGACAATGGCGATATCTGGTACGAGGGTGATGGCTATGAGAATCCCGGAAACGATACGCTTCATATTTTTGAATCATTTTGTTTAATTGAGGGTTGCTACAAACTCGTCATTGAGGATTCGTACGGCGACGGGTTGAACGGATCAGCTGTGAGTCAATGTGACTTTGACGGTAGCATGCAATTGACCAAAGGAGCGAATGGTGTGCTCCTGGATGAATTAACGGAAGCCGATTCCGATTTTGGTAATTCAATTACATTCAATTTCTGTGCAGAAAACAGAGTTGGAGTTGAAGAGATCGAAGCAGCTGACGTTGTGGTCTATCCCAATCCCAACACCGGGCTTTTTAACGTGAGACTTCCTTTCTCAGGTGAAAAGAAAGTGGCGCTATTGAATGTAGCGGGCAAGGCACTGAAACAAATCGAAACGACTGCTGAATCGGCGAGCATGGGTTACGAAGGATTGGCGAGTGGCGTCTATTTTGTTGTCATTACTGCCGAACAAGGAAAGATAACCAAAAAAGTAGTTGTTGAATAATAATCTTAAGCCTGATTTACTGAGCTTACAAAAGGTCGTCTTAGACGGCCTTTTTTAGTCTGTAGAAAACAAAAGAACCCCACTGTATCAAGAGAAAATGAAGTTATACCACTCGGTAAAACTTACTTCATGACCCTTTCGTCAACGACTTCATTTTTGTTGGCGAGCTGCCCGCATGCTGCGTCGATGTCTTTTCCTCTGCTGCGGCGAATATTCACGATGATATTGCGTTCTTCCAGGTAAGCAGCAAATCGATCGACTTTGGCAGTATCGGCTTGTTGAAATTCGCCATCGTCAATTGGGTTATATTCGATGATGTTCACTTTGCATGGGATGATTTTACAAAAGGCGGCCAATTCGCGCGCATCTTCCAGTTCATCATTAAAATCTCTAAAAACGATGTATTCATAGGTGACGCGCGTCCCCGTTTTGCGATAAAAGTGACGCAGTGCGTCGGCGAGTACTGCCAGGTTGTTGGTTTCGTTGATACTCATTATTTTATCCCGCTTGGCATCATTTGCCGCGTGTAAAGAAAGCGCAAGGTTAAATTTCACTTCATCATCGCCCAGTTTATGGATTTGTTTGGCCAGTCCTGCCGTAGAAATTGTGATGCGTTTCGGCGACATTCCCAAACCTTCAGGGCTCGTGATTTTATCAATACTTTCCAATACATTTTTGTAATTCAAAAGCGGTTCGCCCATGCCCATGTAAACGATGTTGCTGAGCCGTTGATCGTAACGCGACTCCGACAAACGCATCAAATGAACCACTTGATCGACAATTTCACCGGCAGAGAGGTTCTTGAGCAACTTTAGTTTACCCGTAGCACAGAATTTACAGGCGAGACTGCATCCTACTTGTGAAGAGATACAAGCCGTCATTCTGCTGTCAGTAGGGATGAGAACACCTTCTACCACTTTCCCGACACCTACATTGAATGCACATTTAATGGTGCGGTCGGCGCTCACTTGTTGTTCGTCAAGGGAGATGTGGTCAATAAAGAATTCGTTTTCCAATTGATCGCGCAGCGGCTTGCTCAAATTGGTCATTTCGTCAAAGGAGAGTGCATTTTTTTGCCACAACCACTCGTATACCTGAGTAGCGCGAAAGGACTTTTGCCCCATCGCTTCCATCGCAGTTTTTAACTCCTGTTTTGACATTTTACGAATATCCTTTCTCTTCTCTTTCATAAGCCAAGTGCAAATTTCGATTAATATTTCGAAAAGAAAAACTGTGCTGCTGAATAAATGCCTAAAAAGAGGGTAAAATGTGACTTTTATCACCAATTAGCTACCTTGAACTTATTATCTTTGCAACATGGGTTGGAAAGGAAATCGATTGTACAGTATTTTGAAGGCGCGATGCCCCGTCTGCCACGAGGGAAAGGTGTTTACTTATAACCAGGTTTTTCATCCTGGGAAATTTGATAAGATGGAGGAGCGCTGCAGTGCCTGCGGACACAAGTATGAAATTGAAACAGGTTTTTTCTACGGCGCGATGTACGTGGCTTATGCCTTGACCGTCGCACTTTCTGTCGCTACTTTTATTCTCACGTACCTGATTTATCCCCCCACGCCATACTGGGTGTACATTATCAATATTTTGGTGGTGTTAATCGTTATGGCGCCCATTACTTTCCGTGGAGGCAGAATGATCTGGATTAACTTTTTTCACGGCTATGACCCAAAAGCGATAGAGCGTCATCAACAAGAAGAAAAAGAAAAACAATCATCATGAGTTCTTTTAAATCGATTATTCAAAGCGAAAAACCTGTACTCGTCGATTTTCACGCCACGTGGTGCGGACCCTGTCAAACTGTAACTCCGATTATAGATGAAATAAAAAGCCATTATGGTGATCAGCTGCGCATATTAAAGGTTGACGTTGATAAAAACCAAGGAGCTGCACAAAAATACAAAGTGCGCGGAGTACCTACCTTTTTATTGTTCAAAAAAGGGGAAATAGTCTGGCGCTCTTCAGGAGTTCACTCCCGAGCAGATTTTATGAAGCAAATCGATCCACTCGTTGCTCAATAGCGAGGTCGCTGGATTACGCTAATTTGCGCAGAGCAACTTCATTTAAAAACCGAATGTACGCTTCGAGGTTTGAACTCATCATTATTTTTTTTGCTTGTTGTCGTTCTCTCTTTTTCATAATGTTTGTTTTTTCAATAGTCAAATCATGAACTGTGCCAAACTGCAATCACGTTATTAAAAACGGCAATTGCTGGTCGAATTGTATTAGTTTTGTAGTATGGATCAACGCTTTGGAAAGGGTTATCGTCTCTGTAGTAAAAAGGCTATCGACGCGCTGTTTAAATGCGGTAAACGGTTAAAAAAATATCCGTTAGCCGTGCGATATGAGTGCTTACCGCTTCCTACTTCAAAGCGGTTTCAGGTGGTTATTTCGGTTCCAAAACGGATTCACAAGACCGCTCCAAAACGCAATCGGTTGAAACGCCTCATTCGCGAAGGGGTGAGAAAAAATAAACACATTATTGAGGAACGTATTCCCCGACAGGGAACACAAATGGGAATCGCTATCATCTATCAATCAAAAGAAGAAGTCGAGCAATCCAAAATTGAAAATTGTGTCGAACACTTGTTCCGGGAAATAATCAAACGTTCAAATCAATAAAGCGATACTTTTTTCGTTAATTTAGGGCAACTCAAACGGATAAAATGGTCAGACAACGCGCTTTTTTTATAGTACTTTTGTTCCAGCTTCCCTTTTTTGCTTTTACGCAAAGCAATGGTTTCGAGGTGATAAAAAACCTTGAGATTCTGGATCACGTATTCATGAATTTGGAGAAATATTATGTGGATGAACCCCAAACCGGAGCCATTTCAAAAGCGGGAATTGATGCAATGCTCAAAGAACTCGATCCATACACGGTTTACTACCACGAATCTAATATCGAGGATTACCAGATGATGACCACTGGGCAGTACGGTGGTATTGGCGCTTCAATTCGCCGGCACGGAAATGATGTTATTATTGCAGAACCTTATGAAAACATGCCCGCCGACCAGGCAGGATTGAAGCCTGGGGATCGCCTCATTAGCATTGAAGGGCGTTCGGTGAAAGGGCAGTCCACTGAACAAGTTTCAGAAGCGCTCAAGGGGGCGAAGGGTTCTACTATTGCGGTGGTATACGAAAGACCGTATAAGGGGACAGATACCGCCAGCGTAACTCGTGCAGAAATTAAGCTGCCCGATATTCCGTATCAAGGGTTACTCGATGACAATGTCGGCTATGTCAAATTGAACTCCTTCACAAAAACGGCTTCCCGCGAGGTAGGTAAAGCTTTTTCAAAATTGAAAAGCGAAAATATGGAGAAATTTGTACTGGATTTGAGGGGAAATGGTGGAGGTTTGTTACTGGAAGCAGTGAACATCGTCAATTTTTTTGTCCCCAAGGGTACAGAGATCGTGACTACTAAAGGACGAATTCTCGACGAAAACCGATCGTACACGACGAAGAACGAACCACTCGATCTGGATATTCCCATCGTAGTGCTCGTCAATGAAACATCTGCTTCTGCTTCTGAGATTGTTGCCGGAGCGCTGCAAGACCTGGATCGGGCCGTGGTGGTCGGGAAAACGACTTTTGGAAAGGGGCTTGTACAACGCACTGTCGACCTGAAGTACGGTGCAAAAATGAAATTGACCGTCGCTAAATACTACACGCCTTCCGGTCGGTGTCTGCAGAAGCTGGACTACTACCACAAAAATGAAGGGGAAGTCAGTGAAGTGCCCGATTCACTCATACAGATTTTCAAAACTAAAAATGGCAGAGAAGTGATAGACGGAAGAGGTATTGAGCCAGACATTGTAACAGAAGGAGAAAAAATGCCGCGTTTTATTAAAACCTTGTTGGAAGAAGATGTTCTTTTTGATTTTGCCACGGTGTTTGCCCATAACAATGATGAAATAGCGTCGCCCAAAACGTATGAAGTTTCAGACAAGGTGTTAAAAGCCCTAGAGGACACCATCATGAACAGGTCTTTTGATTATGCTACTGCTACCCAACAGCAACTGGAAAAGACCTTGCAGACGGCTAAAAAAGAGGGGTATGACCAAAATATTATCGATGAATATGAAGCGCTTTTTGAAAAAGTAGAAGCTTCAAAATCGAAAGACTACAAACTTTTTAAATCTCAAATCAGAAAGTTGTTGCGCAATGAAATCGTTGGTCGCTTTTATTACCAGGAAGGGAAAGTCATCGATAGTTTTAAGGACGACAATGATTTACAGCGGGCTTTAGACCTTTTTGAAGATATTCAGGACTATAACGCCATTTTATCTCCCGAAGAATAAACGATTTATGCTCGATCGACTGTTCGGATTTAAACTTCATCCTTACCTGCAGGTATTGGGATTGTTTGTAGTAGCGGTGGGTTTACCGCTCAACAAGGTCGTCATGTCGATTGGCACAATTTGGCTCGCCAGCAATTTAATCTTAGATGCGCGTTTCAGTACTTACTGGAGCAGGTGGAGGAAGAGCCGGCTTTTTTGGCTCATCGCTGCGCTGCTTTTCCTGCATCTCGCCGGTCTGATGTACACCGAAAATTTTGGTTATGCCTTCCGCGATATTAACGCAAAACTTCCGCTTTTTGTCATTCCCGTTTCGATCATAGCTTTTCCCATTTCGCGGAGAGCACTTAACGCTGTTTTGGGAGCTTTTCTGGTTACGTTATTGACTACAAGCCTTTTGAACTGGTCTATGCAAACGAATGCGGCAGACTTTCGCTCATTGTCGCTTTTTGGTTCGCATATCCGATACACCGTGCTGGTCGTCATGGGAATAGCTTGTTGTGTACATTTGATTATTCAGCGAAAAGCGTTACTGTTTTTACTCGCACCAGTCGCGATATGGTTCATTTATTACGTGTACATGAGTCAGGTGTTTGCCGGATACGTCGCGATCGTACTTTTCCTGGTGAGTTTAATTCTTTATTTTATTCTTCTCAGGAAAAATCAACCCCTAAAAGTGACGCTGGTGAGCCTTTTGGTAATCGTCATTGCCGTTTTGGGATACAAAGGTGTACAATACCTCAAAACAACGCCTACAATGGATTTCGATGCCCTCCCTGCAGTGACAGAAAATGGGAATCCGTACCGACATGACACAACTCATCAATGGTATGAAAATGGTCATCACGTGCTATCCATGATCTCCGAAAAGGAACTGAGATCGGTCTGGAACAACCGATCAGATTATAAATATTATGCGTTGGATGCTAATGGACACCAGTTGAAGTACACCTTATTTCGCTATATGGCCTCAAAAGGATTATCAAAAGACAGTGCAGGTTTCAGTAAAATGACCGAACGCGATATCCGGCATGTAGAAAATGGGTTTACCAATATCAAGCAGGTATCGGGTTCACCACTGGCGCGACTCGAAAATTTTAAAAATGAGTACCGCCAGTATGTTGCCGGAGGTAACCCCAATGGAAACAGCTTTTTACAGCGGCTGGAACACTTGCGAACCGGCTGGAAAATTGCAAAAGATCATTGGATTGCAGGTGTCGGAACGGGTGATGTTCAGGACACCTTTGACCACTATTACGAGCGCAATAATACTCAGTTAGCCCGCGATAACTGGAACAGGGCACACAATCAGATTTTGACCTTCTGGATTACTTTCGGTCTCGCGGGGCTATTGATTTTCTCGTGGCTCTGGCTGTGGTTGGTTGCCAAAAGTATGCGGAACATCAATTTTTTAGCGTTGAGTTTTAGCTTGATCGCCCTGGGGACATTTCTGTCTGAAGATACAATTGAAACACAACAGGGCGTTACATTTATCGCTTTCTTTCTCGCTGTTGTGCACCTTTTGTTTCGATTCAACGAAAATCACCGCAAGTCGCTGTAGAGTTTGCGCTCTCTAAATGAATGATTATATTCGTTCGATCATACAAACAAAGGGAAATAACTTCAAATTATGGCTACGGTATTCGAGACGAGATTGATAGGAAATATAGGAAAAGACGCATCAGTTAAAACAATGGATCGCGGGGTAGTGGCTATTAACTTCCCGGTGGCGCATAATAAAAACTGGAAAGATAAAAGGACGGGAGAATCGCGCACGAAAACGACCTGGGTCAATTGTACCATCTGGAAAAAAGAAGGAGCAAATATGCGCATCCTGGATTTCTTGAAGAGCGGAACTTTGGTTGAACTAACCGGTACTCCTTACGCAAAAGCATTCCCTCAGGATGACGGGTCAATTAAAACCGAAATTCGACTCAATATTTCGCGCACGAATATCCTTCGCCCCAGCCATAAAAACAGCTCGTCGAATAAAAAGGAAGACGGCGGTGAGCAATCGGACAAGCGCAACAATTACAATGATGAGAATGATTACGGCAACCTGGATAATTTCACCATCAGCGAGGATGAATTTTAGCCTTATTTCTTACATTGATTGAAGAGGTGATAAGCAAAAACACAATGGTTTCGTCATTTTTTTGGAAAAACGGACGAATGTACCTCTAAAGTGCGTCTGGATTTTTATGTTTGACGTTAGGTAACCCGCGCTCAGAGGAATTTCAAACGACGCTTATTGGCTTTTTCTCATCATCGACAGCTACCATAGTAAATGTTCCGTGTACGGCACGTTCTCGGTTTTCGGAGTACATTTCCTCGACAAAAATATCTACGCCTACGACGATACTGGATTTTCCTACTTTTTCGACATTGGCCACCAATTCCACCAACGTTCCGCTGGGGATGGGTTTACTGAAATCGACCCGGTCAGAGCTGACAGTAACTACTTTTTGTCGGCTGAATCGCGTTGCACAGATGAATGAAACTTCGTCCATGAGCTGTAATGCCGTACCACCAAAGAGCGTGTCGTAATGGTTGGTAGTATTCGGAAAAACTGCTTTGAAAATACGGGTTTCAGCCGCTTTTATTCGTTTTGAAATAGCTTGTTCCATGTTATTCTTCAATTTCTTTCGCTGGTTTCCTTTGATAACGTTCAAAGACATCGGGGTTTTCGCTGAGCACACCGTCGGGATAGCGCGTTGGAGAAACCTTGTAATAAATAAAACTCACCAGTGCTGCGCCGATATCGGCAATGGGAAAAGACATCCAAATTCCATCGAGACCATAGGCAAAAGGCAGCAGGAGCACTAAAGGGATCAAAAAGAAACCTTGTTTCGTCAGCGCTAAAAATAATGCGGGAAGCGCTTTTCCAATGGCCTGAAAGTAAGCACTGATAATCAAACTGACGGCTAACAATGGCGTAGCCAGAAACACTGTTCGAATGACGGGAGTTGTATCTTCTATAAGTTCCGTGTTGTTGGTGAAGAGAGTTGCAATATCTTTTGCAAAAACCATCAATAGAATAAAAATCATGATGGAGATCGCGGAAGCCCAGCCTATCGATAATCGTACAATGCTGCGAACGCGCTCTTTTAGCCGCGCTCCGAAGTTGTAACCAACAATTGGAACAAATCCTTGCGTGATACCGAGTACGGGGAAGTTGGCAAACATCAGTATTCTGTTCACAATACCATAAACGGATAATCCGCGCTCACCACCGTAGTAGAACAATGAGTTGTTGAGCACCAAAGCCAAAATACTGATAACACCCTGACGAGCGAGTGTAACGGCACCTAACGAACTAATTTCTTTGATGATTTTTAAGTCGGGACGAAAATACTTGGCATCCAGCTTTAATTCGGATTTTCCTCTGAGAAAATGGACCAGTGTAAAAGTAGCACTGGCAGCGTATGAAATCGTTGTGGCCCAGGCGGCACCCTCGATACCCATGTCAAATCCCACCATAAAAACGGGGTCCAGGATTAAATTGGAAATCGCGGGTACAATCATGGCGTACATCGCTACGCGGGGGAATCCTTCTGCACGAATCACGTTGTTGCTCATCATCGCCCAGGCAAGAAAAGGAACGCCGATGAGAACGATGTTAAAGTAAGCTATGGCTGGGGCTTTGACGCCTCCTTTTCCTCCGAATACGTCGATGATTTCGTCAGTAAAAAATGAACCGAGCAGGACAAAAAAGACAGCCAGTGATATGGTCATCAAAACTTGATTGCCAAATGTGTGTAATGCTTTTTCGTTATTTTTACCCCCCAGGGAACGCGATAATACAGAAGATCCTCCAACGCCAATAGCCATGCCTATGCTGGAAATCAAAAAAGTAATGGGCAACACAACTGTGATGGCTCCGATTCCTTCTGCACCGACGTAATGTCCGACATAAATCGTGTCAATTATCGCGTAAACAGACATGACCAGAATACCGACCGATGCCGGGAAGGCCTGTTCCCGCAGGAGTTTTCCTAACGGTTCAATGCCAAATTTATCTGTTGATTTCATCGTCAATTAATAACATAAATAGACCAGATTTGTTGTGTTTTTAAATCAAACGTTTATTTATTCCCGGATATTGAGCGCCTCAAAGGTATAAAAAGTACCCGAATCGCTGGTATTCCGTTCTACGGATCCTTCGAGTTGTTCTGTAAAAACATCGATTAATTGCAACCCAAAAGAAGCAGATGATGGCGGTTTCCAATTGCCGTCGTCGCTATAAATCATGGTAGCGCGACCCTCACTGGATGCTTTCAGTTCTATGGAGATAGTGCCCCTACCGGCGAAGGCATGTTTTAAAGAGTTGGATACCAGTTCATTGATAATGAGTCCTAGCGGCACAATGCTCTTTGCTCCAACGTTCTCCAGTGAGGCGCGCACTTCATACGAAATATCGCTTTGATGGGCGTTCGTTCTGATGAGGTCATCGATTAACGTATTCAGGTAATCCTGAACATCGATGTTGGCCAGGGACTCTCTTTCATACATCTTTTGGTGAATCAATGACATGGTTAATATCCGGCTGATCGCATCGCTAAAACTCTGTCGCGCTTCGTCGGACTTTAATTCGCTGGACTGTATGCGCAACAGGCTGATAATGACCTGTAAATTGTTTTTGACGCGATGATGTATCTCCTGAAGGAGTACTGTCTTTTCCTTATTTTGCCGTTCTACGATGTTTTTTTCTTCTTTTAATTGCGTAAACGCTTGATCACTGTGTACGCGTGCATAATTATTGACAATATTAAATTGGTACATGATGTATCCAATTAAAAACATAGCAAAACCAAATTCGACAGACATGATGACCACGTGCTGTGCTGATGCTTCAAATCTTTCGACGCGGGTCTCATCCATAAAAAACAGAAAGTATGTAGCATAGAGCCCCGTATTTATTACAAGAAAAAATGTGCCCCATTGCCTGTTGAGCGTAAAGAATGCAGCGAGAATGACGACGGTCATCCACAGCGGCTCGATGACGTGGATGGCGTCCCGAACCATGAGTACCGCACTTATGATGACTGCTGTTGCTCCGCACAACATAATCTGCGCAACCCGTTTGTAAGAGCGCGACCAATAAAGGTAAATAACACTAAAAACAGAAAAAAGCAATACCGCTACGTAATAGGGAAAAAAGCGATCGCCCGTCAGTAGAGTCGTCAACGTAAGAAAGAAAACGACAAGTGTAAACATGACCGCAATGCGCCACGCCAAGGCAAACTTAGCCCTTTCGTAAAAGTCCGGTAAATTTGTCTCGGGGACCTTGAGTAATTTCATGCTGAATTTAATCCTTTTGCTTAAATACCCGATCCGCACCCGTAAATTCCGGAGACTGCGTTGATATGACTTTTAACGGATGTTCGGATGTTACTTTTACGCTGTGCCAGGATCCCTTTGGAATAAATAAAAAGTCGCCCGCGCCGATCGTTTTTTGCTCGTTCTCGATGTAAAAACGCGCATCTCCTTCGAGAACATAAATTGATTCGCTGTGTTTGCGGTGCTGATGCGTTCTCACCGTGTCCTTAACCCAGATGACGAACTGCGTCGATAAGCTGTCGCCGGCAATGCGCTGAACCAGTATGTTTTCGTATGGCTCGTTTGCCTCGAGTTCTTTCAGGTTTTCCTGGCTCAACAACCCACCTGTCGAGCTGAATAACAGCATGAACAAAAATAGTTTTTTCATAGTTTTTTAACGTCTAGCGCTAACAAATATACATTTTAGATTGACATAACAAAACGAGCTGTCGCAAGCTGTTATGGCGGATTCACAACTGTTTGAGGTAGTGTGTTTTAACCTTCGATGAGTGCTTTTGATGGATAAACGTTAATCAACTGACACCCCTGTTCATCAATTGCTATTCTGAATGAATATCGTTACTTTTGCACGGTAAATGCGCTTCCAGAGGGAACAAAAACGATTCATGAAAAAACAGCATTTGAAGTTCGGAACGAAAACTATTCACGCAGGTGTTGAGCCAGATCCGTCCACCGGCGCGATCATGACGCCCATCTATCAAACGAGTACTTACGTGCAGGAAAAGGTGGGCGAGCACAAAGGATACGCCTATTCGAGATCGCTCAACCCAACGCGGGATGCCCTGGAAAAGGCCCTCGCAGCGCTGGAAAATGCGACTTATGGCGCTTGTTTTGGAAGTGGAATGGCCGCTATTGATTGCGTTCTGAAAATGTTGAAACCCGGAGACGAAGTGATCACATCCAACGATTTGTACGGAGGATCGTATCGTATTTTCACTGGAGTCTTTGAGCAATTTGGCATTCGATTTCATTTTGTGGATATGAATGAACTCCAAAATGTCGCGGACAAAATTAATTCCAAAACGAAGTTGATCTGGACGGAAACTCCGACCAATCCCATCATGAATATCGTCGATATCCAGGCGCTGTCATCTATGGCTAAAAATGCGGGTGTTTTGCTCGCTGTGGACAATACATTTGCCACGCCTTATCTGCAGCGTCCACTGGATTTAGGTGCAGACCTGGTCATGCATTCGGTGACAAAATATCTCGGAGGACATTCCGATGTTGTGATGGGCGCATTGGTCACTTCGGATAAAGCCGTTGCTGATGAAATCTATCGGATACAAAATAGTTCGGGTGCGGTACCTGGTCCCATGGATGCCTTCCTGGTACTGCGCGGATTGAAAACACTTCATTTGCGTATGCAGCGCCACAGTGAGAACGGAGCCCGCGTTGCACATTTTCTTCAGGATCACCCGAAAGTTGAACAGGTTTACTGGCCGGGATTTGAAGATCATCCGGGTTACGCCACTGCAAAGAGACAAATGCGCGACTTTGGTGGAATGATCTCGTTTTCACTGAAAGATAACAGCGCGGCAGCAGCGCATCGGGTGATGGAGAGGTTCGAGATTTTTTCACTTGCCGAATCACTCGGTGGAGTTGAATCGTTAACTTGTCATCCGGCGACCATGACACATGCAGCAATACCTGCTAAGGAGCGGGCAGCTGCCGGTGTAGTCGATTCATTAATTCGGCTGAGTGTCGGGGTGGAAGACGCCGATGATTTAATACAAGATATAACACACGCTTTAGCATAATTAGAAACAATGGGATTTAGTAAATTCGCAGTTATCGGAGTTGGACAGTACGGCTCAACCATAGCATTGCGCCTCGCAGAGAGAGGTGCTCAGGTGTTCGCCTTTGACAATAAAGAGGAAAAAATTGAGAACATCAAAGACGAAGTAGCTTTCGCGGTTACGCTCGACACGACTGATGCAAAGGCGCTGGCCGCTCAGAATATTGATGAAATGGATGCAGCCGTCGTGGCTATTGGTGAAAACTTTGAGGCGACGGTGCTAACTTCCGTTCATTTGCTGGATCTGGGCGTAAAGCGCATTATTGCCCGCGCGAGTGGTAACGATCAGCGACTCATTCTCGAAAAAATCGGTATCAAGGAAATCCTGACGCCCGAAGACGAGGTGGCCTTTGTGATTCGTGAAAAATTACTCAACCCTTCTATTTTGTCGTTTTTACAATTGCCGGACGATTACGAGATTGCAGAAATTAAACCACCCAAAGGAACATTAAACAGAACGATTGAGGATATCGACTTCAGAAACAAATACCAATTGACTTTAGTAACGATGAAGCGCGAATACGATATCAAAAAGAAAGGACAATACGAAGTGGAACAGCACGTTATTGGGGTGCCCAACAGCGACACCGTCATTGAATCGCGCGATACGCTGGTCGTATTTGGTACAGCCAAGCACGTGCAACGCTTCATAGAAGTAAATGAATCATGATACATATAATTACAGGAACATCAAGAGGAATTGGCCGGGCCATTGCAAATTATTACCTGGAAAAAGGTGATAAAGTGGTCGGCATATCGCGAAAAAATGAGATCGTTCATGATAATTTTCATTTTTTAAAGTGCGATTTTACTGAGAAACAGCAGCTTTATGACCTCGATCTCAGTCCGTTTGCCGGAGAAGAACAGGAACCCGTACAACTCATTAATAATTCGGGAATTATCGGCGAAATCAAACGGTTTCACGAACTCACGCTCACGCACTATACCGATATGAGTATGGTGAATGTGGTGGCCGCGCAGTACTTGTGCAGCTATGTCATACAAACCTTTGGATTTGATCATGTAAAAACGATTGTCAACATTACTTCAGGAGCTGGTGAGCGCGCCGTACCTTCCTGGGCGGCATATTGTTCCTCTAAGGCTGCGATTAATTTGTTTTCGGAAACATTGGCCGAAGAAATACGCGAACTGAATAAATCGACCAATATATACTGCATCGCTCCGGGAGTGGTGGATACGGACATGCAGGTAGCCATCCGCAGTAGTAGTTCGAAAGACTTTTCCGGACGGCAAAATTTCGTGGATCTCAAAGAAAACGACGAACTTCGGTCTCCCGAACAAGTCGCGGAATTATTGGCGGCATTCCTGAAAGAAGACCATTCTGACCAGGGCGTACTGCATCGGATATGAGAGTGGTGCCGTTAGTGATATTTAGTTTGCTTTGATACGAGAGTGCACACCCCCCATCAGTAACTCACCTGCACGTGTCCATGAAACTCATATTCCTTATCGGCAACGGAAGTTATCGTGATGGTGTAGAAGTAGGTTCCTTCGGTGACTTTCTCATTTTGCTTTGTTTTCCCATTCCATAGCGGAATTGTTTCATTGAGACCATTGCTTTGTTTGACAGCACTGTTTATTTCATTTCCCCAACGGTTAAGGAAATGCGCCTCTATTTGTTTTGCTCTTTTCACATCGATGGTGAAGGTATCGTTGACTGCATCGCCATTGGGCGTGATGATGTTGGGTATGCGCGCGTAGATGGTGTCTTTGACCACTATTTTGAATGCGGCGCTATCCACACATTCGGGGCGATTGTTATAGGCGTAGAGCGTTATATCGTATACGCCGGTGGTATCAAAATAAGCGGATGTATGTGTGGTATTCTCCCAAAAAGCATCATCGACAAACCATTCATAATTTGTTGCGTTTTGCGAGGTGTTTGTCAATTGAACGCTCAACGGCTCATACCCGCTTTCCGGGTTGGCTGTAAAACCAGCGTCAATAGCAATTTCTATGGGCACTACAATTGTTGTATCAAGCGAACATTGGTTGTCATCAACGATCTCAAGATCATAGGTTCCTCCAGTTAAGTTGCTAAAAGTACCACTTGATTGAGAAGTAGAATCCAGAGTAAGGGTGAAAGGAGCTTGACCTTGTTTCCAAACTTTCACTTCACCATTTTCATCTCCGCAAATTTCTGGAGTTATTTTAAGTGAATCAATCGTTGGATTTTCATTGAGTTCAACTAAAACTTGTTCTGTACGGTAACAGCCAGGGGTGTTTTCAATGCGTACGACGTAAAGCTGTGTACTATCGGGTGAAACTTTTGGGTTTGAGATATTCGGATTATCCATCCCTTCAATGTTTAGCCATTCATAGTTGTTTCCTCCGCTGGCAAAAAGCTGTAAACTATCACCGCGACAAATAGAGGTGTCAGCAGTTATTTGAGTGGAGAACGTATCACAGGGAGTGGTGTAAGCGTGTGGGAAAATTAGGTTGACGGTTTTTCTTAATGGAGGTGCAGGATTTTGATGATGTTCCATTTTTAATTCATACCCTGTATCTCCATTACTTAGGTAATTATTGATTACAGCAATACCATCTGAGCCGTACATGGTTGTGTTTGGTACATCGTCTCCCAGACCAAAAAGCGCACTATTTTGATAATAAAAATGACCTTGAACACCTACAGCGTTTGTAGATGTATTATAATTGTCATTTTGGTTAAACTCTCCAATTTGAGTGTTATTTATAAATATATCGTAAGGGTTGGAATCACCAGCTCTATCAGTAAATAAAGAAAGTCCAATATTTTGAGAAAAATCAATATTATTTAGACCATTAAAATTATATTCCTCCAAACCAATCATATCTAAATCGTTGTACCACAACGATGTTGTTATTTTATCTAAATTTGAGTTGTTGTATTCTATATATAGGACTGGCGACCACCAACCCCAGTTTATGGGTTCATCTATATTTAAAATTTCTATTGGATATTCTGTTTGGTTAGGTTCAATTATGTCTCTTATATCAACAGCGTATAGTTTGATCGGAGTTGCATAAGAATTGGGGTATGAGAAGGATGATAAAAAACTGTTTACTGTATCAATCTCTACTAAATCACCATCTAAAACAATTGATAACTCATCCGGATATCCCATGCTATACACAAACATCCACGCATTGCGGATGGTGCTGCCAGGCTCAATGTTCACTGTGATGGTGTCATCTGAATAAGTGGTAGCTGCGCCAATACCCGTGCTAAACCCCGCAGCAGTGACCCCACCGTGAAAAATATCCTGGTGAAAGAGCTGTTGGGCTGAACTTTTAATGGAACAGCTTAAAGTTAAAACCAATATGAATGTTACAAATAACTTCATTTTTTAGATAAAGCCCGCGTTTGTACTGATGCTTCAGCACAAACACGGGCTGTTTTTTATTATTTATTGAACGATTAATTTCCGCGTTTCAATGAAACGGTCATGATCATTGAGTTTAACAAAGTAAACACCACCTTTATATTCAGCAGTTTTAATTTTTACTTTGTTTTGACCATTAAACGCAAACTGATCGACGCGTTTTCCTGTAAGATCGACGACCTCAATAGTTGGCTTCTCATAGGCTTCATTGTCAATTTCTACAGTGACACTATTGCCGTTGGAAGGATTGGGATACAACTTCATCTCGCTGAGCTTTTCTTTGTCGCTCTGCTCATGAGTAGCAGCCATTTTGTTTCCACCGTTGAGGTATAAGTCTTCAACAACAGGTATGCGCACGGAATCTCTGAACATACTGAGAATAGCTTCAGCTCTTACGGCGCAAATCCGATTATTTTGATCTGATGCAATATTCTCTACTTCCTGCTTCAAATTGTTGTCAGCTTTTAATGTATCCGTTGTAATCGCTCCTGTTTCTTTCGACAACAAGTGATTCATATCGGCTATGCGCACAAAGTTGTTGACTCCAAACGCTGCTTCGATGTCGTCTCGCGTGTCATCAAATTGACTCGTATCGCGATCACAAAGATACACGTCGCACAATTGTTCTTTTCTTCGCTTTTTACTCTCTTCTTCGAGTAAAACAGCAACAGTATCCAACCGACCCGGCATGATCGTATCCTCTAATACCAGACGAATCGTTTTGTTCAACAACAGGGAACGTTCAGTTTCTGCATACCCAATCTCGCTGATCAAACGATCGCGTTCGGACTTACCTACTTGTGCATTGTTAATCTGATTCATAACTCCATTGGAGATGTTACTGTTTTCTAGTATCTCCATAACGTTGTCAGTAACGGGAGCGTTGGCGAGAATCACTTGTTTTAAGTGCCCGTTGGGCGGATTCGATGAAATATAGGCCAATAACACCTCATCGGAAAGATAGGGTGATATCTCCAAAAGTGTATTTTTTACAGCTCCGTCATTGCCCGAATTCACATAATTGACTAGAAAACCTGTTTGATCATCATCAATGAGTGCCTCTTTTGAGGTAATCACTTCCTTAATTGAATCTAATTGACTTTTGAGTGAAGGAAGTACCGGCGTTACACCGACACCGGGCTTCAAATCTACGATTTTCGACGGACAAGAGTTATTTACGTCATAGTTTACTTGATTGAGGTTGTTGAAACACAGGTCGGGCGAAACAACATTGATGTCATAGTTGGTTGGTGTTGTAAAGGCATCCGCATGATGTGCGTAATCAAAAGGCAAGACACCAGGATTGGCAGCGATATCGTTTTCCGACGTAAACGTCGACTGACTGAAACGATTGCCCGCCGGCGATTGAACGGCGATGACGGGATCCACTGCCGGACTGTAGCAATACCCTTGCTGATAGGCGATTCTTCCCGAAGTTATTGCAAGGTCAGCTTCAAATATATCTCCATTGAAATCATTACACTTCCAACGCAAACCAACGTTGTTAGGAGAAGGAGTGGACGGATCATAGTTTTCACTATTTATGCGTTGCGACTGACCACCTATCTTTATATCCTCAAACTCGTTGCGATAAACTTCATTGTCACCTGTCCCTGAATTATTGACGATGATACCGTAGGTATTGCCATTCGTTCCTACGTTGGGATCATCGAACTCTGTGAATGTATTCGCTTCGACCTGATATCCATCAGAGCCACTCAAATAAAGACCAACCGTTTGTAACGTTTCGTTAGGCGCAGCTGAACGATAGACCTCAAAGTCATTTCTCGTAACTTCTGCAAAATCGTTGTTGGTTAGCAATGCTCCAAAGTAGTTATTGATAAATAAACTTCGGTCAATAGTTGTCTTGCGTCCGCTTACACTGGATAATGAAATAATACCATAATACAAATTTTTAAATTTGCTGCGGTCAAAATTGGGACACTGTCCTCCTATGGGAATAAGGCTTTGACATCGGGCTTTTACTTTGATTTGTGAATTAAAACTGAATATACCAGATCCTATTCGGTTATAAGGGTAAAGATTGGGTGTTTCATTGATGTAATCATTTCCTGTTAAATCAATACCTACACAACCGAAGACATTAACATGTGTAAAAGGGTAAGTGTTGGGGTCTTTCAACTCACCGTCTGTAATGAACTCACAATTTTTAGCACTTCCCCTGTTGTCTTGCCCATTGGGTGGTTGATAGCTCATCCAAACAATGTCCTGCCGGTTATTTAAAAAAGTAGTGTTACTCGCTTGTACAATACCACCAGAGGAGCTGGAGGACGCATTTCCCGGTTCAAAAGGGAACGTTGACTGACTTTCGTAGACACTCGTTGCCACACCAATGTAGGCATGTTCAATTTTGGAGTTTCCATAAGTGCGCAGCCAACCTTGCTTTGTGCTGCCCGAAGGAAACTGGTTTTTATTAGCGTAACCTTGTACCTGCACACCGTTCCACATCGCATCTTTATAGCAGCGGTCATCAACCGTTAATGTAGAGCGCAACATCGTCAAGCGTGCCCCTGAATTATTCGCATCACCACGTTCGACTATCAATTTAGAACCTGGTGTAAAGTAGAATTTCATATCATTCATCTGGACATTTGTTCCAGCAGGAATAATCAAATCTCCATCCAAGTAAACCTCTCCATTGGCTGATCCAAAAGGATTGTTTCCGGGAGACCAGGTACTTGAAGAACTCGTTTCACCCATGCATGCCAGATTGGCTGTCAGGTGCTTTGTATAATTCATACCTCCGACTTGATCGGGGAATATGTATGAAGTGATTGCTCTGTTTTGATCGGAGTTCGCGGGAAATCCAGTCGACTCATCGTTGGGTTGATAGGGGGTGTTTTGAAAAACGATTTCAGAATTATTCCAATTATTCGCGTTTGGAGTATTCGGGTTTTTAAGTGCCGCTATACGATCTTCTGTCACTAATACGAGATCTCCATCCTTGTCAATTTCCATCTGTGACATTTCGAAATCATCTGCATCTGTAACCTGCAACGGTTCTAAATCACTAACGTTATTGTCGAAATTGAAATATTCAATTGGATTGGGGTTCGCATTATTCGAATTGTGTGTAACATACAATATGCTCCCATCTGGAGAAAACTCCAACCCATGAATATAGGCTGCAGTATTGTTTGGATCAGGTTCATCCGCCAAGAAGAAAGATTGCTCCGAACCGGGAATAAGCGAACCTTGACTATCCAGTTCCGCGGTAAATAAACCATGTCCGCCCAATAAGTTGCTTTGCTGGGCCTTATGACCTGTTGCTATACGATAATTACCACCAGGTAGTTGTACTACCTCCATACCACTTCGAACAGTGAGCTGGTTAAATGGTGACGCAAGCTGAAAAGGGATGAATTCATTCGCATAAGTAAGCCCGTTTTGATCTAAAATATACTTATGAATTCCATTTTGAGTTGAAACAAATACAAACCTTTCATTGTCACAATTCTTCTTAGTCGCAGCAATAAAAATATTGCCATGTTTTTTACCTGGTTCCTCACCCGCTTGAGAAGCACCATAGAAGTTTGGAGTTAAATTAGCAATTGATTTTGCCGTAGCTTGACCAATAGTATTAGGAGTCACTAATGCTCCATCCCTCGTATTGTCATAGATGTTTTGAGCAGCTAAATCAACAATAGCGTAAAAAGGCTCTTTTTTAGAATTTGTAGCATAATCTTCTCTACCTACTGAGAATATATAATACCGCTGACAATCGGATGGATCTGGAAGTATAAGCGTCTCTGCTGCACCTTTAATGTCTGTTGAATATCTATACATCTTGTCGATCAATCTTCCCTGACTGTCAAAAACCCGATTATCGACGACAAAAAATCGTACATTTCCATCCATGTCACGCATTACATTGTGCGTATTCGTTGCTGGGTCACCATTGTAATCATCAAATGGTACTGGGTTTGATACTTCGGGGAGGGGGTCTATTGAAAAGTTGTCTTGATCTAAATAATTCGGCGGAAACGACCAAAGGTTATTTCCTGTACTTTGCGATTGAGCAGTTGTTGCAAAAAATGCAAAACTACTGATTGATAAGGCGATAGTGCCTATGTTTTTTATTATTTTTTTCATTGTTTTTCTATTTAAGTAAATTAACTATTAAATTGAGTATAGTTGTCGCGCTAAAACGCAGGTTTACAGTCAAGTCGGTTCCAATAATTCACACTTAGCATTTAATTTATTTATTTTGGCAATAAATTTGCTGGGGGGGGTAGAACAAAGGTTTTTAGCAAGGATTTTTAATCCAAAATTTGAGTAGAGCAAGTGAGTAGCTCCTGGATAAAAAAGACCGTGGCTACCAGTTGTTGGGTTGTTTGGCAGTTTTAGACGCATGGTTTCGTAATGTTCTAAGGGCTAAGGTAATAAAATTTTTTAAAGTGCTCTGTTTTCTTAGAAGTTTATTTATTGATAGCCTTGTCGTTATGAACAGCTATACTTTTGATGGTTATAAAATAAATGGCGCTACTGATACTTTAATGGATAAAGTGACAACCTCCTGAAACTCGAAAACATGAAAACCGCAGAAATGTAGAACCCAAACATAAGTTTTTTAACTCCAGCCCCTGTATTGCTGCACTTCAATATTCCACGGTTCTACCTTTAGATTTCTATACTTCCATATTTACGACTCAACGTTTAGACTACATTCCGATAAACTCGTGATAATACCAAACAAATAAAGGCAGTAGACGTTGCAGTATTACCTTTATATTATTAGAGGTGTAAATTACATGCGCAATTTACACCTCTGGTAAATCAGACAAAATAACTAAATCTCCTCAACAAACTTCTTGAATACTTTTTTGTGGCGTTCGAGGTCCAGATCGGGGGACACTGAAACGCGCGCGATGTAGTCTTTGTCCTTTTCTTTTGTCGTTCCTTGCGTAGAGGTGGCCGGAATGGTCCAATAGCAGGCTTTTAACTGCCCATAACTCACGCAGTTCTTGCTTTCATTCGGAATTTCACCAATCATCATATCGATCAACTTCTGGTTTAATGCGCGCTTATACGCTTCTCGCTCTTCGTCGGTATTTCCTTTTGTGGGGAGATCCAGCGAAAAGACGGACGGCGTAAATCCGGCTTGAGCCAGCTCTTCAGATACAAAATTGATTTTTGCCGTTGGCAGGGTTTCCTCGATGAAATTGACAAATTCGCGCGTATTTTTATAGGCATCCTTGATGCGCTGATTCATCGAAGGTAATTGTTCTGCCAGTATTGCCACCTGAAGGGCTGTGGCTTCGTTGTCGCAGAGAATCAAATGCTTTTCGATTTTATCCAGCAACGGCGCTGCCTTGTCGTTGACCACACAATAGCCGGCCGTACATTTTCCGCCGCTCGGAAATTTCGATCCGCTGACGTACGAAATCGTTCTGATATCCGAGAGAATGCCATCTTTAGCCAGAAACTGGATGTTGGGGCAAAAAGTCTGATCCAAAATAAATACGGGATCAATCGCTACTTCACCACTAGGGGTTTCGCGTTTTTTACTGAGTGCAGCCCGCAATTTCTCCAGGTCGGGCACCTCCACCCTGGGATTCGTGGGAATTTCTGCAATGATATAGGGAACTGCATCTGCTGCTGCAACGCGGTCTAAAACGAGGTCGGTACTCTGGACCATATCGTGATCACCATCGACGGGCAAATCCACGATTTCAACGTTATCGAGGCAAGCGGCGACGCGTCGGGCCTGATCGTTCGTTCCTCCGTAGCAATTCGGTGGTACGACAATTTTGATCGGTTTTCCGGGATGCTTTTCTTGTGCATCATCGATAAGTCCCATCATAATCGCATATTGAACGGATAAACCACAGGAACCGAGTAATGGTTTTGTAGTTGTACCTGTAATCGTTTGAATGGAATCAGTAACACTTGCCCTATTGGTTTCAACTGCACTTTTTTCCTGATCGGATGATGATTTACCGACGAGTTGCTGGAGAGCGTTGAAGGCATCGGCAGGAGTCATGGCAATTGTTTCCCTTCTTCGCACGTGTTGAATCGCCGAAACATAACTTTTGGGATTATCACTATTGACAATCATAACACTTCCCAGCCTATCATCAATATTGAGAAAAAAGTCAATGTTTGCATTGTTTTCAATGGTATTCAAATCGCCATTTTGCGCAATGAATATCGTGCTGCCATCGAACGCTTCAACAGCGCCTGCATTTTCTACTTGCTTTAATTCGAAATTATAACCATAAACACTTTTGAGCGAATCAACATCAAAATTATCGTGAAGTTTACCTGTATAGAGAATTTGCGTGTTTTTTTGATCAAATAAATTTTTCCGAAGTACCGCCAGAACGGGAATAGTCCGGGATGAAAAACTAATCACATTTTCGGGCTGAAGGTCGTTCAACTCTGCTATGGCCCATTCCAGAACAGAAGACAACGGATGCCCCAAACGAATGTAATCAAAGGCCGTCGGGAGTTCACTCAATGCAGACGAACTCGAATTATTGGAATGAAATAATTCTTCAAACTTTTGTAAAAACTCGGTTTTGGCCAGTTTTTCGTTATAAATATCGAGTCGGTGAGTAGTGAGTTTTAGCCAGTCGAATGGCATGTTTTCTAATACATCTTCAATATAGCGGAGTACTTTCTCGTCGTTCATAATTTGTGCTTTTTGATGGGCGACAAGATAGCGGAATTCGATTAATTATAAAAGTGTTCAAGCTTTTTTGTTCGGCAGAAGAGGAAATCGTAAGATGAAATACGATTGGACATGAATAATTCCATCTATCTATTTTTATAAAAACCTATAAATAAGCGGTTTGAATTTGTTGGTGGTTTTACTTTTTGCCATTACTCACTTATGTTAGCTTCATAAAGTGTTCGTGAGCTCCCTTCGGTCGGTTGCTGCAAAAAGTAACAAAAAGATCTAGCGCTTGATATTTGATCTTGTTTGCACTCCTGAAAATTGATGATGGCGATGATCTCCTTCGGCAGGCTACGGAGCTTTCACCATCATTGACAATTTTCAGTTCGCTGCTCCTTCGCTCAAATATAATGCGCGTCCCATCAAATAACACTTTTGGAAAGAATCATCATTATTTCCTTCCTAAAGGATTAACTAAAAACAAAAAGGTTAGTTATTTGGTTGGGACATTTTCCAGCGTCATTCCCAAGAGCTATGCTCATGGGGAGGTTTGAAGCAGACGCCTTAAAATTTCATAGATTTTTCCTGCCCCGCTACACGCGGTTGATTTGTACCTCGAAATAGGCGGCGCTTGCGTTTCTCTTTTCTTGTCTTCTCGAGCATTGCTCGTTCTTTTTTCGATGAACCGAGCGAAGCGAGCTCATTCTCACCTTTTAAAAGCAATATGAGTGAATAAAAAATGAAGAAGATTAAAATATAATGCGCGTTCCAAACAACTGACCTTTTATGAAATTTAACGATAGCTCAGTAGTTTTATATTTCCGAAGTCCACTAATGCAGTTTAAGGCGTCCAACGGGGTTTCGTTTTTTCTTCACGCTTAGTGAATCACGTAAATCTTTTCTTCGGGGAGCTCTTCAAATCGTTCCAGCCAGTACTGGCGGTTTTTGGGATTGGGGGCCGTCCAGTAACGGTCAAAGCGAAATGCAGCCCGGGCAGAATAGCCGTTGATACTCTTTAGTCCCAGGGCTTGAGCAGCCAACATTGCGTCTAACTGGTAATGGTCAATCGGATGATCTAAATTTTGCAAATTGGGTTCATAAGCAACCACGCTTCCTCTGGGGATATGATCCATTTTGTTCATGAGTCGCTGATGGCGTTGCTGCATTATTTTTTTAGAAGTCGTGTTCGTATGCGTTGATGCAATGTGGTTATCCAGGTAGAGGAGCGGCAAGATTATCAGAAAAACGAGATAGCGTAGCTTTTTTATGCGATAAGTTGCGAGTGATAATGCTATTGCAGCACCAATTCCAAAGAACAAAAGTTCGATATTGATAATTCTGGTCATAGAGCGCATGGCAGCAAATCCCGGGAGTTGATGGAGGAAGTAGTACAATGAATAATCGCCAACACGAAGAAATAAAAGTAATGTGATTGTACCCGTCAACATCAGCAACCAGGTCTGTTGATTTACTAAATTAGAGGAGAGGAGTCTTTTTTTCAGGAAGATCATCAAAAGCATTACCAATAGCCCAGCTATACCAACCCATCCTGGAAAAAGCCAGTGATCCCAGTAAGCGGCTTGATTTTTTCCAATAAGATTTTCAAGTGAATGGTGAACGAGCGTACCGGGAAGTGTTGAAAAATAACTCAACGGTGTTGGGAGGCTCTCCAGGATCTGTTCGTAACTGTGCAGTGTTGAATGTTGAGCTCTTCGCATATAGGGAGCAAACAGTTTGTACAGCAGGATTCCCGATAAGATAATACTCAGGCTATAACCCAATACTGATCGCCATTTTTTCAAGGAAAGCTGAAGTTTTTTTCGATTTTTAATAGCGATAAAAATGAACATTATTGCAAAGGGTACAAACGCAGTAAAACCGAGGTAAATTCCGCAGTAAAACGTGTAGGTCAAACTGAGAACGGCCAGCAAAAACCATTTCCAATGCAGCCGATCTTTCCATAAAAGGAGAAATAATAAGGCCAGTGGTATGGCAAAACGCGGGAAGGTTTGAGCGTGATTCATTTGCGCAGCGAGACCGATAGAAAAAGCGAAGATAAATGCAGCGATACCGGCAAACCAGGTCTTTTTGGAGAGGTAATGAACCAGTAAAAAAGCACACGTATAATTCAACAGCGCCAGTGTGATGGCCCAACCTTGAAAAGCTGTAAAAATATCGCAGCCCAGGAGCCGAAACGCGGCGTAGAAGGGAGCGCTTCCCAATAAATTGTCCGATAGTGAAACGACCTCGGCTTCGGGATACATAAATCCCGCACTCCAAAATTGATCTACGCTTCCTGTAAAATACTGAAAGCAATGCTCGAGTATATAAAGATTAAAACGCGTATCGCCTAAATCGCCGGGCAGCGCAGAAAAGTCGCCCCCGTAAAATGCCGCTATGGTCATCGATACTCCAAGAAACATTGGTGCAATAAAAGTGATCAGTATGCGCAATCTTGTCACGGCTGTGAAAATTTAAAATATTCGATGTTCATCTGCTGTCGCGGTGTAGCTAAACTCGTATCCTCTGCGGCATAAGTAACGAGTGACCGCGGTAAATTTTGATCGTATACAACTTTAGTGCGTTCAGAAAAGACGGGAGTTTCGGCGGCTGTAATCAATTCATCAATATAGCCCATGCAATTTCCAAGTGAATCATAATCGTAGATGCGTTTGCGATAAAAGCCATTTGCGTAGAAGCGCTGTTCTTTAAGCACTCCTGACGAATAGTAGGTTCGTATTTCGCGGTTGGTCATTTTCACCAGATTTTCGAGCTGAAAACTCGAGGAAAAACGCTTCGGCGTGCCGTAGTAGAAGAAATCTTCTCCCGAAGCTTGATAAGTCAGGTCAATGTGGTGCACATTCCAGTTGTTGGTATCTTGAATGAAAATATGTTTTTCCTCTCTGAATGCGGACGTATTGTGATAAATGCGACGCGTACTGTCGGCTTCTTGCAGTTCTAGCCGGGTAAACACCTGAAATTCTTCGAACTGGTTAATCATTTGTTCGATACTGCTTTGTTGTTTCTCAAAGGCGTACGATGCGGTATAATTCGGTGCTGAATAACCATATTCGTCCGGCGCTGAAGAATAGGAGAAGGTGTGCTCGGCGATTACCTGTGACTGTACATATTCTTTGAATGTGACCTGTTTTGGTGTCCCTTTTTTATTGAAATAAAAATCCCACTGACGATCGGGAAAGGTGTCCAGGAAGATGGTTTTATTACTATCGGGCTGTCCGGTTGTTTTTGATAATTGAATATGTTTTATACTGTTTTCTTTAATCTTTTGCGCATTAAACCATCGCGGAAAACTGACATTGTAAAAACCTCTTTTGTTGAAATGACTCCAGCGGATGATTTGTTCTTTGACGGGCGGAATTTGTTTTTTGACCACTTTTGGTGTGGACTCTTCAGTGCAGCCAACTCCGAGAAGAAGTGCAAATACCAACAGAATAGCGCTATTTATTTTAAAATCCATTACGTTTTGAACGTTTCGTTTTTGGCCGGTGTAAGAATCGAGTGGTGACCGGCATCTTTCAATTTTTCTTTGAACGATTGTCGAACTTTTTCTTCTCCGTGCACTAAAAACAATTTCTTTATTTTTCCGGGATTCATCGAAGAAAGGTAATGAATCATTTCTTTATAATCACCATGAGCGCTCAGGGATTTTATATATTTTGTTTCGGCATTCACCTGCATTTGATCGCCAAAAATAGTTACTTTTTTGTCGCCGTTCTGCATCCTTCCCGCGAGGGAATTGGGTTCGGCGTATCCCACGAAAAGTATGGTGTTTTTCGCATCTTCAATGGCGTGATAAATATGGTGTTTTACGCGACCTGCATCCGCCATTCCGGAAGCAGATATGATGACACAGGGTTGTTGAGAAGCATTGATGCGCTTCGATGCTTCCTGGTTCTTTACATAGGTTAATTGATGAAAGCCGAACGGATCATTTCGGGATTCACAAAACCGCTGAACCTCCTTATTTAAAAGGTGAGCAAACTTTTTTGTGATCTGTGTTGCATCGGTAGCGAGTGGGCTGTCGACAAATATTTTGATATCCGGCAGTAAGCCGTGTAAATCGAGTTTGTTGAGTGCAAAAATCAGCTCTTGTGTCCGTCCCACGCTGAACGCAGGTATGATCAGTTTTCCTTTCTTCTCTTTTATCGTGTGCAGAATCGCGTTGAGTACCATTTGTTCGGCATCTTGCGCATAATCGTGCAATCGGTCGCCATAGGTCGATTCACAAATCACGTAATCCGCCTGGGGGACGGGTTCGGGATCCCGGATGAGCGCCGTTTTATACCGTCCAATATCGGCGGTATAGAGCAGTGTATGTTGTTCACTCAATTCATCGATATTGAGAAAAACAGCAGCGCTGCCAAGAATATGACCATTGGGATAAAAGGTGATAGAAATCCCATCAATGATCTTTTTTTCTTCGTGTTCGGGAACGACGACAAACTGCTGTAGCGCGCGCTCGGCGTCGGCGGCACCATAAAGCGGCTCGTAGGCACTGTTATCATCTCTTCTATGGCGTTTATTGGAATAGCGCACGTCAGCTTCCTGGATGTAGGCACTGTCCCTCAACATGATCTCACAAAGGGCGAACGTAGCTTCTGTGCAATAGATTGGTCCTTCAAACCCATCTTTTACGAATTTGGGAATGAGTCCCGAATGATCGATGTGGGCGTGCGACAAGACGATGGCCTCGACGCGCCGGGGGTCGGCAAAATCTTCGCTGTTCAGCGCGTAAGTATCCTTGCCCAGTCCCTGATACATTCCACAATCCAGCAGTATTTGCTTGTTATCCCACAATTTGACGATGTGCTTGCTCCCCGTTACTGTTCCTGCTGCTCCTGCAAATGTTATTTCCATAGTTTACGATCTTAGAGTAAAACTAATAATTTAATAAAAGGAAAGCACTTGGCTCTCATTTAATTTAGGATGTTTTTTACGAAATTGGTAACTTCATTTCCTTGCCGTACATTTGCACCATGGAAATGCGACCGATAGAAGATTGGCTGCCTCTGACAATGAAAGAGGTAAAGAAAAGAGGATGGGAGGAAATCGATGTAGTATTGATCTCCGGAGATTCCTATATCGATCATCCTTCGTTTGGTACGGCTGTGATCGGACGTATCATGGAAGATGAAGGGTTTAAAGTGGCTATCGTTGCACAACCCAACTGGCAGGATGACTTGCGCGATTTCAAAAAGTTTGGCAAACCAAAATACTTTTTCGGCGTAACTGCGGGCTGTATGGATTCTATGGTGAATCACTA
>JBNJEH010000037.1:0-30891 GCA_051745635.1 Bacteroidota bacterium
TAGTAGAGTAAACATAACGATTTTTTATAGATCGTCAAACGGGTGCTTGATTTTCTTCCTATTTTTGAATCATGACGTCAAGTGTAATCGGTTATTTCTGTGTATCCAATAGTTGGGGAGGACTCGAAATGAATCAGCTCCGGAATGCCCGGTGGATGAAGGAAAGGGGACATCGCGTTGTACTCCTGGGACTTAAAGACTCCCGAATCGTGCAAGAAGCTGAAAGTGCAGGAATCGCTGTTAGTTATGTCGGGCAACATAAAAAATATTACGATTTTAAGCGGGCAATTCAGTTAAAACGACAAATTCGAAACAAGTCCATCACCCATCTCATCTTGAGGGACCCGAAGGATATCAGTCTCGGCGTCACGACCAAAAGACTTCTCCGGAGAAAGCTGTTTTTGGCTTATTTTATGGAAATGCAATTGGGCGTTCAAAAAAGTGATTTCATTCATACCTGGCGATTTAAAGGGCTCGATCTCTGGTCGTGTCCGCTCGATTTTTTAGCTCAGCAGGTCAAAACGATGACGAGATTCCCGGAGGACCGCATCAAAGTCATTCCTTCCGCCATGGATTTATCAAAATTTGACGCTGTTCCGAGTCAGCTTGAGGCGCGCAAAAAACTGGAACTTCCTCAAGATAAGGTGATCCTCGGACTGGTAGGAAGGTTTGATCCCTTTAAAGGTCACCAATTGCTACTGGATGCTTTTACACTATTACCCGATGCGTTGCAAAACAAAGTTGCGCTCGCTTTTTTAGGGGAGCCCACCGTGCCGGATGTCGACAATTTTTACGGTGAATTGATGCAGCGCATTGAAAAAGATCCATTTGATTCGCGCGTCCACATATTGCCTTTTCGCAAGGATGTAGAGACTTTTTATGCAGCAATTGACTGCTTCGTGATGGCCTCCAAAGCGGAAACCTTTGGTATGGTGACTATCGAATCTATGGCTGCAGGCACTCCTGTTATTGGTTCTAATGCGGGCGGAACGCCGGAGCTGCTCGAAAACGGCGAACGGGGAATACTGTTCGAAACCATGAACAAAACAGCACTGGCGGAAGCTGTCATCTACTTTATCAAAGAATATGAGTTGGACGCCGAAAAACTCCGCTCATCTGTCAGTAAATACAGTCATTTAGCAGTTTGTCAACAAGTAGAAAACCACCTGGAGTTGTCTGGTTGATATTGCACAATTGAAGGTTGTTGTTTCATGCTGATGTACATTACTTCTCCCGGAGAAAAATTCCGAAGTACAAAAAAATGCAAAATGCAGAAGTTAAAGGCGTTTAATATAAAATCTCTTCTGCTTCAAAGCACCAAACTATTACTAACTTCGTTAGTTCTTTAAGAATTATGATCGCTCGTCGTGTCACATTACTGCTGATGGTAGTTTTTTCTACGCTGGTTTGCGCTGTTTACGGTCAGGAGAGCAATTTGGTCATTCGTAAAATTGCACCTTCCGAGGACACTGTAGTGCTGGACAGTATGACGATCTACCCCGCTTCACTTCGCATTTATTGCAAGGACAAACAACTCGACACGACTGATTTTTATTTCAATGAAGAGGCGCTACAGCTTTTTATACCGCAACCCTGTTCAGACAGCCTTCAAGTGGTTTACCGCCGTTTTAATTTCAACATATCTGCACCTTATCAAGTTATGGATACCAGCTTAATTTACGACGATAAGGGAGATGAAAAAGATTATTATTTCGAACAACCCACTACACAAACGGATTTTTTTGGAGGTGAATCCATCCGAAAATCGGGGAGCATTTCGAGAGGTGTTAATTTCGGCAACAGCCAGGATCTGTCGGTCAATTCTACACTCAACCTTCAATTATCGGGAAAAGTTGCGGACAACATGGAAATTTTGGCTACTGTCACTGATGACAATTTACCCATTCAGCCGGATGGCAATACAAATCAACTGCAGGAATTCGACCAGGTATTTATTCAGCTATTCGGTGATCAATATAAAATTATTGCAGGAGACTTTTGGTTGAAGAAGCCGCAGGGACATTTTATGAATTATAACAAACGCGCTCAGGGATTATACGGACAGTACAAATGGGAAAATGACGCGGGTGGTGAATGGGAAGTCCAGGGTGCAGGTGCCTTGTCCAAAGGAAAGTTCGCCCGCAATACGATCCAGGGGATTGAAGGCAATCAGGGGCCTTACCGCCTGCGCGGAAATGAAAATGAGCCCTTTATTATCGTACTGTCGGGAACGGAAAAAGTGTACCTCGACGGAAAGTTGATGAAACGGGGACAGGAATTTGATTATGTGATCAACTACAATACTTCTGAAATTACATTCACCCCACGGCATCAAATCACAAAGGATGTCCGAATTGTTGTCGAATTTCAATATACGGATCAAAATTACGCACGTTCATTGTTTCAGGCCAAAACGGAATATGAAGGCGAAAAATTTGATTTCTGGCTGAACATGTACAGCGAACAAGACGCTAAGAACCAGACCATCCAGCAAGACCTCAGTCAACAGGAACGCCAATTATTATCCTCGATAGGAGATAGTCTGGAACTGGCCCGCTCATCATCTATCGACAGCATTGGATTTGCCGACAATCAAGTGACCTACAAATTGGTGGACTCCGCGGGCTATGATAGCATACTCGTGTACAGCGTTGATCCGGATTCGGCGATATACCGGGCCACTTTCACGCAAGTCGGTCAGGGAAACGGCAATTACGTTTTCGATCGTTTTACGGCTACTGGTCGCGTCTATAAATGGGTACCTCCCGTTGGTGGCGTACCGCAGGGAGATTTTGAACCTTCCCGATTGATCGTTACGCCCAAAAAGCGCTCCATGGTAACAGCCGGAGCCGCCTATCATCTCAATGAAAAATGGAAATTACAAAGCGAATGGGTCACGACGGACAATGACCGCAACACTTTCTCTTCACTCGATAGTGATGACGATCGCTCTTTCGGGAATTTTACGACGCTGGAGGGGAAATTCAGACCGGGCAGCGATGAACGGGACAAATGGGAAATTGGCACTGAAGCAGGACTGGAATACCGATCAGAAAATTTTACATACATCGAACGGTACAGAGGAGTTGAGTTCGATCGCGACTGGAACATTCGCGGCAGGGATTATCGCGGTTATCAGGCACTGGGTAATGTGAGCGGACAACTCAAACACGACGATTTTGGCAGCATGCAGGTCGAAGGACAAAACCTCACGGTGGGAAATGATTATCAAGGCAATCGCGCCCGCTTCTCCGGAGACTGGAATCAAAATGGTTTTCGAGCCGACTGGGACGGGAGTTTCCTGGGTGCGCGCAGCGATAATGAAAACACTTATTTGCGACATGTGGCCGATGTCAGCCAAAAACTCGGATCTATAAAAGTAGGCTTCAAAGATGATCACGAGCTCAATCGCTTTGTCGAGTCGGACTCCCTGTTGCGCCAATCTTCCTACCAGTGGTATGACTGGCAAGTATTCATCGCAAGTGCTGATTCCGCAGAAAATCCTTTTAAGGTGTTTTATCGCGAGCGCTACGACTGGAAGAGCGACAGTTCGCAGCTTCAACGCGCAGCACGTGGACGCTCGGTAGGCGCCGATTACGAGTGGATGTCTTCCAAAATTTCTCAGCTCAGCACCATGGTAAGTTACCGACAACTGGAAATTGAGAATGACGCACTGATCGATGCTACGCCGGAGAATACGTTTCTTGGTCGCGTAGATCACGAACTCAAATTACTCAAAAATGCCCTCACTGTTAACACCTTTTACGAAGTGGGGTCTGGTCTCGAGCGCAAAAAGGAGTTTTTATACATACAGGTAAACTCAGGACAAGGTGTATATACCTGGAATGACTATAACAATGACGGCGTAAAGGACTTGAATGAATTTGAGGTTGCTCAGTATGCGGATCAGGCGGATTATGTCCGCGTATTTACACCCAGTGACGAATATGTAAACACCTTTTCGAACGAGTACAACCAGAGTATTTTTTGGCGTCCCGAACGCATCTGGTCGAGTGAGAAAGGATTCAAGCGTCTGATGGCGCGGTTTTCCAATCAAACCCGTTTTCGCATGAACCAAAAAACATCGGATCAAACCGCGGACACCTACAATCCCGTACAGCGCAACATTAGCGATACCAGTTTAATCAGCTACAACTCCACCATTCGAAACACGCTGTTCTTCAACCGGACCAACCCCATCTTTGCCGCGGATTACACCATCTCTGAGACGGGATCTAAAACACTATTGGCCAACGGCTTCGATGCGCGCCAGGTCGCTTTTCAAAAATTGGGCATCCGCTGGAACATCAAGAAAAAATTCACCTTAAAATCCGATGTTGAACGCGGAAAAAAAGTATCAGAAGCTGATTTTACCACGGGACGAAATTACGCCATCGATTATCAGAAAATCGCACCTGAATTTATTTATCAACCGAACACAAAGTTTCGAATTGCGCTCGTTGGCCGGTATGAAGAAAAAGAAAATGCGCCGGAATATGGAGCGGAAGTCGCCCTCGTGAGAGAATTGGGAGCGCGTCTGAAATATAATCAGGCAGAAAAAGGAAGTTTGCAAGGCGAGTTTAAAACAGTGAACATCGCTTACACGGGTACGGGAAATAATGCACTCGCCTTTGAAATGCTGGAATCGTTAAAAGCGGGCGTCAATTATACCTGGAACTTGCGCTATCAACGCAGCTTATCGAATAACCTTCAAATCAGCGTCCAGTACAACGGGCGAAAATCAGAGGAAAACGAAACGATTCACGCCGGCGGTGTAGAGGTAAGAGCTTTCTTTTGACGGGAATCTTCAACTTTATACCTTTTTATTCGTGAAAGAAGACCGTATCCATTGAGTTGAAGGCAGAACCATTCAACTTCGCATCATTAACGCAACAAATTCACATGACCGACCATCGCCTCTTTATTACCTTCGGTATCTTCGTATTTTATTTTCCAGACATAAGTACCGTCCTTGCATTTTTGCCCATTGTAGGTACCATCCCATTTGGCATTAAAATCATCTGTTTCAAATACGCGTTCCCCCCATCGATTGTAAATTTCCATGTGGAATATTTCGATATTTCCTCCCTCTACGGAAAAATACTCATTGTAATCGTTTCCATCAGGAGTGAAACTGTTGGGTACGTAGATAATTCCTTCAAAACTAATGCGCACAGCATCTTCCGCCCGACAACCGTTTTCATCTATATAAAGTACGCGGTAGGTCATTGATTCCGGCGGTGTAGCTGTCGGAGATTGGCAATTAACGCAAGAAAGGTACTCTGTCGGCGACCAGGTAAATGTTCCAGAACCATTATTGGTCGAAGCGTGCAACTCCACTTCGTCACCAGCAAAACCGTAATAATCAGCAGTAGTTTGTACGTACGGTTGTGGGTAATGCTCAATTTTCACTTCTGCTGTTTCCGAACACCCGAATTCATCAGTAACTACAACTTCGTATGTTAAGGGATTTTCAGGTTGTGCTACCGTCGAATTGGAAGTCGGATCTTTGACGCTTTGTGGCGGTTTCCACTCGTAAGCTACTCCTCCACTTGCCCAGAGGTTGACTGGTTCGTCCGGACAAACAATTGTATCATTCCCCGCCTCCGGGAAAACTTCAATTACATCGATGAACGTACTGTCGGGGACAGTTCCGCAAGGATTGGTAAAATCAACATAGTACCAGCGATCTACTGTAGTCGATATAAGCACAGTGGATCCCGTAGTAGTGTTGATGTCCGTGTTTGGGGACCACTCATAATTCGGAGCACCACTAGCCTCTACCTGAACCTCATCACCTTTACAAAGGAGAGTAGTATCTGGCAATACTGGTTGTGGAACATCCTGAAATACCTCAATGAAAATAGTCTCTACGATGGTACAGCCTTCTACGGTATATATTTCTACTTCATACTCGGTGTCTAATTCCGGTGCTACAATCGCTGAATCGGGCGTCGGCTGATCGATTATATCATTGGGATCAAACCAACTGTAATCCGCACCGCCAGTGGCGCCGAGGCCCACCGTATCTCCTTTACAAATCATCATATCATCTGTAACGTCGGCATTTCCGCCATACGTTTCCAACGTCACCGTCAAGGTGTCCGATCCACAGCTGTCAGAAACGATCACTGTAAAAGTTGTTGTCGTATCTACAGTAGCTGTAGGGTCCGCTATAGAAGGATCATCGAGCACACCAGCAGGACTCCACTCATAAAACTCACCACCTGAGGCTTGTAATTGATAGGGTGTGCCTGGGCATATTGGATCGGGTGGAGTATTTACCGCTCCTTCAAATTCGGCGACAACAATATCAATATAACTCGTGTCGGGTTCGAAACAACCATTGGTATCACTTACGACAAAAGTCACTTGATAATTGCCGGGAGCTGTGTAGTAGTGGACAGGTTCCTCGGCTGTGCTCGTATTGCCATCACCAAAATCCCAGAAATAATCGTTGCCGTTTTGTGAATTGTTGGTAAATGCGACTGAATCCGGTATACAAACATAAGGATCGGGGGCAGAGACTGCTGCTTTTATATCACTTAAATCAAATTTCCAGGCGGCCAGATTGCAATTGGAGCTTCCATTGTCCGGAGCATAAACACCCGGTGTTGTGGTAAAACCATTTGCGTTCCCGCCACATCCACCGCAGACAGCATGGTAAATTCTTCCTTTTTTATCGAATCGACTCGTTCCACCGTCTACGTGGTTTGCACTACTCGACGTGCCGCCCATAAACGTTGCATAATTCAACTGCACCGCGTTTTCATCCAGTACAGCGACATAAAAGTTATTGCCATTCGTCGTGGATTGATAGGCATCATTCGTCACGGGAAAACCATTCGACGTACTCGAAGAAGCAGAGCCAGACTGATTGGTCTGTCCGCCCCAGCCCGCATAATAAATTTCATTGCAATTAGACACCAGGAAAGCGGTCGGTGAAATTTCAATCACTCCATTGCCACCGCCTACTACGGTACTCCACAAGCGATTTGATAAATCCGTCGTATATTTTTGAATAAATTGACCAGAATTCGGATTACTGTAGACGCCTCCGGATACCGGGATATTTCCGTTGGACTGACCAAAAACGAATACTTCATCGGCTACATCCAGCTGGACAAAAAATGTTTGGTCGTAACCAGAAGTACCCACATAGGTTCCGCCTAAATTATTCCCGTTTGCAGCATCTAACCGAAGTATGTAACCATCTGATGTTCCTCCCTGAAAAGTGTTTGTCTGCCCTCCTGAGAGCGGCATATTATTCGATCGCGTTCCGCCGCTGATATACAGATCACCCGTAGAAGACGTTTGAAGGGCATAACTCGCATCGTCATTACTGCCCCCAACATACGTGGACCAAACAAGGTTCGTCAATCCGTCATTTAAACGAGCAGCCACGCCATCCTGCCCTCCATTATTTGTAGTTGAAAATCCATTGACGGCGGGAAAATCATTTGATCGCGTGGTACTGGCCAGCAACACATCGCCGTTGTCCGCCATAATTATCTCTCCCCTGAATTGGTCGCCGTAATTGTAATCCATAGCACTGATATTCAATCCATCATTACTGGTACCACCCAGATAAGTGCTCGAAAGTAGCGCCGTCCCGTCTCCTTGTAACCGCGAGACAAAAATATCTGTTCCGTTAAAAGTCAGTGAGTTTTGCGTCGTGTTCGTTCCACCGGCAAAATTAGACTGAATTGCTCCTGTGGTGATTGGAAAATTATTAGAACTGGTCACCCCGAGAATGTAGAGTTCTTTATTATCATTTGAAACGATTGAATTCGGTGTTTCATTTCCTGAACCGCCCAGAAAAGTCGAATAAACTAAGCCCGTTCCTGAACCGTTAAATTTCGTAATACCAATATCGAAACTCAGCGTCCCTTGTCCGCCCCCAAAAGAATTGTCGTAAGCGCCCTGCGTCACGGGGTAATTGTTTCCAAACACAATCCCTCCACCAAACAGATTTCCGTCATCATCGGGAGCGGCGGTGAATCCCCAGTTGTCTGACGACGAACCCGTAAACGTGGAAAATGTCAAACTAGGATCAATGATCAAACGCTGCGTGGTATCATAGCCATTGGGCAGTTGAAAGCGCAACAGGCTGTCCTGTAAATCAAATTGTGCGTCTACTTTGGTTTGTTGCCCTTCATTTTCATTCCATACCGACAACTCTTTTTCAACAATCGGCCCAAAACGCGTCATGATTTCACCGCGATCTTCAGTATAATTGAGCCCATCTGCTCCGCGATGTTCAATTTCGATAACAGATGGGTCGGCTCCCGGGGCAACATCAAACGAATACTTGATCGCACCTTCCTTTACCGTCACGATCAGGTCTATGTCCGGGTAAAAATCCACGAGCCGCACCGTTTCAAAGGAGTAAACTTTTGATGCCCAACGCGAAGAATCCTTTCCGAGATAGTAGTTGCGATAATGCTCTGAGCGATCTTCCTCGACCACCTCCCCTGACCACGAAGCATTTTTAAATACCGAATGAATCGTGTGACGCTTCAGGACATCGGGACTTTCCCCCGTTCCCTGCTGTTCTGATGATGCCTCGTGCGCATGAGCGTACAATTCATGTGCATTGTGGAAATCATACGTAAAGCGATCCGATTCCAGGTAAAAAGCACCCTGACCGAGTTCCACTTTGTACAACACGCGATCGTCCCACTGCCCTTTATTGGGATGCAGGAACACATCAGACTGTCCCAGAGAACTTTCTCCCACCATCCATACAAACAAAATAAGCAGTGTAAATCGCAGCATACATCAAATTTACAATAATATACTCAAAAACAATAATTTAGTTTGGCGTATATTCGATTGTACAGTATCAACTCCCAAAAGTTAAAAAAGTTGCCTTTTTGGAGAAGAAATATCGATTAATCGACGAAATTACTGATGCATGATCATGCGCATCCCCGAACTCAACTTATAGCAAACACAATAACAGCTCCTATAGGCAGCATCAATTAAAAGCAATGAGGTTTCCGCTATGGATTTTCAACATCGCAGTATACAAGATACGGCGGCTTCATCGAAAAACTATGGAGAAAACAGACGAAAAGACTATTTTTGCAAAGAAAAACAAAGATTCCATGAGTGATCCCATAAAACACGAATGCGGCATTGCGCTTTTACGGCTGAAAAAACCGCTCGACTATTACGTGAGTAAATACGGTACGGCATTTTACGGGCTGAACAAGATGTACCTGCTCATGGAAAAACAGCACAATCGCGGTCAGGATGGAGCTGGTCTCGCCAATATCAAACTGGACATGAAGCCGGGCGAACGCTACATTTCCCGAACGCGGTCAATTGATCAAAAACCGTTGCAACACATTTTTTCTCAAATCAATCAGCGCTTTGAAGACATTGAGGAAAAATACCCCGAAAAACTGAAAGACATCGAATTCCTCAAGAAAAATGCCGGTTTTACGGGAGAATTATTCCTCGGTCATCTGCGTTACGGTACTTTCGGGAAAAACAGCATCGAAAGCTGTCATCCTTTTCTCAGACAAAACAACTGGATGACAAGAAATCTGGTCGTTGCAGGGAATTTTAACCTCACCAACGTCGATGAATTATTTGATGTCCTGCTGAACCTCGGTCAGCATCCCAAAGAAAAGTCTGACACGGTCACAATACTTGAAAAGATTGGTCATTTCCTGGATATGGAAAACGAGAACCTTTTTGAACATTACAAGCAACAAGGGTATAGCAACAAAGAGATTACGTCTAAAATCATTGAGAATTTAGATATCGAAGGCATTCTCAAAAAATCTTCTGAAGATTGGGACGGTGGTTATACGATGTCGGGATTATTTGGTCATGGTGATTCGTTTGTACTGCGCGATCCTTCGGGAATTCGACCTGCTTTCTGGTACGAAGATGACGAAGTTTGTGTCGTGGCATCGGAGCGCCCGGTTATTCAAACGGCATTTGACTTGAAGAAACAACAAGTGAAGGAGCTCACTCCGGGACACGCGCTCATCGTGCGCAAATCGGGAGATGTTAGCGAAACGATGATCAAACAACCCTTAGAGCGCGCATCGTGCTCTTTTGAGCGCATTTATTTTTCGCGCGGCAACGATTATGACATCTACAACGAACGCAAAAAACTCGGTCAGTTGCTCGTTCCTCAAATCATCCAAAACATCGACAACGAATTGGATCAAGCGGTATTTTCTTTTATTCCCAACACGGCAGAAATGTCTTTTTACGGCATGATGAAGGGACTGGAGGACTACCTCAACGAAGAAAAAATGGAAGCGATCAAGGCACTGGACAAAGATGCTTCAGACGATGATCTCCGTCAAATACTGTCGCGCAAAACGCGTTTTGAAAAAATTGCCATAAAAGATGCCAAATTGCGCACCTTCATTACACAAGATGAATCGCGAGATGACATGGTGGCGCACATTTACGACATCACGTACGGCACGGTAAAACGCGGCGAAGACAACCTGGTCGTGATCGATGATTCGATCGTTCGGGGAACCACACTCAAACAGAGTATTCTGCGCATTTTAGACCGCCTGGAACCGAAGAAAATAGTTGTCGTTTCATCCGCGCCTCAAATTCGCTATCCGGACTGTTATGGCATCGATATGGCGAGAATGGGTGATTTTATTGCTTTCGAAGCAGCGATTGAGTTACTCAAAGAACGCGGAAAAGCTTTCATTATCGACGAGGTTTATCGCAAATGTAAAGAACAGGAGCTGCGACCAAAAGAACAAATCAAAAATTACGTCAAAGAAATATACGCGCCCTTCACAGCGGATGAAATATCGGATAAAATCGCGGAATTGTTGACGCCCGTCAATTTAAAAGCAAACGTCAAAATCGTCTACCAAACCATTGAAAATCTCCACGAAGCTTGCCCGGACAACAAAGGAGATTGGTATTTCACGGGGAACTACCCCACGCCTGGCGGAAACAAGGTGGTCAACAAAGCATTTATGAATTATATGGAAGGAAGCGATGATCGGGCTTATTAACGACTAAATGAAACGACAAACGGCCATATTCTTTTATGTCTTGAGCGCTTATGTAGTGCTTCAGTTTGTCTGGTGGGGATACCATCTCATTGAACTTTCCGATGCTGTTGCAGAACAAGCGAACCAACCGAATCGCATTCTAATGATTATCGGGGAGGGAAGTGTTTTCTTTCTGATCCTGTTGTTGGGCTTGTGGAAAATTCGCAATTCCATTCAAAAAGATTTGGAGCTTTCGCAGCGTCAAAGTAACTTCTTACTTTCCGTAACGCACGAATTAAAAACTCCACTGGCTTCCAATAAGCTTTATCTGCAAACCTTGCTGAAACGCGAAAATTTGCCGCGCGATCAACAACGCGATATTTTGTCCCGGGCCATACGCGAAAACAAACGGCTCGAGAGCATGATTCAAAATATTTTGACGGCGACACGTATCGAGAATCATAAATTAGACCTGCATCGGGAAACCATCGACCTGAGCGAATTTTTGAGGGAAACAACCCTGAACTGGGCCAACCAACGAACATCAGTTCAACTCGACATTGAAGATCACGTAACAGCGCGTGTGGATCGATTTGTCGTCGAAACTGTTTTGCTCAATTTACTGGATAACGCTTTGAAATATGGCGGTAAACAAGTTGAAATTTCGGTTTATCTCAAAAAGGATGAAAACGGAATCGTCTGGGGCGTAAAAGATAACGGTCAGGGAATCCCTAAAAAATTTAAACGGGCCATTTTTACGAAATTTGTGCGAATAGGCAACGAAGAAACGCGTTTGGAAAAGGGGACAGGTCTCGGGCTATACATTGTAAAAAGTCTTGTTGATGCCCATGGTGACAACATCGAGTACATCGGTAACCAACCCCGGGGCGCACATTTTAAAATTTCACTCAATCATGAAAAATAGAAACGTAGGACTGATCATTTTAGACGGATGGGGGATTGGCGACAAGAGTCATTCTGATGCCGTACACAATGCCCACACTCCTGTCATGGATGGTTTGATGAAAAAGTATCCACAATCCCAACTCCTCACCTGTGGAGAGCACGTCGGTCTCCCCAAAGGACAAATGGGAAACTCAGAAGTGGGACACCTGAACATCGGTGCTGGACGCATCGTTTATCAAGAATTAACACGGATCAATAAATCGATAGAAAACGGTGAATTTTTTGATATTCCATTGCTGAAAAACACGCTTTCTGATGCTGCACGCAACAACAAAAAAGTTCACCTCTGCGGACTCGTTTCTGAAGGTGGCGTCCACAGTTCTCAAAAACATTTACATGCACTTTGTGACATGGTTAATCAATATGAAATTGAGCACGCTTATATACATGGCTTCACAGACGGCAGAGATTGTGATCCTCAAAGTGGAAAAGGTTATTTCGATAATTTGCAAAAGCACATTGCAGGCACGAATATAGAAATCGCTACTATTATTGGGCGCTATTTCGCCATGGATCGCGACAATCGCTGGGAACGCATCGAGAAAGCCTACAATCTACTCGTTCATCAACAGGGAAAAGCATTCCAATCGGTAGCGGAAATTTTTAATCATTGGTACGTAAATGAAGTGACGGACGAGTTTATCGAACCGAGCTATATAGCGAGCGAAGATGATAGCAGCATCGCTGACGGAGACGTCGTCATTTGTTTCAATTTCCGAACAGATCGTCCCCGGGAAATACTCACCGCCCTGACGCAGCGAAAAATTGAAAATTATCACATGTCTCCGCTCGACCTCACTACCCTGACCATGACGGCCTATGACGATACTTTTCGAAATGTCAACGTTATTTTCGAAAAAGCTCACCTTCAAGACACGCTAGGCGAAGTACTCGAAAGTGCCAACAAAACGCAAATTCGCATTGCGGAGACGGAGAAATATCCGCACGTCACCTTTTTCTTCTCAGGCGGGCGCGAACAAACGTTCAAGGGTGAAAAACGCATTCTCGTCAATTCTCCGAAAGTTGCCACGTATGATCTGCAACCAGAGATGAGCGCAGAGGAAGTGACATCCCGACTCAATCGTGCGATTGCTAATGAAACGCCTGGTTTTTTCTGTCTCAACTATGCTAATCCAGACATGGTTGGACACACGGGTGATTATGATGCCATTGTGAAAGCGGTGGAGACGGTAGACCATTGTTTGGGAAAAGTTGTTGAAACAGCTACAAAAAATGGCTACGAATTACTGATTATTGCCGACCATGGAAATGCTGATTTTGCCATAAATGATGATGGCTCGCCAAATACAGCTCATTCGTTAAACCCTGTTCCTCTGGTCCTCATTACTGAAGATCAATTCCAACTAAGCGACGGTATTCTCGCCGATGTAGCTCCTACAATTTTAGATCGCATGGGACTGGATCAACCCGAAGCTATGACGGGCAGTACGCTCGTTCACAAATAAAGACAGGTTTTTAAAAAGTAAAAAGAGCGCTCATCCGGAAGATTAGCGCTCTTTCTCAATTGTAACCGTATTTTTTATTTACTCAGTATCGCGCACGAGCTGAACGAAGCCATGTTCTTTCACGGTCTCTCCATTCTCATCTTTTGCTTCGAATTTATAGAAATACGTCCCATCCGAACATTCCTGGCCGTCATTATTTTTTTCACCATTCCAGCCTTCCTCGGCATCGGTCGTTTCAAAGACGACGTTCCCCCATCTGTTGAGGATCACCATTTCGAAGTCTATTTCATTTTCCATGTTCAGGATGAACTCATCATTCGTTCCGTCACCATTTGGTGTGAATACATTGGGCAAATCATAAGTCAATGGATTGACCAAAATCACCACCACCTGTGCCGAAGCCTGATTCGTACAAGCCCCATCAGAAACCGTTAAGTTCACCGTGTATGTGCCCGGTTCATCATACGTCACATTCTGACTACTCAAATCATTGACAGTTGCCGAGTCGCCATTGCCGAAGTCCCACTCGTAGGTCGTCGCATTGTCTGAATTATTGACTAATGTCACATCGAGCGGCGCGGCTCCCTGATTAGGGTTAGCAACAATATCGGCATTTGGCGGAGGCGTTTGTTCAACGAAAATGCTATCCTCCACTTTACAAACATCATCTTCAATACTAAAGTAGTACCAGCCCGAAGGTCGGTTATTCCACACAGAAGCACCATAATTCACCGTACTCGTATCGCCGGGACCTGTCCAGTTATAGTCCGGTGTTCCCGTAAATCCACTTCCCTGACCTTCTACCAATCCATTGGGAATGCCACAATCAGCAGAATCCATCATTACAGTATCCACCTGCAGGGTTTGATCCATAGTAACAAATGAAGTGTCGGTCCTTTCAAATCCACAGTCATCCGTCACTGTAACGACAACCTCATTTTGACCCTGTTCGAAATCTCCAATCCAAGCACTCGTATCCGTAGAGCCATTTGGCCAGTCGTAGGTGTACGGTTCAAATCCGTTTTCCGGCGCCGTATATAAAAATGCGGAGTCAGTTAAACAATAAAGCGTTGTATCATTGGATACAGTGGTATAGCCTGGCGGCTCATCAGCTATATAATACGTTAAATCAGAATAAACAGTATCGCCACAATCAGTAATTGTAACCGTAGAAATCGTCACTTCTTCGATTGGTTCATCAATTCCGTCATCTATCGGAGCGAGTACATAAGTCAAAGTATCCTCACCTGGAAGAAAAGTAATCGAATCACCAGCTACCAGTTCGTCATAATCGTCATTCACCGTTGCATCTCCTGAATAAGAAATGTCTGTCGTAATTGTATCATTAGGATCAACTCCAACTGGTCGAATAAAGTCAATGAAGAGCTCCGAACATCCTTCTACAAGGATGCTGTCCAGCGCATTCGTAGTGTTCACACCATTCTCTGAAATTTCTACAGCTCCTGAAGTAAACGATTCGGCCTCGAGGAATACGCCAGAATCTAACCCCGTATCAAAATCATTCGATACCGCCAGTTTAATGTGGAAGGTATCCTGACAAGAAAGGTCTGCCGTAGCTGGAAGCACAACCGTACTGCCGCCAAAAGAACTCATCACACTAGTGGAATTGCTGAATATCGTATTATTACTCGTTGTGAAATAGATCGAATTTGACTGCCAGTTGGGATCTGCTGCATCGCAAGTACTTGGAGTCCCTGCTGTTCCCGCTGTTCCCGAGTTCACCGTATTAATAGCAACAGGGACGTTTCCTCCCGGGATGGTGGCAATATTTTCGGCATTATTGCTAAAGGGTCCATTAATCCCAGGTCCTGACAGAAAGAACCCAAAAACATCGTTAAAATTACTACAAACATAAGTGGGGTACTCCGTAGAAGCAAAAATGTAATTGAACGAAAGTGTATCTCCCGTCGGTACAAAATCAAACTCAATGATTGCACCATTCGTATAACTACCACCTGTTAAACTATCTAAATCAGCATCATTCAAGTTCGGACCATCTGTAGACATCAACACACCTTCCGCCAAAGGAAATCCAGAATTATTTTCGTCAAACTCGACGACATTCCCCTGTTGAGTATTGGCATCCGCCGCACTTCCGTTGTAAGTAATATTAAATGCATTAATTCCAGCTCCCAGCAAAATATCCTCCACGGCCTGAACGGGAGTAATATTAGTGTTGGTGGTTATTTGAGCCCGCAAGCCGAAGCTTAACATCAGAAGCGAACCAAGGAATAAAATTATATTTTTCTTTCTCATAGAAGTAAATTTTGCATTCTGGTCTGAAGACGTGATTCGACTAACAAAGGTTGCATACATTTCATTTTTATCCAAATTTTAGCTTCAATAGCACCTTGAGCGAAACAAGGGAGAACACCCTGGTGCGCTCAAGAAAAGAAACGAATCGCAAAAAACTGATGTAGTTAGACGACTATTCCGGGTATTTCCCCCTGGTTTATCGGTTGTCTCCCACTCTAAATACGGGATATTTTATAATTTTACACAAAACTGTATGCATGGAAAAAACACAACATTTTATTACTGATAACAAACAACGTTTTTTAGACGAACTTTTTGAATTATTGCGCATCCCTTCGATTTCAGCAGACCCTGCTCATAAAGGTGATGTAGAAAAAGCAGCTCAAAATGTCAAACACCATCTGGAGTCCGCTGGAGCCGATGAAGTAGAAGTTTGTCCGACTGCGGGACACCCGATTGTTTACGCGGAAAAAATCGTAGATCCTGCGCTACCCACTGTTTTGGTTTATGGTCATTACGATGTGCAACCAGCAGATCCCGTCGAACTTTGGGATACACCAGCTTTCGAACCCGTGATCCGCAAAACAGAAGTGCATCCGGAAGGTGCTATATTCGCACGCGGTGCCTGTGACGATAAAGGACAGATGTTCATGCACGTAAAAGCACTCGAAGCCATGATGAAAAGTGGAGAAATGCCGTGCAACGCCAAATTCATGATTGAAGGCGAAGAAGAAGTAGGGAGCGAAAATTTGGCAGTTTTTATCAAAGAGCATCAGGAAAAATTAGCCGCAGACATTATTCTCGTTTCAGACACAGGGCTGCTTTCAAAAGAGCACCCTTCAATTACGACAGGACTGCGCGGTCTCAGTTATGTAGAGGTAGAGGTGACGGGACCCAATCGCGATTTGCACTCCGGCTTGTACGGTGGATGTGTTGCCAATCCAATCAACATTCTTTCTGATATGATTAGTCAGCTGCAGGATGATAAAAATAAAATTACTGTTCCTGGATTTTACGATAATGTTGAAATATTGAGTGAGGAAGAGCGCAAAGAAATGGCGCGCGCTCCTTTTGATGAAGCGAAATACAAATCAGCTATTGACATTCCGGCCGTGCAGGGCGAAGAAGGCTACTCTACCCGGGAGCGCGGATCCATCCGTCCAACACTCGATGTCAACGGTATGTGGGGCGGCTATATCGGGGAAGGAGCCAAAACCGTTTTACCATCGAAAGCCTACGCCAAGATTTCGATGCGCCTGGTTCCTCATCAGGATCCGGAAGAAATTACCCGGAAATTTAAAACCTATTTTGAAAGTATTGCGCCAGCATCTGTGCGTGTAGAAGTAAAACCGCATCACGGAGCTAAATCGGCAGTGACGCCAATTGATTCTGCGGGGTACCAAGCCGCCAGTAAAGCCATGGAACAATCGTTTGGCAAGAAACCTGTGCCATTGCGCAGCGGTGGAAGTATTCCTATCGTGGCACTTTTCGAAGAAGTGCTTGGGTTAAAAACAGTATTGATGGGCTTTGGGCTCGACACGGATGCCATCCACTCGCCCAACGAGAATTACGGTCTGTTTAACTTTTACAAAGGCATCGAAACGATTCCTTATTTTTACAAAGAGTTTGCGGCATTGAACCAATCTTCCTGATATGAAAACATTGATTTCTCGCACTTCTATTTTTGTAATGATCCTGGTTTTGGTGACCAGCTGTTTTGATCAGCCGGAACTCGAACAAATGGACAATTTCAAAATTGATGAACTCAGCAGTGAGAAAGTGCGTTTTAATGTCGATTTAGAACTATTTAATCCCAATGGATACAACTTAAAAGTTCGAAAGTCAACATTTGATGTTCACGTGAACGGACAATACATCGGGATTGCAAAAGTTCTCGAAAAAGTAAAAATCAAGCGCAAATCAACGGAATTCACTAACGCGGCCGTGCAGGTTGATCTCGAAGAGGGCATTTTTTTTAAACTCCTTTCCATCGCGAAGTCAGCAAACCAGGTCGAATTAAAGTTAGACGGCGTGCTCAAAGCTTCTGCGAGTATCATTCCCGTTCGCCGGAAGATTTGTTACGAAAAAACGCTGAGTCTCAAAGATTTTAATTTCAACAAAATGTTATCCCAATAGTCATTATGTCGAAACACCAAAACGCATTATCAGAAGCCAACAGTCCCTATTTACAACAACACGCCCACAATCCCGTCGATTGGGTAGAATGGAGCGAAGCTGCTTTTCAAAAAGCAGAAAAAGAAAACAAACTGGTGCTGATCAGCATCGGTTATTCAGCCTGCCATTGGTGTCATGTCATGGAACGGGAATCCTTTGAAGACGAGTCGGTTGCCGAACTCATGAACCGCCATTTCGTTTGCATTAAGGTGGATCGCGAAGAACGTCCGGATGTAGACCAGGTTTACATGAACGCTGTGCAACTGATGACGCAACAGGGAGGTTGGCCTTTGAATTGCTTTGCGCTGCCGGATGGTCGACCGATTTACGGGGGCACTTATTTCCCGCGGGAACAATGGACAACCGTGCTCGAAAAACTCTGGGAGACCTATGAGGAAGATCGCGCAAAAGTACTCAAATACGCTGAAAAATTAACCGAAGGTGTTCAGGTATCAGAACTCGTCGGAAAAGTAGAAATGAAACCCGATTTTGATGTGGATGTGATTCATTCGCTCGTAAAAAAATGGAAACAGAACTTCGACTTTGACAATGGTGGAAATCGAAGAGCTCCTAAGTTTCCTCTGCCCAATAATTACGAGTTTTTGTTGCGCTACGGGTTTCAAAATAGCGACAGCACGGTACTCAACCACGTACGGTTAACGCTGGAAAAAATGGCTCATGGTGGTATCTACGATCAATTAATCGGTGGATTTTCTCGCTACTCGGTGGATATGGTCTGGAAAGTTCCGCATTTTGAGAAAATGCTCTACGACAACGGTCAGCTCTTATCACTCTATGCCCAGGCTTATCAACACGACAAGCAACCACTTTATGCTGATGTGCTAAACCAAACGATCGACTGGCTCGTCCATGAAATGCAAGATGAAGAAGGCGGTTTCTTTTCTGCACTGGACGCGGATTCCGAAGGAGTTGAGGGAAAATTCTATACGTGGACAAAAGATGAATTAGCAGCGTTATTAGGTGATGATTTCGACTGGTATGCTGATTTTTATAACATCAACAATGTAGGTTATTGGGAAAACGACCAATACATTTTGATGCGCACACAAACAAAAGCTGATTTCGCTAAAAGTCGGGGCTGGAACCTCGAAGATTTTGAAAAACGCCTTGAGAGCGCCAACGATAAATTGCGAACAGCGCGCAAAAAGCGCATACGTCCCGGTTTAGATGACAAAAAAATTACCGCCTGGAATGCGATGACGATCAAGGGGTTGGCATTGTCGGGACTGGCATTGAACAATACGGATTACATACATTTGGCGACGGAAACAGCCGAGTGGCTCATCGAACACCAAATGAAAAACGACGGAAGCTTATGGCGAACGCGTAAATCCGGACGTTCCAGCATCGATGCTTTCCTAGAAGATTACGCTCATGTCATTGATGCCTTCTCGACGCTTTACGAAATTACATTGAACGAACGATGGCTGGCGATCGCCAAAAAGTTACTCAGCTATACGCAAAACCATTTTCAGGACGAATCGTCGCGATTATTTTATTTCACCAAGCAGAACAAGGACCTCATCGCACGCAAAATGGAGATCAATGACAACGTCATTCCCGCCTCAAACAGCGTTATGGGCAACAATTTATTTACGCTAGGGAAGTACTATTACGACGAACAGTTGATCACTGATGCCCAACAAATGCTGAGTAACATCTACGATCAAATGCCTCAATACGGTGCTGGTTATTCCAACTGGGCTTTGCTCGCGTTAAATTTCAGCATGAAATTTCGCGAACTTGCTATCATGGGCGAAAATGCTGTCCAACAACGCCGCAAGCTGGGACAGCACTACATGCCCAATACCGTAATCGCAGGAGGAAATGACAATCAATTGCCTTTTTTGAAAGATAAACCGACATCTCAGGAAACATTGTTTTATGTCTGCGAAAACTACACCTGCAAAGCACCAGTAAAAACTTTACAGGCGGTTGTCGAAGAGCTGGGAGGATCGTAAGGTAGTTGAGTTGAAACGTTGCCTGTCAACAACTATAATGATTTTGATGCGATTCAATTTTCAGCGCTCGTATAAAATTCACTGATTCAATAAAATGATAACAATACCAGCTATTCCAATGATTGAAAATGCATAAAACGCGCTGGGATCGACCGATCCATAATACGAAAAGTTGCTCGGTACTTCAACATTTGCGGGCTTTTGTTGTGTCGCGATCAATTCGCTCACATAAAACGAATGCCGCAATACTTGGACATCTTCCTCGGAGTCGGCCAAAGCATAGGTGATGTAGTTTTCCATAATTAATGGACTTTCTCCCTCCTCGAACGTCAACTTTTTTCCTTTAATTTCTTCACCCTCATCGGTCGTCGCAGGAACATTTTCAAACCTGGAAGTTTCAAATTGAGGACAATAATTGTAGCGCGAAGTTTTCATAGTTTCTGAAGCAGGAGGCAGAAAAGATTCCGATTCTTTGAAATTGATCTCTCCCGAATAGCTCTCCGGGAAAGTGAGTTCTCGCTCTGATTTGAAACGCGCATCGCGATCGTAATAGGAGCGCGATACTTTATTGCTAATCACTGCAGATTTGGTCCAATCTATCTTTACTGCTTCATCCCCAATATTTTCGATATCCATAATGACAGGCGTGCACTGTCCATTGAAATGGTAGGTAATTCTTAAATGATCACCTTCATAATAGAACTGATCATGTTCATTTTTATCCAACTTTTCGGCCTTTAGCTGGACGTATTGGTAGTTGGAGCAGGCTGTCAGTGCTAACCAAACAATTGATAAAACTAATAAAGGTGATTTCATCTTGTTAATATTCAAAAATACGCATTAAAAAAAGTGGACATTCCCGAGAAGACTTCATTCGAGTACGCGAAATTCAGGTCTCTCCTGTCGGGGAATTCATACATCACTTAAAAATTACTCATTTAAAAACTGATCGTAAAATTCGTTGATGGAATATTTAGTGCCATCCAGCTCTATATTGCGCACGCCATTGGTCAATAAAAAACGGCTGATCACGCGTCTGTTTGAAGCCGTGTTCTCAATCATAGCTATAGTTGCCACTTTTGATTCATCATCGAAAGAAACTTCAAAATAATCCGTATAGTAAGAAGCTGATTTTTCAACTGACTGAGCCTCTGCTGATTCGGGAAGAACAATTTCCATTTGCCCTTTAGCCACTTGTTTTTCAAAAGCTGCAGCAGAACCTTCCACTTTCGCAACCTGAGCAAAAGCCGTCGAAACTGCAACGAATATCCCAATTAATGTCATTAAACTTTTCATAGTGCATTGTTTTATACGCTAAAATTGATAATAAATGACTTCAAAACCAAATTTAGAACGCTATTTGTGAAGTAATAAGTCAAAGTTCGTGCCACATTTTTCTCATATTTGCACCTTGAGCGCACAAAGAAGGTATGAAACCCTATTTTGAAAAAGAACAATTAGAAGCAGGCTGCGATGAAGCAGGACGCGGTTGCCTTGCAGGTCCGGTGGTTGCCGCAGCCGTTATTTTACCCCGCGAATTTGACGCCCCGCTGCTCAACGATTCCAAACAGCTCACGCCTGCCAGGAGACAACGGTTAGTTCCCACGATTAAAGCGGAAGCAACCGCCTGGAGTATCGCTTTCATTTACCCGCGGGAAATCGAAAAGATCAACATACTCAACGCCAGTTTTGCTGCTATGCACAAAGCTATACGATCACTTCAGCAACAGCCGACCTCGTTGCTCATCGACGGCAATAAATTCAAACCCTATGAAAGTGTTCCACATCACTGCATCATCAAAGGGGATAGCAAATACGCTTCAATTGCAGCAGCTTCTGTACTTGCCAAAGAAGCGCGCGACGATTACATGCGATTGCTCCACGAAGAATACCCGGCATACGCGTGGAATAAAAACAAGGGATACCCTACCAAAGCACATCGCGAGGCCATTCGAAAATGCGGGGTAACAGCACACCATCGACGCACTTTTCAACTACTTCCACAGCTGGAACTTGACCTTTAAGCCACCTCATCAACAACAGGATGTTTGATTTTTCCTGCAATGTTGAGATTTTATCCGCGATAATCCATTAGTTTTGAAAAAAAACGATCATGAAACGCTTTATACTCTTCCTGCTGGTTGCCGTTTCTCTCGGGTGGCTGGGGTATGCATCGTACGATTTGTTCATCGACAACTCCAATCAACTGACGCCGGAGAACGTATTTTGCGAGGAGGAGCAAGCCGTCATTCTGGTCAATCGAATTGCAGAGGCTGAAGAAGTACTTTCTATCGCTCAAAACAATACTTTTGCCGCTACCCTTCCAACCCTGGATAGTTTAAGCTTAAAAACACCCGATTTGCGCATCTTTCTCAGCGCCTCATCCAATAAAGTCCTTTTTGAAAAAAATGCGGACTGGTCCCGCGATGCAGCTCAACAAGTAACCCGGTTTTTTAAACAACATAACGTGAAGTCAGCGCGCAACAAAAACCACTTGCTCATCAGCGACGAAACGTTTAATTCATCCGGCTGCTCGATGGACTCCTCATTTCACTTTTTCCAGGACGCCGACAAAAAAGCTTCGGCCAATTACTGGGAAAAAACAGAAGACGGATGGAACCGCACCGACATCTACAACCTCGAAAAAGGCTATTTTGAATACCGCAGTGCCGATCCGGCGACGACGTATGGCACCCCCGTCCGCGACGTCCCTTATTTTTCCAGTGTACTTCCCGAGAATATTGACGAGTACAATTTCCGCGAGCGATTTTACGCATCAGAACACGACACACTCTTTTCCCGAACCATGGGCAGCTGGGTGGATAAAGGCTATGTAGACGTCGTGTACAAAGATGAACGCGTTCTCTTCAGTGATTATCGCTCCAAACAAGAGCCCTCGCTAATCCTTATCGAAAAATCTCCGCACGAAGATTCGATCAAAATGCACGATAACCTTCACTCCTTTACCGGTTTTCAGCTGACTAAAAATTTTCCCGCATCAGACTCTACGCGCATTTATGTCGGACAACTGGAGGACAAGGTGTTTTTTACCGAAAACCGACGCATCGCACAACAAATCCTGGTCGATTACCAGCTGGGCAGAACCATCGCCACGCGCCAAAAACTTCAAAACGCATTTTTTGGTGGTTTGCCTGCTGAAGTCAACTATCGCAGTATAAGCCCGGAAGAGAAAAAGAGCATGACCTGGAAAACGCATTTGTTGTTTCAGGTAAGTACGCGCCCTCCGAAAGCACAAGTACTCAATGAAGATAACAGCACCTGGTCGTACAGTCCCGAATTTAAACTCGATGAATTCACTCCTATTCCCGATCACCTCAGAAACGGAACGTCGGTATTTATCTCCGATGAACAAGGCAATTACGAATTGTTAGGTCCCAACAGCACATCCATCTGGTCGGGCAGCATCGGAAACAGTATTCAGGGTGAGGTAAAAGTGGTCGACGTATTTGATAACGATAAACATCAGCTGCTTTTTCGCACAGACGACGCGGTTCACCTCATCGATTTGAATGGAAATAGCGTCGGTGGCTTTCCGTATAAAAGTGACCAGCAACTGACCACGGCCATCAGTGATTTCGTCTGGAATGGAACGAAACGATTTTTGGTCGGTACAGCGAAAGGAGAAGTTGTAATGATCAACAGTTCCGGGCAGGAACTCAATATCATTCAGATTGCATCCGAACCGATCGAACAGACGCCTTTTGCCTTAAATATTGACGGCAATCTGCGCGCCTGGGCGATCGACACGGATAAAAAGCAATATCTGGGCTACCTCGAGACACCAGCTGCTGCGGAGAGCCTGAGTAAAACCAGCGGGTCGTATTTTGTCAAACACGGGAGCGAAGTAATTGGCTATTACGCAAAAAACGAGGAAGTCTTTGCGCTGGGACATAGAGACAGCGAAGCTACTTTCCTGGCGAAAGGAACACTCTCCAACGTAGATGAACAATACGTGTACATTCAAAATGATAATACGCTACAGGTTTTAAATTTCAAAGGTGAAGTCGTCTATACAATTGAATTGCCCTACAATGAAGTCAGCCATTTAAAGGCCTTAAAAACCAAAGATGCTTTCACGCTGATAGCGCTCGACTATTTGCAAAACAAAATCCACGGCTACGATGCGCTGCAGGAAGAGCGCGAAAAATTCCCCAAAGAAGGTCGCAATAGTGTGCGCGCGCATTTCGATCAAAATAATGAATTACTTTATTTGTACACGCAAATTAATGGAAATATCATCTGCTATAAATTAAAAATTGAAACAAATCAATGACAGTTTAATTGGAATGATTATTTTTGGGATATAAAGTGAAATCTTATCATTTCTAAACTACAACTTATGACGAGAATGAATAAATTATTTGTGCTTTTCGGCGTTTTTTTCAGTTTAACGCAATTTGCTTCTGCACAAAACTACCTGGGTGTCGCCCACAGTAATTACGGTGGTATCATGTCGGCTGATTTGCAGCCCGCCTCTATTGTAGACAATCGTTTTGTCGTTGATGTCAACCTCTTCAGCTTAAATATTGATGCATGGCAAAACGCGAAATATTTTAACGCTGATGTATTGCCTCGACGCAGCTGGCCCTATTCACTGCGAAAAGATACGGCGTGGATGGACGATGATAATTTCTACGAAAACAACGTTTTTGACGTGACCGACTACGATAGCCCAAACGCTTCTGCGCGCGGAGTCAACATGAACCTGCAGCTGGACGCGTTAAACTTTATGTTTCATATCAATCGAAAAATAGCAGTCGGTTTTTCTGCAAAGTTGCGCACCGTTGTCAATGTTGATGATATTCACCCGGAAGTAGCTAAATTGAGTGAAGAAGGTTTAGAATTTGAAGAATTGTGGAGCAAATCAATTGATGGTTCACTTCTTTCACAGAACGCAATGACCTGGGCGGAATATGGTGTCAATTACGCACAAATCATATCCGATGAAGGCGAGCATTTCTGGAAAGCAGGAGGGCGGTTGAAGTTTAATCAGGGAATTGCCTCGTCTTACGTACACGCATCAGATCTCGATTTTGAACTGCTCAACGACGACACGGCAACTACTTTTCGCGGCAACTTCAATTTTGGTTACTCTGAAAATATCGACGAATACATCGGTAATGGCAATGAGGGCTCTGGTTTCTCCTTCAATGAGTTTTACAAGCTCACCTCAAAACTCGGGCTGGGACTCGACCTCGGTGTAGTTTATGAATGGCGTCCAAACTATAAAGATTACAAATATGACATGGACGGCGAAACCAACTTGTGGCGCAGAGACAAGAATAAATATAAATTGCGCGTAGGTGCTTCACTCGTCGATTTGGGAGGTATGCAGTTTACCAAAACGGGAAGAAGTCGTAATTTCTCGGTGAATACTACCGATCTTGACCTAACCATCTTTGAAGATGTAGATGGTTTAAACGGTTTCTCCAATAAAATAGACAGCTTAATTGAAAACGACGATGACTGGGAAGAATCAGAAGATACTTCTTCGACATACTACATGAATACGCCTACGGCATTGAGTTTTCAGGTCGACTACCACATCTGGAAAGATTTTTACGTGAATGCCACGGCCTACATTAATATGAACCGTTCAGGACAGGCCTCGAACGTGCGCGCGGCGAGTCAGTACTCCATTACACCAACCTACGATTACAAATGGGCAGGTGTCGGTATTCCCGTTTCCTACAATCCTTACGCTGGATTTAGAGCTGGTCTCGGGTTGCGCCTCGGACCATTGACCCTCGGTGTTCCCGATCTCAAAACACTATTCCCCGGTGGAGAAGTTCGCGGTGCTGGTGTTTACGCCGGATTGCGCGTTCCCGTACTCTATGGTCATCCCAGTGATATCGACAACGACAAAGTATCGGATGAGAAAGACCTCTGTATTGATACGCCAGGGAAATGGGCATTTAAAGGTTGTCCTGATTCGGATGACGACGGTATTCAGGATTCCGAAGACGACTGTCCGAACGAACCAGGTTTGAAACAATTCAATGGATGTCCCGATACGGACGAAGACGGCATCATGGATAAAAATGATGACTGTCCTGAAACGCCTGGATTGAAGAAATTTGACGGGTGCCCGGATACAGATGGAGATGGAATCATTGATAAAGAAGATGACTGTCCGGAAGAAGCTGGTCCCGAAGAGTTTACAGGGTGTCCCGACATCGATGGCGACAGCATTCCTGATTACAAAGATGCGTGTCCTGAAGTACCGGGCCCTAGAGAATTGAACGGATGTCCAGATACAGATGGAGATGGCCTGCTGGATTTCCTCGATGAATGTCCTAAAACGCCAGGACCTGAAGAAAACAGCGGTTGTCCTTGGCCGGATACAGACGAAGATGGTATCCTCGATAAAGATGATGACTGTCCGAACCTCGCCGGTCCGAGAGAAAACAACGGTTGTCCTTATAAAGATTCGGATAACGACAGTATCCCAGACAAGGATGATGACTGTCCGGAAACCAAAGGACCGAGATCGAACAACGGTTGTCCTGAAATCGAAGAGGACGTGCAGGAAATTCTCAAGACCGCATTTGATAACCTCGAGTTTGAAACGGCTCGTGCAAAAATCAAAGAGGAGTCGGTAGAATCCCTCAACGAACTAGCTGAGGTGCTCCAGAAAAAACCGGAGTGGAACCTGCAAATATCAGGTCACACCGACAATGTTGGTGATGCTCAGAACAACTTGATTCTCTCGAAGAAACGCGCCGAATCCGTGAAGCAATTCATGATCGATCGCGATATCGCTGAAGAACGTCTGTTCGTGCTTTACTTCGGTGAAACGCAACCGATTGAATCGAATGACACGAAAGAAGGTCGTCAGGCCAACCGCCGTGTGGAAATGACTATTATTTTTAAATAACAATAGAAACCATTAATTTAATGTCCGCGGATTGGGTTCTGCGGACATTTTTATTTAAAATCCTTGATTTATGACAGTAATAAAAAATTTCGCCCTACTGGGATTAATGCTGATTGTTCTGGGCGCGTGCGACCAAAAGGTGAAGACGAAAGACAACTCGTCGAACGATTCAGAAGATCAAACAACGGAGACGCAAAAGCAGTATCCGGCTGCCGCCAAAATGAAAGAGATCGACCAGATTCAAAATGAGCTTCAGCAAGTGGAGTCGTTGCGGTGGGAAAATACGGAGAGCGAACAGTCGAGCTTTAAGGAAGTGCGGGCTTATTTGAATGACGATCAACAGCCTCTTAAAATTGTCGAGCACTTTGCCAATGGCGGCCATAATGGTCAGGGTCAACGCCACTACTATTTCGAAAACGGAAAAGTCATCGCATTCTATGAAAAGAAAGATGACTGGGTCGATACGACGCAATCCGTTTACGTGGAAACGCAGACATTTTATAACGATGAAGAACCCGTTGCTACGCGAACGCGCAGTGCCGAATATGCCGACGAAATAGAAAAATCATCGTGGAAAGAGATGCGACCAACTCATCATTCGCTTCAGACGGTCAATAATATTCTGGAGGGCAAAGGGCGGTTTGAGACCCATTTTATCAGCGTCATCAAAGGAGGGAATCAACTGTTTCTGCTGTTGGGTGAGCCAAAAGAAGAAAATCGCTATATCACCACCGTTCGCGTTGATGAAAAAACACCCTTTATTTCCGACCTCGTTCAAAACCTCGAAGAATACAAATTCAGACCGGTCGAAATCCAATTTAAAGTTGTCGGAGGAGGCGGAAAACCCGAATTTCGCGTACTCACTAATGCCCAGTGGAAAGATGAATAATTGCTTCACCACTTCTATAATTCTGAGTAATTTTGCAGCATGATAGATTCAATCATTGAACTGGCCTTAAAAGAAGACATCGGTGAAGGTGATCACACATCGTTGTCCTGCGTGCCGGAAAAAGCCCGGGGCGAAGCTGAATTACTGGTTAAAGATGCCGGCGTAATCGCTGGGGTAGAATTGGCCAAACGCATTTTCAACCATTATGACGATCAACTCAAGGTCGATGTACTCATTCACGATGGTTCTCAAGTAGAACCCGGAGATATCGCTTTTCGCGTAGAAGGATCTTCGCAATCTATTCTCGCTACGGAACGGTTGGTGCTCAATTTTATGCAACGCATGAGCGCAATAGCCACCGAAACCAAAAAAGTCTCCGACCTTATTGAGGGCACGGACGCCCATTTGCTCGACACGCGCAAAACGACGCCTGGTATTCGCGCTCTGGAAAAGTGGGCGGTTACAATTGGCGGCGGTTACAACCACAGATATGGCCTTTACGATATGATCATGATCAAAGACAATCATATCGATTACGCAGGAGGAATAGAAAAAGCTATTGAACGCGCCAATGCTTATATCGAACGCAAAAAACTAAAAATCAACATTGAAATCGAGGTGCGCAACGAAGCAGAACTCGACGAAGTGTTGGCCGTTCAGCAAGTGGATCGCATCATGCTCGACAACTTCTCACCCGAGCAAATCAAAAATGTCCTTCCCAAAATTCCCGAACACATCGAAACGGAAGCTTCCGGAGGCATTACGAAAGAAAATATTCGCGCTTACGCAGAAACGGGAGTCAACTACATTTCTTCCGGTGCGCTTACGCATTCTGTGACTTCCTTAGATCTTAGTTTAAAAGCAGTTTTTCACACATAACACAACAACATGTCAGAACAATTAACCGTAAAGAATATCGAAAAAGCCGTCTTAAAAATAGACGATCTGGACGCGGACAGCCTGGAGAAATTGTCCGAAACGCACGTCCTGGCCCAGGAAACCTTTGTCGGTTACGTGCTCTCATCGGCGATCGAATACAAAAACGACGAGTTGCTGGAATTGCTCATGTACTATTTCAGCATTTTTTCAGAAGCTTTTGCACAACAAGGGATTCAATGGGAAACGATTGACGATGAAGCTATTGAAAACTTCCAGGAAGAATATATCCAAACACTGGATGAGTACATGGAAACGGAAGACAATGATCTCATTGCTACGCTTTGTAATCAGCCCAATATGGTGTCCTTTTTACTGAATGAAATCGAGGCTGAGGACGAAGATGGCGATCATTTAGAGGACGAAACGGCTACTTACCTCTTTATTGTCGGCATTGCTATGATCGCATTGATGAACCGTTCGATTAAATAACAGGCATGAGCCCGGAAGCTATTGTACAAAAAATGATGGACGGGGATGCGTTCTCACAGTGGCTGGACATCGAAATTCTCGAAATCAGCGAAGGGTACTCCAAATTGAAAATGACGGTGCGCGAGGAAATGGTGAACGGCTTTTCCATCGCCCACGGCGGTATTACCTATAGCCTGTCTGACTCTGCCCTGGCCTTTGCTGCCAACAGTTACGGAAAGCAATGTGTAAGTATTGAAACGTCTATTTCACACACGCGTCCTGTAAAAACCGGCGATCACCTCATCGCTGAATGCAACGAATTGAACCGCGGAAAAACAATTGGAATCTACGAAGTCACCACCTACAATCAGGACGACAAAAAAGTTGGGTTGTTCAGGGGAACAGTTCACATTTCAGACCGCGAATGGTCTTGATTCAAATCCCGAGGAGCCTTCTGACCCATTTTAATTTATTTTTCGTGTAGGGTGGATATTTGAAGTCCGGATCCCACCATGTCGATTTATCCAATATGCTTTTGTAATGTGTAAACGCATCAAAGCCCGCCTTTCCGTGGTAATTACCTATTCCGCTATCCCCTACTCCGCCAAAAGGCAATTTACTGTTGGTAATGTGCATGATCGTATCGTTGATAGCTCCGCCACCAAAGCGCAACTCGCTAATCACCTGTTCTTTTATCGAGCGTTTCTTCGTAAATAAGTAGCACGCTAACGGCGCAGGTTTTTCTTTAATTTTTGCTAATAATGGCGTCAGTTGATCGAACGTAATCACAGGTAAAATCGGTCCGAATATTTCGTCCTCCATGATTTTATCCTCGAAAGTAATACGATCCAATACCGTCGGTTCAATATATCTGTTTTCACGATCCACCTTGCCGCCGCAAACCACCCGATCCTCCGGGATGAGTTTTTCAAGCCGCTCGACGTTTTTATCGTTGATGATTTGTACATAGTTGCCGTGATCAACAGCGTAATTCATCTCCGCAATGCGGGCGATTAAACGCTCCATAAAGTCTTCTTTGACCTCCCTCGCAACAGCTACATAATCCGGTGCTATACAGGTTTGACCCGCGTTCAAAAATTTCCCCCAGACAATGCGTCGCACAGCGAGGTCGAGATTCGCATCTTTCGTAATGATGGCCGGACTTTTACCGCCGAGTTCGAGCGTTACCGGTACCAGATTTTCTGCAGCGGCACGATAGACAATTTTTCCAACGGGAACACTACCCGTAAAAAATATTTTATCCCACTTCAATTTCAAGAGCGCAGTCGTTTCTTCGACTCCACCTTCGGCCACCCGAAAATAGTGCTTATCAAAATATTCACCAACCAACTCAGCAATGATCCTGCTGGTTTCAGACGGTACTTCACTCGGTTTCAGCGTTACTGTACATCCCGCGGCCATGGCGGCAATGACGGGTGCAAAAGAAAGCTGAAAGGGGTAATTCCACGCACCGATGACGAGGGCGGCACCAAGTGGTTCCGGGTAAACAAAGCTCCTCGCAGGAAAATTAATCAAATTCGTGCCGACCCGCTTTCTCCTCGACCAGTTTCTCAATTTGGCAATGGCCTCATCAATATCCAGGTAAAGCAGCGCCAATTCATTGGTAAAGGTATCGAATTCCGATTTTTTGAAGTCAGCATTGATCGCCGCATACAAACGCTCTTCATTTTCTTTGAGCATTCCGCGCAACAATTTGAGTTTTCCCTTCCTGAATCGGATGGATCGCGTGGCTTGTGATTCAAAATATGCCTGCTGGTCGTTTAAAAAATCCTCTGCCTTCTTCTCCATACGTCTAATATAATGAATTAACCCGATTTATTAACTTCGTTGAGCTCGCAAGCTCGGTTCATGAATTTAATTTTGAAGCTATTTTAGGCAC
>JBNJEH010000038.1:0-30706 GCA_051745635.1 Bacteroidota bacterium
CAAAAAGTGTATATAGCAAAACCTGTATTCGGATATGTACACTTTTTGTCCGATTATGTTATCAAAGATATAACTATTTCATAAATCGTCAAAAGGACTCTTTATGTTTTGTAAACTCTTTGTGCTTACATGCGTATAGATCTCGGTGGTTTTGCTGCTCTTATGTCCTAAAATCTCCTGGATAAATCGTAAATCTGTTCCATTCTCTAGTAAGTGAGTAGCGTAACTATGTCGTAACCAATGGAGGGTTATCGGCTTGTTTATTTTACTTCTATGTACCGCTCGCTTTAATACTTTTTGTATGCTGGTTGCACTATATTGGCTCCCTTCCTTCTGCCCCTCGAATAACCAGTCTTTTGGCTTGTATGATCTGTAATATTCTCTTAGCATTTCTATAATCTTGTCTGATATCGGAACCACGCGATCTTTTCGTCCTTTGCTCTGCCTTACGATTAATAACTTTCGATTAGAATCAATGTCTTTAGGGCGAAGGTGCAGCAGCTCGCTGCGACGTAAACCACATGCGTATATTAAACTCAACATAGCGCGATGTTTTAAATTGCGTGTCCCATCCAGTATTTTTTTAACTTCTTCCTTTGAAAGAACGTTTGGAAGTACATGCTCCCGTTTAGGCCGATGTATTGATTCAATATCGATTCTGCGATTCTCGACGATTAAAAAGTACTTCTTGACAGCATTAACTATCTGATTCTGGAATGAACCAGAGAGTTTTTTGGCTAAAATATACTCATTGTTGAATCTTATCACATCTTCATTGCTTAAAGATGTTATAGATCTATCTTTGTAAAAGGCTAGAAATAACTGAATAGAGTGGATATATGATTTTATTGTAGATTCTGCAAATCGTTTGGATCGTAAAAATTGCTCAAATTTTTGAATACTTGCTTTGTGTGTATCTGTGAGTTGATCAAAAGCTGTGGGTTTGGTTGACTGGTCAATAGATTGAGACCTCACTTCGTTCTCTAATAAATCTGCCCCAAATGTTTCTTGTATTTTTGTTAAATTTTCGGGCATATCTATGAGCCACCAACCCTTGTGCGTATTCGAATATGTCGCACCGATTTTTTTGCACATCGCAATCAAGTTAGCATCTTTCTCAAAAGAAAGCATTAACACCTGGTTATTTCTATGTTTGATCTTTTTGATGGTTATTCTTTTCATCTTCTGTGATTTAAGTAATTGCCTAATAAAGTTAAATAAAAAAATTTATCTACGTGCGCTAATCAACATGTAATTCACTGAAATCAGACGTGTTTTGTGGAATAAAATTCAATATGCACTCGGAATACACGACTTCGGAAATGTAAAACAATTTCGCCAACGTAAAATTTCATCAAAAAAGGTGTCTGGGACGCGCAATTATACTTTTATTGAAGGTATAACGAATTGAAAATTGCAAATGATGGTTTGTGAAAGCCCGCATCGGTGAGCTCTGCACATCACTTCGGGTTTTATCTGTGATTTGAACAAAATGAAGAAAACATGTATGAAGACGCCAGCAAAATTGAAAAAACAAATACAATCAGAGAACAAATAACCCTAACTAATGGATAGAACTAACGTCTGAGGTTGATCACCAAAACCGAGAACTCAGATAGAGAACTAAATTCGAGAAATGAGACCACGAGCTGAGGTCGAGGGCTGAAACTGAGGCTGAGGCTGAGGGCTGAGGCTGAGGGCGATTGTTGAGCTTGTCGAAACAGAAGCCCGAAGCCCCAATCAATCACCCATACTACGACATCCTCCTGATGTCCGCTCCTAGATTATTCAAACGAATATCGATATCCTGATAACCGCGGTCGATCTGCTCAATGTTGTGGATCACACTTCTTCCTTCTGCCGATAATGCAGCAATCAATAACGATACGCCTGCACGAATATCGGGTGAGGTCATCTGGATGCCACGGAGATTTGTTTCGCGATTCATTCCAATCACTGTAGCGCGGTGCGGATCACACAAAATAATCTGCGCGCCCATATCGATCAGCTTATCCACAAAGAACAAACGGGATTCGAACATCTTTTGATGAATGAGAACGCTACCTTTGGCTTGCGTAGCCACCACGAGTACGATACTCAACAAATCGGGCGTAAATCCGGGCCAGGGAGCATCTGAAACGGTCAATATCGAACCATCGATGAACGTGTCAACTTCGTAAATATCCTGAGAAGGAATGTAAAGGTCATCCCCGCGCAACTCCATATCAATCCCCAGTCGACGGAACGTCTGCGGAATAATCCCCAGGTGCTCATAACCGACATCTTTGATAGTGATCTCTGACTGTGTCATCGCCGCCATGCCAATAAAACTACCGATTTCTATCATATCTGGTAAAACCCGGTGATAACAGCCCGTCAACGACTTAACGCCCTCAATCCGCAATAAATTACTGCCTACACCCGTGATTTTCGCTCCCATATTGTTCAGCATTCGGCAAAGTTGCTGCAAATAGGGCTCACAAGCTGCGTTATAGATGGTCGTGTTCCCCTTAGCCAACACGGCAGCCATCACGATATTAGCCGTTCCTGTTACTGAGGATTCATCCATGTGGATGTAAAGGCCTTCGAGCTTCTTGGCTTCAACGGTGTAAAAGTGTTCCTTAGAATCAAAATTAAACTTGGCGCCGAGCTTAATCAACCCTTCAAAATGCGTGTCTAACCTTCTTCGACCAATTTTATCGCCTCCGGGTTTCGGCATAAAAGCTTTTCCAAAACGAGCGAGCAACGGACCGATGATCATCACTGAACCGCGCAAACCACTGGCGCGCTGTTTAAAATCTTCTGTCTTTAAATAATCGAGATCGATATTTTTCGCCTGGAAAATATACGTTCCTTTTTCAACTTTCTCGATCTTCACCCCCATCGCCTGAAGGAGATTGATCAATTTGTTAACATCGATGATATCCGGCAGGTTCGAAATCGTAATTTTATCCGGAGTGAGCAATACGGCACAAAGAATTTGCAGTGCTTCGTTTTTCGCCCCTTGCGGAATGACTTCTCCTTTCAATCGTTTTCCGCCGTGTATTTCAAATGATGCCATGGTATGCGCTTATTTTCTTCTTTTTTTACCTTTTCTTTTTTTCTTGGGCGCCGGAGTCGTGATGCCGTACTGTTTGAGAATCTGCTTCGTCGATTTTAACTTTTCGGGATGCTGAAGCCTCAATTCGCCTTTAGACAATTCGTTCAAATGCTGAATAATCGCTCCATTCTCCACGTTCTCCGTGTGAAATGTCAGGTAATTCTTCTTCAAAAGATTGGCGAGGGTTTCTGTGAGATAGGTTTTCTCCTCTTCATCCTTCACTTCGGCCGCCGTCCGGATCATTTCTTCCGTGTAATAACCAAAATGTCCGTATTTCGCGCTGTTTCTGGGGTAACTCATGTCCTCAGGACGCTCGCGCAGCTTTTCGGGCTCCGGAATTGGATAAGGAGAATCCACATCAATCTCAAAGTCACTCATGATGAAAAGATGCGTCCATAATTTGTGCGTGTAATCCTCAACATCGCGCAAATGTGGATTGAGCTGTCCCATCACGTCAATGATAGCACGAGCAGCGCGGTTGCGTTCTTCTCGCGATTTGATTTTTTTGGCGTAATCAATCATATTCTGCACATTCCGTCCGTACTCGGGAATATACATCTGTGGGCGCTCCGTATTATAGGAAAGCGCATTCATTCGATCTTCTTTCAACGTATCTCTATTTTTTTAGGATTCAACAATATACTGCAGTTTATCCCCAGATCAGGATAGCAGCAATAACTCCTAAAGCAAAAATTGTAAATATCGTTCCTACTGCTGCCGTAGATTCTTCAAAAAAGTTATTAGCCATAATATTTTGTTTTGCCGTAAAAATAATAAAACTACTTCATTTCTCAGCCATCATCTCAAAGAATTCAAGGTCTTTTTTATCCTCAATCTTCCTGGACGAAGATCACTTCCGGCTCCGGTTCAATGGCCTTGCGAATTAATTTCTCATCGCTCTTCATGATTTGCCACTCCTCGATGACCCCGTTTTCCAGTTTCACCCGAATGGCATAATAACGATCGGTATCAGCTGTCACTGAATAAGTCCCGTGCAGAACCCGCTGCGCTGTACTCAACCACAGTTCGTCATAGGTCAACTCGAGTTCGTAGGTTATGGGCTCAAACGACATACTTTCTCCGTCCATGGCAGCAGAATAAGCAGCCTGCTCACCACTGTAAGTCCCTAAATAACGCTTTGGAAAGGGACGGTCCCCCAACATACAGGAAGAGACGATCAACAACACCAATAAACTAACCAGCGCACGACCGGCTTTTGTCAGGATGTCTGTAGAATTACTCTTCATGGTGTCGTAAAAATAAGGAAAAATTGTGATCCGAGTGGGCTGAATGCATCCCGAACTGAATACCCCAAAATCAAAAAACGATGATGCTCACCGACATTCCAGGACTTCAGAAATGTAAAACGACGTCACCCGGTTAAATCTCATCAATTAGGTTAGTGCTCTGGAACGCGCATTTCTAAAGAAGAAGATAAGCTAAAAACAACAGTGCTGGAATTCTAAAACTCCACAGTTCCACAATTCTACATTCCACAATTCCACGGTTCTGCAGTTCTACGGTTCCACGGTTCTGCAGTTCTGCGGTTCTACAATTCCACGGTTTTAAATTAAAAACTCCAATGTTCTCTTGATCATTTAATGCTATTTTTTTATCTTAACTATATATCAAATCACCTAAACATTGAAAAATGAGAAAATACGACCTGGAGGATCGGCTAATTAATTTTGCTGCAGAAACGGTAAAGTTTTGTCAGAACTTAAGAGATATAAGACCTGCTATACACTTGAGCAATCAACTTATAAGGTCGTCAACCTCACCAGCACTAAACTACGGTGAAGCTAATGCAGCTGAGTCACGAAAGGATTTTGTTCATAAAATGAAAATCTGCTTGAAGGAATTGAGAGAATCTTACAATTGCCTGAGAATAATAAAAGGCGCAGATTTAACGAAACAAGGTACTCAAATAAACTCATTGATTCAGGAAAATAATGAATTGATCTCGATCCTGGTAAAGTGTATTGAAACTGCTAAAAGAAGGGTATGAAAAACCGCATTACATCGAACTCCAACTTCTCCATTTCTACATATCTACGGTTCCAGATTTCTACATTTCCACGTTCCATATTCCACAATTCTGCATTCCACGGTTCCACGGTTCTGCAGTTCTGCGGTTCTACATCTCTACGGTTTCAGATTTCTACACTTCTACATTCCATATTCCACAATTCTACATTCCACAGTTCTGCATTCCCCAGTTCCACGGTTCTGCAGTTCTGCGGTTCTCCAGTTCCACGGTTCTCCAATTCGTTTACAAATTATAGCCAGCCATCTGCTCATATTTTTTGAGGATCATTATTTTTGTAATGGTCTTTTCAGAAAAAGCACTAACTTTATTTTTCAATTCGAATAATCATGGAGCAATATCATAAATTATTACAACATATTCTCGATAATGGGTTCGATCGCGGCGATCGCACAGGCACCGGAACGCGATCTGTATTCGGTTATCAAATGCGCTTTGACCTGAACGATGGATTTCCGTGTGTGACCACAAAAAAATTACACCTGCGCTCCATCATTCACGAATTATTGTGGTTTATCAGTGGGGATACCAACATCAAGTACTTAAAAGACAACAAAGTATCCATCTGGGACGAATGGGCCGATGAAAATGGTGATTTAGGTCCGGTTTATGGTCACCAGTGGCGCTCCTGGCCTGATGGCAACGGCGGTACAATTGATCAAATCGCGCAGTTGGTGGATCAACTAAAAAACAACCCGAATTCGCGCAGACACATTGTTTCAGCCTGGAACGTGGCAGATGTAAAAGATATGGCGCTACCTCCGTGCCACTGCCTGTTTCAATTTTTTGTCGCAGAGGGAAAATTGAGTTGCCAGCTCTACCAGCGGTCTGCCGATACGTTTTTAGGAGTTCCGTTCAACATTGCGAGTTACGCTTTGTTTACGATGATGCTCGCTCAGGTATGCGACCTGGAACCGGGAGAATTCATTCACACATTCGGTGATGCGCACCTCTACTCCAATCATTTTGAACAGGCGAAACTGCAGTTGTCGCGAGATCCGCAACCGCTTCCTACGATGACAATAAACCCGGAGGTAAACGACATTTTCGCATTCAAATACGAAGATTTTCAGTTGGAAAATTATGACCCATACCCAACAATAAAAGCGCCCATTGCGGTTTAAGTTCAGGTTATGAAGTACACGATAATTGTCGCCGTCGGAAAAAATAATGAGATCGGTAAAAACAACGACCTCTTGTGGCACCTGCCTCGTGACATGCAGTTCTTTAAAAAAACGACCACGGGTCACGTCGTGATTATGGGACGCAAAAACTGGGAGTCGATCCCGGAACGTTTTCGTCCGCTATCTAATCGCGAAAATATCGTACTCACGCGCAACCTCAACTATTCGGCAGATGGAGCCAAGCTGATTACAAAATTTAGCGCGATTCCGGCAGCAGTAGCCAATCCGGATAAGAAGTGCTTCATTATCGGCGGTGCGCAAATCTATCAGCTCGCCCTGGAGGATAACAACGTCAATGAAATGTATATCACCCACGTTCATGCGGCATTTGATGCCGACACTTACTTTCCTTCCGTCGATTTGAGTTCGTGGCAACAAGAAATCGTCCTCGAACAAAAAAAAGATGAGAAACACCCGTATTCTTTCACCGTAAAACGCTATTGGAAATAAGCATGAAACTTTGCATGGCCGAAAAACCGAGTGTGGCAAAAGATATTGCCAATGTTATTGGTGCAAACCAGCGCAATGACGGCTATTATGAAGGCAACGGATACCAGGTCTCCTGGACGTATGGACATTTATGTACGCTCAAAGAACCAAAGGATTATGTAGACGAATGGAAATACTGGAATTTGCGGCACTTGCCGATGGTTCCTTCGCGTTTCGGGATAAAAGTGATCGAACAGGACAGTATCCAGCGCCAGTTCAATATCGTGAAGCGCTTAGTGGAAAATGCAACAGAAGTCATCAACTGCGGAGATGCCGGTCAGGAAGGAGAAGTTATTCAGCGATGGGTATTGCACAAAGCAAAATGCAAAGTACCGATAAAACGGCTGTGGATCAGTTCACTCACAGAGGAAGCCATCAAAGAAGGATTTGAACAACTCAAAGAAGCGGGGCAATTCAACAATTTGTATGCCGCCGGAAGTACCAGGGCTATTGGTGACTGGATTCTCGGCATAAATGCCACGCGCCTGTTCACCAAAAAATTCGGTCACCAGAAACAAGTCCTTTCTATTGGGCGAGTACAAACGCCCACCCTGGCGATGATTGTCAACAGGCAACTCGAAATTGATCATTTTAAACCGCAGGACTACTGGGAACTTCGCACCGTTTATCGCGATACTGAATTCAACAGTGTGCTCGGTAAAATAAAAAAGGAAGACAAGGCGAAATACGCGCTGGAAAAAATCACCGATGAGGAATTTGAAATTACTTCCTTTGAGCAGAAAGAAGGTAAGGAAAAGCCCCCGCGCTTGTTCGATTTGACTGCACTGCAAGTAGCAACCAACAAAAAACTGGGCTACTCAGCGGATCAGACGCTGAAACACATCCAGAGCCTGTACGAAAAAAAGCTGGTGACCTACCCGCGCGTAGACACCACTTACCTGCCCGAGGACGTCTACCCCAAGATTCCGGGAATATTAAAAAACCTGAAATATTATCAGGAATTGGTCGCTCCGGTTTTAGCGGGCAAAATTCGAAAAAGTAAACAGGTATTCGACAATAAAAAAGTAACCGATCACCACGCCATCATTCCCACTGGTGTCAGTCCTTCGGGTGTTTCGGTTGAAGAAAAAAGAGTCTATGACACGGTGGTGAAACGTTTTATTTCAGTTTTCTACCCGGATTGTAAGGTGAGCAATACCACTGTGCTTGGAGAGGTGTTAAAACTGGAATTTAAAGCCACGGGAAAACAAATTCTCGCTCCTGGCTGGCGCGCAGTTTATGCGGACGACAAGAAAAAATCAAAGAGCAAGGACGAAAAAATTATGCCGACCTTTGAAAAAGGAGAAAAAGGACCGCATGAACCCCGAATTGATCAGAAAAAAACAACACCTCCCAAACCGTACACGGAAGCGACGCTCTTGCGCGCTATGGAAACAGCCGGCAAGCAAGTCGACGACGAAGAAATGCGCGAACTCCTCAAAGACAATGGAATTGGACGCCCTTCTACGCGCGCCAATATCATAGAAACCCTCTTCCGGAGACGCTACATTACGCGGAACCGCAAATCGATCGTGGCGACACAAACGGGAATTGACCTGATCAAAGTGATTGATAATGAAACGTTAAAATCGCCGCAATTGACCGGTGACTGGGAAGGAAAACTCCGGCTCATTGAGAAAGGTGAATTTCAACCGGAACAATTTAAAAAGGAACTGGTGAAAATGGTAGTCGAATTGACGAATGAAGTATTGTTTAACGAAAAACAGCAAACCATTACCATCATCGACGAGGAAGAACTGAACAAAAAGAAAGCTGCTTCCGGAGAAAAGAGTAAAAAGCGCGCTTCCAGAAAAAAAATAGAAATCACAGCACTGAATTGCCCAAAATGCAAACAGGGAACGCTGGTTAAGGGCAAAAAAGCTTACGGTTGCGAGCGCTTTAAACAAGGCTGTAAATTCGTGGTTCCCTTTGAATTTATGGGTAAAAAACTCACCAACAAACAACTCGCCGACTTGATCCAAAAAGGAAAAACGACGAAAATCAAAGGGTTCAAAGTGCCGGGCGGTGAAACAAAAAAGGAAGGAAAACTACAATTTACCGAAGATTTTAATATAGAACTAACTGAATAATATTATGGCACGGACAATTGTGACACTGTTGGTTTTCGCTTTATTGATCGTTTTGCACGGAACCATTGAAAAAGGATCGCAAACACTGGGACTCTCCTTCACTTTTTCGAAGATGTTGCCCTATATGTTGCAGGCTATCGTGCTGATCGTATTGCTCGTGGAAGTTTATCGCACCTTCTTGATGCAACTGCCGCTCGCTTTGAGAAGAGTTCTGGGATTGATCGTCATCGCAGGTGGTGCCGGAATTGCATTCGCGATACACCCCATTTATGAAGGAGATTTTAAGCACGAATACCGACCGGTTTATTTTAATGGAAATTCAGCACAACAACTCGAAGATGGACTGACCATGATCGCACTGCCCGGTTGTTCGTATTGTTATGAACGCGTGGAAGACCTCAATCGACTCGTGGAGCTGTACCCTTCTGAAGAGGTTCATATACAGGTCGTCAATAACGATTCGCTCGCCTTGCAGGAATACCGCAAACGCGCCCACGACCGCATTCAAGTTTCACTTGCGCGCAAAGAGACCACCCTTACGCGCATCACCGGCGAAAACTACCCCTCTTTTGTTTTTATCCAGCCCGACACGCAAAAAGGCATGCTCTGGAACAACAATGGTTTTGGTGTAGCAGCCATGGATTTTATATTGGATCAATAGGCAGTTTTGAGTTCTGAGTTCTGAGTTCTGAGTTCAGAGTTTTGGGTTTAAAATTGAGCATGATGAACAATCCTCGTCCCTCTCCATTCTACCTCAATACTCCCTACTCTTGCTCAACACTCTTGCTCAACACTCTTGCTGTATACTCCCCTACGCTGCCTTCATCTTCGCCATTTTCGAACGGGCAAATTGTGCCCTGGCATAGTCTAATGTCACGCGATATTCTTTGAGCTCGTCTTTCTTGGACGGTATATCGAACATTGCTTCCGTGAGAATAGCTTCACAAATAGAGCGCAAACCACGTGCTCCGAGTTTAAATTCAATGGCTTTTTCTACGATGAAATCGAGTACATCGCTGTCAAATTTCAGATCAATTCCGTCAATTTCGAATAATTTCACGTATTGTTTGACCAATGCATTCTTCGGTTCCGTTAAAATACGGCGCAAAGCCTTCGCATCGAGTGGATTCAAATAAGTCAATACCGGAAAACGACCAATCAACTCGGGAATTAAACCAAATTCTTTCAAATCCGTGGGATTGATGAACTCGAGTAGATTTTCCTTGTCGATGCGCTCCTCTTCTGAATTGGAGAATCCAATCGTCTGGCGATTGACGCGGCGGGCAATCAATTTTTCGATGCCATCAAAAGCTCCACCGCAAATAAATAAGATGTTTTGCGTATTCACCTTCACCATCTTTTGCTCCGGGTGTTTTCGGCCGCCCTGGGGCGGGACACTTACTTCCGTTCCTTCGAGCAATTTCAGCAATGCTTGTTGCACGCCTTCACCAGAAACGTCTCGCGTAATCGATGGATTATCACTTTTTCGTGCTATTTTGTCAATCTCGTCTATAAAAATGATACCGCGTTCAGCCGCTTTGGCATTGTAATCTGCAGCCTGAAGTAAGCGAGAAAGAATGCTCTCCACATCTTCACCTACATAGCCCGCTTCTGTCAATACCGTAGCATCGGCAATACAGAAAGGTACATTCAACATTTTTGCGATCGTCTTGGCCAATAAGGTTTTACCTGTACCCGTTCGTCCCACGAGTACGACGTTCGACTTATCAATTTCGATATCGTCCTCACCGACTTGCTGATTTAGGCGCTTGTAATGATTGTAAACAGCGACAGACATCGTTTTTTTCGCCGAAAGCTGACCAATAACATATTCATCCAGGTGCTCCTTGAGTTCGATGGGCTTCATCAAATTTAAAGGCGCATCTGCCTCACCTTCTTCCTGACCAATAGTATTGTTGGGAATTTCTTCCTTCACAATCGATTGTGCCTGAATAATACAGTTGTCACAAATGTGTCCGGAGATACCGGCAATCAGCAGTCGCACTTGACTCTTCGGCCGACCACAAAACGAACATGTTGTTTCTTTCTTGCTCATAAAATTGGTAAAAAAAAGGCCAATTCGAGAATTGACCTTTTAAATTCATTACAAAGATAGTTATTTCGACTTGCGCAGCAAAACTTCATCGACCATACCGTAGTCTTTCGCCTCTTTGGCCGTCATCCAGTAATCGCGGTCTGAATCTTCTTCCACTTTATCAAAAGGTTTTCCCGTGTGATCAGAAATGATCTCGTACAGTTCCTTTTTCAATTTCAATATTTCGCGCGTCGTAATTTCAATATCAGAAGCCTGACCCTGTGCTCCACCGAGTGGCTGGTGAATCATAACGCGTGAGTGGCGCAATGCCGTGCGCTTACCTTCTGCTCCTGCACAAAGTAGTACAGCGCCCATCGATGCCGCTAATCCCGTACAGATCGTCGCAACGTCCGGACTGATATACTGCATCGTGTCGTACATTCCCAATCCGGCATAAACACTTCCGCCAGGAGAGTTCATATAAATTTGAATATCTTTTTTCGGATCTACCGACTCCAAAAATAAAAGCTGCGCATTGATTATATTCGCCACCTGGTCATTGATTCCAGTACCCAGGAAAATAATGCGGTCCATCATCAGCCGCGAAAAGACATCCATCTGTGTCATATTCAATTGGCGCTCCTCAATAATATAAGGGGTTAATGAAGATTCAATGTAACTTCCGAGATGTGTACTGTTGATCCCCATGTGCTTGGTTGCAAACTTTTTAAATTCGTCTCTATCGTGCATGTTGTTGTTATTTCAAATTTGACGTTAAATATACAATTCCCGTTGGAAATTGTTGGGGTAAACCGCATAGAATTTACTTCTACTGACGACGAGCGCGGACAATTCCGGCAGTGTGATGCGCGATACAGTTTAATCGTAAACATCGACCAGAACTGCTGCCGAAAACACAATCGTTGCGAAATAACCCTTGAGTCGTCGAATCAAAAGTGACGGCGTAATTTCAACCTGTACCAAACATATTCTATATCTTCGCGTGTAAAGTTGAATTTATGAAAGAAAAACATACCATAAACGCAATTACGACATATCTGGAACAGCATGCTCCGCTTTCGAGTCAGGAATCCTACGATAATTCAGGATTAATTACAGGCGATCCATCTACGACCGTTCGGGGCGTACTTTTATCGCTGGATTGCACAGAGGCCGTTGTTGAAGAAGCAATCGAAGTGGGCGCCAACCTGATTATTGCTCATCACCCGATCGTTTTCAAGGGATTGAAGAAGCTCAACGGCAAGAACTACGTCGAACGCACGGTAATCAAAGCAATCAAAAATGACATTGCAATCTACGCGATTCATACGAATCTGGACAATTATCGGTTCGGCGTCAATCGCGAAATTGGAAATCGGATTGGACTTGAGCAGTTAAATATTCTTTCCCCGGCAAAAAATGCACTTAAAAAGCTGATCGTTTTTTGTCCTGAGGAGAATACGGCCGAGGTATCACAAGCCATGTTTGAAGCTGGTGCGGGAAATATCGGTGAATACGACGAATGCAGCTTCGAAACGAAAGGTCAGGGCGGATTTCGTCCTAATGAAGTGGCAAATCCCAACATTGGTGAACGTGGACAACGCGAAACCGTCCGCGAACACAAAATTGAGGTCATCGTCTCATCGCACCATCTGCCACGGGTTTTGTCCGCCATGAACACCGCTCACCCTTACGAGGAAGTCGCACACGACATCATACCGCTCGACAACAACAATCACTACGAGGGCGCGGGAATGGTCGGCGAACTCCCAGAACCCATGGAGACCACAGCATTCCTGGAACACCTCAAGAGAACATTTGACTGTTCCGTAATCCGCCATACGCCGCTACTTAAAGACAACATCCAACGGGTTGCTTTCTGCGGTGGATCCGGGAGCTTTTTATTGAACGCTGCAAAAGGTAAAAAAGCCGATATTTACATCACGGGAGATTTCAAATACCACGAGTTTTTTGACGCTGAAGACGATATCATCATTGCCGACATCGGTCATTACGAAAGTGAACAATTTACACCGAATCTACTTCTTGGTATTTTGAAGAAAAATTTTATTAACTTTGCCTTTCATTTAAGTAAGGTGAATACAAATCCTATTAATTATTTTTAGCATTTATGGCAACAAAATCAAAGGCTAAATCCAATGCAACAGTCGCGGAGCGATTAGATGCGCTTTCAAATCTACAGCAAATCGATTCAGAAATTGATCGACTGTTGACCGTTCGCGGTGAACTTCCGTTGGAAGTAGAAGATCTGGAGGACGATATTTACGGGTTGGACAAACGCGTGAATAAACTCCAGGAGGAGTTGGATGAAATCGATCAGGAAATTAGCGATCGAAAAAATGAACAAAAAGAGGCACAAGCGGCAATTTTATCTTACAAAGAGAAACAAGATAACGTAAGAAATAATCGCGAATTTGAATCCCTCGAGAAAGAGATCGAATACCAGGAACTGGAGATTCAGCTTCATGAAAAGAAATCGAAAGAGGCCAAGGCGCGTCTGGAGCACAAAAAAGAAGTACTCGAAGAGGCACAGGAGAAATTAGACCGCAGAAAAGAGGATTTAGACAAGAAAAAGTCGGAATTGGATGAAATCGTCGCCGAGACGGAGAAGGACGAAGAGAAACTGCGCAAAAAATCGGACAAAGCGAGAAAGAAATTGGACGATCACCTCACCAAGGCTTATGATCGACTGCGCTCCAGTGCAAAAAACGGACTTGCCGTTGTACCTGTCGACCGCGATTCTTGTGGCGGATGTTTTAATCGCATTCCCCCGCAACGTCAGCTCGACATTGTTCAAAAGAAAAAGATTATCATCTGTGAACACTGCGGTAGAATACTCGTTCCCGCTGAGAGTTTCATGGACTAGAAATTTCCGATAACAGCTATTTAAAGCATTATTGAGGAGATCTTTTGAGGTCTCCTTTTTTTTGTTGTGGGTAGAACTGAAAAACTTAAACCGGTCGCCTTAATTGACAACCTTTTATTATTCCCTGATTTTAAAGCAGTCAAATCGATACTTAATTTCTTCTCGCTGAATTTCTATAGATTTCACATAGCTTTTTTAAATTCATTTTCTTGGTCATGATAGTGAATCAAGTTTTTATCAATTATTCAAAAAGGTTTATAAGACTTAACCAGTAATAATTTCTTAAGGTGTTTCGTTGGAAATAACTCATCAACAAAAAATAATGTGCGCAATTTCAGATGTGTTGATTAAATTAAAGGTTGCCGATAATGAAAGAAAGTGGTTGAACTGGTAGGAAAGAGTTCTTAGAGATTATTCAGTATCACTTTTGCACTTTTCTTCTGGACGTGCACCGCACATACCACAAGAACCTCCTTCTTCCTGAACGAGTGGATTATTACTGGCACACGTACCAGCAAATTCGCCATCTTTTTTCGCCCAGATCTTGATAGCAATCCCCGCAAAACCCAACGCCAACATTCCTATTGCTATAAATACTACTTCCATTTTTCGTTATTTAAATTCGATACAAATATAACAAATTGTCCTACTCCTGCAAAGGAATGAGTGACCCAGAACCTTGCTTTGTCAAGTCTACACTAAATGGCGCTCCTGTGTACTCGATGTTTCCGTCAGCATAAATTTCAGCGCGCAATATAGCCGCGTCGGCGTTCACTAACATATCCCCTTGTGTCTGCGACCGAACCAGGACTTGACTGCTCACTTCCAACTCCCGCGTATCACAAAAACTGTTGGTTTGATTGTTTAAAAATGCCTGAATCGTTTGTCCCCTCAAGGTATAGTTCCCAAAACCGTGGGTTACCTGTGCACTCATATAACCGTTCTTTACAGTGAGGTCGACATCGCCCGCACCATCTCTTATTACGAGTCGGAGTTCTCCGGACTTCAGTGTATCCTGATTTGTTAACCATTCACTGCCTTCATAATAAATGTACGAAGGTGAAGCAACATGCAATTCAGCTTTAATTCGCGTCGAAAGGTCCCGCAGAAATCCACATTTATTTTCATTGGTAATCTGCAAATTTTGATCGCTTTCTTCAATTTGGACGTGCTTGAGCAAATGCTTTCCTCCCGTCAGCACAACGTGGTTTGAACTATCCGGAACAATCGTATATTCGAAGTCATCAAACAAGCGCAAGCTGTCGTTCTGAGCAGTGAACTCTACGATACGCGTGCTCATCTCGCCTTTTCCTTTGAAACATGTGCGGTCTGAGGGTTTTTTACACTGAACAAACAATGCCAGGAGCATCCACAACAATATTCTATTTATTTTCCACTTCATTACCATTCGTACGTGATTCCATATTCAAAATAATCCGCTTTTGCCCAATGCGATTTGATGCTGATATTGGCCATGATGCGATCCGTGAGCCGCAAGCGACCTCCAAATTTGTGGTACCACATCCCCCTTGGGTTGAGCGGGTTTAGTAAATAACGTCCCATACCGATGATTAATTCAAATCGCTGCACCGGTAAAACATATCCGAGATAACTCCCCAGCTGCCAATTTTTTCGCTGGCTGTAATCGCCTTCCACTTCAGCAGTTATGGATTGGTTGTAAATGGCATCAGCTCCCCATTCAAGATAAGACACTTTTCCTATTCGATATTGTACGTACTGGGTAAAACTCGCCACACCGTAGCGATTGCCGCCTGTCGGGTAAACTTCTTTGGCACTCGCAATCAATTGAGAACCCAGTCGCCATTTCGGCACAGAAGGCATCTGCTGCTCGAGCGCTTGTTCCTCTTGTTTGGGCGCTTCAAAATAATAATCAACATTCAATGCAAGGTAAGGAACATTCAAACCGAGGTTTGGAAGTCGATAAGCACCGTTCGACCAATGTGCCATGCTCACTTCAAAACCCGCCGACCAACAGTCAAATTGCCGTTCCAGCAGCACACCAATCGTTACAGCACCGTTCAAATGGGAACCAATGGCGTTATTCTTGGGATTTTTCTGCTGGTCAAATTTTTTACTTACATACGCTACTCCCGCCGACACTTTACTCCCAAATGCCCAGTGATCCGTGCGAAAATAGGGCAGGTATAAAAAGGATTGCACGCCTACCGATTCCCCCAGCACTTCGCGAAAGCCAAAATTGGTGTAATTGGCATAGAATCCAAATTTCGGGCGATTGAAATGATCGTGCCACGCCCTGGAACCGTCGTATTGCCAAACTGTACCAATATCTATTGAATGCGCATGACCTTGCGTCAAATGTTGCATCGTAGAACGGTGGGGCAAAACATAACAGAGCTTTGGGGATAAACTTACGCCCTGAACAGTACCTTTAAACTGCGCATTTAAAACTGCCGGGTATAAAAAAAACAGTACCAGTAGCACCTGCAATAGACTCATCAGCGTATGTACAACCTGCGTTTTAATAATCTTTCGTCTTTTCTCAACAATAAAATTAGTGGAATTTATCGAATACTTCTCGTTCCTGAGTTTTAATTCAACAGGTTTCAATGCTGCATAAAATACTGCCTGCTGTCGACCAGCGCAAAATTCTCATCTCCCGGAGTTAGTGCATGTCAATAATCTCCAAAAAAACCGCAATATTTTGAGTGCGATTTCTGCTCCCCAATTGTGTAATGCTATTTTTGTAAAAAAATAAGTTATGGATGCTCGATTAGAAGCTTTTCAACGATTACTGGATATCATGGACGAATTGCGCGAAAAATGCCCATGGGATCGCAAACAGACCCTCCAGTCCCTGCGTCATCTGACCATCGAAGAGACATACGAACTCGCCGACGCTATTCTCGACGAGAACATGAATGAATTAAAAGGTGAAATTGGGGACCTCATGTTGCACCTGGTGTTTTACAGTAAAATAGCAAGCGAAAAAAAGGCTTTTACGATTACTGATGTCTTGAATGGCATCTGCGACAAACTCGTCCACAGACACCCGCACATTTATGGAGATGTTGAAGCCGATGATGAGGAAGCAGTCAAAAAAAATTGGGAGCAACTGAAACTGAAAGAAGGTAAAAAATCAGTTTTAGAAGGTGTTCCCCGTTCACTTCCCGCACTGGTAAAAGCCGGGAGAATCCAGGATAAAGTGCGCGGAATCGGGTTCGACTGGGACTCGAGCGAACAGGTCATCTCCAAAGTCCGCGAAGAACTCGACGAACTCGACTACGAAGTGCAGCACGAGACCGACCGCGTAGAGTCTGAATTTGGTGACGTACTCTTCTCGATGATCAATTACGCGCGCTTTGTAGGTGTTAATCCGGAGGCGGCCCTCGAGCGCACGAACAAGAAATTCATGCGTCGTTTTCAGGATATGGAAAAAATGATTGATGCGGAAGAGCTGAAATTCGAAAACATGAACCTCGAGCAAATGGACAAATATTGGGAAAAAGCCAAATTAAACGAATGATCAATTTGCCGTTCAATCAACAAATAAAGCTATTTACATAATTCTATCGATGATTCCCGAGAATTTTACCTATATATGTAAATTGAAATTTTGCGAAACATTTAAAAATTCTATTGTGAAACAACTCCTCTTTCTTTTAATGTTCATCACAACCGCTGCGATGGCACAGGACTACACTGTGCGCGGCTTTGTCTACGACGAAGAAAATGCTGAAGCGTTAGCCTTCGTTAAAGTCATTTTAAAACCAGCAGACTATAAAGAAGGGGATCCTGTTGAAGGAACCTCTACGAATTATGAAGGGTTGTTTCAGTTTTCAAAGTTACCTGCAGGTAGTTATACCATAGAAATCCGAAGTGTCGAACATGAAGACATTACGGACGAGATCACAGTAGGCGACCGTACCATTCTCACCTTGCGCTATGAGATGAAAAAGAGCAGTGAAGTGAAAGAAATGGAAGAAGTTTCCGTATTTGGAGAAGATCGCGCAAAAAGAAACAATGTAGACATGTCGGTAAATAAACTCGATCAGAAGGGATTGGAACGCCTGCCGAGTTTTGGTGCCGAAAACGATGTGATTTCTGCTTTCTCCGTTACTCCCGGTGTCGTATCCACTGGTGATCAGGGTGGTCAATTGTACGTGCGGGGAGGAACGCCCATCCAGAATAAAATTTTATTAGACGGAATGACGATTTACAATCCTTTTCACTCGATCGGATTTTTCTCTGTCTTTGAAACTGAACTCATCAAAAGCGCCGATATTTACACCGGTGGATTTTCCTCAGAATTTGGTGGACGCATCTCTTCGATCATGGACATCACTTATCGCGACGGCGATTTGAAAAAACATGGCGGAAAGGTTTCTGTATCCCCCTTCATGGGTAAAGCTGTGCTGGAAGGTCCTATTTTTAAGAATGAGGACGCGCCTGGCAGCGGCGGTTCTTACATCTTTTCAGCCAAACACTCATTGCTGGATTACGCCTCGTCGGATATTTACCCCTACGCCAATGACGGACAAGGACTCCCCTTTACGTTCACAGATATTTACGGAAAAGCCACGATTAAAAGTCCAGAAGGCAGTAAATTTTCAGCGTTTGGCTTCCGCAACGACGATGCCGTTAATTACACGAATATCGCAGATTTAAATTGGCAATCTTACGGTGGCGGCCTGAACTTCACGCTCGTCCCAAATTCCAATCCCGTTATTATTAAAGGACACATGAACGCCTCAGACTATGAGATATTCTTTCAGGAAGAGGACGGTTCGGCTCCCAGAACGAGCAGAATATCCGGATTTGATCTCGGATTTGACTTCACTTATTTCCTCCAGAATCAATCGGAAATAACGTACGGCGTCAATATCGGTGGCTTTTCTACAGATTTCAGAACGGTTAATGAAGTCGACCGCGAAATACGACGCAACAACTTCAATACCGAACTAAGCGCTTATGTCAATTACCGCCTGGTGAAAGGTTTGTGGGTGATTAATCCCGGTTTCCGTGTACAATCCTACCCTTCTCTTTCGACCGTCGTTCCCGAACCGCGTTTAGGTTTAAAATTCAATGCAACAGAAAACCTGCGTTTCAAAGCTTCCGGAGGGTATTATTCGCAGAACTTTACTTCGGCGGTTTCCGACCGCGATGTCGTTACGCTCTTCTACGGTTTTTTAGCTGCTCCTGATGATGTGCAGTCCAGCTTTACACAACCCAATGGAAAACAAACCGACCCCGAGAACGGCATCCAAACGTCGTGGCACGGAATTATTGGTGGTGAATACGATTTCTCACGGCACTTATCACTGAATATCGAAGGTTATTACAAATATTACCCGAAACTCACCAATATCAATGTAAATAAACTCTATGATGATGTCATTGAATTTGAGGACAAACCGGATGTAGCGAAAAAAGACTTTTTAGTGGAATCGGGTTATGCTTATGGTATCGACTTTTTACTCGAATACAATAAAGACCGGATCTTCTTGTGGGGTGTTTATTCACTGGGTAAAACCGAGCGATGGGATGGATTCCAGTATTATTCTCCCGTGTTTGACCGCAGACACAATGTGAATTTAGTCGGTACGTACAGCTTCCTGGAAAATAAAACGCTCGAAGTAAGTTTGCGCTGGAACTTCGGTTCTGGATTGCCGTTCACTCCGACTGAAGGATATTACCAGGGCGAAGACTTCAGCAGTGGCGTAACGACCGATTACACTACATCGAATACGAATGAGTTCAGTATTTTACTCGGTCAATTAAACAGCGCGCGGCTTCCAACCTACCACCGATTTGACATTACAGTGAAAAAGCGCTTCCCGTTTAAAAATGGCACGCTGCTCAACGCCAAACTGGGTGTAACCAATATTTACGATCGTGAAAATATCTTTTACGTGAATCGCGTAACCAATGAGAAAATTTATCAGCTCCCCATTTTACCGAGTATTGGATTGAGTTATGATTTTTAGTGGAGCACTCGTGATATTCGATCTGCAATGGCAATAAAGTAAAACCAATCCCGCTGTTTTCCGGAGTTCATATCAGCAAAATTTGCAGATTTTTTGATTATCACAGCATTCTAAACTAATAGGTTACCAATGTAAGTCGTAAATTTTAATTTAAAACATTCTTTCTTATTGGTTGCTTAGATTTATAAAAGATGTTAGACTTGGAGATGTTTGATGTTAGATTTCTTAATATCAGTCATCTAACATCTGTATCTTTAATAAGCATGCATTATTGTTTTACGAATTACATTGGTAATCCTACTAAACTAAAACTAACTACATGATAAATGCGATCTCTGCGGTATTCAAAAGGTAGAAGGAACCGCTAAAAAAGGCGTGCAGGATTTAATCCCCCCTTTTATAAAATTCTGATTATTTTCACTTTTTCTACAATTTGAAACAATGTCGAAGCAGTCGCAACAATTTATCACGTTCAATAATCGGTTTTCTAATAAGATTAAAAGTTGGCTTCACGTAAAAACATCCCTACTTAACGCCATTCATATTTTTCTTCTGTAACAGCGTTTCTATTCGTTGTTGTTTTACCCGACGGCAGCAAGTTCTCTGATTTATACTTATAAACAGATTTACTAATTTGATTCATCTCATCATAGACCTCAAATGAAGATAAGCGATTTAATGTATCGTATTTATATAAGGTTAAATAACGATCATTATCCGAATGAATATCAGATATTCGACCTTGATCATCGCGTCCTATTTGTATATTATCGTATCCGCGAACTCCAAAAAAGCCCATTAACATCCCCTTTTCATCAAATTTGAAACACCCCCTTTTCGTACAGTATTTCTCTTCACTGATGAACAGTTCGTTTATATCGAGTCCAGAGCTATAAGTATTAAACATCTTATTATCAAAATAATAAACGTGATTCCCATTGTAAAAGAAATATCTCTCTCTATAATTAAACTCATTCAGCAGCAGCTCCTTTATATTATTTCCATTATCATCATAGGAATATCTATAGGTCTTTTCTTCTCCATTTCCTTTTGTGCTGGATTTTAATTTAATATTACCACTTCGGTTATACTCAATTTTTAAGGTAAAACCGATATTCCCTTCCTCGTCAAAAGTTTTTTCACTTGTAATCCGTCTATTTTTATTGAATCGATATTCCTTTTTTGACAAAAAGCGTTTTATGGAATCGTTTTGAACCTGAAAATGTGTTTTTTCAAGTAGACGGGGGGAGACCTGCACATTATTCAATCGCAATAAGTCACGAATATCTGGTTCATTTCTTGTTGAAATTGTTCTCTTTTTGTGATAATTATTGAACTCAAAATCCTGTATATTAACAGGTGGAATTTTTAGTTGTTTTGCAAACTTGAATTCATCAAAAAATTGAATTGTTTCACTATTTCTTTGTAACGGCAGAAAGACATTAAATCCTTGACCATAATAGATTTTACTACTTGGACTTAGATCTTGAAAAGAAAGCATAACTCCCCATCCAAGCCAATATACATTAGCATCCTCTAAATCGATAAGTTCACAAACATTCTTGCAGTTCACCAGATTTTCATCAATACTTTTGATGTCCGCCAATATTTCCACATCCAGTTGTGATTTAATCAGCAAATATTGTTCATTAATTACCTCGGAAAGTTCATCCATTAAGGTCCTTTTCTTTTCAGGGTTAAGGTCAATTTCAAAAGGAGAAATAGTACCGGAACTCATGTCTGCAATGAATACTTCTGTTATTTTGATAATTTTATTTTCTGAATTATACCCCCGATTCGAAGCACCAAATTCGAATACGAATTGCAATTCAAAAAACAGTTTATTGTTCACTACCGAATAAGGAGCACATTCAACTTCAATTAAACGTACGGAATTCATAGTCAAAACATCCTCATAACCATAATCATAGCTATTTTTACTGGCAGTCAACTCATTGTAAACTTTCATTTTTTGTTTAATCTCAGATAACAGACTATAGTATTTCTTTTCCGAGTTAACATAGTCTCTCACCCACTCAAACGACTTCTCGTTAAATACTTTCTGAACCTTATCAGAAGGTTCTTTAAAATTTAAGTAACTAATGTCTATCTCATTCTTTAAATAGCTATTGTTTATATTTACTTCTTTGAAATGAGTATTGATCTCGTAAAGTTTATTTTCAAAGACATCATAAATTGTATTCGCCGATCCCAGGAAACCATTTCCTGATAAAAAGTACAATAAAATCAGTATGTGTTTTAAGTAATTCATTCTGCAAAAAAGCTAATGTTTAGTATATTTCTCTCAGCATCATACTGGAAGTCAATACGTGTAAGCTTGTTCTTTATTAAAGCCATTTTTAATTCTTTTTCCGAGAGGGTAAGCTTATGCTCAGCAAAATAATAATCGCCGTTATCTTTTATTTCGCAATCAATTTTCAATACACCACTCACAAAGTTACCACCAGCTAAAATTGCTTCACTTTTTGATTCAATTGTTATGGATCTTTCTTTCTGTTCAATCGGAAATTTTAATTCAGCATCATCAATGAATAAACCAAAAAAATTATCTAATTCTTCAGACTTCACCTTCATTTGATCAATGTATTTATACTTCACTACTCTATTTGGGTTTTCAAAAACCAAGGGCTTAGCACTGAGAACCTTTAGGTCAAAAAAATCTTGAATGCGTCCATCGATAAAACATCCTTCATCAGAATAATCCCGATCAACACTGAATCTCTCAGTACCCGTTGAAATACGTTCAACATCAAAGAAAACGGTGTATTTGTTGTAATTTGGATCATTACTCGTTAGAGGTCCTTTTAACATAGTTAAAGAAATACGTTCTGGGAATAATGAAACCTTTGCTTCAACGGGATGACTGGAAGTATAATGTGCGTTTACATTCATCCTGTCCAGATAAGTCGGTGTGCTACAAGGATTCATCGTTATTTTAATTTGTTCATCAGAAGGCATGGCAATTGAAAACTCATCAAACATTATGAGACTAAAAGAGGCAAAACCAGCATTTCGATTGTTGTCAAACTGCAATGATGAATAAAATAGTGAGTTGTAATTTAAACTGTCAACAGGTTTTAAATAATTTGGCATGTTGTTGGTCAAAATGGAGTAATCCATCAAACCTTTAAGCAGTGGTACGTATTTTAAGTCGCTGGCTCGGTAGATAGTATCATAACACTTACAGGGAATAAAAGTTGGTTCAAGGATAATTCGTCCATTTTCAAAATAAAGGGTATCAATTTTATCATTGACTAATTTAAGCCACATACCATCTTTGTTATCCTCAACATAAACTCCTTTCCATGTTTGTTTTCCTTCCTCATTATAGGCGATGTATTCTCCATGTTTTTTACCGTTTTTATAGTTTATTTTATACTGCAAGTCCCCAGAAGCAAAAAAATGTTCTGATAAACCATGTAGCTTGCCTGATTTGTAATGTTGCCTTGTTTTTAATTGTAGGGTTTCCAGAAAAAACCGCTCCTTTACGGTTTCAGCACTACCTTCATGGACCGGAACATCTTTTTCTAACAGATTTCCATCAACATCATAACGAAAATAGCTGTTTACTGACTCATCGCGCTCATAGTTTATCTCTCCATTCTTATGATGTTCACGTGTATAAAATAATTCTTCATTTTTATATTTTGTGGTTTTGATAGGTATACCGCCAGAAGTATAGTTTTCTATAACTTTTATGGAATCTTCTTCATAATAGGTTTCTCTGTAAGTAGTTTTAATTCCTGCAAACTTGTTCAGAAAGTGATGTTTTAATTTAAAATGATCAAATCTCATGTGTGTTGTGGTATCGCCAACCATTGGGGCATAACTATATAGTTCACCGTCGAGGATTCCTTCTTTAAAATTAAGGTCCATAAATGTTTGACCATTTGCGAATTTTAAAACATAATTTCCATCCCACATCTCCTGCTCGAAAAAGTCATTTTCTTTTACAAGGTTTCCGATATTTTCTATAAACTTCTCAACCAGGTCATGATCTGCCAGCAGGCTATCACTAATATGGTCGGACCATCCATAAATATTGGAAATAGCACCATTTGACATAAAATCTGCATGATTTAAGGTGAAAGTATAGGGGTTTTGAAATGTGATTTTTCTTACTTTACCATTCATGAAGTAGTGTTGTGAGAGTACATCCCTGTGTCTTCGATTCTTGAAAACGAAAGATTTTATTATTTCAGTACCCGGGAAATATTCAATTTGAAATGCATCTTGAATTTGTATCAGTTTTACTTTACCATCTTCAAATAATTTTTTGTATATATTTTTCCCCATGGAGTCCATATAAAAATAGCGATTGGCTAAACCATTAGCATCGTATTCTCTTTGCCAACCCACTACTTTAGAAGCACTCGCTCCAACATCCCGATATTCACGAACCATTTTCACTTTTCCGTTGGGATGATATGTTTTGTATGCTCCGTGCAGCATATCGTTTTTAAATTCCATTGATTTTACCAATTCACCAGACGGGGTGAAGTTTTTTGCAATGCCTTCTCTCACTCCATTTTTAAACGGAACTTCAGAAACCAGAACGCCATTTTTCCATCTTTTCTCCTTGCCATTTCGAACAGAGTATGTGTCATCGGTTTTTTCGATAAGTTTGTAATTTGTTTCGTAAATTTTGGAACCATCTTTATTCCAGTTTTCGTGCTTTCCAATTTGCAAATCGCCCTGATAGTGTTTTTCTTCTGAGATTTGACCATTTTCATGATACCTGACCCATCTCCCGGTCTTCTTGCCCATATCATAATGCTCCACACGCTTTAGCTCTCCAGATTCATAGTAATGCTCATGCTTTCCATCATTAATGTTCCTCAACACGTCAGCGTCTAAAGTGATTTCCTCGTAATACGACCCGGTATTCCTAACATTTCCATTAGTATGATAGTTCGTGAATGCACCGTGTCGTTTATCATTTTTATAGAGAACTTCGCTTTCCTTAACTCCATTTTGTCGGTATTTAATCCATACTCCCGTTTTTTGACCTTCATCATATTTTCCTGAAGTTGCAGTTTTTCCGTCGAGGAAATAATAGGTATATTGCCCATGAAGCACAGAGGTAGGGGTATCGTCTACAGTAATTATTTTGTATTCTTCAACTTGTATAAGTTTCCCTTGGTTGTTAAACGTTTTTTTTTCTCCAGTAAGCAGTCCTTTTTTATACGTTGCTTTTGTTTTTTCCGTTCCCGCATAATTAAACTCCTCATATGTACCGTGAAGTAAGCTGTCTTTGTAATGTGCTTTTAGATTTAAGACTCCATTCAAGTACCGCTCATATAAACCTGATAAAACAGAAGATTTAGTTTTACGCTTGTAGTTATAATTTCGTCTTTCTCGAATTTCACCCCTATGATCATAGGTAATACACTCTCCATCCAGTTTTCCATTTTTAAACGTCTTTTTTAGAGTGGGTTTTTCATTATTGGTATATTCTTCCTGAACTCCGTGTTTTTCACCTCTTTTCATACGAACAACCTCAACCAAAGCATCGTTTTGATTGTAGATCTTAAGTGTTGTCTTATTCCATTTCTCTGTTTTTACAGTATCCAGAGAGTAATTAGGTTGTGCTAAAACCCAACCTGCCAAAAAGAAACAAAAGAGAAATGATAGCGTATATTTCATAATTAACCGATGGCGTGAAAGTAAGAATATTTTTCTCAAATCTATCTCCCCTGCAAGCTTTTTAAATAGTTTTCAATGTACGCTCACACAACTCAAATCGAGATTTCCTAACGATTTGTTCCCATTTCTAAAATTCTCATTATTTTCACTTTCTCTACAAATTGAAACAATGTCGAAGCGATCGCAACAATTTATTACCGTCTTTAAACGCATTCTCCCGAGTCCGTTTACGATTGCTATTTTGTTGACCGTTTTGACGGTTTTATTGGCGCTGTTTTTGACGAAACCGCCTGAAACTTCGCATGGCACTTATTTGGTTGAGCTCTTTTCTTCCTGGGAAGAAGGGCTTTGGGACGATTCAGCAGGCGGACTGTATTTTGCATTTCAGATGATGTTGATTTTGGTGCTGGGACACGTCCTCGCGCTCACTGGTCCCGTCGATCGACTGATCAAAGCATTGTTGGTTTATTGCCGGAATACCGCTTCGAGTGTTTTTGTCGTGGCGACGGGTGCGATTATCATGGGCCTTTTCAATTGGGGACTGGGATTGATCTTTGGTGCTATATTGGCTCGAAAGGTCGGCGAAAAATTTGCACATCAGGGAAAAACGATCAATTATGGATTAGTTGGAGCTGCTGCCTACTCCACCATGATGGTTTGGCACGGCGGATTATCGGGGAGCGCTACCACAAAAGCCATGGAGGAAGGTTACATCCCTGCGATGATGAAAAATATGGGCGGATCGGGGGAATACCCCAACTTTCTTCCATTTGAATCGACGATTGGTTCGGGGATGAATATTCTGGTGGCAGTGCTTTGTATTACAATAATTCCATTGTTTCTTTATTTGCTCGCCCGCAAATCCGGGACTGGTTTTGTGCCAAAGTTCAGTAAGCAATTTGGTAAAACAGCAGATGACCCCATTGGAAAAATGAAGGGCGCCCAGCGACTGGACTACAGTAAATTTGTCGGAACGGTCCTCGGTCTCGGAATATTAGTCATCGTCGTCATCAAAGCCATCAACTATCAGGGAGAAAGCGCGCTTGGATTTATCAATTTGAATTTTATTAACCTTTCGCTGCTCGGATTGTCGATCTTTTTCCATCGTTCGATCAATAACTTCATCAATGCAGTACAACTCTCAATTGGCGACATTTCAGGGATTCTGATTCAGTTTCCGCTGTATTTTGGAATTCTCGGCATCATGAAAAGTAGTGGTTTGATTACCTTGTTTTCGGATTCCATTATCGCTATTGCTACGGACTATTCATTGCCGATTTATACATTTATCAGTGCGGGCGTTGTCAACTTTTTCGTACCGAGTGGCGGTGGTCAGTGGGCGATTCAGGGACCAATACTCGTGGAAGCGGCTACTCAACTGGGAGCGAGTTTACCCAAAACGGTCATGGCGATGTCGTACGGCGATCAGTTGACGAATATGCTGCAGCCATTTTGGGCGTTGCCTTTGCTGGGGATTACTAAGCTTAAACCTTATCAGATTTTGCCTTATACGTTTTTGTTGTTTGTGCTCGGGGTGATTTTGTTTGGGGGTGTGCTTTTGGTTTGGGTGTGATTAAAAAATGTCCACACCTGTGCCGACCATGGCGTCGGTAGATTTATGGGATTAGTTGGATTGTTGGGCGAGGTGTTTTTAGTGATCGGTAATTAGTGATTGGTAATCAGTGATCGGTGATCATTGATCAGTGATCGGTTTGCAGGGCGTAGTTTTGGTGATCTTCCCGATACGTTACACTTTCGGAATTAGTTCGAAGACGTCCCGAAGCGTCGTGACTTTCTCACTGAAGTGATCGGTTTTTAGGGCATAAACAGGGTGTGAATCAGTCCGTAGATTTACTCAAATTAGGGTGTCTTTTGGGCATGGATTAACCGCTGAGTGGCGCTAAGCGATGCGCTGAGTTTGTCGAAGTGCAATGTGCTGAGTTTATCGAAGTGCGATGTGCCGAGTTTGTCGAGGTAAAGGCGACCATTCGACATGCTCAGTTCAAGCAGCGTTCGCAGCGTTGTTTAATTCCCATGTCAATTACTACTTACACGGCGAGCACGTGTGATGTTTGTTGAGGAAAGCGATTGTTTCGCGGGATAGTTGTTCGAGTATACTTACATCGATATCGGCTAGTTTTTTTACGTAGATACAGGCTTTCCCCATTTTAAATTTACCTAAATCCTTCAACAGCGCCTCACTTTTTTCGTTGGGGAGTAAACATAGAGCGAAAATTGTGCTTTTCTCGGTGAAAATCCCAACATAGGAGCGTCGCCTTCGTGACCACTCGCATATTTGTAGTGATAACTTCCGAAACCAATAATGGTTGGACCCCACATTTGGGGTTTACAGCCCGACCATTTCGCCAGAAGGTCGATGAGCTGAAGGCTATCCGTTTTCTTTTGTTCCTGATCTACATAATCGTCGATAAATTCATACACATCGACTTTTGTGGGCATTGTTTTGTTTTTGGCCATTGGTTTAATAATTTTGACAAAATTTATTTCATTTTGATATGACTGACGCTCTCTAAAAGTAGCAAAAATTATCCGTGATACACCAACAGTGCAGCAACGACTTATCGAAAAAGCCCGACGCATCGCTCTTTTTCAGCGCATTGCACCAACTATGAAGCATAAGTCGGTTACTGGCTGCTCAAAAAAAATCTGTAACATTCCAGAGAAGGTGTGCGCTTTGAAAATACTAAGATCAGCTGCAAAAATCAGGCTTCTTTAAAAAAAGGTTATTCAATCCCCATACTTCGGTATTATTCAGCACGATCAGAGCGCTGAAGAACCGGTTGGGGTCAGTTCAGGTACTCGGGAAAAGGGCAGCAAGCATAATGAAGTTCTGCCTTACAGAGCTGCATTAGTGCTTATATGTTAGCTACTGGTTTTCATTTTTATAATTGTCAAAATTGACTTCATTGGTTTTAAAATAGAGCCAATCAGATGTTTCAATTGAACTTTTGTTTTTCATAACGATGTCTCTATGAACTTCAATATAATCGCCATGCGTGGCAGATGAAATGTGGTATGTTTTTCCATCTATTAATAGTTCAATATTGATTGCTCCTACTTTAACAGAAATGTTTGGATCATACACCATTTGAGATAAATCATTCTTGATATTTTCGATTTGTTTATCACTAAGATTAAATGTTCCTGAGTTATTAGACATTTCAACTCTGTCTAATTTTTCCATTTCAACAAAGTATCCAAAAGTCAATTCATCCTTCTCGTATGTGCAACTGAATAAAATCAGTACTAAACAAAAAATATGTAGTTTGAATTTAGTCATATTGTACTTGTAGCTAACTAGTAACTAAGCACACTCGGTCCCACCCCATAAAATTACTCAATTTTTTTTAACCTAAAAAACCGCTCGAGCGCCTAAAAGAAAAACTATCGAAGCCCCTTTCATCGAAGAACTCAGTACAAAACATTTGATCAACGCAGCACGATCAGCGCGCTGAAAAACCGGTTGGGGTCAATTGAGCCACTCGAAATAAGTCTTAAAGTGTTATGCAGATAGGAGTTACAGTACTGGATTGGTGGTTGTTTGTTGGCAATCGTTTTTCATTTCTTCGGTAGATATAATTTCATTTCTCCGATTGCTAATTCGTCTAAATGTCCCATTTTGCTTTCGTCTTTTGTTATCAAGTGCATATGTAAAAATGAGTCGTGATGTGTAAAAATTCCTTTGTGTTCAGTCGAGAAAAATCCAATTATTTCAGCGTCTTCATTTTCGATATTGTAATTTGTCTGTCCTTGATGTGCTTCATCGGGCGATGACACTTTTGTTCCTTCGGGCAAATTCTGAATATGAATCATCGCACTTGAAACTTGTCCGATTAATTTAAAGGTGAAAGGTCTTTTGAATTCAGTCGTTTTGTCGTCAATGAATTTCTCCAAACCCTGAATTGTCTTAACGTCAGATGGTATTTCCATTTCATTCCATTCGGTTACGTTTCCATAAACAAAGAAAGGTGCGGATGTTTTAAGCGTTTTTTCAACGGTCATTGTCGAGTCCGAAGTCACTTTTGACACGTAGCTTTTTCCGTTATTAATCAGCAATTCACCCGTTAAATAGCTTACAGGCCCAAGTCCATAAAGTCCATTTTTATCCGAAATAGTGTCAAGGACAATGCTACTACCTAATTCGCCCTTCCACATTACATTTTTCATTGCACCGACAATTTTAATGTCGGGATAGGTTGCTGTTTCTGTTGTGTTCTTTTCTTTCTGTGTTGAATTGCAACTCATCAGTCCAATTGTCAGAAGTCCGAATGTTAATTGTTTAATGTTCATATTGATTTTATTCGTTTTTTTTAAATACCGGACAACGTTATTCAAATAGGCACGTTCGGCTAACATGTATGAACGTTTGCCGCTTGTGATTATTTGCTGTTGAACTCAACCTCCGGTAGCTAAAGTTAACCTCACTTAGGTCAGCTCCACCACATTTCGGTTCAACTCAATGAGCTCCGAAAGTATATTGCTCATAATTTAAAAAATAACGTTATGAGTGAAAGTAGTAAAAATTATCCATCCAAAGAAGTTCTGCACTTTGAAAACACTAAGATCAGCTGCAAAAATCAGGCTTCTTTAAAAAAAGGCTATTCAATCCCCATACTTCGGTATTATTCAGCACGATCAGCGCGCTGAAAAACCGGTTGGGGTCAGTTCAGGTAATCGGAAAAAGGGTAGCAAGCATAATGAACTCTCGCCTCAGGGGACTGCATTAGTGCTTATTTGTTATGCTTTTGTTTTTAATAGTTGAATCATCTCTTGAACGAAACACTCTGCTTTGAGATGGAAAATGTTACAAAAAATAAAATCAATCTATTCCTAAATTCAACGTTTCGGGACAATTTTTAACGATTGTGTTTTTGACTTCTGAAGATAATTGATTGTAAGAAATATTTAACATCTCCAATTTCGGTAGATTCAATAAATGGATAGGAAATTCCGAAATAAGATTTCCATTTAACCACAATTTTTTGAGCTTTGTAAGGTTCTCGAAAGATTCTGGTACTTTTTCGATTTGGTTATAATTAAGAGATAATATCTTCAAGTTGGTTAATTGACCCAATTGAGCTGGAATAACTTCGATTTCATTTGACATCAAATTTAAGTCTTGCAGAATTCAAGTCACTAATGCAACTTTATCGTTAAACAATAATCTATCCATTACAAATATAGGATTTTCATATTTAAACCGTTTTCTTGGTCTTCGAT
>JBNJEH010000039.1:0-29212 GCA_051745635.1 Bacteroidota bacterium
GGAGAGGAGACCCCAACACCAACAGAAATTTTTTTATGGGGCACTCTTCCAGTAGTCCTGCCGGAAACTTTTACCAGGCTTTCGCTGATGGTACTGGGGCAGGGGCGCCGGTGACTTATTCTTCTACTGTATTTGTTTATACCGTTGAATTCACTTAAATTAGTATTCTTATTATTCTCATTGTGAACACACTACTTAAAATATTGCTCGCTTTCTGCCTACTGACTTTGATTTCCCTGAGGGGTGGAGCACAGGAGAATTTGGTGCCGAATCCGAGTTTTGAGGAGTATAATAGCTGTCCTTATGACTGGGATCAAACTAATTTTGTTGAAAGTTGGGTTTCGTTCAAAGGAACGCCTGACTATTATAATTCATGCTGTACTTCTTGTTCTTTTGGGACTCCACATAATTTAATTGGATATCAAGAACCTTTATCAGGAAATGCTTATTTAGGTTTAGTGTTTTACGACAAGGGGGGTGAGCAAAATAATGAATTTACTGGAGCTCAATTGTTGCAGCCATTGGAATTAGGGGTTAAATATTATTTCTCTTTAAATGTAATTTTGAAGTATGATAATTCATTTAGCATTTGTTGTGGTCAAAATAAAATTGGTGTAAAATTTTTTAATCAAACTTACAGCCCTAACAATCCACCAGCATCCAACAATACTCCACATGTTTATTCGAGTTCAGTAATTTCTGACACTACAAATTGGACACAAATTTTTGGATCATTTATAGCGGATTCTACTTATTCACATATTGGAATTGGTAATTTTTTTGTTAATTCAGAAATTACAATTGATGACATTGTTCCAAGTAACAGTTCAAGTTATTACTTTATAGACGATATATGTGTTTCGGAAGACTCTGCATTTGCTGCCAATTACGTTTATGCAGAAATAACCGAAAACGATTTACATAATCAGATTTCTGTATACCCAAATCCAGCCAATAGCATTGTGAATATTAACAGTCATTTACAAACTGCTTATGATATTGAAATTTATAATACTGTGGGACAGATGTTGTATTCTGAACAAAATGTAAATTCACAATCCATGAAATTGGATATAAGTAATTTTCGTTCCGGTTTACTTTTTATAAAAATCACTTCTCAAAACAATATATCTATTTATAAACTTGTAAAACAATAACTTATGAGATTTTTAAACTTAAAACAGATTTTAGTATTCATGTTTTCTACATTCACAATTACAGTGTATTCTCAGAATTGGCAATTTGGAGGAAACAATCAATTACCTCAACTTAACAATCCATTAAACCAAAGGATTGGAACTCAAGTTAACAGGCCTTTCCGTATTATTACAAACAACACCGAGCGCATGCACATCAACGCCAACACCGGCATCACCGCTGGTTTTGTGGGCATTAATGAAACCAATCCATTATTCCCTTTGCATGTTCAGGGTAGCGGCACCGCCACAGGACAGGGCTGGAGCCGTGGTATTATGATGAGTAACCAGTCTGCGCTGATGTGGAGAGGAGACCCCAACACCAACAGAAATTTTTTTATGGGGCACTCTTCCAGTAGTCCTGCCGGAAACTTTTACCAGGCTTTCGCTGATGGTACTGGGGTATTCGCCAGTTGAATCTTCATTCCACCAATTTCCTGTTTTCATTTTGGTGTTTGATAATTTTATTTTAATTTTGGTTCGAAAACAACACTACTAACAAAATGCAATCTAATGATTATCAACGTAATACCCCCCCCCTGTTAATCGAGAGCAGGGTGGACTAAATAAAGAATCTTTTTATGACTTTAAACCCTTTGTTGTAAAATTACGTCATAAGGTTAGAAAGTCGAAGGAACCTCCTTAAGTTGAAACGGGCTTTGAAGAAATTTTTATGCCTTACTCAACAGGCTTGGTTCGTTGAGAAAAATTTTAAATTATACCTTATTATTTGAACAACCTTGTTTTATATATAATTGTTTTTAGTGGGTTTATTTTAAAAATAAATGCCCAGCAGAATTTGGTGCCAAACCCGAGTTTTGAGGATTATTCTGATTGTCCATATACCGATGGACAACTAGAATTCGCAGAACCATGGAGGTCAGGAGGCGCTTCTCCCGACTTTTTTCATGAATGCTCTAATGACTTTAGTTCTACAATTGTAGGCGTACCTGAAAATTTTCCAGGGAATCAAACAGCACATACTGGGTTAGCCTATGCGGGCCTCAGCTCATATAGTAATTATCAGTATAGGGAGTATATTCAATCACCCTTAAGTGTTGCCTTAGACAGTGGCTCGTTTTATATGGTTAAATTCCATTTGTCGTTAGCTGATGGATCATCGAATGCTATAAATTCTATTGGCCTTTTATTTTCTAAAGACTCTATATATTCGAATACGGGTGATGCATTAGATCAATATGCGCCTCAGGTTTTGTCAGAAGATATGGTAACTAATAAAAATGGTTGGACAGAAATTTCTGGATGTTATCTTTCAGTAGGCGGTGAGAAATTCATTACTATAGGAAACTTTAATAATAATGAAAATACAGAAACACAGTATGAACCTTCTGTTTCTGGTACAAACTTAACCTATTATTACATAGATCAGGTTTCTGTGGTTTTAATTGAAGACAGTGCATCATGCGTTAGGGCCCCAGTACTAGAAATCCCTAATGTTTTCACTCCAAATGGTGACGAGGTGAATGATAATTATCATTTAAATTTTAAACATTTGGAAAACTTGGAGTTTGTTATTCTTAACCGATGGGGAAATGTAGTTTTTGAAGGGAAAAATAACGATAGCTGGGATGGAACAAACAGGAAAGGTAATGAGCTTTCAGAAGGGGTTTATTTCCTTAAAGCAAGTTATATAGACCCTAGAGATCAACAAACTAAAACCAAAACAGGGTTTGTTCATTTGATAAGGTAGTAATACTTTATTGTGATGAAAAAAATACTAATTTACAGCTTGTTTTTAGGAACAAGTTTTTCAACAATGCACGCCCAACTCAACTGGAGAAAAGGGGGGAATAATTTTAATCCGAATACACAAACGACCATCGGCACAAACGCTCAATGGAATGCTCCATTTCAGTTGATGACCAACAATGACATTCGTATGCATATCAATGAAAACAATACCTTCTATCAAGGAATAGTACCTACATCAGGCTTCATAGGCATTGGTGATGACCCAACCGATGTTCGTAGTCGTTTAACAATTACGGGAACCAATAACACATTTGGTTTTCAGGGTGGGGGTTTCAGAAGATGGATGACCACCGGAATTTTCAACCTTGAGAATTCTGATAATCTGTATGTAGGGCTCAAAGAAGAAGGTTTCAATCGCAGCGATGCCATTTTCGCCTGGGGCGATGATCAAAACGGCAATGAACTCAACAATGCACGGTTCATTTTTTCGGGAGCCTCAACTGTTGACGGGTCTTGCACAAACTGTCCTGCAAATTCTTCAGGGCTCGATGGTCGTGAAATCATGCGTATGAACCCCAATGGGAATATTGGTGTTGGACCGTTGTTCGTGCAGAACAATCAGCCAAAGAGCACGATGCACATGCATAAAGAAGGTGATAATTCCAATTGGTTGCAGGTATCAAATCAAGACCTCGGGCTCAGTCAAAATCAAGTCACCCGAAATGACGGTATCCGTTTAGGGGTTTTAGGCGGTTCCAACAATAACACCAACGGTATAGGGATGCTATACAATCAGGAGAATCAACCCTTATTGTTTTCTACGAATCAGGCAACGAATGCCTTGTCTGCTACAAACACCAGAGACCGTATGCGCATAACTGCAGTAGGGACACCAACAGAACTACCTAATGGAAATGTTGGGAGTTACAACCCTGGAAATGTAAATGGTAACCGCACACGTGTTTCTATTAGCCACAATCCATCAACTCCTGTTACCCGACCGCTAAGTTTATTGCACCTGGGTTATAATACTGGCAACGCGCTTTCACCAGGAGCTACAGATGGCTGGAGACCCTGGATGGATGTTGGCATGTTTGTTTCACAAGGAACAGATAATATGTATTTTGGATTGAAAGATGAGGGTAGCGATCGCTTTGATGCAGTAATAAACTGGGGAGATAATCAAGGGGCACTAGGACCATTTCCTATTGGACCAGATAACCTCAGATTTGTATTTACCTCTACAACAGGTTTGGGGTCGGGCGACCCCGTCTCTACAAGTGCTGACGGTTTAGAAATGGGTAGGTTTGAGCCAACACAAGATCAAAATGGTCTGGCGAATTCGTTTGGGAAACTTGGCGTAGGGGATTTTAACACTAACCCGTTGCCAGTGACACATAAATTACACGTTCGCGGAAACGGTCGATTTGAATACGTGCCAGAGGACAGCACTGCGGAGCATATTATCCTCGGTAAACAGATTGACCCCAACAACCCTGATGATGTAGCACTGAGAAGGCTAGAGTTTACCGATGATCCTAACGATGTACTATTGGGTGATGGAACTTGGGGAACGCCAACAGGAGTTGGCGGTGTACAGGGAGCTCACAATGGAACTTCCTTGAGTACCATTAATCCAGATCTTGTATCTTTCGGGCAAGATGTCGGAGACCCGGCAAACCCAGGGATTTTGTTGAGTGATCGCGAGGTTCCTATGGATGGATACAATATCGAGTTTAATGGCATTGGAGTTCAGAATTCAAACCTGGTATCTTTCGGGCAACCCAATTCAATAACGGGGTACGATGATACCAAAGTTCATGTATATAACGACCATGAATTTGTCGCATTAACCGGGTATACGGATGCATCCAACTTGAATCCAGACATACCACAATATGGCATAAGTGGATATATCACAAATACCGAGGCGAACATGTCTGCAGGTGTACACGGCCTGACTGAAAACGGTGGACCTAATCATACGGGGAAAGGAGTGTTTGGTCAGGCTCGAAATAACCCACGAAATATTGGGGTTCTTGGCGAGGCTACTGGTACTGGTTCAGATGAAAATACTGGCGGACGATTTAATGCTAGTGGATCCTCAAATCTCAATTATGGCGTCAATGCCCGCGTGGCAGGCCCCCCAGGCTCCTTAAATTACGCGGTTTACGGTTCTGCATTGCCTGCGAGTGGCAACACACCGCCGACTGGTCCAAATTATGCTGGGTTTTTTGATGGTGATGTAGTGAGAACAGGAACTGATAATTTTACTTCGGATGCAGCGCTCAAAAACAATATTCAAAGTATAGGAAATGCCACGCAAATTATTAATCAGCTCAACCCTATCAATTTTGATTTTGACCAAAACATATACCCCCAAATGCATTTGGCAGATGGAAAACAATACGGTTTCACAGCGCAGGACGTTGAACAAATTTTACCTGAACTGGTTAAAAATGAAGTTTTTCCTCCTCAGTTTGACTCACTCGGAAATGTAGTTAATCCTCAAGTAGATTTCAAGTCATTGAACTATCAAGCCTTCATCCCTATTCTAACAAAAGGTATGCAAGAACAAAATACAAAAATCGACAGCTTAGAGAATGAGCTCGCGGCTAAAGATTCATTGCTTAATGATGTCAACGATCGGTTGACGCAACTGGAAAATTGCCTCGACAATCTCTTACCCATGTTGTGTCAAATCAACAACTCTGCCATAGAGCAAAATGATGATAAAACACAAGAAGCGCTGCTGCATGAAATCAACGTGGAGTTATTCGATGGAGAAAACATTATTTTGGAACAAAACATTCCAAATCCATTTGCGGAGCGCACTGTAATTAACTATAGTATTCCTTCATCAGTTGGAGAAGCCAAACTCATCTTTTACAACAATGAGGGAAGAATGATTCGGGAAGTACCGATCAACGAGCGAGGCGCTGGTAAAGTGAATGTATTCGGTGCTGAATTGAGCAAAGGTATTTATTCATACACACTCATTTGCGATGGTGAAGTGATCTCAACGAAAAAAATGGTCAAAAATTAAGATTATTCACATGTTTGCTCAAAAAGCCACGACTGTTGGAGTCGTGGCTTTTTTTATGCTAAAAAAGGTCAAAAATAGTTATTGATCACCCTAATTTACAGCTTCCTTATACCGCTTCAACGCTCTTTCCCGCGCTTCTTTATGATTGACAATCGGGGCGGGGTATCGTTCAGTGCCGTACTCTTCTACCCACTGTTTGATGTATTGCTCTTCTTTGTCGAATTTTTTTTGCTGACTCTCTGGATTGAAGATACGAAAATAGGGCTGAGCATCTACTCCGGATGAAGCTGCCCATTGCCAGCCACCCACATTGCTGGCGAGTTCGTAGTCGAGTAACTTTTCGGCAAAATAGGCCTCTCCCCAGCGCCAATCAATGAGTAGGTGCTTGGTCAAAAAACTAGCGACGACCATTCGTATTCTGTTGTGCATAAAACCCGTTTCATTGAGCTCCCGCATACCGGCGTCGACTATCGGATAACCGGTTTTACCTGCACACCAGGCGTTAAATTCCTCTTCGTCATTTCTCCAGGGCACATTATCGTATTTTTCTTTAAAGGCATCGGTAGCACTTTTCGGGAAATGATAAATGATCATCTGATAGAAATCGCGCCAGATCAATTCATTGAAGTATTTCTCGTTCTTCTGAGCTTTTCTTGCTAACTCACGAATAGAAACGGTTCCAAAACGCAAATGCATGCTCATGCGCGTGGTTCCTTTGATGCTGGGAATATCTCGTTTTTCATGGTATTGCTCAATGCGCTCATCATCTACTTCCCGAGAAGGAAAATCGACTTTTTGTTCGTCATTGAATCCCATTTTTTTGAGGGCCATCAATTCTTGGTTTGAATCTACATGATGGAGGTTACTGAGGTACTTTTTGGTTGGATACGATTTTAAATGAAAATTTTTGAGATGACTTTTCCACGTTTTCATATAGGGCGTAAAGACGCGATAAGGGGTTCCATCGTCTTTCAACACTTCATTTTTCTCAAAAATCACATGATCTTTAGCCCCAATGAATTCAACATTTTGATCGGCAAGTAGCTCATTGATTTCATTATCACGCTCGCGGGCATACGGTTCGTAGTCGCGATTCGTGTAAACTTTACTGATGTCTTGTTCTCCGAGCAGTTGTTCAAAAATTTTTTTCGGATTTCCATGGTAGACCCACAAATCTCCACCCTCTTTCTGGTATTCGGCTTTGATCTTTTCTATTTCCTGATGAATAAACAACACGCGCTGATCATCTTCCGGCAGTTCGTCCAGAATTTCAGTATCAAAAATAAAGATCGGCTGCACCGCTTCCTCGTTTTTCAGCGCTTTGTATAATCCTGCATTATCGGCTATTCGCAAATCTCTCCGATGCCAGAAAAGTACCATGAATTATAGTTTTTTTAATATTTGATCGGGTTTAGCATAGCTGTATCGACCGTGTTTTGATGTTTTAACATAGGTATCCAGGCCAACTCCTCCCAAAACAGGCGCATCATCCAAATGAATATGACCGTCCTCACCGAGCAGGACCTCATCGACATGTACATACTGAATTTTTCCGATAATCATCTTTGTATCGTTCGCTGGAATATCGATAATATCCTCCAGTTGAAGCCCCATTTTTAAGGGCGTGTTTTTGACATACGGAGCATAAAAATCATCGATAAATTCGTGTTCGATCGATGTTTCATCGAACTCACTCTCCTCCCGGTTGTAGCGCGCCGAAGTCTGGTGTGCCTGCATGGATCTCTCCTCAGTCACCGCGTTGATCGTGTAAAAAGAAGTTTCCACGATATTGTCATAAGTATGTCGATCCACAGAAGTCGGTCGTTGAATGAAACCTACCAGCGGCGGGTGTGAACCGAGGTGGATCACGGAACTAAAAATGGCCAGATTTGTTTGTCCATTGTCGTTTTTTGTCCCAATGAGATTCATGCTTTTAATTCCACTCACGCAATTAATAAAGTGTGAGCGGTAGCGCTTGTCAAAACGCTGTATATCGTCGTGATGAAAAGTTTTCAATGGCATCAGTCTGCGGTGTATTCTACAAAATTGTTTTCCGTCTCATACAGGCGCACGACAAGTTTGAATGCGCTCAACCGCGGTTTTAGTTTATCGTAAATCACGCGGGCGATATTTTCTGCGGTCGGATTTAAATCAGCAAATTCAGGAACGTCGAGGTTCAAATTTCTGTGATCGAACGGCTCTTCCACTTCCTCTTTGATGATTTTTTTGAGTTCACCCAAATCGATGACATAACCTGTATCGCGATCGATCTCGCCTTCAACCCACGTTTCCAGGGTGTAATTGTGACCGTGGTAGTTCGGCGAATTGCATTTATCAAACACCTTTTTATTTTTCTCTTCACTCCACGATGGGTTGTGCAGCCGATGCGCCGCATTAAATGTGGTTCTTCTTCCGACCTTGATCATAAGTTAACAATTCTTTTTGTCTATTTTCTAAAATATCGCGAAACCAAAAGGTATAATTTTCTGGCCGATGCTCCACATCCCGATAGAGATTTTCCAGGGAAATATACTTCCAGTCTTCTACTTCGTCAGGATCTGGCTCGATTTCACCGTCGTACGTTCCGCAGAACATGTGGTCAAATTCGTGTTCAGTCAGACCATTTTCAAATTTCACCTTGTATATGAAAGATCCCAAATAATCCATAGCCGCAGTGAAACCCATTTCCTCTTTCAGCCGTCGTTTGGCGCCTTCGGCAGGCGACTCGTGAAGGCGCGGATGAGAACAACAGGCATTTGTCCATAAACCGCCACAGTGGTATTTATCCTTTGCCCGCTGGTGGATCAGCATTTCTCCACTGGCATTAAAAATAATCACTGAAAAAGCGCGGTGCAGCACCCCTTCCTCGTGAGCACGGATTTTTTCCATCGTGCCGAGGACTTCATCCTTTTCATTGACCAATACAACTTCCTGCGTGCCCATTATACGAGATTTAAACTGTGACGAACATACGAAGAAACAAACAATCGGTATTTCCGATTATCTGGAATACGCACGCGCTGATTTAAAATAACATGTGCCGGCGTATCTTTAATCTTTGTGAACAACTTGTAATAATAAATATAAGCCATGTAGGTACCAAAACGCGCTTTTTTGGGTAATTGTTTAATCCCTTCGTAGCCCGCAGCGAAATCCACCTCAATATCTTTTTCGATCTCTTGTTTGACGACGTTACTGAAATTTTCCAGGTTCACGCCCGGAAAGTATGTTCTTCCCAATTCTTTGTAATCCGCCTGAAGATCTCTTAAAAAATTGATTTTCTGAAAAGCGGCACCCAGTTTCATGGCGCTCGGTTTGAGGCGCTGATATTCGTTTTCGTCGCCCCCCACAAAAATTCTCAAACACATGAGCCCAACTACCTCAGCAGAACCGAGAATGTATTCTTCGTAGGCTTCCTGATTGTATTTAGATCTATCGAGGTCCATCTCCATACTGCGCAGAAATGTTTCGATCAATTCGAGCGGAATGCCATACTTATTCACCGTTTCCTGGAAAGCGTTGAGAATGGGATTGAGGGATATGCCGCGCTCTATCGCCTTGTAAGTATCGTCCTTGAATTCAGCCAGTAGCGCCTCTTTATCATGATCGTGAAAAGTATCGACAATTTCGTCGGCAAAGCGCACGAAGCCGTAAATATTATATATCGGTTGATGCATTGATTTGTGCAAAAACCTGATACCCAACGAAAAGCTCGTACTGTAACGATGCGTCGTTCGCTTGCTGGTCTCGAAACATAAATTATCAAACAGTTTTTTCATAGCGGTTTGTTTTTTTAGCCATCGCCTTACTTACCTCTTTAGCCACCACTTCTCCAGAGATAATACTCGGCGGGACGCCTGGACCAGGTGTTGTTAACTGACCCGTATAATACAAGTTTGCAATATTTTTGTTCTTAATTTTTGGTTTTAAAAAGGCCGTTTGTCGCAAAGTATTCGCTAATCCGTAAGCATTTCCCTTAAAAGCATGATAATCTGACTTAAAATCGCGCAAACAGTAACTCCGTTTATACGTCACATGTTCCCGAATGGATTGTCCTGTTTTGGCCTCCAGTCGGTCCATCAATATATCGTAATATTTCTCGCGCAATTCGTCAGAATCGTTCAAATCAGGAGCCAGCGGAACGAGGAGGAATAAATTCTCTTTTCCTTCCGGAGCCACTGAGGGATCTGTTTTTGATGGACAACACGCATAAAAAAGTGGGTTACTCGGCCATTTGGGGTCTTTATAGATTTCCTTGGCATGCTGCTCAAAATCTTCATCGAAAAATAGATTATGATGCAACAAATCACCTATTTTTTGGTCGATCCCCAGGTAAAACAAGAGTGAAGATGGCGCCATGAGTCTAGAGTCCCAGTAACTTTTGGTGTAATTTGATTTTCCTTGCGCCAGCTGTTGATCAGTGTGTTCGTAATCCGCACCAGAAATCACGACATCGGCTTCAATCGACGTTCTGTCTTTAATTTCTACGCTGGAAATCCGATTCTCCTTCATCGTGAAACCTGTGACCTCATGTCCTGTTAAAATCTCGACTCCTTGCTCGATGGCAATTTTCTCAAAAGCTTCGATAATTTTATGCATTCCTCCCATCGGATACCACGTGCCCAACTTGATGTCTGCATAATTCATCAATGAGTACAGCGCGGGCGTATCTTTAGGCATAGCACCCAAAAACAAGATGGGGAATTCGAGGAGTTCAATAATCTTGGGATGTGAAAAATACTTGCGAATGTATTTAGAAAAGGAAGAAAACAAATGCATTTTGAAAGCGCCTTTCGCTATTCTAAAATCGGCAAATTCCGTCACTTTCAGGCTGGGCTTGTGCACGAGATCATTGATGCCCACATCGTATTTATAAGCTGCCTCTTTCAAGAATTTATCGAGTTTTTTACTGCTCCCGGGCTCCAGCGATTCGAACCAATTGCGGAACGCATCGAGGTCGGCAGGGATGTCGTCGAATGTTTCGTCTTGCCAATACACGCGATAACTTGGATCCAGCCGCACCAATTCATAAAAATCAGCGGCTGTGTGACCAAACTGTTGGTAAAAGCGTTCAAAAACACCCGGCATCCAGTACCAGCTTGGCCCCATGTCGAACGTAAAACCATCGGCTTCGAACTTTCGCGCCCGTCCGCCGATGGAGTCATTCTTTTCTACAAGCGTCACGCGATGCCCTTCTTTCGCAAGAAAGCTGGCACTCGATAGTCCTGCAACGCCACTTCCTATGACGACAATATGTTTTTCCATTAATTATTTCTGTATTTGTACTCAGGCAGCAAGTCCATCAACTTTTTTCTCGCAATGAAGATACGACTTTTTACCGTACCGATAGGAATGTTTAATTCTTCCGCGATTTCTTTGTACTTAAAACCGAGGTAATGCATTTTAAACGGTTCTTTGTATTCATCGCTCAAGGATTCCAGTTGTTTATTGATTTCGCCGTCGGCGATGTAGTTATAAGGCGAATCTCTTTTTTCCGTTGAGCTGTTCAACAAGAAAAGATCAGTCGAATTATCAAAGATCGTCTTCGATTTCACTTTCCGGCGATATTGGTTAATAAAGATGTTGCGCATGATGGTAAAAATCCATGCTTTAAAATTCGTTTTTGGCGTGTAATAGTCGCGGTAACGAATAGCCTTCAACATTGTTTCTTGTGTAAGATCTTTAGCGTCTTCCACATTTTTGGTGTAATTCATCGCGAACGCCATTAAGTAAGACTCCATCGATGTCAGGGTATCATTAAATTCAACAGTAGACATAATATTTATTTTTTGTTTAACAATTTCTATGTATGTGTTCAACAAAACTGTGCCAGAAAACTTTATACCGCGCTACGCTCAACGAAAACCAATAAAAGCACTGTTTATCAGGTTATTATAATTACACCCTGTAAAACAAGAGTAGGTTTTAGCAAACAATTTTGGGGTATTATATACACAACATGTAGAACTACCTACACACTTATATACTCATTGATGTGGCATACCTGCTGCATTTGATCCAGCTCAAGTTGTTCGACAAAAGCCCCGCCGCAGTAGATGCGAACATTGTACTGCTCCACCAGTTGTCGCAGGAAGGCTTTCGTATTTTCAACATTGCGATTGACGATTAATGAAGTGATGAGGCAGTCCGGTTGCATCAATTCCAGCACCTTATACAGTGAAGCATCCGGAACATCTGTACCGAGGTACAAGACATTGTATCCACGCTTCTTTAAGTAGTAGTGGTAAAACAGCAAACCCATTTCGTGGCGTTCATTAGCTGGCGTAAAGAGCACAAATTCCACGGAAGTTCTTTGTGACTGGGGCAGTCGATCGATGGCAGCAATCAACTTTTGGCGGATAATCACAGAAATAAAATGCTCCTGAGCAGGATCAATCGAATGACTAATCCACAAAATGCCGATGCGTTCCAGAAAAGGAATGATATAGTGGCCATACACTTGTTCGAAGCCTTCTTTTTTGATTCTCCGGTCAAGCATACGTTCAAATTTCAAATGGTCAAAATCAAACAACGCCTCCACAAATAATGTGACAACCGCACTTTGATGTTGTTCTGACACGGCTGTTTCGCGCACTTTTTGACCAAGTTCGGCATCACTGAGCGCTGCAATTTTTGAAATGCGCCAACCTGAATTATAAAGCACGGCAATATTCAGTAACCGCCGCAATTGATGTTCATCATACGTGCGAATCTTCGTTGAAGTTCGCTCTGGAACCAATAAATTATAGCGTTTTTCCCAAATCCGAATCGTATGGGCTTTTACTCCGGAAAGTATTGCTAAATCTTTAATCTTATAAGCACTCATAAACAATTATGATTGGGTTCCTACAGTCCAACCACCTCTAACATAATGAATTTTTTACGTATGTTAAGCACATAGATACTAATTAATTTACTATTTTCGAACCTTAGCACTAAAATATACACGTATGAAAACGATTTTTGTCTTTTTATCTATGATCACCTTTGGTGTATTGTTCAATGCTTGCGGGAACGACCAAAAAGATGACGAGTCGAAAGAACGCAAGGTAGAATACACTGATGAGGCCGATGAGCTCTACCATTATGAAGCCTTCAGTCTGAAACCTTTTCAGATTGATGCGTTGATTTACCTGCCGGATGCTACGGCCAATATCGGAGCAGCAACCGACCCCAAAGTTGAACATGAAGAGGACGGTTACCAGTGGGACTTATACGTCGGACAAAATTTCCACATGCATATTGAGGATTGGGGAGAAGAAGATGCTTTGAAGGCTCACCTCGAAGAGTTAAAAGATCAATCTTCGATCTATGAAGTGGAGTTTCTGGAAAAAGAAGAGGATTTTGTTTATTACAAATCGACACTCAACATGGATGAAGGAAACGACGAAGTCGGCGTTGACCACGTCACTTTCCACGTCGTCGCACAGCATACCATCGACGGAATTAATTACATCTTCAGAACGAATAAAGAAGGACACCCCAAGCCGATTACGGACTACATGGCAAAGTCTGTCAAAAGCGTCAAACCTATTGAGGATCCGGCTTAGGTTTTACCTTTCCTCTTTTTAGATGGCTGCTTCGGTCCTGGGTCAATTTTATTGCCCTGAAATGCACTCGGCACCAGGTCGGGTATAATGCGCAGTATAATAGGGAGTATCAGTGTTCCGCCCGGCAACATAAAAAGCGCAACGGCGGGCATGGATTTCGCAATATCCTTAAATTGACTTTTCACTTTCTCTTTTTCTTCCCGCGTGAGTTCCGTGTTTCTCGACTTATTCACGAGCGCCAGGAGTTCGCCACTTTCGCGCAATTCTTCTACAAAACGGTCTTTATTCCTGCCGAGAACCTTGATCCACCTTTTCGAGAAGTTGCTGTACAATTGCTCATAAGAGGATTGTTCCTTCAGAAAGGTGACCTGGTGATTGTTGGCAATGACAAATCGCTCGATGAGCATAATGGTATTTTGCAACTGTTCGGTATCCAGCTCGAGGCGGTTGCACAAGGCATCCAAAAACACAATCTCAGCACTCAGGGCTGTCAAATCCGAATGAACCGTCAATACCGCCAGGTCAATGAGGTAGTTTTTAAACAGCTTATCAGCTTCCTCGGGCAGTTGAATGTTGTCTACAGTCAATTCGTGATGCTTCAGCCGTTGTTTGAACGTTCGCAATTTATCGCGGTTGATGTTCGCCGAAGATACAAACACATTCAACAGCGTCTGTTCCGAAGAATTAATAACGCCATCTGCCAGTGATGCTGCTCCAACGGTTTGCAATGTCGTTAAAACATATTGTTCGTAACTCTCCTTCAACATTCGGTCGTGCAACAGGTAATCGCGAAAAGCCATGACATCGATGTAAACGAGACTACTCTGCATATAATTCACCCATAGCTGATTCTTCATCGTTCTGCGAATGTGTACGCGACGCGAGAGCATTTTTTCCAGCTGCATTGATTCCGTTTCATGAAACACCAATTTTAAAACGTTGAGCGAATTGCGTTCCTTGTACTGCGCATAAAACTGAAGCAGCAGCGGCACCATCTGTTGGTCGGGCAGCTTTTCGCGCTCCACGACATAAACAAAGAGCAAACTTTCAAACAGCAAAACCTGCAGCCGTTCATTAGACGTCCACTGTTGTTGAAATTCAGGGGGCACGAATAAAGGGTGGCTCGGAATGCCAAAAACAATTCCCGTTTCAAACAATGTCGTATGGATATATTCCGATCTGGACAGCCCTTCAGGAATCTCCACATCGACTTCGATTTCACCCTGTTTCAGTAAAAACAAATATTTTTCGATCCAATTTTTTCCACCTGGTTGCAGCATGGTACCCTAATTCAGTTCTAAAAATAGGGTTTTCTAAACAAATGCTCGTATTTTTGGACAAATCAAAATTATGTGGCGACTCATCAGCATCAGTTTTATGCTTTTTGCGCTTCCGCTCGCGGGACAGCAAAAGATGACCGCTTTGCCTCCCGCTCTCAAAGAAACGTCGGCGCTCGTTCTTATAGACGATCTTTTTTTGACCATCAACGATTCGGGGAATGAACCCGTGATCTACGTTTTTGACAAGGAAGGCACCATTACCCACGAGTGCCGCATCGCCAACGTCACCAATCACGACTGGGAAGCACTGGTCTACGACGGGAAGGAACATTTGTACATTGGCGATATCGGAAATAACAACAATAAAAGGAAAAACCTCAAGGTATATAAAGTCAACAAGGACAGCGTTTTAAAAAAGCAAACAGCCCGCGCAGTTACCATCAATTTTCGCTACAGTGATCAAAATGCCTTTCCGCCTGAAAAAAGTCAGCGCTATTATGACGCGGAAGCCATGGTCTGCCAGGAAGACAGTCTTTATATTTTTACCAAGAACCGCACCGATCCCTTTGACGGCGTATCAAAAGTCTATGCGCTGGCCGTGCACCCCGGAGAAGATCGCGTCGCTCAGCATTTGTACAACCTTCAACTGGAGCCCACCCACTGGATGGAAGAAAGTATTACCGATGCGCACCTGTGCTCGGATGATTTGTTTATCCTCACCTACGGAAAGGTTTATTGGTACAAATGGAACGACCAGGACTTTGAACTGAAAAAGTCTTATCCGTTTGATAGTTACACCCAAAAAGAAGGGTTGACGCTGGACAAAAAGTTTTTCTATATCACGGATGAAGATGAATCGATCATGACGGGCGGAAATTATCTCTACAAATTGAAACGATGATTGCACTGGAAGATATCGATGCGGTAATTTATGACATGGATGGCGTTTTGATCAACTCAGAACCGTTCTGGAAAGCCACTGAAATAAAAGTGTTCGAACAAGTCGGTATCGATTTTGTCAAGGTAGGCGGCGAAAAAACGGTAGGACTCCGCATCGACGAGGTGATTGATTATTGGTATGCGCGCTATCCCTGGACGAACATGTCGACGGGAGAAGTTTTGCAGTCCATCATGAAAGAAATGGAACACCGGGTTCGCACCGAGGGAGCTGCGCTGTCCGGCGTGGAAGAATCTATTGCTTTTTTTAAAGCACGCGGCATGAAAATCGGGCTGGCGAGTTCTTCATTTTACACATTGATCGACGCTGTCTTAGACCGACTCGAAATCCGCGAACACTTTGCCGTCATCAACTCGGCGGAAGATTTAAAACACGGAAAACCACACCCTGCTATTTATATCAAGACTGCTGAAGAACTGGGCGTTGACCCTACGCGCTGCCTGGTTATTGAAGATTCACTGAATGGCATTATATCTGCAAAAGCGGCAAAGATGCAAGTTGTAGCAATACCAGACGGAACCCACAGTCCCGACAAGAGAATTATTCTCGCCGATCAAATTGAAGAGAGTTTGTCGCACCTCGTTCGTTCCTTCGAGTCAAAATCATTTAAACGTTAAAAAGTTCATCTACTTTTTTAAAACGATAATCAAAAATCTCTTTTAGTTTCCCTTTCACAACGAGCGGATGCGCTATTTTCCCGAGGAAACCCATTGGGACACGATAAGAAACGATGTCGGTCACCATCACACCGCCTTCCACTTCCTCAAAATGATGTTCGTGGTGCCACATGCTGTACGGTCCCTTGCGCTGCTCATCCACAAAAAACTTTTTGTCGTGGACATACTTAATTTCAGTGATCCAGTTCATCGGAATATTCAGTAAAGGAGTTACGGTATATTCAATCATAAGTCCTTCATACATTTTATCGGGCACCTCCGTTTTGACATCAAATCCCATGTAATCGGGTGTTATTTCCTTGAGGTTTTGGGGTGAAGCAAAAAAGTTCCAACAGGTGTCAATGTCTGTTTTTACAAATTGTTGCTTTTTGAGTTGGTACATACGAATCGCTTTAATAATAGAACAGCAAATCCCAGACGAATGTTCTATCCGTTGCGGAAATTCAGCAAAAAAGCGAACAGCGCTCTTTGAAAATTCATCCAGACCTGATTTGTAGGATGGGTTTTGACTTCCCGGCTCTATCAGCGTTTCTGATGGCAGACAGGGAGTCATGCAGGAGTTGGGGGTATTCAAGTATTCATCGATGACCTCGAACTCTTTATTAGCTGAGTATCGTGCCTCAAAACCGAACAATTTGTACCATTTTTTATTTTTCTAAAACCCAAGAAAGCAGTTTTTCAATTTCGCTGATCAATAACCCAAAGAATAACTACTTGAACCATAGACAACTATTTTATCATTAACTGTCAACGTGTTACGAGTTTTTTACGGGTTTTGTGAAAAAGCTTCGATGTCGTGGGGCAAAAGTGACCAGAGCTACACATCAACTTGGGTGGTTTTTATCATGAAAATATTGGGAAATACTGCGATTTGGTGCGTCGCGTTGTTATGCTTTGTATTTTATTTTCAGCTCATTATGTTTCTCTAATAGCTTATTCAATAGTTTTATCGAATAATATCGATTGTTTTCAAGAAATGTTTTAAAAATTGGTCTCAAATCATTTATTAAACCTTTGTCTTTTGCTACCGATAAGACTCCCAAAGTTCCGATACAATTTATCTCGAAATTTTCGGCAATCTTTCTAGCCTTTTTATCATCTATGAGTAGAAAATCTGCATTTAATTCTTTGTATAAAATCAAAGATTCCGATTCTCCGTAATCCATAACAAATGTTAATTCATTAAACCCTTTGATATTCGAAACTTTGGGTTTAAAGAACTGTTCTATATTGTAATAAAATTCAGTGCTTTTATCCAACGTAATTTCTTCCCAAACTCCTTTCGATATTTTAATTTCATTAAAGAGTTGGTTTAAAAGTTCGAGCTTATCGATAATTGCAAGTGAAAAAATTGGTCCCGCATCGGCAATTACAAGTCCGTTTTTCATTATTTTAATTTTTCAATATCACTTAAAACATCCGTTTCATTCAAGTTTGAAATAGAAATTTTATTTGTGGCGAGTTCTTTTTCGAATTCATATCTCGACATTCCAGAAAGCTGCGAAGCCTTTCCAATTGTCAATTTTTCAAGGTTATATAATTGAATGGCTAATGTTACCTTAATTCGCTTTTTAAGGTCATTTTCTGACTCATTTAAAGCCAAAAGAATATCATCAGGAAAGTCAATTGATATTGTTTGAATGCTCATCTCTTTTTACTTTTACTCAAATTTAATGTTTTTCGAAGAAGAATAATTCTATTTGGAGTGGTTTTTCAATATAAAGCTTTACTACAATCCTTCCCAATCGTTCTAAAAAGGAGTTCCTCGTATGCACAACAAAGAACTTCTTGAAGGAACGCTTATCAGTGTTCTAAAACAAACTGGTATTGATAAATGAACGCTAAGTTGGTATAAATAATCTCAGCCAACGCGATCGGAGTCGCGTATGAACTGGGGGAACAGTCATCTTTAAAATTCAGCCACTACTGATTTGTACGATAGATTTCGCCATCGCAGCTACATCAACGTGTCTGATGGCACGCAGGGAGTCTTGCAGGAGTTGGGGGCAATAGTGTGTTCCTCTAATCATTTACAAAAAAGCTGTCAATAATCTGATTGTCAATACAATATATCGATAGGATAAAATATCAAAATTGATTTGTATCTTTGTAATAAAACAAGGTAAATGGATCAAATACAGTTATATACGAAAATTAATTCTTTACCCAATGATATCAAATCTGAGGTTAATGATTTTATTGATTTCTTAATGTCAAAAAAGAAAAAAGAACTTAAAAAAAAGAAACCAAAATTTGGATGTGCGAAAGGACAGATATATACATCATCCGACTTTGATAAACCTCTTGATGATTTTAATGAATATATGTAATGAATTATATTCTCGATACTCATGCTGTAATTTGGTTTCTTAACGGCGATGACAGGCTTTATATAAATCAAGGAACGTAATTGAAAATCAGGATAATTTAAAATTTGTAAGTATTGCAACTATCTGGGAGATTGCGATTTAAATTAGTCTAGGCAAATTTAAATTTGATGAAGGTTTTAAGAAGTTTATTGATTTAATTGAGGATAATGGGTTTGAAATTATTCCTATTTCATTTGACCATGCATTGACTGTTTCAACATTAGATTTCATTCATCGAGACCCTTTTGATCGCTTGATTATATCCCAAGCAATAATAGACAATCTAACGATAATTACCAGGGACAAGTATATTGGGAAATATGATGTTAACACAACTTGGTGATTGACTTAAAATTGCCAGTTTCCAACAAACGATATAGTAAATTGAGCCTGCATAAGTTATGTCAACTTCCCTTTTCTAAATCAGCTTCCACCTACTACCGTCCGACCCCAATCACGTGGTTGCCTCAATCCTTCTCAATTTATACTCTATCCAGCAAACTTCCCCACTATAATCAACTGCAACGCTGTAACCATCATCCTCAGGTCTCACAACGATCTTATTTTGTATATAAGCGTGGCACGAATTTCCGTTCGGTTTTTTTTAAAAAGCTGCGATGTGGCCGGTTAAACCTTCCACACACCTGAATTAATAGCGTTTTGTAGATCAAGTAAAGTTAAAGGCTTCCTATCCTCCCTTGGTAAAGGTATCCAACTTCTTTTTTTACCAAAAATTAATCTGAATATAGGCCATACAACATCAGAAGATTCACTTTCCACTCCAAAATAATTTCGAGCATTAAAGTTTTCCATTTTCACTTCAAATTTATCTCTAAATTCTATAAAAAAAATGTCAACGTCATCCCCCGTAATTCCCAAATCAAACTCTAGTTTTGTTCTATAATTCAAATCCTTAATTGAGTGGGTATAATTCATCTTTTTTTGACAAAATTCAACAATAAACTCTTGCAAAGAATTGGATATTTTAGCCATTTTATATTTCGCTTTTCGCCACTAGTTTCCAAAATCACCACCATTAGCTACCCCTCTACTACCGTCCGACCCCAATCGCGTGGTTGCCTCAATCCTTCTCAATTTGTACTCGATCCAGCACTTCCCCACTATAATCAACTGCAACGCTGTAACCATCATCCTCAGGTCTCACAACAAAATCCTGTTGAACTGGATAATTGTGAATATAATGAATTTTTGAGAAATCGTCTTTAGACTCCAGCGCTCCATTAGTTGATTATCGTGCCTCCAAAAATTACCATTCGTGACGATTTTTCTTTTCACACCCAACAAAGCAGTTTTTAACATATTACTGATCGCTAATCTGACAAACAACTATCTGAACCAACATTTCTGTTTATTTTTGATTGTAAGTGTGTTATGCGTTTTTTTCGGTTTTAGGAAATTTCTGCGATGTTATGTGGGAAGCCTGGGGTCACTTTAAATAATTCATAAACATTTCCTTCGTTTGTTCATCTATACCTTCTATAGCGACAAGATAGGTTATAAAACGATTAATACTTCCTTTATTTATTTTGTATTTCACTTCACTATTTGTGCAAATAATAAGATCTTCTACATTTTCAGAATTATATTTTGATTTAGCTTGATTACGAATTACACTAGATATTTCTTCCATGCTTTGTGATTCAATCTGAACAGTAATAATTATTGGAGACAAGGTGTCCGAACCACCATCAAACACAGGGTAATAGTGACTAATACAAGGCATTAATTTATGGTCAACCTCCTTTTCTAAAGTCGTAAAAATAGTTATAACCTTCCTTTCAGAAGAATATGAAAAATCTTTTTGAAAACTTAAAATTGAAAAACTTTTAAATTGATCCGTTTCTAGTGATTCTTGTGAAAGTAGAATATCAAACCAAAATACTAATAAAACCAGAAAAAAAATTTTAATCACCCTATACATTTTTTATTATAATTTCATTAATGCATCTATGACAGCTGTCGAAAACTACATAACCGTATTTCCGACTTTAAATCTACAATTCTGATCAACCTTTTTTACAAATGATTTGAGGTTAAAACTCTTTGTTTCCTCAGAAATTCGATCACTAGGGTTGAAATGTATAAAGTCAAAGACAATATCTGTGCCATCCTGCGACCCCAATCGCGTGGTTGCCTCAATCCTTTTCAATTTATACTCCATCCAGCAAACTTCCTCACTATATTCTACCCACTACTAACAACATTATCCTCAGATCTCACAACGATCTTATTTTGTATATAAGCGTGGCAGGAATTTCCGTTTTTCCCAGTTCCTTTCAGTGAATAACATACATCAATCCGAAGCGTTGCTTTTGCCCTGCGTTTTGTACTTTTTCTTGTATTTCAGGTACAATTCCTCCTGGTGGTTCATCAGCTGAACCGGTTTTCCCTGAATGCGCGCGTCGATCACATTGTTGGTGCGCATGTCTAAAGCATCTCCTTCGCTGATAAAAAAGCTGGCTTTCTTTCCCTCCTCAATGCTTCCAACGAGGTGGTCCACTCCCATTATTTTTGCAGCGTTCAGTGAAACAGCGGAAATAGCTTCCTCCTCCCCGAGGCCATAAGCCATCGCTGATCCCGCCAGAAAAGGGAGGTTTCGCGTATTCATTGTCTCCATCCGTCCCGAATTCTGAATACAAAACTGAACACCTTTTTCCTGAAGCAAAGCCGGCAGTCGATAAGGTAAATCAATCGGGTCGTCCGAATTTTCCGGAAGCGTGTGCCCTCCTTTCAAGATCACGGGTATTTCGGCGTCCTTCAACAAACTGGCAATTTTATAGGCATCGTACCCGCCAATGATCACCGGGAATTCAACTTCAAACGATTCGACAAATTCCAGAATATCAGTCAGCGCCTTGAGTTCATTGGCGTGAACATACAACCGCTTAGTACCTTGAAAAATGGCTTTCATCGCCTCGTAGCGCGCGTCGAACTCCTCACTTCCCTCACTGTAAGCCTGTGCGGCGGTAAAAAAGTCCTCAATTTCAGTTACTTTCTCGCCATATTTTTCATTCTTTTCTTTGGGTTTCGGTTCGGCCCACCAGCCACCACCTTTAAGCGTAGAAGGCCAATTCAGGTGAATGCCATCATCTGTTTTCAGCGCTGCATCTTCCCAGTTCCATCCTTCAAGCTTCACGATTGAGGACGTGCCAGAGATCACTCCGCCTTTTGGTGTGGCTTGTGCGTAAAGAACGCCGTTCGTTTTTACCGTAGCGCTTACATCTGAAGTCGCATTAAAAGCAATGAGTGAGCGAACATGCGGGTTCCATTTTCCGACCTCATCAAAATCCCGCGTAGCGCGCACCGCATCAATTTCAGTGAGTCCCAGCGTCGAATTTGGTGCAATAAATGCCGGATACAGGTGATTACCCTTACATTCAATGATGGTGTCCCATTTTTCCGGATCGACCGTGTGCGCCAGTGCATTTTTGACCAGCACAATTTCATCGCCTTCGATGCCTACCAGTCCCTGAGCATATTTCTCGCCGTTACCGACGTGCACCGTAGCGCGGGAATATAAGATGCGCTGCTGACTCCAGGTGTTCGCATTTGCTATCAAAAGAGCCGCGAAAATGATCACTAATTTTTCTTTCATACCGCTTATAAATTATTGCGCTTCCTCACCAATTGAGTCGCAATGCCAATGTTTTTTTTCTTTCTTTTTAAACGTCTTTTTCTCCTCGCCCTTTTTATTAGAAGCCAGCATTTTATTGATGATACGGGCTTTTTCCTGAGCAATTTGCTGCCGATGACGTGAATTGTCGGCGGCTCTGTAAAGTTCTTCGCCGTCCACAAACACGTGCAGGGTGCGCGCTTTTATACTCAGTGGGTGGTCCGACCATACCACGACGTCGGCGTCTTTCCCCACCTTTAAACTTCCCATGCGGTCCTCTAGATGCAGGAGTTTGGCGGGGTTCAGCGTCACCATTTTCCAGGCCTCCTCTTCGGTCATGCCTCCATATTTTATAGCCTTTGCAGCCTCCTGATTCAACCGGCGTCCCATCTCGGCATCATCGGAATTGATGGCTACCGTTACGCCCTGTTCATTCATGAGCGAAGCGTTGTAAGGTATGGCATCTTTGACCTCGTATTTGTAAGCCCACCAATCCGAAAATGTGCTTCCTCCAGCTCCGTGCTCCGCCATCTTATCAGCCACTTTGTAGCCTTCTAAAATATGTGTAAAAGTGTTTACGGTAAAGCCCATCGAATCCGCTACGTGCATGAGCATATTGATTTCGCTCTGTACATAGCTGTGGCAACTGATGAAGCGTTCGCTGTTCACGATTTCCAGTACCGCCTCCAGTTCGAGGTCTTTTGCGGGGCGTTTTACACCTTTCATTTTTCTTCTTTTGGGGGACAGCGCGTTGTATTCCTCCCACTTTTGCTCATATTTCTTAGCGCGTTTAAATGCGTCGTAAAAAACCTGCTCAACACCCATTCTCGTCTGAGGGAAACGGACCGTGCGAAAAGATCCCCAGTTAGATTGTTTCACATTTTCACCCAATGCAAATTTGATGAACTTCGGCGCATCATCGATCAACATCTCTCCTGGTGCATGCCCCCATTTCAGCTTGATCAAGGCAGACTGTCCGCCAATGGGATTTGCAGAACCGTGGAGGAGTTGAGAAGCCGTAACACCTCCACTCAACTGGCGATAAATGTTGATGTCATCTGACCGCACGACGTCCGCGATACTGACCTCGGCAGAAACAGCTTGTCCACTTTCGTTGACTCCTTTGGAAATAGCGATGTGCGAATGCTCATCAATAATTCCCGAAGTAACGTGTAAACCTTCGCAGTCAATTTCTACAGCATCCGCAGGTACAGAGAAGTTTCCCGTGCCCGCAAAGTCAATTTTTCCGTCCTTGATGATCACCGTTCCTTCTTTGACAATGCCTTCTGATTCATTCGTCCAAAGTGTAGCATTCCGCAAGACGTACGTCTGCTTGCCCGGGAGTGAATCCCATCCATAAGCCATGTTCGGATAGCGCAATTTTTCAATAGCAATGGTATCTATTTCTAACGGTTTTTCTTCTGTTTCATCTTCATGCCGTTCAATTTGAACTCCCGTCCAGCTTCCCCATTCGCCGTTGGGCATTTGACCCTGGCCCAGGAACAGGTCGAGTCGCTCGTTAAAGTGTCCGTGCAAGGTCACCACACCCGTGTAAAAGTCATCATCTACCTCAAAATGGAAAACGGCATCATTTTTTTCGCGCTCAATATGAACTTTCGCCGTCGTTGTATCCATGGTTTCCACTGGTGGATTTTCCGAAGAGTCCACCACCGTAGTATACGTTTTCGTTTTTCCTTTTGGTTGAGCAGCGTCACCTGTTATTTCTACTACGTAGGAAGTGCTGTCGAGACTGAACCGGTATTTTCCGCGTATATCTACCTCGGGTAACTTGTGCAGAATTTGACGATGTCCAACGGACCAGGATTCCAGTAGTTTTACATCTTTAAACTCAAAAGGATCGTTGTCATAGATGGAGAAACTCGCCAATTTACCCGCTTCAATACTCCCGAGGTCGGATGACAAATTGAGCATTTCGGCCGGCCTTTCTGTCAGCGATCGTATGACCTCCTCGCGGGACAATCCAGCCTCGCGCGCCGCATGCAGGTGTTTCCAGAAATCTGCTGGTTTTTTATGCCCCTTTGTGGAGATTGCAAACGGAACGGATTTCTTTTCGAGGAAAAAAGGATTGCCGGGGGCGAGTTCCCAGTGCTTGAGGTCGCTCAATGGAATTTGACGGGAAACATAAGGATCTGCAACATCGTAAGCTGCCGGGAAGTTGATGGGTACGACCAATGGATGCTTCAATTCCTGCATAGCATCAATCCGTTCGTATTCATTGCCACCACCAATAATGTTCAACGGCAAATCAAATTCTTCAGCTAACTTCCGGACGCGCAACACTTCGAGTTTATCGTCTACATCAAAAAACAAAGGCAGGTTCAATTGTGCATTCAGTGCTTCCAGCGAAAGGTTTTTCGGGAGACACGATTTATTTTCGTCATAATAACGCGCATCGTACATCGCTTGACGGAACAGCGCAATCGCACCCATTTGAGAAGACGGATAGGTCTGCCGGGAAACGCCCTTTTTCAGTGAAAAAAATGCTGCCGCTTCAGCGCGGATTACCGCCTCATCTTCCGGGACATCGCCGAGGGCAACTACTGCACCTGTACCCCGCATAATACCATCCTGAATATGCGTAAGCGCCACGCTATACCCCATTTTCTGCATCTGTTCAGCCTTTTCCTTCTTCTGTTCAAAATGGTCGGCCGCCTTCATTTCAGGTTTTATGGATTCGTTCCAGTAAAATGCGCCTTTCTTTTTACTTTTCAGCTGCGGTCTTGGTTTCCACTTTTTCTTATCCGGCTCCGGGAGACCAACATCGGCGTGCAGCTCGATGAATGATGGAACGATCGTTTTTCCTTTCATATCAATTTCAACGGCTCCTTTCGGTTTCCGAACGAGCTTACCGACTGCCTGAACGCGTCCATCCTCTATAACTACAGATGCTTTCTCCAGTGTTTTTTCACTGCTGACAACTACTTTGGCATTTTTTAAAACGTACGCCACTGGTTCGGAATCTTTGACGCCATTTTCGGGAACGGGAGTTTGACCGAGAGCCAACTGAGGAATACACCAGATGAAAAGAAAAAAATACTTCAGGAATTGTTTCATGCTTTCATAGAATTTAGCGCATCGAAAATAATGAAATTGAACAAAAGAGGCCTACAAATAGTTAGTTTTTCAGTACATTTGAAATAAAATTGATAAAATGAACGCATTAATAGCAGCACATTCCGGTTTACGTTACATAGTTTTGGCATTAATGGTGATTGCCATCGTCAATGCGTTGATGAATTTAAAATCGGACAAGTACGTAAAGAAAGACCGACTCATCAATCTTTTTGCGATGATTTCTTTGCACATTCAGCTGGTGCTCGGATTGATTTTGTATTTCATCAGTCCGAAAGTACAATTCGTTGAAGGGATGATGGGCGAGGCCAACTTGAGGTTTTTCGCCGTCGAGCATATTCTGATGATGTTGCTTTCCATCCTGTTTATTACGCTGGGCCGAAAACGAGCAGAAAAGAGCCCCGATCCGAGTCGCCGTCACAAACTCATTTTGCGCTATTACGGTTTGGGCTTTATCCTCATATTTATTGCAATTCCATGGCCATTTATATACGACAATCTTGGAGCTGGATATTTTTAGCAGCTATGATGCTGGTTTTTTCACGGTGTGCTCCAACCACTGTTATTAACGAGAGCACGGGAGAAGTCGATGGGGCGCTCGTGTTCAAAAAGCACTGCGTCAGTTGTCACGGAAAAAAAGGTGACCGTGGCCTGAGCAATGCAGCAAATCTGATGAAAAGTACGTTGAGCCGGACATCTATCAGACAAACAATTCTTGAGGGAACAGATAATGGAATGTCGGCGTACAAAGAAGTCATTAAGGATAAAGAAGAAATAAATGCACTGGTAGAACATGTGAAAAGTTTGCAAAGGAATTAATGGAAATAGGTAAGATAAAAAAAGGTATTGAAGGCGAAAAAGCCGTTTTAGTCGGCGTTGTAAGTCAGGATCAAACCAAAGAGGAAGGAAAAGAGCACATTGATGAACTGGCATTTCTCGCAAAAACGGCAGGGGCAGTCACCAAAAAGAAGTTTTTACAAAAATTGCAAGTCCCTCATCCGAAAACATTTCTGGGGAGCGGAAAACTGAAAGAAGTCAAAGATTACGTGATTGAACACAAAATTGACATGGTTATTTTTGACGACGACCTCAGTCCTTCTCAACTCCGCAACATTGAACGCTTTCTGAATGTTAAAATCCTGGACCGGAGCAACCTCATTCTGGATATTTTTGCCTCGCGCGCTCAAACCGCCCACGCCAAGACACAGGTCGAATTGGCGCAATACGAATATCTTCTGCCGCGTCTGACCCGCATGTGGACACACCTCGAACGCCAGAAAGGAGGTATTGGAATGCGCGGACCGGGAGAAACACAAATAGAAACCGACCGTCGAATCATCAAGGAAAAAATCACCTTACTCAAAAAGAAGTTAAAGAAAATCGATAAACAGAAAGCGGTACAGCGCGGCAATCGCGGTCAGTTGGTTCGCGCGGCACTCGTGGGGTATACGAACGTCGGGAAGAGCACGATCATGAACACCATCAGCAAATCGGATGTTTTTGCCGAAAACAAGCTGTTTGCCACGCTCGATACGACGGTGCGCAAGGTTGTGATCGAAAACTTACCATTTCTCCTTTCCGATACAGTTGGATTTATTCGCAAACTTCCTCACCAGCTGGTAGAATCTTTTAAATCAACATTGGATGAGGTGCGCGAATCAGACGTCATCATTCACGTGGTGGATATTTCTCACCCGAACTTTGAGGATCATTATCGGGTCGTGAATGAAACCCTGAGCGACATTGATAAAGACGAAAAGCCCACAATCGTCGTGTTCAATAAAATTGATGCGTATAAATACGAGCCTCAAGACGAAGACGATCTGGAGGAAAAAAGTCCGGAAAATTACTCGCTGGAAGAATTAAAACAGCAATGGATGGCGCGATTGAACGACAGCAAATGCGTATTTATATCTGCTGAAAAGAAAATTAATTTTGACGAATTTAAGGCTATTCTCTACGACGAGATCAAAACAATTTTTCAAGAACGCTATCCGTACAACAATTTTTTATACTAGCGGATTTGATCTGGTTTCATCTTTTTGCCTGGGGGAATAAAGGTACCTTTTGATTGGAAATTGTTGAGCACATTTTATTCTAGATTCCCGCTGCTGAGCTGACTTTTTATTTGGAATTTATTTTACTCGTTTACCACGACTTTAAAAGTGTTCTGATTACTATTGCCGCGGGCTGAAATTCACGGCAATTATTTCGCACGCTCCCTTTTAAGTTACTCAGTTTATATCTTGTACAGTACGAAGTTTGATCGCTATTACATCGGACAAACCAATAATATGGACAATCGTATTAAACGACACAACAACGGCTACGTTAAGTCCACAAAGCCCTATCGCCCATGGAGAATTGCTTTTCAAACTACCACAGAAGACAGAAAATCCGCCGTGCGACTCGAAAATCAACTCAAATCGTCTAAATCACGCGAGAAAATTCTGAAACGCATCAACTCCGATCAAAATATCGTCAAAAAATAATCGCTCTTATTATTGCTCATGAGCGATATTTAAATAAATTTGCACTCCCTTTATTCTATGCCCGGGTGGCGGATTTCCGGTAATCGGAACAGGCTGGTAGACGCGTCCCGATTCCATCGGGATTCCCTCGGGAGTGCGGGAACTATTTTAACCAATAAATCAATCAAAATGAGTTACTCAGTTTATATCTTGTACAGCACGAAGTTTGATCGCTATTACATCGGACAAACCAATAATATGGACAATCGCATCAAACGACACAACAACGGCTACGTTAAGTCCACAAAGCCCTATCGCCCTTGGAGAATTGCTTTTCAGACTACCACAGAAGACAGAAAATCCGCCGTGCGACTCGAAAATCAACTCAAATCGTCTAAATCACGCGAGAAAATTTTGGAATTCATCAACTCCGATCAAAATATCGTCAAAAAATAATCGCTCTTATTATTGCTCATGAACGATATTTAAATAAATTTGCACTCCCTTTATTCTATGCCCGGGTGGCGGAACTGGTAGACGCGTTGGATTCAAAATCCAATTCTTTCGGGAGTGCGGGTTCGATTCCCGCCCCGGGTACTGCAAAACCTCATAGACATCAATGTTTATGGGGTTTTTTGATTTTCTAGTAACATATAAGTAACGTTTTAAGGTTGAATAAAGTATGTTTAAGGAATAAAATAAGTAAATACTCTAGTTCTTTTTTTAAAGAATTACTATATTTAATGGAGGCAATATATTCTGAATCAGAAATTATCATTCATTTATTGTATATTGTTCTGAAGGATAAGCATCAAGGTGATGCACAGGCATTGTCGTAAATTCCATTAGAATTTAAGCTACTGCCTGTGAGGTGGGTTCAATTCCCACATCCTTCACTATTCAAGATGATTAAAAGAACAAAGTCATACAACACTCTCAGGGATCAAATGCAAGAAGTGTTCGATTTTGCTGTTGTGATTTGCCATTCCGTACCTGCATTAAAACTTCAAATAAAACTTTTGGAGAAGGGTAAAATAGAAAAGTTGCCAGAACCTGATTATTTCACTCCAAATTCTGCGGAACAGCTCAAAAAACAATCAAAGGGTTATAAAAGTAAGTTAGCTACTTAGGGTTTACTCAGAAACTCTACAAATGAAAATCGTTTAACTCGGCAAATTTGATGATGTTTGTTATAAACAAAACAGCTCCAATCCATGAGTGTGAG
>JBNJEH010000040.1:0-28653 GCA_051745635.1 Bacteroidota bacterium
GCAGAACGGCAGGGGAATATCAACACCTATTACAATCCGGATTTGCCCCTGCACGAAGGGTTAATGCCGGTAATCGTGCCTTTTATTCAAAATCTTTAAATTATTCATAACTTTCACGGACGCGACAAACGAATAAAAACAATCGCTTGTAAAAGAAAAGTCATCACCATCGCAGAAAGCGGAGTTTAGACTAAAAAAACATCAAAAAAGGTCCCGAATACTTCCCTTTTTAACCTTTTTGTCACATTTACTAATTGAACTTACAGGACATCACAATAATGCATCGTATCTCTACCGAATCTTTTTACTCCCCAATTCGCTGATTTGGTACCGGAACATGAATTCTATTCCTCCGCGACCACGGGAAGTAGGTGTAAGTGAAGATAAATTGATGTCGTAGGAGAGTCCGAGACTAAAATCGTCGTAGTGCACAAGCAACTTGCTTACTAAGGCATCGCGAAAACGATAAAAGAACCCGTAAGCTACGGCAAAATTATTTTTTAATTGCGTGCGATCGCTACTTCCCGAAAAAGAATGCTCGAAATAACTTCCGCCTAAAATTTCCCGGTGACCGCCCTGTTGCTGATAATATATTCCAGGTTTCATCTTCCACTTGGGATTATTCATAAAAAAGGTAGATCGTACAAATCCAGCGATACGCATTTTTAAATCATCCTCCCCGCCAACTAAAAATGAATTTTCAGGTTGGTTCAGGTGATAGGCTGCAAGTCCGGCCGTAATTTTATAGCCATTTCCGCGCATAGCGCTGCTGCGGGTCATCTTATCCAGTTTATATACAACTCCCGCGCTGGCGTCGAGGTGGCTGTACTGCTGTCGTTCGAATGATTCTCCGCTCGCGATGCTGTTGTCAAACCCACTGCTCGTGTACTGCGTTGACCACGTACCATCCATATTTCCGATACCCCGCTGACCAAATCCCAGCTGCATCCCTAAACCAATGGTGCTTTCACGGGTTACAGGTAAATGATAAGCGATATTTGCATTGACGTTGGATTGCGTCATTTTAGCATCTCCGGCCACATCTCGAAAAAAGTTAATGCCTCCTGCCAGGTACCCGCCGTCCCGTTTAAATGGTTCAAATCGCATATCAAAAGAGGCAGCCATAGTACTGTAAGGGGCTGAAAAGCTATTCCACTGAGAACGATAATTGACGAGTCCGCGAATTTTTCCATCAGCGCCTGCAAGCGCCGGATTCACAGTGAGCGGAGTATACCGCATCTGTGAAAAATGGATATCCTGCCCAAAAGCGGATGTCCCGAGCATAATCGTTGTCAGTAAAGTGAAAATTCTTTTCATAAGTATGCGCTTTCAATAGTATTTATCCAATACACTACTCAAGACGATAAAGATATTAAAATGGTTGATTTTTAAGTTACAAAAAGCTTGACAATTCAATTAACCCTCATTTTGAACTAAAAAAAAGGCGCTCCGATTGAAGCGCCTTTCTATTTTGTATCGCGTGAAAGATTAATCTTCGTTTTCTTCGTTTTCACCTTCACCTTTGGCTTCTTCAGCTCCTTCTTCACCTTCTGCTTCTTCGTCTTCATCTTCATCAAGATCATCATCAACGGCTCCACGAGCGGTTTTGACGGAGACAACAACAGCGTCTGGTGCATGCAATAGCTGAACACCTGGAATTTCTATGTCGCGAATACGAATAGACATTCCAATTCTCAACGGTGTGATATCCAATTCGACTGATTCAGGCAAATCTTTAGGCAAACCTTGCACTTTCAATCGACGGAAAATCGTTTGCAAACGACCACCATTAAGAACACCTTTTGATCGTCCACTGAGGCGTACAGGTATTCCCAGCTTAACAGGTTTGTTGTCCTCCAGCTCGAGGAAGTCTACGTGCAAGGGCTTATCCGTTACCGGATGCATTTGCAATTCCTGAATAATCGCTTTTGTCTTTTTACCGTCGATGTCCAATTCAATTTGATAAACATCCGGAGAGAAAATCAACTTCTCCATGTCTACATCACGTACGGAGAAATACATTTGTTCTCCAGAACCGTAAAGTACACAAGGTACGCCTCCGTTGTTACGAACGGCTTTAGCGTCCTTCTTCCCTACGTTCGCTCTCGGCGAACCGCTCAATTGTACTGTTTTCATTGTTACTTATTTATTATGAGATTATAAAATGCTTGCTTATCGATTCGTTGTGAACCAATTTCTTAATAATATCACCAAAAAGCTCAGCGATACTCACAATGCGAATTTTATCGCACTGCTGTTTTAATGGAATCGTATCTGTGACGATGAGTTCTGTTATTTTCGAATTCTCAATCCGTTCGTAAGCAGGACCCGATAACACGGCGTGTGTACAGAAAGCACGCACCGATTTGGCACCGCGCTCCATGAGCAAATCCGATGCACGCGTCAGTGTTCCGGCCGTATCACACATATCATCGACGATGACCACATCTTTCCCTTCAACATCACCGATTACTGTCATTTCTGAGATCACATTGGCTTTCTTTCGCTGTTTGTGGCAAATAGCCAGACCGAGATCGAGCTTTTTAGCATAGGAATTCGCCCGCTTGGCTCCTCCTACATCTGGTGCAGCCATGACGACATTGCCTGACTTTGCCATCTCTTGAATCTCGGGAAAGAAAACCGTCGAAGCGTACAAATGATCGACGGGAACCTCAAAAAATCCCTGAATTTGATCGGCGTGCAGGTCCATGGTCATTAACCGATTGACACCAGCTGCCATCAACATGTTTGCTACGAGTTTTGCACCAATCGCAACGCGCGGTTTGTCTTTACGATCCTGACGGGCAAAGCCGAAATAAGGTATAACGGCTATAATTTTTCGCGCCGAAGCCCTTTTAGCCGCATCGACCATCATGAGCAACTCCATCAGATTGTCCGCAGGAGGCATTGTCGATTGAACAATAAAAACATCTTGTCCGCGCACTGTTTCTTCGAAAGAGGGTTGAAATTCACCATCGCTAAATTCAGAAACAATAACATTTCCAGAGGCTATACCATAACTCTTAGCTATTTGCTCTCCCAAATGCTTTGATGCGCGTCCCGCGAATATTTTTACTTCAATAGACATAGCGACATTATTTAAGGGCACAAAAATAACGAAAATAGTTTGTATAAGAAGCGGTTAAGGAGGATTCTTTTTTATGGCAGGTTGAACGGCTTTCTCTCAGCTTATCGATATTTTTAACTATTGACAGCTAAAACTTTAACACATCCACCCATGATCGATTGTTTATTGACTTCACTATTTTTGGAATTGATCCTAAAGCTACGAAATCTATTATTGGGGCAACTTTGGACTGAGCCAGTAGCTCTACTTTAGAAAACATGGATAGATTTGGATTGCTTCAGGGTTTAATTAATTTTGGGCATTCAAAAAAACAGACCCATGAGCAAGATCTTGATCAAAAATATAAAAGGACTATTCCAGGTGGATGATGAACGCACCAAAGCCAAAGCGGGCAGTGCCATGCAAAATGACCATCTGCTTGAAAATGCATTTTTGGCACTGGAAGACGACAGGATTGTAGCCTGTGGAAGCATGGACGATTGGGGCGGAATAACCGACTGGCGCGATTTAGAAGTGATTGACGCTGAAGGAAAATTTGTACTTCCCGCATTTTGCGATTCTCACACGCATGCCGTCTTTGCAGCTACACGGGAAGGGGAATTCGAAGACCGGATTAAAGGAATGACCTACGAAGAGATTGCGCTCAAAGGAGGTGGGATTTTAAATTCTGCAGCTCGCTTACAATCCATGAGTGAAGATGATTTGTTCGAAGACGCACTGGAACGCATTCACGGTCTTGCATCTTACGGAACAGGTGCCATTGAAATAAAATCTGGTTATGGCCTTACAACTGACGCTGAAATAAAAATGCTCCGCGTGGTCAAACGTTTAAAAGAGGCTTCGCCGATGGCAATCAAAGCGACATTTCTCGGTGCACATGCGATTCCCAAAGAATATAAAGAAAACCGCAGTGGATATATCGATCTCATGATCAACGAAATGCTTCCTCAAATTCACGAAGAAAGACTCGCCGACTACATCGATTGTTTTTGTGAACGCAATTATTTTACCGTCGAAGAAATGAACAAAATACTCGATGCAGGGGCAAAATACGGACTCACTCCAAAAGTACACGTCAATCAGTTTTCCGTCATGGGCGGTGTCCGAGCGGCCGTAGAACGCGGTGCAAAATCGGTCGATCACCTGGAAGAGATGGACGACAACGATGTTCAGGCATTAAAGGGATCCAACTGCATACCAACATTGCTTCCTGGTTGTTCCTTCTTTTTGTCCATCCCTTACGGTCAGGCGCGCAAACTCATGGAAAACGATCTTCCGGTCGCACTCGCTTCGGATTTCAACCCGGGCTCTGCACCTTCAGGAAACATGCAACTCTTGACTTCTCTGGCCTGCACCAAGATGAAAATGACGCCAGTTGAAGCGCTGAATGCGATTACGATCAACTCGGCAGATGCCATGGGACTGGCAGATACGCATGGTTCCATCAGCGTCGGCAAAAAAGCTAACCTCATCATCACCAAGCCAATGGATGCACTGGCGCGAATTCCATATTCTTTTGGTGAAAACAACGTTGAAACGACTATTTTAAACGGTAAAATTTTCAAAAATAACCTGAAAGAAGAATAAATTTACTTTCGGAGTTTCAGCCGTAAGAACAATCATTTTAAAAGTGAATTGTAAAAACGGGATTACTTTAAACGACTGTCTTGAAGATTTCGAGATAAATGTATCGGTTTTATGCCTGATGGTCAATTAATGCTTGAATTTCTTTTGAGTGCTTAACCGCACGCTTGATAGTCAAAGGCATCAGAAATAACCGCGAAGGACGCTGAGCGATGTGCTGTGAGACATTGAGCTCATCGAAATGTGTTATATCGAGCTGGCCGAGATGAGTTTTTCTAAGTGCGAGGCGCTGAGAAAGACCGAAATGAAGGCGCGAAGATCGCGAAGTGTAGTGATACAGTAAGTTCGTCGAAATGTGATACATCGAGCCTGTCGAGATGTGATATATCGAGCCTGTCGAGATGTGATACATCCAACTTGCCGAGATGTGATATATTGAATTTACCGAAGTGTTATACGCTGAGTTTATCGAGGTAAAGGCGCAATGTTCGCTGAGATAAATATAGCGTACGCTGCTGGATCTTCACGTTCTTTGAGTCTACATACTGGTATAGCATCCGATAAGCATTTTACTTTAAAATGAGGGTCATTTTTTGATGCCGCCGAAAAACAAAGGCTGCCGATTCGAATGCCGGTGGACCAAAAGTGGCTCTTGCATTGCGCGAAAAACCGTATCGTTCAACGGGCATACCCAACAGATTTTTGTCCAGATGTTTATTGGAATTCACGTCGTGATAAACAGCAACCGCATACGTCTTTCCCGGCACTAAACTGGATAGCTGAATTTCGGGTTGTTCGCCCTCGACTCTCACAATGCGATTGATGACGCCCTTTCCATAGCTGGGAAAATGATCGGCTTTTTCGTATACGGCTACCATCAATTGACCTTCTTTACAAGCCAAGCCTTCGATTTGAATGGTGAACTGACTGCGGCACCAGAACGAAATAAGACAAAGGACAGAGATTATATTGAGCTTTGCGCACTGCATGTACCCATAAACGCCAACAGCACAATAAAAGTTCAGAAAAAATGCGTTTATCGGTAAAAGTTCATCTCGGAGACATATTTGTGAACTGATGCCGTGAGAAGGTAGCGAACATCATTCCCTTCTTTGATCGCTTGACGAATAAAACTGGAACTCACTTTCATGATGGGAGCATCCTCACACAATTCGACGTTGTCGTGGTCGCGCAATTTATTTTCCGGCAAATATCCAATCTCCTCTACTTCTGCTTCCTCCTGAATGGTAAGTACCCGCGGATACACGTATAGCTTATGATTTTGGAGAATGTGTTCGTAGTTTTTCCATTTGTGAAAAGTCCGCAAATTGTCTTCTCCCATGATCAAATTAAAATCATGTTCCGGATATTTTTCCTTGATATAGGCAAGTGTATCTGCCGTATATGACGGACGGGGCATTTTAAATTCAATATCGCTTGCCCGCAATTTCAGGTTGTCGTCAATGGCTACTTTCACAATAGCCAGCCGGTGATAATCCTCGAGCAATGAAGATTTCTTCTTTAACGGATTTTGAGGAGAAACGATAAGCCATACCTGATCCAAATCAGTGTAATCAGCCATGTAATTTGAAATAATCAAATGACCGATGTGAATGGGATTGAATGTTCCGAAATATAAACCTATTTTCATCGTCCTATAAATGCTTTAATGTACTTCTCCACTTCCTCGACGGTAAGCCTTAGGTTGTCATTAACGACTGTCTGGTCAAATTGTTCAGCTTTGGTGAGCTCTTCTGCCGCTTTTGTCAATCGGGTTTGGATTTTTTCCTCAGATTCCGTTTTGCGATCGCGCAACCGCTGTTCCAGCACTTCAATCGAAGGGGGCTCGATAAAAAAGCTCAGCGCTGCATTTCCAAAATATTTTTTGAGGTTAAGTCCTCCGAAGACATCAACGTCAAAAACAACTACTTTCCCACCGCTCCAAAGGCGCTCTACCTCCCGTTTTAGCGTACCGTAAAAATGATCTTTGTACACTTCTTCCCATTCGATAAAATCGTCCTGATCAATGCGGTTTTTAAACTCCTGTACTGACAAAAAGTAATAATCTTCACCATCTTTTTCATTGGGACGCGGCGGTCGCGAACACGCTGAAATCGAAAAAGCCAGTTGATCATTTCGATCCAGCAGGTGATGGACAATCGTGGTTTTCCCCGCACCCGATGGCGCCGAGAAAATAATGCATTTGCCTTTAAGTACGCCCGTTTCCATCATTCATCAAAGTGTATTCAATACCTGTTCCTTTATTTTCTCCAGATGATCTTTCATTTGAACGACCAGTCGTTGCATGTCTGCATGGTACGACTTGCTCCCCAGGGTATTAATTTCTCTTCCAATTTCCTGACCGATGAATCCCAGTTTTTTCCCATTCGGCGCCTCTTTTTTCATCGTTTCCTGAAAATAATCCAGGTGATGCGCAAGACGGGTTTTTTCTTCCGTAATATCAAGTTTTTCGATATAATAGATCAGCTCTTGCTCCAGCCGATTATCGTCGTGTTTCACCTGCAATTCTTCAATTGACTTTTGCATGCGTTCCCGAACGGTATCTATCCGCGCCTGTTCATATTTTGGGACTTCTTCCAGCATGTCGCGTATCGCATTGATCGATTGATCAAAATCAGCTTCCAGCGTTTCTCCTTCTTCTTTCCTGAAGTTATCGAGTTTTTCAATAGCCTCCCACAAAATCTTTTCCAGCACTTCCCACTCGCCTTCTTCCAGGTCTTCTTCTTTAGAAATAAGCACTTCCGGAAACCGCATGATCGCAGGCAGCAAAGATTCCTTTTCCGCACCTACCGTATCAGAAATTGCACTGAGCTCATTGTAGTACTTGACAACTAACGGTCGATTGACAGCAACGCTAGCCTCACCATCAGCGCTTTCAACGGTAATAACACATTCGATCTTCCCGCGGTCCAGCTGATTTTGAAGCGCCTTGCGTATAGGAATCTCTTTGGATTTGTACAAGGATGGACATTTTAAGTACACGTCACCTCCTTTGCTGTTCAACGATCGCAGTTCTACTGCAATTTTTTTGTGCTGGTAGGTTCCCGTCGCCTTACCATAACCTGTCATCGATTTTAACATTACCTGAGCTTTGGGCAAAATTAGAAAATCCGTGGAACTATATGCGCAGAAAATACAAATATCCTTTTTTAGATGGGCGACAGACTGCTCTAAACTACTCTATACGTCCGGCAATCGCATTTTCCACCATTTCTTCGAGCGTATAAAAGTTATAGTCGAGTCGATCTTTGATCTTTTTGTTGCTGTATTTGATCTTTTTAAACGCACTTTCCGCCGAAGAGCGCGTGATGGCGGGACTGGAAAAGGTGATTGCCGCCCAGAATACGGCAAGTCTCCAGGCAATTCCCATAAGTAGAGGACTCACTTTATACCTCGGTGGCGGTTGATTCAATTGATTCGCTATCGTCGAGAACACTTCATAAAAAGGCCGGTTCTCACCAATGCACAAAAAGCGCTCGTTGATAATGTCGCGCTCCATAAGTGTCACCATGATCGCAGCTACGTCGCGTGCATCGACAAAAGCATTTGCTCCCGGCGAATAAAATTTCAGTCCTTTTCGTATGGTATCAAAGATCACCATGGAGCTCTCGTTCCAGTTTCCAGCACCAAATGCAATGGATGGATTGACAATCACGGCGTCGAGCCCTTCTTCAATCCCCCTCCAGACTTCTTTTTCTGCACTATACTTGGAAATTGAATATCCCCTCGTTTGATCCGTCAACACCCATTTGCCCGTTTCATCTACGCGCTCATCTTCGGGAACATCTTTGTTGCCCACCGCTGCAGTTGAACTTACATAGCACAAGCGTTTCACGTTTAAATGCAAAGCTACGTTGACAATATTGGCTGTACCATAGCGGTTAACGGCAATCATTTTATTGAAATCCTTTCGTTTGAAGGAAACAATGGCAGCACAATGATAGACGTATTCATGCCCCGACATCACCTCCTCCAAGTCAGTAACATCCAGAATATTACATCGCACCCAGCGGATTTTATCAAACAATGCCGCCGATTCCGTTTTCAGGTAAAACGCAAACACCTCTTTGACGGTCTCAATTTTCGCCGGATCGTTATAAATAGCGGTGATCACATCGTGCTTCTGCACTAACTCAACGAGTAAATGACTACCGATCAATCCTGTGCCTCCTGTTACAAAAACCATATCACAAATGTAGCGGTATTTTTGTGGAGCCCATCATATTGTTTGTCGCCTTTATTCCACATCTTTCAATAATTCGTCCGTGGCATCCCAGAAGTGGCGTTGAAAATGAACCACCTTGTCGCGCTTCACCTCAACACCTTCTTGCATGAGGCGATCCGCCATTGTATCCGGTGTTTTAAAGTGCATTTTTCCGGTGAGCATCCCGTTGCGGTTGACCACGCGATGAGCCGGCACGTCCGATAAGTTGTGGCAAGCATTCATTGCCCACCCTACTACCCTGCTGGATTTTGGGGTTCCCAGCGCTTTGGCAATACTTCCGTAGCTCGTTACCCGTCCTTCGGGAATCAGTCGTACAATTTGATACACCCGTTCAAAAAAGTCCCTGGTTTCGTCACTTATTTTCATCGATCGTAAATTGACAGTACTTGATAATGTGTCCCTCGTTGGAAAAAAGCGCTTCGTAATGTGTTTTTATCTGCAGCGTTTCCTGGAGCGCCTCTGAAAGCTGATCCAGATCGCTGTAAATATCCCGGCTCTTAAAAATGCAATGATAATCGTGTTTTTCGATTTCATCCATGGTAGATTCAAACAAGATATCACTGTCTGTCTTCAAATGAATTTTCCCTCCTTTTTTGAGGATTTTGCGGTAACGATCGATAAACACCCTGGACGTTAGTCTTTTATTCGGTTTATTGGGTTGCGGGTCAGAAAAAGTCAACCAGATTTCATCAACTTCATTTCTGCCAAACAAACGATCGATAAAATCAACTTTAGTGCGCAGAAAGATGGCATTCTTAATGTTTTCTTCCTGACACTGTACCGCCCCGACATACATCCGGGCACCTTTAATGTCGACGCCCACAAAATTTTTTTCGGGATACTTTTGGGCCAAACCGACGGTATACTCTCCTTTTCCGCACCCAAGTTCGAGCACAATCGGACGGTCATTTTTAAAATAGACCTCATGCCAGTTTCCCGGATAATTGACACTTCCATCCTTGATCGCATCCATGGTCGGTTCCAGGACGTGATCCATTTTCTTCATTTCTGCGAATCGAAACAGCTTATTCTTACTCATTTTTTACTAACTTGTTTGCAAAAATAGAAATCTTCTTTTTGAAGTGCATCAAAACCAATTAAAAAGCATCCGTAAACAACGTATCTTAATCAGTCCTTTGAACTGGGGATTGGGACATGTTACGCGAACCATACCTATTATTGACTTTCTTTCCCGGGAGAACGAGGTAATTATTTGTTGTAATGATGAGCAGGAGCGTTTTTACAGAGAATACTTTCCCGAAATGTGGTACGTACCGCTGGAAGGTTACCCCTTTGAATTTTCGGGAAAAGGGCACTGGGCAGCTGACCTCCTGCTTCATTATCCGCGATTAAAACGAGCACTTCGACGGGAAAATCGTCGCGCTCACGAGCTGGCAGAGAAGTTTAATGCCGACCTCATCATTTCAGATCAGCGGTTTGGTTTTTGGACACATCGCACGAAAAATGTGATGATCAGTCATCAATTGCGATTGCCGTTACCTCCCTGGAATATTGTTCCCCAATGGTACAATCAATCTCTGTTAAAAAAATTTGATGAAATATGGATTCCGGACGATGCCAAGAGCACTTATGCCGGTCGTTTAACTTCTACAAAATGGAAAAACACGCGATTTATAGGAACATTGTCGCGCTTTGATTTTGATGCCATCGATCGCTACATTCCGCACCATAAAAAATATGATTACCTGGCCATCGTATCAGGTCCTCCACCGTACAACAAACATTTTTATGAACGCATTATTCAAAAATTCTCTTCGAGCCATAAAAATTGTGGGATCATCGCCCCACCTGCAGTTGTCGGGGAGGCATCCCAACCGGCGAATATTCCGGTTCATTCCGACCTCGATCATGCCACATTCCTGAAGTTAATGCTCAGTTCTGAATGCGTTGTCAGTCGCTCGGGATACTCTACACTAATGGACCTCAATGCTACGAACAACAGAGCGCTACTCGTGCCCACCATAGGTCAAAAGGAACAAGAATACCTGGCAGAACTGCACGAATCTCATGAGCGGTGGCACTTTATCAGTGAAGGTGAATTCGATGCATTCCCCCTTTAGTTTTACATCACAGCCAGCCGTTTAAAACCAGCTCCTCCGATTGCGTTTGCGCGCTTCCCGCCTCCTCTTCCTTCGCGTTTTTCTGATGCGCTTTTTAACTTGTTTGGATTGCATTTTCCAAAACCGTCGTTCGGCTTTTCTCTCCGCGCGTTTTGCTTTTCTGCGCTCTTTTTTCGTCTGTCCGGCATATCCCTGCTCAGCTCGCTCTACGACGGGCTGATTACCAGGAGAAGTGAATCCACAGCTCGCCGCCGCACCCATCATCAATGCGCACAATAAAAACATTATGAATTTCGTTTTCTTTATCATAACTTCGCTAACGCAGAACGAGAACATGAACTTAAGAAATTTTGTATACATATCCTTACTTTGTCTGATCTGGAGCTGTTCGAAAAATAATCAGCATCCGGTACCTTATTTTCAGTTCGATGCCAACATCAACCTGACACTCCCAAAATACACCGAACTCCAGGGTGTTGGAGGTTGGGCTTATGTTACTGGAGCGGGCTCAAAAGGCGTTATTGTTTACAGGAGATCCGTCAATGAATTTGTCGCTTTTGACCGCCACTCCCCGGCTCCCGATGGTTTTGATTGTGGAACGGGGTTAGAAGTCGATGAAGAAAACTTTTTAATCCTCAACGATCCCTGTTCGAACGCTCAATTCTCCCTTTACGATGGCTCAGTAATCGATGGCGATACCAAATGGGGACTGAGAAAATACCTTACGGCCTACAACGGAGGTCAAACGTTGAGAATATATAATCCGTAATTTCTTTCTTCTTGTGTCCTTTAGTTGTAAGTTTGGCGCAATTTTAGCGTCGTATTCCACGGTATGAAAACAATATTTGCAGTTCTTCTGATCATTTTTGGTGTTTTTCCGCGACTCGTTACCGGGCAAACAAAACAAGTCTTGTTTATCGGCAACAGTTTCACTATGAATTATGATATGCCCAAAAAACTGGAAGAAATAGCGCGCCAAAACGACCACTCGCTTTACACCAAACAAGTTACGACCAATGGCAAGGACTGGAAGTTTCACGCAACCCAGCCCTCAACTTATGCTAAGATTCGTTCAACGTCCTGGGATTATGTTTTCCTTCAGGCTAAAAGCTACGAACTCATCGTGAGTGACAGTACCGTCAAACGCCATTCTTTACCTTACGGCTCGCAGATCGTCGACAGTATTCGGTTTCATCATCCGGAAGCAAAAATTGCACTCTTTATGACCTGGGGTTACGAAGAGGGTATTTCGCTAACGGATCAAAACGAAGAAGTTGATTTTGAGGAAATGCAACGAAGAATCGAACACCAATACCTCGCCCTGGCAGACACATTCAAAACAGCCGTTGTTCCCGTAGGAAAAGTCTGGAAAGAAGTTCGTCATGAAACGCCCGAACTCAATCTGTACACCTCTGACCACTACCATCAAAACAAAACAGGATCCTTTTTAATTGCGGCGACATTTTACTCCTTTTTATTCGGAGAACCGATTGAGCATACGGAAAATTTACCCTACCATGTTACGGAACAAGCCGCGCGCAACATTTTAACTCAAGCGAACAATACGGTCTCAAATGCCCCTCACAATTGGAAGCGACAATATTGGACGAATAAAAAACTCATTTTAGTCGATTACAAATACAACAACGACAGCATCATTTTGACAGCTGAGGTTCCCGACGACAGTCGCCTGCGCTGGAAAATAGATGATGAAACCATCAGCAAGGCACAGCGCATTCAGCTGCCACTCAATTGCGATTTGAGAAAAATAAGACTCATTGTTCGCGAAAGTATTTTCCGTCGGCCACGAGAAGAAACGTTCTATATCACGAAGGAAAACGCGATTGAGTAGCTATCGATCGCTACGTCGATTTTTTGCGGATTTTGCGCACGCGGATATTGAGCAGTTCGATCGTTAATGAAAAAGCAATGGCGAAATACAAATAACCTTTCGGGATGGTGCCCACTTCTTTTCCGAATACGATCGTTTCTGAAAGGTGAGCTCCTTCCGTAATCAATAAAAATCCGATCAGCATTAAAAAGGCCAACCCGAGTAACTGCATACTCGGATGTTTTTCAATATACAGCCGGATTTGGTTGGCAAAAGCAATCATGACCACCATTGAAATCACCACGGCCATAATCATAATGACCAGTGCGTGGTTCGGGTTGGGTGAAATTCCATTGGTCATCCCAATCGCTGTGAGAATAGAATCTATAGAAAAAATCAAATCGATTAGAACAATCTGAACGAGGACGCTGCTCATCGATTTACCTACCTTTTTCTCCGCTTCACTTTTGCGGTCACTTTCTACTTTATCTAATATTTCTGAAGTACTCTTGTACAGTAAGAACAATCCTCCGATAATCAGAATGAGGGCCTGCCAGCTCAGCGAAAATTCAATCCAGGATAATTCGACCTCCCAGAAAGGAGTTTTCAAGCGTACCAAATAAGAAATGAGAAACAACAAGATTATGCGCTGAACCATCGCCAGAAGCAACCCTATGTTCGTAGCTTTTTTTCGCTGTCCCTGGGGCAACTTACTCGCTGCGATAGATATAAAAACAACGTTATCGACGCCTAAAACAACCTCCAGAAAGGTCAGTGTTAATAGGGCCAGAATTGCATCTCCCGATAGTAAAAAATCAATCATTTTCCGTTTATTTTAAGTGCATTTGGTGCGCTGATGGACAAATATATTAAATCACGCGCTTCATTTGCATGTTGTTCGTATAAAGTAAATAGCCGCCAACCGATCCGTTGGATATTTCAGTCAGCACGGCACAATATTGCCGCACTTGATCCACATGTTTTTGCTGTTCCTGCCCGGTTTTAAAGTCAATCACAATCATCTCATCCGCTGTGAAGACGATCTTATCGGGTCGTTTCGTCGTCGTTTCATTCACCAATAAATCCTGTTCGTCCAGTGACTTCACGGCGCGTTCCTGAATTGCTTTAAATTCAGGGATCTCGAAAACATTGCGGGCCGTGTTCAATAGCCTTGTTTTTAATTTCGCCTGCAATTTATCCTGGCGCACGAGCTCATTTGCGCGTTCTTCCAGCAGGGATGCTTTCTGTGTGCTGGCGAGAAGCAAATGCAGCTGATTGCCGAATTCCTGCTCTTCGCTGATCACTTCCACAGCTTCTAATTCATCTTCTCTAAGCGATATCTCCGGAAACCACAAAAAGTCATCGAGGTTGTCCGGCTCAAAACCGCTATTTTGATCAGGTTTCCTGTCTACCTGCTGTGGTTCCCCTATTGTGATTTTATTTTCGTCTTTGATGATTTCCGGGTGATTTATTTTTTTCGCAATCAAAGTTACCAACTGATTGATTGAAGAAATGTGGTCACTATTCTTGGATGGAAACTGCTCTTCAAACATGACGTACAACCGTTCTTCTGCACGCGTAAATCCGACATACATAATGTTCAACGCATCGAGCAGTTGCTGCTGATACTCTTCTTGATACGCGTTTTCAACATATTCCGGCACTCCTTTCCTCGAAAGTTTGACACGAATCACACTTTCATCCACTTCAAAAAACTCCTCTTTTTTATCCGTCTGGAGTTTCCACTCCAATTCTGGTATCAACACAACGGGGAACTCTAACCCTTTTGAAGCGTGCAGCGTCATGATTTTAATGGCTTCATCATTTTCCGGCAATTGAATGTTTTCCTTTTTCGCCTTGCTGTCCCAATGCTCTAAGAAACTTCTGAGATCGGGACCATTTTTCAGGTCGTAGTCGTGGAGTACTTCCATAAAATGATGCAAATAAGGGTTTTTGAGCAAGTTTACGCGGAGCAGATTGGCGAATTTCTTGCCCAAATCATACATGTTCTCGTAGTTCACCAAAAATTCGGTTTCGTCTTGAAAATAAGTGTGAACAAAACGATCATAATCAAAGCGCCCAACTTTTCCATCGATCCAAAAAGGTGCCATTTCGGCTACGGGGTCACTCCCTTTCATCTGAAAATAGCTGCTGGCAAATTTCATCTGTGCCGTTTTATTGGATTGATTACGGCGCAAACGAAAATAATCGATCATTACTTTAACGGTGCGGTCGGCTCCCACTTCGAGACTATCAGAACTGATCACTTTAAATGCTTCGGGGCAACTAATTAAAAAGTGCGCGAGGTGACTGGCTAATTTTTTGGTGCGAACTAAAACACAAATATCTCCAGGAGCATATCCATCGCGGATACAATCCCTGATTTTTGCCAACACAAATTCATCGCGAACGCTTTTGTCATACTCTTTTTTGTTCCAGGAAAATAATTCCACATATCCGCCTCCATCTCCCTTCGGATTTTGACGAATCGAGTTGTAATAGGTATGAAAAATGTCCGGAAGGTGCAGGAGCGCTTCTTCAAAAAACACATTGTTAAATGCGACAATTTCGCGCTTTGATCGATAATTATCCTGCAACGCTTTTTTCTGACCGAGCGCCCGGAAATGTTCAGAAACACTTTTGAGTTGACGATTTTGTTCGGGATTATAAATTTCAGGAAGTGCCACAAACTGTTCGACCAAACCATTTCGAAAACGGTATATGGCTTGTTTCGGATCGCCTACAATTAAATTTTTTCTATTGTTACTGATCGATTCGTGCAAAAGTGGAATGAGGTTCATCCACTGCAAGCGGCTGGTATCCTGAAATTCATCCAGCAGAAAATGATGAAAGCGCGTTCCCAAACGCTCGTAGATGTATAGAGCACTCTCATTGTTCAGCAACTGAGCGATGCGATGCCCAAATTCAGATATCCCGATAATGTGATGATGGGACTTATATTGTTGATACGCTGCATAAAGGTGTTTCAGCAGTGCCAGATTGAAAAAGCTCTTTTGCCGCTGACGGTAAAAATAATAGGTCGCGAGCGTCTTTTTCTCAAATTCAACAAACGCGACAAAGCGATTAATCAGTTCCGGATCGACGCGGTGGTGTTCTTTAACATTTTCTCCTGAAATCGTCTTTTCAACTGTCGCAGACAACTCGCGTGAGCCGTCATCAAGGGTTCGGTTTTTAAGCTTATCAAAATGATTAAAAATTCCCTTTGATTTATTCGGGTAGTCATTTTGCGTCGTGCCGAGCCCGATAAAATATTCGTACAGCGCATTCCTCTTTTCTTCGTACTCGTGTTCAAGCTTCTTTTTATGGTTAAAAATGCTTTGGTACTCTTCAGGATCAAAATTTAACGTCAGTAGCTGCTCTATAAACGGCTGTTCCTCCTCTTGTGTGAGCACTTTCCCAAAATCGATCAGTTTTGATCTGAAGTTCCATTTTGTTCCCTCCTCTAAATTGGCCTTGGCGTAATCGACGGTAAGTCGCGTAATGCGTTCATTCCCTTTTTTTCCAACCTTGGACAGTAATTCATCTACCACGTGTTCGAGCAGTTCTTTTTCATTGAGTTCTACTTCAAAATCTTCGGGGAGGTCGAGATCGCGACTGAAGGTGCGAATCAGCCGCAAACTAAACTTATCGATCGTGAGCACGTGAAATTCCTCGTAATTGTGCAGAATTTCAGTCAGGGTCTGTTTAGCACGACTTTGAAGTTGCGCTTCAGCAAGTCCTGTATTTTGTAATGCATTGTCGCGAACAGCAGTATATTTAGAACGACTTTTCGAAGGGATGCTTTCGGGGTAACTCAGCCATTCCAACGCCTGAATAATGCGCGACTTCATCTCCCAGGCTGCTTTGTTGGTAAAGGTCATGGCTATTACGCGCTGAAAGGCTTTCGCATGTGACGAACCTTTCAGGGTCAACTCCAGGTAATGCTGGACGAGATTAAATGTTTTCCCGCTTCCCGCAGAAGCGCTGTAAATTACCAGTGGCTTTTCAGTAGAATCTTCCATCTTTAGAAAGATACATTATCTGTTGGAATTATTGAGTGCGAGTTAAATATTTTTTTAAAACTCAGCAACTGTCAATTGTAACAAACGTCACATTCAAAGCTGATTACACGTTTTTTCAATTAAAAAAATTGGATTTTGAGTGAATAATGGCTTATATTTATAGTATGAAAACAATAAATTTACAAATACTACTTATCCTGACGGTCTCAGTTTTGCTGGGCAGTTGTAAGGATGATGAGGACGATCCCAACCCGGAACCCCAACCGATGGAGGTGCAGGTCAATTTAGTACCAACTTATAACGGTGAGGCTTTTGAGCTGAACAAACCGTTTATCACGCAGGAGGGATACACGATAGAATTCACGAGATTGAACGTTATTTTATCTGAACTGGAGCACGAAGGAAAGACTTTGACGCGCTCCGGGATTTATAAGTACGAGGAGCACCCCACACGCATTTGGAGAGGACCTGGTTCTTTTCAGGATTTCCCCTCGTTAACGGCAAACGTTGGTGTCCCAGAATCGCGCAACCACGAAGATCCTTCTGCCTGGGAGGACGGCGATCCCTTGCATATTCTCAATACCGATGATATGCATTGGGGGTGGAATACAGGATATATTTTCCTCATCATTGAAGGGAAAGCGGACACTACTGCCAGCCAAAACGGCGAAAACCTCATGAATTTCTTCTACCATACAGGTACCGATGAATTATTGAAGACTGTTTCACTGGAAAACCTCAACTGGAAATCGGAGTCAAACACACTTTATTCAACTGATTTGACGGTGGATATGTACAAAGTTTTTGACGGCGACACGGTCGATGTAGACATTAAGGAAGAACGCGCATCACATACGATGCCCGCTCAAGTGGAACTGAGTGACAAAATACTGAGTAACTTTGCAACTGCTTTAAAAGCTAAACAATAGATACATTTGAAACATTTTGCATACATATTGGGTTTTATCCTGCTCTCGAGTGCTTGTCAAAAGGATAAGATTTCGCGATCGGTAACACCCTACCAACCCGATGTTCCGGATCATTTCCCGAACATGCCCGTTCCTGCGGACAATCCAATGACAAAAGAGGGAGTTGAATTGGGCCGTCAGTTGTTTTATGACGAACGGCTTTCCCGTGACAATACGATATCTTGCGCATCGTGTCACCAGCAAGAAAATTCGTTCTCAGACAAAGAAAAATTCTCCCTCGGTGTCGACGGACAAATTGGATCGCGCAACTCTATGGCTTTAGTGAATCTTGCATGGCAGGAAGATTTTTTCTGGGACGGTCGCGATGCCACATTGGAAGAGCAGATTTTAGAACCCGTGGTCACTCCCCACGAAATGGACCAAAGCTGGCCTCAAACACTCGACAAACTTTCGGCAGACGTCGATTATCGCAATCAGTTTTTTAATGTCTTCGGTGTTGAGGATTTCGACTCAACACACGTTTCTAAGGCAATTGCCCAATTTTTGCGCACACTGATTTCCGGAAAATCCAAATATGACGTGATGTACAAGTATCAAAACAGCTTGCCACTCACTTCGGAAGAGCAGGCTATTTACGAACAAATCACATCGGAAGAATGGGCCGGTATGGATGTTTTCTTTAGCTTGAGTGGAGGCGATTGTCTGCATTGTCACGATGGAGCGCTGGCTCATGTTAATATGTTTGCCAACAACGGACTCGATGCTTCATTCGAAGACGCTGGCAGAATGATAGTTACCGGCAATCCCGCAGACGAAGGCAAATTCAAGGTGCCTACGTTGAGAAATATTGAGCACACGGCTCCGTACATGCACGACGGTCGCTTTCAGACACTCGATGACGTCATCGACCATTATTCCTTTGGTCTGGTTGAAAGCCCGACTATCGACCCCATGATGGAATTTGCTCACCAGGGTGGCGTTCAGCTCGACTTTCAGGAACACCAATTGCTCAAAACCTTCCTGAAAACCTTTACAGATGAGGAGTTTTTGAACAACCCCGATTTTCAAGACCCGGAAAAAGAGTGATTCGTGTCTATAACTCGACTTTAAAGTCAACCGATTATGTAATCTACTCGAATTTTAGTTAATTTGTTCCAACGTTAAACTGACAAGCATGGAAGACCGTAGACGATTGACAACAGAAGAAAAGGCGCTGAAGATAAATTTGACTCCTCATATTTACGGGTCTTTTTCTGAAATAGGAGCGGGACAAGAGACGGCTGCCAACTTTTTTAAAGCGGGCGGAAGTTCCGGAACCATCGCCTTCACGCATTCTGCCTACGATATGAAAGTGTCGGACACCATCTATGGGAAAGCAAAGCGCTATGTGTGTGAAGAGCGTTTGATGACCATGCTGGAAATTGAATTTGACGCCGTAAAAAACAGTTTAGCTGATCACCGGGAGGATACCAACTTTTTTGCTTTTTGCAATACGGTGGAGTCGCTGAACTATCACAAAACCAATCAAGGTCAGGGATGGGTCGGCATTCGTTTTCAACTCAAACCCAATTCTGAGCCCAACCACATTGTGCTACACGTTAAAATGCACGATCAAAGTAACCGGGCACAACAAGACGCTCTGGGAATTTTGGGCGTTAATTTAATCCACGCTGCTTATTTTCATACCGAAGGTGAGCTGGATTATTTTCTCAACAGTCTCGTCCATCGCCTTCCGCGCGACCGCATGGAAATAGATATGCTGCGGGTAGAAGGTCCCGATTTTGAATACGTCGACAACCGCATCCTCGCACTGAATTTAGTGAAACGGGGAATTACTGAAGCGACGATGTTCGATCAAACGGGCAAAGTCCTGCAGCCGGCCACTGCACTATACAAAAAGAATATTCTGCTCATGCGCGGACGCTTTCGTCCAGTCACCAAAGTACACATCGACATGGTGTCGAGTGCGCGAAAGAAGTACCTGGCTGAAAATGATATCGAAGAAGAAAATGTCCGCGAAGTTTTTGAGCTCACCCTGAAAGATTTAACCGCTGACGGAAAAATATCTGATAAAGATTTTGTCGATCGTGCGGAACTTTTGGGATCGCTCGGACATACTGTGATGATTTCAAACTACCTCAAATACTACAAAATGGTGGACTATTTGAGCGAGTTTGCACGGGGTAAGAAAATGGGAGTCATTCTCGGAATTTATAACCTCCACACCGTTTTTGATGAAAAATACTACCAAAATTTAGATGGTGGATTACTCGAAGCATTTGGGCGCGGTTTCGGACACAACGTAAAACTGTATGTTTACCCAGCGACGGATGTCGAGACTGGCGATATTTATGAGTTGGAGCACATTCAGATTGAAGAGCGTTTACTGGGATTACTCGATTACATGGTAAAAAACAATAAAATAGAGGCCCTGACAGACTTCGATCCCAAACTGTTGCATATCATGTCGGACGACGTACTTTCAAAAATCAACGCGAATGCCAGCTCCTGGGAAAATGATGTCCCCGAGCGCGTGGCAAAAGCAATTAAATTCCTGCGCTTGTTTGGCTATACGCCGAAAGAAGAGCTCGTTTGATCGGTTGATAAGTATCCGTAAATTTTTGCTCTATTTTCTGCAGCAATTCATGGATTTTCCCTGATCAATCGTCGGTGCGTTTCCTGTATTTGCGCATGGCTTCTATTTTCTCTTTGAAGCCTTTTTGCTCTTCTGAGGCATCCTTTTTCGCTGGTTCTACAGGCGTTGATGCTCGTTTTTCCGCGCTTTTTTCATCGCGATGATCGCCATTTTCTTTCCTTTCCCGACTGCCCAGCTGCTCGTCACGCGTTCTTTTGCGCTTTGGTTTTTCGGATTTTTCTTTGACCGCCTGAGGATCATTTTTTGTGGCTTCATGCTCGTCCTGACCGCCACCATCATCGTCCAGCAACTCTGATGAAGCATCCATTGATTTTGAGGAACCGAAACTCCCTTCAACGATTTCAAAACCACGAAAACTGCACTCTAGGCTCCCGTTAAAAACCCGCGTTTTGGATTGCGGTTTAAGGCCAATTCCTTTTAAAGCATCCCCATTGGACGAGATAATCCAACACGAAAAACCTTTAAAGTTTTGTTTAAAAACATCACCAATATCCTGGTAAAGTGGCGCGATGTCTTCATCTAAGCGTTCACCGTAAGGCGGATTACAAATGAGCACACCTTTTTCAAATGATGGATTCCAATCGCGTATATCCGCAGTCTCGAAGCTGATCATTCTTCCTATTGGCGCCATGCGACTGTTGCGACGCGCTTTTTGAACCATTCCCGCGTCGATATCCGAAGCTATAATCGGAAACCCCAGATCGATCGGACGTTGATTCGCTTCCGATCTGATCTTTTCCCAAAGATCAGGTTGATACGACTTAAAGTTTTTAAACGCGTAGTGATTGCGTTCAACGAGTGCCGGGATATCCGCCGCCCACAATGCAGCTTCGATAGCAATCGTTCCCGAACCACACATGGGATCAATCAGCGGCGATTGGCGGTCCCAACCCGTCATTCGTAGCAGTCCGGCTGCTAAAACTTCATTGATCGGAGCCTCTCCGGTCGACTGGCGATAACCACGCTGAAACAGCGGAAGTCCGCTCGTATTCACAGAGAGGGTCACCCTTTTCTCTTTGATGTAAACATCGACAACAACTTGCGGCGATTCGCGATTAACATTGGGTCGTTTCCCTGTTTTATCGCGAAATGTATCCACGATGGCATCTTTCACCAACAACAACGGATAATTCGAATGGCGAAACAAGGTAGAAAAAATAGCTCCTTTGACGGCAAACGTCTTATGGTTGTCAAAGAGTTCCGTCCAATCAATTTTCCGAGCCGCCTTGTACAAATCGTCCTCTTTGTGCACGTAAAAGGCGTCAATTTCTACCAAAACAGAAAGCGCGAGCCTGCACCGGTAATTTAATCGATAAACGTCTTCCCAGGTCCCTTTTAGGGTCACTGCCCGATTTTGTTTTTCGGTATTCTCATAGCCCAATTCGCGCAATTCATCTGCGAGTATACCCTCAAAATTGTGAAGGGTCTTGATTGTAATTTTTAACTGTTCCATTTGCTGATTTCTCTGATGAGCGGCAATTCCCAGGAGAAAATCACCGCGAAAGTTCTAAATAATATAATGATCAGTATGCAGGCCCAAAGCATCCACGCGTGCGAAGCATACCCCAAATAGTCTCCCAGAAGATAGATAGAACCACCCGTGAGACAGGGGATAGCATATATTTCTTTTCTGAAAATCAATGGAATTTGATTACACAAAACGTCGCGAATGAGTCCTCCAAACGTCGCTGAAATCATGCCCAGAAAAACTGCCGTCAGGGCGATTTGGTCAAAAGACAAGGCCTTTTGCACACCGATGATCGTAAATATCGCAATTCCGGTCGTATCAAAAATAAAAAGTGTCCTTCTCAATTTTTTCAGGTAGGAGCGGAAAATAATTCCGATTGTTCCGCCGACGATAACAGTGAGCACCTGCAACAGCGACCCCATCCAGGCAACATCCGTGTTCAGCAGCAAATCGCGCAGTGTACCGCCGCCGAGCGCCGTAATAAATGCAATGATATACCCACCTAAAACATCCAGGCTTCGATCCGCTGCAGTTAGCATACCACTGATAGCGAAAACGAGGACTCCAATATGGTCGAGTAAAACAAGCATTCCATTTCATTCGTTAAGTGGGAAAAAAACTTCTATTTTTGTACAAATTAACTCATTTTAAAGGAGCTTGAAACGAAAGGCACTCATTTTTTTATTGTTTTTCATGATCCTGAGCGGTGCCCGCACGCGCGCTCAGGGGGTCGGGCTCGTGCTCAGTGGTGGAGGTGCAACGGGTCTGGCACACGTCGGCGTATTGATGGCATTAGAAGAAGCCGAGATCCCGATCGATTATATTGCAGGCACAAGCGCCGGTGCACTCGTTGGTGCGATGTATGCCTGTGGCTATTCCCCCGTTGAAATCAAATCCTACATTTTATCGGATAAATTTATTAAAATGACGAAAGGAGAAACCACCACTGATCAGCGGTTTTTGCTGCGCGAGAAAGAAGATGGTGCCTCGATGCTCAATGTTGCTTTCACAAAAGACAGTTTATTTAAAAAATCACTCCCGACAAACTTTATGACACCCGCTTATCTCGACTACGAAATGTTGCGGATATTTGGAACAACAGGGGCGAGCGTCGATAAAAAGTTCGATTCGCTTTTCGTGCCGTTTCGATGTGTGGCTTCTGACATTCGCGAAAAGAAAAGTGTCGTTTTCTCAGAGGGAAACTTAAATGCCGCCGTGCGCGCATCTATGACCTATCCATTCTATGTAAACCCAATTCGAATTGACGGTAAATTACTATTTGACGGAGGTTTATACGATAATTTCCCTGCGCATGTGCTCTACAACGAATTCCCCGTCGATTATATCATTGGCAGCAACGTTTCATACAACGCCGATCCCCCCACCGAGGGCGATGTGATCAGTCAGGTTTCAAACATGCTCATGAAGCCCACAAATTTTGAATTACCCTGCGAAGAAGGTATTATTATTTCGCCCAACACCACCATTTCGACATTTGATTTTTCGAATGCTGAAGAAGCAATCAACAGTGGATATCAATCGACGCTGCCGATGATTGACAGTATTTTAGGTAGTGTCAACCGCCGCGTTTCTGCCGATGAAATGCGACAAAAACGCATGCAGTTTACTGAAAAAATCAAGCCCCTCAAAATCGACGATATTTCGACATCGCTATCCAAAAATGATGATGATATTTCCTTTATCCGCAAAAGCTTTATCCGCGATTCGGTTCCGGACATGTTGTCCTCAGAGGACTTTACCAAACGCTACTTCAGGGCTTATGCCACGCCTCAGGTAAAATATATGTATCCCACCATTACCCGGAGTTCGGACAGTTCTTATCATTTAAACCTGGATATTCGCAAAGAAAAACCTTTCGATCTCAGCGTGGGCGGCCACTTTTCCTCACGACCTGTCAACACGGCTTATATTGGTCTGTCTTACTTAGACATGGGGAAAGGCGCGCTGGATTTGCACGGTGAATCTTATTTCGGGAAATTTTATGGCTCCACAAAAGTCGGACTGAATTACGACCTTCCAACGACGCTCCCGTTGCGGGTTTCGCCTTATTTTTTATTGAATCGCTGGGATTATTTCAGGAGTTCATCCACATTCTTTGAAGATTCCAAACCATCCTTTTTGGTTCAAAACGAGTTATATTATGGCACGCAGCTGAGTGTACCACTATCCAACACCGAGCGGTTGGATTTGGATTTCCGCAAATTTGAGAATGAAGACGAATACTATCAAACCCTCAACTTTTCGAGTAGTGACACAGCCGATATCACACTCTTCAGCGGAGAATCAGCTATTTTCTCCTACAAGCACAGCACACTCGACAGAAAACAATGGGCCTCTGATGGCAGCTTTGTTGATCTCACCTTCCGTTACGTTCAAGGGAAAGAACAAAGTCTGGCAGGAAATACGCAGAATGAAGAATACGATGTCCGCAAATTTCACCGCTGGATCAATATTTCGTTTGAAGGACAACATTTTTTCAACCTGAGTGACCAGTTCCAAATTGGGCTGTACGGAAAAGGCGTTTTAAATTCACAATCGCTTTTCTCCAACTATACAGCCTCCATTTTAGCGACTACGGAGTTTTCTCCCCTTCCCGACAGCCGAACGCTGTTTATGACCGAATATCGCGCTCCCCAATATGTCGGTGGAGGTGCCAATTTCATTTTTGAACTGACCAATTTTATCGATCTTCGCTTTGACCCCTATGTTTTTCAACCGTTCAAAACGATTGAACAGTTTGACGACGGAACTTTCGGTTACCTCAATGATTTTCAAAACCCTACACTCATGGCCGGAGCTTCCCTCATCTTCCACACCCCGATTGGTCCATTGCGGGTTTCGACCAATTATTTTCCCAAACAAAACAAACCTTTTTCAACGCAAGTGAGTTTTGGCTATGTGATTTTTAATGATCGCGCCATTCGCTAGGAAACAGTCCTTTTTATTTATTAATTTTGTATAGTTAAAAAATGAATTTATGATTTTACCTATTGTAGCTTATGGCGACCCCATACTCAAAAAAGAAGCTATCGAAATCGAAGAAGATTACGAGGGACTACAATCGCTCATTGACAATATGTTTGAGACGATGTACAATGCCCACGGAGTAGGTCTTGCAGCCCCTCAAATAGGTAAATCTATACGCTTGTTTATAGTGGACGCTTCTCCATTTGCCGAAGAGCAGGAAGGCGAGGATCCCGATCCAAAAGCTGCTGGTTTAGACGGTTTTAAAAAGGTATTCATCAATCCGATCATTGAGGAAGAACATGGGGAAAACTGGGGTTTCCAGGAAGGTTGCCTGAGCATACCAACCATTCGGGAAGATGTCTACAGGAAGGAGAAAATCGTCATCAGCTATTTCGATGAAAACTTTAACTTTCATGAAGATACTTTTGAAGGATACGCAGCGCGCGTCATTCAGCACGAATACGACCACGTCGACGGAATTTTGTTTACCGATCATTTGAGTCCGCTTAAAAAACGGTTGTTGGGTAAAAAGCTGAACAACATTTCAAAAGGTATCGTGGACATCCCCTATCGCATGAAATTCCCCGTTAAGAAACGCAAATAAATAGCAAGTATATGAAGTTTATTTTACCCGCATTCGCCAGTCTGTTTTTAATCGTTGCCTGTAACAGCGAAAATGAAACTGAAAAAGAACAGAAAGCAACGCCTGAAACAATTATTTCATCGATTGAAAGTATCGATGATTCATTACAGGAAATGACTCAAAAGCGCATGAAAATCGATAGTTTCAAAGTTGACAAAATCCTCTATCACGAGGCGATTAACCGCAACAAAAAGTTTTTCAGAAATTATCCGGATCACGACTTTGCAGAACAAGCACTCCAGAATGTTGCTTCGCTCTACATGCAAATTGGAGTAGAACGCCTGGCAACAAAATGGCGCGATTCGATCCTGACACATTTCCCGAATACATCCAACAAAATCGGACTGCTCGAACTTCAAATGAGCTACTACGATCAGGATGAGTACGACCCGGAAAAAATCACGTATTATGCTAATAAATTACTCAAAATCGAAAAGCTTCCGGAATCCAAGAAAGAAATATATGAATTTCGACTGGAACATATCGATAAAAACTTTGAAGAACTCATCGAATATCAGATGGAAAAAAAGGCTGATGCTAAAGACACCGCTGATGCTTCATAAGTGTTAATGGTTTGTTAATTTTAGCTTCGCTATAGCAATATACCTTATTTTTGAATTAAACAATAAAATTTTGAAACGATGAAAAAAGTACTTTTTACACTCACGCTGATGATCGCGGCCCTTATAACGGCAACTACTTTTGCTCAGGAAAAAGCTGTAGAATCAGGGGCGAAAATTGAATTCGAAAAAGAAACGCACGACTATGGAACCATTAAGCAACATGGTGATGGAAGCTGTGAATTCGAATTTAAAAATACGGGAACAGAACCGTTAATGATTTCCAATGCTAAAGGATCTTGTGGTTGTACCGTTCCCGAATGGCCAAGAGAGCCTATCGCTCCAGGTAAAACGGGTGTTATCAAAGTAAAATACGATACGAAACGCGTTGGTCCATTTGGAAAAAGTGTAACGCTGCAGTCCAATGCGGTCAATACACCAACGAAAACGATTCGCATTAAAGGTAAAGTAAAAGAAGCACCAGAAGGCGAAGCGCCTGTGAATAAATCAGGAGCTCCCGCGAAGAACTAAAAGTACAACTTACTTATATTTATGAATCCGTCATTGCAATTCAATGGCGGATTTTTTTATTGCAATCTTTTCCTGCTTCTTGCTTCAACGACTAATTGTTTAGAGAATTTAACACCGATTTGTTGTGGTATGAACAGGAACTGGTATATTCGTAAAACAAATTTTGAACTATGTCGATAGCTGTCAAACACCTCTCAAAATACTATGGCGAACAAGCCGCCGTCGATAACATTTCTTTTGAAGCCAATAAAGGAGAAATTTTAGGTTTTTTGGGACCCAATGGCGCCGGTAAATCGACGACGATGAAAATCATTACGACTTTTATTCCGCCGACTGAAGGTATTGTCGAAGTGGCAGGATTGAACATCGCCGAACATCCACTGGAAATCCAACAGAAAATCGGTTATCTCCCGGAGAATAATCCGCTCTATTTGGACATGTACGTGCTGGAGTACCTCAACTTTATCGGCCGTATTTATAAGCTGAAAAACCTCAAACCCCGCATTGCTGAGGTTATCCACATGGTTGGATTAGAAAAAGAACAACACAAACAAATCGGAGCCCTTTCGAAAGGTTACCGCCAGCGCGTTGGATTGGCACAGGCGATCATTCACGATCCCGAAATTTTAATTCTGGATGAGGCTACTTCAGGATTAGATCCCAATCAACTGGAAGAAATTCGCGGGTTGATCAAGAAAATAGGCCAGGAAAAAACGGTGATGCTATCTACGCATATCATGCAGGAAGTGGAAGCGATATGTGACCGCGTCATCATCATCAAAAATGGTCAAATTGTAGCCAATGAACGCGCTGAAGACCTCCAAACGCAACATCATGCGCAGGTCATCTACGTAGAGTTTGAGGGCGCTGTTTCGCATCGGGCATTGAACGGTCTGAAAGCCGTAAAAAAGGTAAAACAAGTGGAAAAAAACACTTTCTTGCTCGAAACGGCCACCGATATTGACGCACGAAAAATGATTGCAGAATACGCTCAGCGTTCAGACTTGCTCATTCTTACATTGCGGAAAGAAGAACAGCGACTCGAAACAGTATTCAAAACTCTTACTCAGTAGCAGCTTCGGAATCGCCCTCCAATTCTGACTGCAGTTTTCTGCTGTTTTCCAGCGCGTGATCGGCAAAATCTTCCCCCACCTCCGTTTTATAATTATAAATAAAATCGGCGTCCAGCGATTCAAATTTCTTTTTTTCATCCTTGTAGTGTGAGATGACGGCTACTTTAAAAAAGCGTTGATTGATTTTATTGATTTGTTTTAACGTATTGTAATTCGAAGCGAAATCACTCATTGCCAACACCACAAACTTCACCTCCCGCCAATCAGATTCCTCCCAAAAGTCGCGGTCTGTCGTATCCCCCCAGACCACATAGTTGTTTTCTTCTTTCAGCTTATTAATTTTTTCCTGATTGTAATCAACGCCCACCACACACGAAGGGTATGTCTCTTTCAAGCGGAAATAGGCTGGTAAGCCGATACTTCCCAAGCCAACAACCACGTACTTCATCTCTCCCGAAATGATCGGCTGGCTGTCAATTTCCGGCGAAGTTCTGTTCCATTGCTGAAGTTGGTCTTTAAACCGGTCAAAAAGCTCATAGGATTGACCGATGACAGGGGATGAAATAAGAAAAGAGAAGCTCATGGTAAGCGCTATAGTTACTAACCAGTCGCTTGAGAGCAATCCACTCGTGACGGCGACGGCACCTACGATTAAACCAAATTCACTGTAGTTCGCCAGGTGCATTGATGTTAAGAAATTACTCCGCGCGCGCAAATCGAAAAACGCAAATAATTTAAAAAAGAGGACCCCTTTAAACAGCACACCGATAAGTAAACCCACAGCAATTACAACATTCTCCCAGGTAGGTATTCCCTGTAAACCGATGTTAATGAAAAATCCAATAAGAAAAAAGTCTTTATAACTCATCATGCGGTCATACAACTCTTCCGCTCTGTTGTGATTCACTAATAACATTCCAACGATGAGCGCACCGAGGTCATATTTCAAGTGG
>JBNJEH010000041.1:0-28246 GCA_051745635.1 Bacteroidota bacterium
CGGGCAGATGGATAGAAAGGTTAATATCGAAAAAAACAAACTAAAAACACCCGCTAATCCACTTTAGATGAAAAGTTGCATTAGTGACTTGAATTTAAGAAATAAAAAATATTCGTATTTTAAAAGTAAACACCACCTAATGAAAAGATATAAAGAAAAATACCGCAATGAATCTGGTCGTTTGACGGGATGGGATTATTCTGGCAGTGGTCAATATTTTATCACAATTAACACCTATGATCGTGCATGTTTATTCGGCGATATTGTAGATGGAAAAATGATATTAAATGATTTCGGAAAGATCGCCGCGGATGAATGGTTCAAATCATTTGAAATGCGTCAAGAATTGTTTTTAGGCGAATTTATATTGATGCCTAATCATTTGCACGCGATTGTCGGTTTGGAATCGGGATCTGTTGGGAATGGATTTGATGCGATGGATGAAACGAACCAGATGAATGGAACGATCGATAATGTAGGGACGCACGGCCGTGCGTCCCTACATTATCGACCGTTCCAACGCAAACCAAAATCTATATCATCATTTATCGCAGGATATAAATCGGCGGTATTAAATAAGATCGATGATTTAATTGACGAACGTCAAATCCCAATGCAGAAATTCAACCGCAGAAATCCATTATGGCAGGCGAATTATTATGATCATATTATTCGTGATGGTTTAGCATACGTGCGAATTTCGGAATATATACGGAGGAACCCTGAGAAATGGAAGGGGAAGTAGTTTATTAAGGATTTTAGGTGGTGCCGACGTGAATTCCACATAAAACTAAACCCCGAATTAATTACCGGAATAATTATTTGGAGGATGATTCTTTCTCATCCCCACCAAAATCTCTCTCCCCCAAAACTTTCACAAAATCCTCCTTATACAACACCTCTTTCTCCATGAGTGATTGAGCAATGGTTTCTTACGTCCTCGCGGTGTTTTTCGAGCAATTCCTTTGTGCGTTGGTAGCACTCATCTATAAACGCACGCGCTTCTTCGTCGATCATGTTGGCCGTTTGTTCTGAGTAGGGCTGACGCATGCTGTACTCGTTTTGGAGATCTTTATAAGAGAAGGGGCCTACTTTCTTATTCATCCCGTAAAGTGCAATGATCGCATAAGCAATCTGCGTGGTTTTTTCCAGATCGTTTTGAGCATACGCCCGAATTCCGGAATAAATGCGGAGGAATCCGGAGAAATGGAGTCGGGATAAACTGTTTAACTTTTATCATGAAAAATTTAAACAAAGTCTCTTGTGTTACATTTTTTTTGGAACATAATCAAATCAATTAATGTTTAAATGTTGAACCTTAAATATTAAACATTATGTTACTTGAAGTATTAACAATTCCTAAAGATGATCCGATAGCGTTCACCTTTTTTATTGGCTACATGGCGATGCTTGCAGCCTCAGTATTTTTCTTCTTTGAAAGAGGTAGAGTAGATAACAAATGGAAACTCTCTTTGCTTGTTTCGGGATTGATTACCGGTATTGCTGCGGTGCATTACTATTACATGAAGGATTATTACATTGCCACTGGAGAAAATCCGACTGCCTTGCGATACATCGACTGGACGCTAACAGTTCCGTTAATGTGTGTTGAATTTTACTTATTGACTAAAGTAGCTGGAGCAACGAAAGGTTTGCTGTGGAAACTTATTTTTGCTTCTGCGCTAATGTTAGTAGCAGGTTATATTGGTGAGGCATATGTGCCATTAAATGCAGACGGAACGGCTGGTGAAGGTGCTACCACTCACTCTGTTTTGTGGGGTGTGATATCTACACTCGGTTACATCTACATTTTATACACGGCATGGGTTGGAGAAGTTGCTCAACTCGCTAAGAAAAGTGCAAACCCAGTGGTGATACGTGGTGTAAAAACCTTAGGTTGGTTTGTTCTTGTAGGATGGGCAATTTATCCGATAGGTTATATGTGTATGCCAGGTGGTTGGCTAAACATGGCATTTGGATGGGAATCTGGTAATGTTGATTTATTTTACAACATAGCCGATGCAATCAATAAGATAGGATTTGGTCTAGTTGTATATGGAATAGCAATTTCATCATCTGAGAAAAAAGCAGTCTAACTTTTATATTGACTATAATACCTCGCGCTTAAAAAGTGCGGGGTATTTTATTATGACAAAATCCATATTCATATTTATAGCAGTTTTGCTATTGAGTTTTCCTTTAGCGAAGCTTTATGGCGACTTCACCATAGCCGATCAACTTTTACTCTCTTTTCCGTTGATTTTGTTTTTGGGGCTTCCTCATGGTGCAATTGATAATGTGTTATTCTTACGAAATAAGAGTGAGGGAAATATAAAATTTATTACTGTTTATGTGATGATGGTGTTAGCTTATATTGCACTGTGGTTTTTATCACCTACAACCGCGTATATATTATTCTTGCTTTTATCCGCTTATCACTTTGGACAGTCCCAGTTCTCTCATTATTTGAAGAGAAGCAACCGATTAATTAAGTTACTATACTTCAGTTGGGGGGTCACATTATTGTCAGGGTTGGTTTATTTTAATCAAGCTGACATTAAGCAGATTTCTGCGAGTATAAATTTTATTGATATAAAAGTATTGCATGGAGAAAATCTAATGTTCTTGTTGTTTTTAATCTCTTCTATTTCAGCTGGGATCTTATTAATCTTAATGACTATCAAAGGCATTTTGACGACTGAAACCTTGGCTATGGAAACGCTTGTGTTATTTCTGATTCAGGTTTGCTTCGTACTCATGCCGCTTTTCTTAGGTTTTACACTTTATTTCGTTGTTTTACATTCTCTTAAAGTGCTACAAGAAGAATATACCTATCTCTTCAAAGTAAAATCGAAGTCATCTCTCTTAAAATTTATAAAACTACTGGCCCCCTTAAGCATATTGTCGATATTTGGAACTATTGCATTATTTAGCTTGATATATTTCGAATTATTACCTATTGGTTATGGATACTTATTCTTAATCATCATTTCATCTATCACATTTCCTCACATTTTTGTAATGGAAAAATTTTATTCGAAGCACATAAAATAGTGAAGCCGCAAATCATTCGTCCGCTATTAATCATCACTAAACTCGTCAAAATCCCTCTCCCCCAAAACTTTCACAAAATCCTCCTTATACAACACCTCTTTCTCCATGAGTGATTGAGCAATGGTTTCTACGTCTTCGCGGTATTTTTCGAGCAATTCCTTTGTGCGTTGGTAGCACTCATCAATGAACGCTCGCGCTTCTTCGTCGATCATGTTGGCCGTTTGTTCTGAGTAGGGCTGACGCATGCTGTACTCGTTTTGGAGCTCTTTATAAGAGAAGGGACCTACTTTCTTATTCATCCCGTAAAGTGCAATGATCGCATAAGCAATCTGCGTGGTTTTTTCCAGATCGTTTTGAGCACCAGAAGAGATATCGCCGAATACAATTTCCTCCATCACCCTTCCTCCGAGCGTCATGCATACCGTATCTTTCAGCTCATTGTAAGTGTACAGGTTTTGTTCTTTCGGTAAATATTGAGCAAAACCGAGCGCTGCTTCACCACGTGGAATAATTGAAACTTTTAACAGCGGATGCGCATGTTCGAGTAACCAGCCCGTCACGGCATGTCCCGTTTCGTGATAAGCGATGATTTTCTTTTCCTTTGGACTGATCAATTTGTTCTTCTTCTCCATTCCGCCGATCACGCGGTCAATCGCAGAAATGAAGTCCTCCATTTCAATTTTTTCTTTATTCTTCCGAGCTGCGTGAAGTGCCGCCTCATTACAGATGTTGGCAATTTCAGCTCCTGCAAATCCAGGGGTTTGTTTAGCCAGGTACTCCGGATCAATATCGTCGCCGAGGGTCAACTTCTTAAGGTGTACTTTGAAGATGTCCCTTCTTCCATTGGCATCGGGTTTGTCTACCTGAATTTGACGATCAAAACGACCTGGTCGAAGTAACGCTTTATCTAATAAATCGGGTCTATTCGTCGCTGCAAGAATGATGACCGTTTGATCACTGCTGAATCCGTCCATTTCAACCAATAGTTGATTGAGCGTGTTCTCCCTTTCATCGTTGGTTTGTGTATTCGAACGTCCTCTGGAACGACCAATCGCTTCAATTTCATCGATAAAAATGATACAAGGTGCCTTTTCGCGTCCTTTTTTGAAGAGATCCCGAACGCGGGCAGCTCCAACACCTACAAACATTTCGACAAAATCAGATCCCGAAATACTAAAGAATGGAACACCTGATTCACCTGCCATGGCTTTAGCCATTAACGTCTTTCCTGTTCCGGGAGGGCCAGTCAGTAGCACACCTTTCGGGATTTTAGCCCCCAGCTTTTTGTATTTTTCATCGTGCTTCAGAAAGTCAACGACCTCCATGACTTCCTCTTTGGCTTCGTCCAATCCAGCCACCTGGTTGAAATCCACGTCGACTTTCTCATTACCTTCAAACAATTTGGCTTTCGATTTACCGGTGTTGGCAAATGGATTTCCGCCACCGCCTCCTCCCATGCGGGATGACATTCTGCGCATGATAAACATCCAGATCGCTATGATAATGATGATCGGCAGTACCCATGAAAGAATATTGGAAAACCAATCCTCTCGTTTTTCAAAACGCGGACTGACTTTAGCGCTTTCGTCAAGATTGCGCTGCGCTTCTTCCAACCGTTGCTGGAAATACTCCACCGAACCGATCGTAAACGTGTATTGAGGTCCCTCTTTGTTGTCCGAAACGGCACTGTGTTCCTGGCTTTGCAGCGCTTCGGGTGTTAAATAAACTTCGACATCTTCTTCGTTGACGACGATGATTTTGTTGACCTCCCCGTCTTGTAACAACTCAGTTTTGAATTGACTCCAGTCGATTTCTTCCGGTTGACCAGTATTTGAGAAGTAAGTGACTCCCACGAAAATCAGCATGATGACTACGTAGATCCAAAAAATATTGAATTTTGGAAACCCGCTCTGTCCCGTGGAAAATTTCTTTTTCTTTTTATCCGTCATAGCCATAAGAATGAATCAACTGCAAATCTATGGATAATTTGACGGATGAAAACTGATGAATATTTGTTTTTTGATTTAAAAGGAACTTATACATCGGTTCTCTCGATACATTTTGTACTCCATTTCATTTCGTCCAAAACACTCGATCACCTTCAGTTCACAATTAATAGAAAATCGTTTAGAATAAAAACGAGAACGTAAGGTAATCGAGTGATGCGACGATAGGAGCATTGTATCGAGAATACCGACAAACTGAAACGTGATCAAAAGGTGGTCGAGTGTCCCGATTGGAGTGTAACGGAATATCGGGATGTATCGAGGCCACCGTTATCCCTTCTCCACCTCAATTGGATCAACAATATTAATCGGCTTCTTATTATTGCGTTTGTACAGCAATTTTTCAGAACGTCCTTTCTTAAAAATCTGATTGCTGTTGTCTTTACTTTTGCGCAATTCGCGTTGCTTTTCTTCGGGTAAATGAATGATTTCCTGACAATCTGCCGAGCAACATCCTTCATATTTTGCCTTACACTTTTCGCATTGGATAAACAACAAATGACAGGCATCATTCACACAATTCGTATGGGTGTCACAAGGTTCACCGCATTGATGACAAACAGCGATTACATCGTCAGAAATGCGCTCTCCACGGCGTTCATCGAAAACAAAGTTCTTTCCAACAAACTTATTTTCTAGCCCTTTTGAATTACAGTCACGTGCGTATTTGATAATTCCTCCTTCGAGCTGATGTACTTTTTTAAACCCTCTGTGCTTATACCACGCAGATGCTTTTTCACAGCGAATTCCGCCGGTACAGTACATCACGATGTTTTTATCTTCTTTGCCCTTTAAAATCTCATCTTCGATCAGCGGCAGTGACTCTCTAAATGTATCGACATCTGGAGTGATCGCTCCTTTAAAATGACCAACTTCGGTTTCGTAGTGGTTCCGCATGTCGATTAAGACGGTGTTCGGGTCATCGACGATCTGGTTAAATTCTTCTGCTTTTAAGTGTTTTCCTTTATTGGTGACATCAAAGGTGTTGTCGTTCAAACCATCCGCGAGAATTTTCTTGCGGACTTTTATTTTTAATTTCAAAAAGGGAAACGCTGCTTCTGATTCATCTACAGCCAAATTCAACCGAATACCATCCAAAAACGAAATTTCGTAGAGTTCTTTCCTGAACTGTTCAAATTTATCTGCAGGAACGCCAATCTGGGCATTTATTCCTTCTGTTGCAACATACGTGCGTCCAACAATACCTAATTTATCCCACATTTGAAATATGTGGTCTCTAAAAACATGAGGATTAGGAATAGAAGCATATTGATAAAAAGAAACCGTCACGAATTTTGTTCCGCGTTCTTTTAACTTCTCCACTAACTCCTCTTTACTCAATGTATTCCACAGTTGCATGCTATGTGTTTTTTTGATTAAAGATGACGCAAAGATAAGGAATTCGATTTAATATAGGATTTTTGGTATGAATATGTAGGGACACACGGCCGTGTGTCCCTACATATTCATACGTCCCTACATATTCATACATCTCTAAAAATTCACATCGAAAAACTGATATATCTCAGCTATCATTCATCAGGTGGATTTATGAATTTTATCAGTTTCATATCTACCGTAACATTTGTTACAGGATTCTTCTTATTACTTCTATATATTAGTGCCAAATACTTACGCTATGAAAGATCATTACAATACATTAGTTATCGGAGGAGGAACTGGAGGAATCATGATGGCTTCGCAGCTTCTCTCTAAAGGATTAGAAAAGGATATCGCGATTGTCGAACCGGCAAAATACCATTATTATCAACCAGCCTGGACGTTGGTTGGCGCGGGTACGTATAAATACAAAGATACGCAGCGCGAGATGAGCAGCGTTATGCCAAAAGATGCAGACTGGATTCAGCAGAAAGTAATAAAGATCATGGCTGGTGAAAATAGAGTTTTGCTCGACAATGAAAAGGCTGTGACTTATGATTATTTGATCGTTTCCCCGGGACTCAAACACGATTTTACGCTCGTTCCAGGTTTGCAGGAAGCTATGGACGATCCTGATTCGGGGGTGGGGAGTGTGTACACCGATCCCGATAAAGTGTGGAAAAACATCAATAATTTTAAAGGAGGCGTGGCGCTATTTACGCAACCCACGACACCAATAAAATGTGGTGGTGCTCCGCAAAAGATTATGTATCTCGCTGAATCGGCATTTAAAAAGCAAGGAAAGCGCGATCAAACAAAAGTAGTTTTTGCAACTAATGGAGGTGTAATATTCGGTATTAAACCCGTTAAAGAGACCTTGATGAAAGTGGTGGACCGCAAAAATATCAACCTCAAGTTTGGTCATAATTTAGTGGAGATTGATCCAAAAGAGAGGATTGCTTGGTATGAACTCGGCGATAATAAAGGAGAATATAATGATCTCGACGTCGAAACTATTGAAAAAGATGGTAGGGTTGGAATCAAATACGACTTCTTGCACACCGCACCGCCGTCTGTCGCTCCGGAATTTATTAAAGAAGCTGGACTCACCAATGAAAGTGGCTGGATGGATGTCGATCAGTATTCTCTTCAACACAAAAAATACAAAAACATTTTTGGTATTGGAGATGTCGCGGCGCTTCCAACAGCTAAAACAGGGGCTGCAATTCGTAAACAAGTTCCTGTGGTGATCGACAACCTCGAAAAACTCAAAAAGGGTAACGAGAACTTCGATAAAAAATACAACGGTTATTCTTCTTGTCCGCTGGTTACGGATTATGGTAAAATGGTCTTAGCTGAATTTGATTATGAAGGCAATTTTACGCCCGATCCAAAACTGAAATGGATGTTAATTGGTGACAGTTCGAAAGAACATTGGCGCTTATGGATGTTAAAAAAATATGGACTTCCTTATCTTTATTGGAATAAAATGATGAAAGGGAAGGATGTTTAAATAAAATGAAATGGAAAATATAGAGTTTGCCCGCTTGCAAATGGCGTTAACTTTAGTGTTTCACATCGTTTTCGCTGCGGTGGGAATGGTGATGCCCTTTTTTATGGTTGTCGCTCACCGAAAATGGATAAAAACCCGTGATGAAGTTTATTTACGTTTGACGAAAGCATGGCAGCGCGGTGTAGCTATATTTTTTGTAATTGGAGCCGTCTCTGGAACCGCCCTTTCTTTTCAACTCGGGTTGTTGTGGCCTGAATTCATGAAACATGCCGGACCGATATTTGGAATGCCGTTCTCACTTGAAGGAGCGGCTTTTTTTGTGGAAGCAATTGCCTTTGGTTTTTATATTTATGGTTGGAAACACTTAAACGAAAAGTTTCACTGGTGGATGGGTGTTTTGATTGGTGTTTCAGGGGTAGCTTCTGGAATTTTGGTTGTAGCAGCAAACGCCTGGATGAATTCACCTGCTGGATTTGATTTTATCAATGGTGAATATGTCAATATCGATCCTATTGCAGCGATGTTGAATGACGCCTGGTTTACGCAAGCCTTACACATGACACTGGCAGCTTTTACAGCCACAGGATTTGCAGTTGCGGGAATTCACGCTTTTCAAGTTTGGCGAAAACGAAATGTCGAACTACATAAAAAAGCATTTAAAATAGCGATTACTTTTGGAGCTATTGCGGCTATTCTTCAACCATTTAGTGGTGATTTGTCGGCCAAAGATATTGCTGAACGTCAACCGGCAAAACTAGCTGCTCTTGAGGCACATTACAAAACTGAAAAAGGAGCTCCGCTATATATTGGTGGAATCGTCAATGAAGAAGAGCAAACAGTAGACTATAAAATTGAAATTCCTAAAGCGCTTTCTTTTCTGGCTTTTGGAGATTTTGATGCCGAAGTAAAAGGACTCAACGATTTCCCGGAAGATGAGCGACCACCAGTGGAAATAACTCATTACGCTTTTCAAATTATGGTAGGGCTAGGTACATTGTTGATGCTCGCTGGAATTATCTTTTTCATCGCTCGTAAAAAAACGAAATGGATGCGCTCGCAAAAATTCTGGCTCTTTTTTACACTTCTAGCTCCAATGGGATTCATTGCACTAGAATCAGGATGGATTGTGACAGAAGTCGGAAGACAACCATGGATTATTCACGGAGTCATGAAAACGGCTGATGCTGTAACTCCAATGCCGGGATTACAGTATAGTTTTTACATGTATTTGGTATTATACAGTATCTTGTCTTTTGTAGCGATTTTCTTGATGAATCGTCAAATTAAAGCTTTAAACAACACTAAATAAAATTGTATGTTGTACGTCGTATTGTTCTTCTTGTTTTTTGCCGTTTTGTTGTACACTTTATTAGGTGGAGCAGATTTCGGCGCGGGAATTCTGGAGAGCTTTTCATCTAAAAAGAATCGTAAAATTAATCGTGATGTGATTTACCGTGTAATTGGTCCCGTATGGGAAACGAATCATGTTTGGCTGATTATAGTGATTGTTGTTTTATGGGTTGGATTTCCGATCTATTTTAATGCCATTTCAATTTATTTGCATATTCCTTTAACATTAATGCTGCTCGGAATAACTATCCGTGGAATCTCATTTGTTTTCCGCCATTATGATGCCATTAAAGATGAAAAAACTCAACGAATTTATAATGCATTGTTCCGAATCGGAAGTGTCGTTACCCCTGTTTTTATCGGGATGACTTTCGGAGCTTTAGTAAGTGGAAATTTAGTATTGATTGAAGAGGGTGCTAACCAAAGTTTTGCTGAGGTGTATATCACAAGTTGGCTTAATATTTTCTCAATACTGATCGGAGTATTTTTTGCTGCACTATGCGCATTTTTAGCCGCTGTGTTTTTGATTGGAGAAACTGAAGGTTCTGTGATGAAAATGTATGCTCGGAAAGCTAATATTGCAGTGGTCGCATTAGTTGTAATTGGTTTTGTAACACTGTTATACGGTTATTTCTCTGACCGAGTTTTTGTTTTAGACTTCATCACAAACCCTTATTCAATTGGTGCTGTTGTTTTATCTGGAATAATGATGATTCCTCTTCGTCGATCGATAACGAAAAGAGCGAGAGTGAAAACGCGAATTTTAGCTGCGATGCAAGTTGTTCTTGTCTTATTCGCTGCATTTATAGCGCATTTTCCAAATTTCATAATCACCACTACAAAAGAAATCAGTTTAATGGAAAGCACAGCTCCGGATACTGTGATCAATGTGATTGGAGGAGCACTTATTTTAGGTGGTTTAATCATTCTCCCTGGTGTGTTTCACCTGTTCAAAGCTTTCGACATGATTAAGTCATTTAAAAAATCCACAACAGATGAAAATTGATGAAGGTTATGGATTTTATAATACAGTGCTTTTTGTGAGGCGGGAATTTAAAACCATTAAGTAGTTAAGGAACATTAAGTCCCTTTTCCTTAATTCTCATAATGCCTTAATGGTGAAAAAAATAATCATCCAGAGACAAAACCATTAAGAAGTTAAGCTTCATTAAGCCCTCCCTTAATAATCTTAATGCCTTAATGGTGAAAAAAAATGGTGTCCTATTCGTAAACAGTCAAAACCAACTTCCTCTTCCCTCCATGATTCCGAAATTCACACAAATAAATCCCTTGCCACGTTCCCAGGTTTAATCTACCATTTGTAATCGGAATATTGATCGATGAACCCACCATAGATGATTTAATATGTGCCGGCATATCGTCTGAACCTTCGAAAGTGTGTTCGTAGAAAGGTTCGTTTTCTTTGACGATATGGTTGAACGAAGACTCCATATCTGTTCTTACTGTCGGGTCGGCATTTTCATTAATGGTTAAACCGGCAGAAGTATGTTGGATAAATATGTTTAAAATTCCTTTTTCTGGCAACTGCAATTGATCCAAAAGTTGATCAGTAATCAAATGAAAACCTCTTGGAAATGCGGGTAGTGTTATGAAATGTTGTGTGATCATTTAAATGTTTAATTTTTGGGTTACCAACTTAAGTAGTAAAAATTAATATATAATTGAATCTTAACTATAAATATAGACATTAAGATTTTATGATATTAAGGTTTTAAGACGTGCTAAAACCGATCTGAATTTTGTAAATTATTTCAGTCTTTCAATGAAAAGAGTCTAGAGTCTTAAAATCTCAACGTTTACTCAATAAAGGAATATACTACACACCTGTCAGTGAAGAAGCAGCTTGCTAGCCAGGGCTCTAACGTCTTATTTCTAACATCTAACGTCTCCTAATATTCCGTCCTCCCCTCAAACTCATCCCACTTTTCAAAAGCCTTAATTGCTTCATCTCGCATGAACTGATTAGTTTTGAGTTTTCGCTTTTCGTAAGGTAAATCCAATTCATCATAAATAAAAGCATCATCAAACCCGATGTTTCCTGCATCTTTTTTATTGTTTGCAAAATACAATTCATCCAAATGCGCCCAATAAATTGCACCTAAACACATGGGACAAGGTTCGCATGAAGAATAAATGATACAACCCTCCAAATCGAAAGCTTCTAATTTTTTACACGCTTTGCGAATGGTATTCACTTCTGCGTGAGCTGTAGGATCATTGTCGTTGGTAACACTGTTTCCGCTTTCGGCAATAATTTCGCCGTCTTTTACGATTACCGCTCCAAATGGTCCTCCTCCTTTTTCGATATTTTCAAGGGATAATTGAATCGCCCTCGCCATGAATTCCTTGTGCATATGAATTTTTATTATTTATTTCAATTAAACAAAGATATGATTATTTTTAGCCTCATGCCAGATTTTGATATATGGAGCTTTGTCGCAGGACTGGGAATCTTCCTTTTAGGAATTTCTCAGATGGAAGGTGGACTCAAAAACCTGGCGGGGAAATCTTTTCGTCATTTTATCCGAACGCAGACACAAAATCCGATCAAAGCTATTTTGGTGGGTGTTTTTATTACTGCAATTCTTCAGAGCAGCAGCGTTGTGAGTTTAATGGTGCTTGCTTTTGTCGGAGCAGGAATTATTCCCTTGAGAAATGCGATCGCGATTATTTTGGGAACGAATATCGGTACGACAATTACCGGCTGGATTGTAGCTTCCATTGGTTTTAAATTCCCAATCGATGCTTTTGCACTTCCATTTCTGGGAATCGGAGGGATTCTGATTACATTTTTGAGTTCTCGCGTGTTTTTCTCGGAAATTGGACGATTATTGGTCGGTTTTGGGGCTTTGTTCCTCGGACTCGACCTAATGAAAACCGCCATTGATGTCGCTTCAATAGAAACTTCATTCCTCGGTGATATAAGTATCTGGTCGCAATTATTCTTCCCGATTGGTATCATCATGACCGCTGTGATTCAATCCAGTTCGGCTACTATGGCGATTACATTGAGTGCGTTGTATGCCGGCGTAATTCCGATTGAAGTCGCAGCTGCTATTGTGATTGGTAGTGATCTCGGAACAACTACCACTGTTTTGCTCGGCGGACTAAAAGGTAATCATGTTAAACGACAAGTTGCTTATGGACATGTTGGATTCAATGTAATTGCAGGAACTGTCGCGCTGATTTTACTCTATCCGATCTTGTACTTTGTACAGGACATTCTTTCTGTTGAAGATCCGCTTTTTCAGCTTGTGGTGTTTCACAGTAGTTTTAACCTGCTCGGTGTGCTTATTGTTTTACCATTCCTCGGAAAGTTTACGCGTCAAATGGAACGCTTCGTAAAACCAAAAAAGGAAACGCTTTCACCTTTGCTCTCAACGGTACCGACAGAAGTTACTGAAGGTGCAATTGAAGCGATGCGTCAGGAAGGTCAGGATTTGCTGGAAAGAGTTAAAACATACCGCTATGAAGCATTTAAAGTGGATCAAAGAGGAATCACAGAGACGATGTTTGCTAAGCGCTCCTCTTCATTATTAGAGCAGTACAGAAAAATTCAGCTCAAAGAAGGAGAATTGATTTCGTATTACCTCAAAGTACAGCGCAATGAAATGTCTGAGGAAGAATCTGTACACATCCAGAAACTTGTCAGCGCCATCAAAAACCTTACCCTAGCAGCAAAGAGCATTAAAGGAGTGATGCATACCGTTGATGTACTCAAAGACGGTGAGAAATCTGAAGAACTCGCATTACAAAAGGTGATTCAGGAGCAGTTTAGCACTTTCTATTCTGCAATTGATGAAAATAACACTGAAACGGATATTGAATTAATCATCAACCGTGCGTATCGAGAAAATGTAAGTGCCATCTACAACATGGTTGAAAACGGTACACTCAGAAAAGATGAACTGACTTCTTTTTTACACCTCAACAGCCAAATCAAGCAGTTTAAGGCACTTTATTGGCAGAGTCAGGAAGGACTCGCTTAAATTTTAATGCGAATGTCCATTAAAACCTGCTTCTTCATCTTTAATTAAATCAAAAGCACCATTCAGTAAAAAGGAATGATCTTTCCACTTTTTGTCTATCGCAATCCATCCACTTTGTCGCTGTATAACTTTAACTTTTGTGCGTTTGAAATGTGTTTCTCCGTCTTGCTCGTCTTTCGCCAATAAAACAAAATTTTCATCGTCGATTGCTGTCACCGCAGTTGTGGGTAGTGCAATCAGTGAATCATCTGCCACGTTGATTTTACCATTCACGTACGCTCCGATCGTCAATTTATCCAAAATCGTATCGGGATGTGCGTGAACCATTACGCGACGGTCTTCCTTAACTTCAGCGCCGATTCTGTAGATGGTTGCGCTGTAATTGTGCTCACTTTCTCCGTGGAGTCCAAACTTTAGCGATTGCCCTTCTGAAAGCGTTGGAATATCTTTGGCAAAGACTTGTAATTCTAAGTGAATATGATCCGGATCGACCAATGCCATGAGTTGTTTTTCATCGCCCACCCATGTTCCCGTGGCAATGTTTACTGATGAAATAATGCCGTCTGCGGGAGCTAAAACAGCGTAGGTGCTCGACATTTTACCAGCAAGAACAGCGCTCGGAGAAATGTGAATGAGTTGCAGTTGCTTTTTTAAACTGTTGCGAGTGGCCTGCTTCGATAGGAAGGCACTTTTTGCTTCAATAAAGTCCTTTTTTGCCACTACATTTTCTTCGTGGAGTTGTTTCAGTCGATTGTATTCCTGTTCGAGAAACTCTAGTTCACTTTCCGCGACGGCGTAACGTTCCTGCAATTCCAGAATTCCCTGATGCTCAATAACAGCGAGCGTTTCCCCTTTTTTGACGTGATCGCCAACGATGACTTTTACTTGTTTGATGTAACCGGGAAGAAAATGACTAATCACATGGCGGTGCGAAGGCGGAAGGTCTACCAATCCCGTGAAATTAATGTTTCGCTCAAAAGAACGCAGCTCAGGCGCGCCAATGTTGTAATTATTCGCTTGCATTTGTGTTTTTGTCAAAACGAGCTCGTGTTCATCGTGATGATCGTGTTCCTCCTGCTTTGAACTCTTGTTTTCCGTGCAGGCTGCGAGTGCGAAAAATGCTGATAGGTATATTAAATATTTCATGTTTTGTTGCTTAAAGAAGTAAATAATTGAGTTGAATAATCGTCTGATTATAGCCATTCAGTAGCTCGAGGTATTCGAGTTGAATCATTTTTGCCGTTTCCAGACTTTGCGTGTATTTAAAGAAATCGATTTCACCGGCATAATAACTTTTAGAAGCAGTTCTGGTTATTTCTTGACTCAATGCCAAACCTTCTTCTTCGTAATATTTTAACTGATTGGTAAAATGCTCACGTTGAGCCTCCAGTTGCTTTTTATACGATGCCAGTCGATATTCGTAGTGCTCCTTTTCATATTCCTGTGCTTCAACTTCGAGTTTTTTTGATTGAATCCTGGCGCGATCGCCCGCGTAGAGCAGTGGAATGCGTATGCCCACTTGATAGGCGTGGAGGTAATCGTCCAGACCGCGATTGGTACCTACTGAATAATTCAAACTCAGGTCGGGCAACATGCGTTTTTTCTCCAGTTGATAGTCGTTTTGCCTGATGTTGACTTGCGTAGAAAGAATTGCTTTCCCCACACCGTATAAGCTATCGACATTCTGCTGCGTCAGTTTTTCTAACGGTGCTGCTGCGACCTCAAACAAGGTATCGGATTGAATAAAACTCCGCATTTTTTCATACGCTTTGAGCAATTCACTGTTTACGCTATTGTAGTCTGTGTGAATCTTGCGCTGCTTAGATATCGCGGTTAATTTCTCCAAATTATTTGAACCGCCGAGTTCGAAATTTCGCTCTGCTTTGGCTGCAAAATCGGAATAAACACTATCGAGTTGATACAACACCGATTTGCGTTCTTCCAGGTAGATGAGGTAGTAATATTGCTGCGTAATTTGCTGAAACAACTCTGCTTTGCGCATTGCATACTGGTGTTCTGATAATTCGGTTCGGGAGACATTCAGCTTTTTCGCCGAACCATAAGTACTCGGAAAAGCAAAGTTTTGTTGTACCCCAAATTTGTGATTGGGTCGACCATTTGTTGCTAAATCATTTTCGTCAAAAGCGTTGTAAAATTCCGTTTTTTCGAAATCAAAAGCGGTCTTTTCAGCCTTTTTCCGTGCTTCAATAGTTGTTTGACTCGATTTTAAACCTGAATTGTTCGCATTGGCAATATTTTTCAATTGACTCAGATTTAGCGCTGGGGGTTCTTGGGTATACGCGAAACCACTCGATAAAAGCAGCAGAAATGGAATTACTTTCATGGTATTTGAAGTTTTTATGGTTTTTGAAGAACGCGATTTGAGCATTCCATAAAGTACGGGCAGAATGATAAGCGTTAATAAAGTCGAGGTGATGAGTCCGCCAATTACAACAGTAGCGACAGGGCGTTGGACCTCGCCACCAGCACCTGTAGAGATGGCCATCGGTAAAAACCCGAGTGCAGTCGTACTTGCAGTCAACAAAACGGGAAGTAAACGATCTTTTGCGCCTTTGACGATCAATTCACGAACAGAAGTGTTAGAGAAATCGAAGGTTTTGTAGTGTTCAATCAAAATAATTCCGTTGAGAACGGCAATACCGAATAATGCGATAAATCCTACGCCCGCCGAAATGCTAAACGGCATATCCCGAACCCATAAGAGCAGTACACCACCGACCGCAGCAATGGGAATCGCGCTAAAAATCAGAATGGATTCGATGACCGATTTAAAGGCAAAATAAAGCATGATAAAAATTAACGCCAGTGCCACGGGAACAGCATAAAACAAACGATTCGAAGCGCGCTGCAGATTTTCAAATTGTCCGCCGTAAGTTATGCGATATCCCGTGGGAAGGTTTAATTTTTCATCTAAGCGGGCTTTTATCTGATCCACGACTGTTTGCAGGTCGCTGTTTCTGACATTTACTCCTACTACCATTCTTCTGTTGGTTTGCTCACGAGATATTTGCGCAGGACCTTCAGCATATTCGATAGAAGCGAGTTCGTTGAGTGGAATTTTTGTTCCAAGCGGCGTATCAACCATTAAATTCTGCAAATCTTCAATCGATTCGCGGTGATCCCCTTTCAATCGTGCTACCAGGTCAAATCGTTTTTCTCCTTCAAAGATGACTCCCATTGTTTTTCCGGCAAAAGCCATGGAAACGATTTCGTTTAGTGTTGAAATATCCAATCCATGGATTGCCATTTTATCACGATGATAACGAACCCGCATTTGAGGCAAGCCAGTTACTTTTTCAACAACAATATCCGTTGCTCCGGGGATATCCTTGATTAGGGATTTAATTGTTCTGCCTTTTGATTGCAATATGTCCAGGTCTTCTCCAAATATTTTTATTGCAATGTCAGAACGCACTCCGGTAATCAGTTCGTTAAAGCGCATTTCGATCGGTTGCGAAAATTCAATTCCAATGGCGGGAAGTATTTCCAAAGCTTTCTTGATGGAATCGGCTAGTGCATCTTTAGATTCAGCACTTACCCATTCTGATTTATCTTTTAGCATCACCATAACATCGGTTTGCTCCATCGACATCGGGTCTGTTGGGACTTCTGCCGCACCAATTCGCGTGACAGCTTTTTCGACTTCTGGGAATTTATCAAGTAAAATCTGTTCAATTTGGGTGGAAATTTCAATTACTTTTTCGAGCGATTTCCCTGTTTTCATGACGGGCTGAATCACAAAATCACCTTCATCCAATTGCGGAACGAATTCAGCTCCCATGTTGGAAAAAACAACTACCCCGAGGGCTAAAAGTCCAATTGCACCGCCAATCACCAGCTTTTTTTGACTTAACGCCCAGTTGAGCGTAGGTAAATAAGCCCATCGAATGGCATCTAATATTTTCTCAGAAATTTTAAATTGCTTTTGAGAATGTTTACTTAAAAAGAGCGATGACATTACAGGAACGTAGGTCAAACAGGTAATAATTGCACCAATAATCGCAAAAATAAAAGTGAGTGCCATTGGAATAAACATTTTTCCTTCAACACCTCCGAGTGAAAGGATTGGAATAAAAACAATAATGATAATCAGTTGACCAAAAATGGCCGATTTCATCATTCTCGATGTAGCTGAAATCGTCGTTTCGTCTTTTTCTTCCTGACTAATCGAACCGTTTTTTGAAGCTTTATGCAATAATTGTAAAGCGGTAAATTCCACAATAATGACAGCGCCATCGATGATAATTCCAAAATCGAGCGCTCCCATGCTCATGAGGTTGACATCGATATTGAAAGCATACATGAGTGAAAGCGCGATCAAAAAGCACAGTGGAATTACAGAAGAAATGATTAGTCCAGCGCGAATATTTCCAATCAAAAGAATAACGACGATGGTAACTATTATGAATCCAATCAGTAAATTTTCAATGACCGTGGAAATTGTTTTACTGACCAATGAACTCCGATCGAGGAAAGGAACAACGCTTACACCTTCGGGAAGGGACTTTTGTAATTCAGCTACACGCATTTTCACTGTTTCGATGACTTCATTTGAGTTGGCACCCTTCAGCATCATGATTTGTCCCATGACTTTTTCCCCTTCACCGTTTCCCGTCACAGCGCCAAACCGAGGAGCGTGTCCCATTTGCACATCTGCTACATCACCAACCGTTATCGGCTGATTTTCTTTGACCGTAATTACCGTCTCGCGAATATCATCGAGGTCTTTGATTAATCCCTCACCGCGAATAAAATATGCTTGATCTTCTTTTTCGATATAGCTCCCACCCGCAGCACTGTTGTTTTGCTCCAGTGCATTAAATAAATCATTAATCGTAATGGCCTTCGAATGAAGTTCGGCCGTATTGATCGCTACTTCGTATTGTTTGAGATATCCGCCCCAGGTATTAATTTCAACCACACCTTTTATACCCGCGAGTTGACGACGTACAATCCAGTCTTGAATTGTTCGCAGATCGGTCAGGGAGTAATCGTCTTTGTGTTCCTCATCTACTTCGATCGTATATTGATAAATCTCCCCTAAACCAGTAGAGATTGGTCCCATTTCGGGAGATCCAAATCCTTCGGGAATTTTAGCCTCAGCAGATTTGATTTTTTCAGCAATTAACTGACGCGGAAGATACGTTCCCATGTCGTCTTCAAAGACAAGCGTAACCACAGAAAGTCCAAATTTGGAAGTCGAGCGAATTTCTTTAATCCCTGGCAGATTTGCCATTTCCAACTCGATCGGGTACGTGATAAACTGCTCCACATCCAGCGTAGAAAGATTCCGGGAAGTCGTCAGCACCTGAACTTGATTGTTGGTCACATCGGGAACAGCGCCAATAGAAATCCGGGAAACGGCGTAAATGCCAAATCCAATGACAAAAGCTGTGAAGAGTAAAACGATAAACTTGTTCCTTACACTGGAACGAATAATTTTTGATAACATGAATTAAACTGATAAAAAGTGAATAAAATCGAACTTTCTAACAGTTGTTTTTCGGAGGTTGAAGTAGTTGTGATGCTGCCGCAGAGGTATGTGGTTCTTCGTAATAGAAATAATGCTCGGGAATTGTGTTTTCTGGAAGAAAAGCGACAATAAGTGATGGCATATCAATTTTCATATCAATGCAGACGTGTTGAGAATGGTGAAAAGGGAGGTCTTCGTGGTCTTCTCGATTTTCAGTGCCGTGCTGCTCTTTTTGCCCACCATAATGTTTGTTGATAAAAGTCAGGAAGCTGTCTCCATCATTTTCGCGATGCTCTTGATAGTGCTCCAGTAATTCAGGAATTTTAGTAACATCAGAAACGCTGAGGTGGAGTGCCTGCGCAACGGTCAAAATCAATAATGGTATGAGCAATAAAAGTTTCACGATACAAACTTAAAGAAAAAATAAGAAAGAACGATTTTAAACTATTGTGCGTAGATTTCTAATCGCCTCTTAAAATGACATAAAAAGAATAGCAAGAAGGAAGGGAATACCTATCTTTTGATTTGAGCATCTTCGTCCTCGTCGTGGTTGGGATCAGTAATGGTGATATCGTCGTCACCGCGACCCAAACCTCCTTCGTCATCGTCGTCATCATTCCCTTTTTCAAATTCAGTGTACGATCGATCATTCTGCTCGTCCTTTTCGCATGGATGGATGTCCGCTTTGTGACAGCTACCCAACGCGAACAGACCGACCGCGAGGAGGGATAAAACCTTGTATTTTAGTGACTTCACCATAATTACATTCAAATATATGATATTTTTATCGTTATTCCAAATATTGTTTGATTAATTTAAAAATGACGAGGGTACCTTTAACAGAATTATCCTCGTTGTAAAGTTCTTGGGGACCAACCATTTCAATAGATCGAGCCGATATCTTCTGCAATAGATCGATGCGTCCTTTTGTGATGAGCATTCCCTGAGATTCATGATCTCCCGTTTGCATATGTTTTTCTTTGACTGACTGTTCAATTCCTACACCATTATCGCGAATTTCTATGCGTATGTGTTCAAGATGGTCAGTAATGGCAATTGTAATTTGTCCCTGGCGATTTTTTAACGGTAAAATGCCGTGAATAATACTGTTTTCAACGAAGGGTTGTAAAAACATGGCCGGCACTTTCAGGAGTTCGACCTCCACCTGTTCATCAATGTCGATGGTGTAATTGATTTTGTTCTGAAAACGCATAGATTCGAGGTCGAGATACAATTGGAGTCTTTCGAGTTCATCGCCAAGGGCTACCATACCGTCTTTGCGGTGAGAACTGTCCAAATTTTTACGGATAAGTTTGGCAAAACGCGATAAGTACTTGTTGGCTGATTTTTTATCGGATGAATTAATGTAGTATTGGATGGAGTTGAGAGAATTGAAGATAAAGTGCCTGTTCATACTGGCGTTTAGCGATTGCTGTTCGAGTTTTGTGAGTTTATTTTGGAATTCGAGCTGGAGGCGATAATTTTTGCGCTTGAGGCGTTCGACGCGCAGGCGGTCGAGTCCGTAGACGACAAGAACCAAAAGAATAGCCATGATGCTGTAAAACCACCACGTTCTGTAGAACGGAGGCAGTACTTCCAGCGTCGTCCGGAAAGTGCTCGAATGCTTTCCAATTTGATTCGTAGCGCGAAAATACAACGTATATTTTCCAAGTGGTAAGTTGGTGAAATTGACTGTTGGATTTTCGGATAGGGGCGACCATTTTTCTGAAAAACCTTCGAGCCGGTATTGGAATTGGAGGTCATCGGGATGCGTGAGAAAAAGCACGTCAAAATCGAATTGGACATCGTTGTTCTTATAGGCAATTTCAAGTGAGTTGCGCTGGTTTGATTTGATGTTTTGCAATCGTTGGTTATCGATCGGTTTGAAATTTATATGAACCGCCGTGAGGTTGATTTTAGGGGGAGCAGATGTATAGAGCAGATGCCGTTTTTTCAGGTGCATTTTCATTAATCCCGAAGCTGTGCCGAACCAAAAAACGTCGTTGTTTTCATCATAAAAATGGGCGTTTAAATTCGTTTCCAAATCAACTAAACCTTCATTTATGGAGTAATGATGGATGATTTCTCCCGCCGCGTTCAATTCGTACATTCCGCTGTTGGTGCCCACAAAGAAAACGGTGTCGATGTGCTGAATGAAATTGACGTAGTCGTTGCCCGTCTTCTGCTGCAATATTTTTCTTTCGAAGGTATCTTCGCGCTGGATGTAAAGTCCGTTTTCAGTACCCGCCCACAATGCTCCGCCGCGGTCTACTTCTATACAATTAACGCCGGCTTCAAATGCTGCAATATTTCGGGAGCTATCTTTTTCGAGCGCGACAACCCCTTCCTGACTGGCCATAAATATCGTTTCTCCTCTTCGAATGAAATCCCTGACGTTTCTGCCCAATTCATTTTGTGTCGTCAGTGGTGTCAATTCTTTTTTCCTGACATTAAATGCAACGGGAGCGTCGGCTGTTCCAATGTAGAATGTGCTGTCGTTGATGGCTTTGACACCGCGCACCCGGTTAGCAGGGAGTCCGTCTTCTTCATAAAAGCTGTACCATTGGTTATAATCGTAATAGAAAAGGCCAAAATTACTGCCGAATACAATGCCTTTTTCGCTTTTGTCTATACTCCATACGCTGCTCGGAATATAATCAATGGGTGTAATTTCTTCATTCGGGCCCACGCGGTAAATACCCTTGTCGTAAGTGGAAATCCAGCGATCATTGTTTCTGCCTTTAACAATTGATATAACGAGGTTACTGGGCCACCCGGTTTTTTTGGAATAGTAGTTAAAAGTTTCACCGGTAAAGCGTATAAGTCCTTTGCCGCCCGTTCCGAGCCAATAATTGCGCTCGCGATCGATGAAAACGGTGTTAATGTCGTTGATGGGAAGCCCGGTTGATTCATTTAGACTTAAAACACTGTTTTCTTGAAGACAAATAGCTCCCTTCTTGGAATTCAACCAGAAATTGCCGAGTGGATCGCTAACGACAGATCGAAAAGGGTTGTTTTTTTGATGGAATATCGTATCGATCCTGCCGCCGGAATCGATGTGGAGGAGTGAGCCGTCATAAGTGGTGGCGAGCAGCGAATCCCTGGACAAATGTACCGAAGAAAAAGAGACGTTTTCCGTATGTGGGAGATGTTCAAATGTGCTGGAATTATAACGTTGAAGTCCGTTTCGTGTGGCCAGCAGCAGGTCTTTTTGATGCACCAAACCGCCGCGAATGCGGTCGGGGCTATCTGCAATGAGGTGGAGTTGTTGTGTAGCTTTATCCAGTTCCAGCAGCCCGTTGCCATTGGTCATGACTAATATTTTATGCTTGTATTTAACGATCGAAGTAACATTTGCTGGAGGTAATTTTTCGGGAAACTTTGCATAACAAAAGGTGTCTGACTTATGCTGATAGGAAATACCCTTATCGTGACCGATGAACAAGGTGTCATCAATGATGTTCAGGTGTACTGCACGGTTGTTCAGCAAACCACTGCTCTTACCGAAAGTGAGAAAAGAAGTACCGTCAAAACGCGCTAATCCACCGAAAGTTGCGATCCACAAATAACCTTCTTCATCCTGTTCAATGGCGTTTACCTGAGATTGTGGAAGTCCTTCACTCGTGCTGTATTCCAAAAAGGAATAGTTTTGTGAGAAAAAGTAAAAAGGGAACAAGAAGAGAAGGAAACAACACCACTTCATTATGCTATGCCTTTTAGCGTTTTGAGAAATTGGCTTACGCGATTGCGCGCAACCGGAAGCTGAATGCCGTCTTCCAATTCGATGATATGACCATCTTCTGAAATGTATTCATCAATCGTATTCATATTGACCATATAGGATTTGTGAATTCTGTAGAAAATCGAGTCATCCAGAATTTCTTCGTAAACTTTAAGCGTCCGCGTGTCCAGATAACGCGTGCCATCTTTAAAGTACAGCATCGTACAGTTTCCACTCGCTTCCAGGTAAGCAATATTGTTCTCATCGACGATTTTGACGCCTTTGGTGTGAGAAATAGCAATGCGGTGCGTTTCTTTATTGCGTACCAGCCGGTCGGCTAAATTCTGGAGTGAATGGAAATAATCTTCATAATTCGATGGATTATTGGTAAAGGTCTCCTTCGTAGCAATAATTTTGTCCACTGCCACTCTCAAATCTTCTTCATCGATGGGTTTGAGAATGTAATGGGCTGCATTGGCCTGGAAAGCGCGAATGGCATAATCTTTAAAAGCCGTGACAAAGACAACTAAAAAATTTCGATTCTCGATCATGTCCAATAATTCAAATCCTTCTGCACCACTCGGCATTCGGATATCGAGAAAGACCACATCGGGCTGTGAGCTTTCGATTATGCTCTTTGCATCCTCTTTGTCTTCCGCTTCACCAATGATGTCAATCTCGGGACAACTATCCTCGAGCATCATGATGAGGTTCTTTCTGGCTAATTCTTCGTCGTCAACTACAACAGCGCGTAAATTCATAGGTATTTGATTTTACATAAATGTAATAAAAAGTTATTACAGTGTTGTGAATGAACAGCGCACAAATCATATTTTATATACTGTTCGTTTTCCATTAGCTACAATTGAATCAATAGCAATGACGCGTGACGAATTGACGAGCGAACATCGCGCACGAATTTTTTACATTAGCAATAGAACTTTAAAAATATGCTATGATTTTAACGCTACAAGAGCAAAACGATATTTGGATATTTAACGATAACGGCAATTAAACGAACAGATATTAACCGTTTTAAAGATGAAATAATTGAACTCAACGGGTGAAATGACAGGTTGAGCTAAAAGTCGGCATGAAACGCCTGACAGCCGCTGTGCAAGGTTATATTTGTCATGCATGAAATCCCGTAAAAAAAATTCAAACTTACTTACTCCCAGTGAACGGGGTGAGGTACCCGACATTGAGTACGATGGAAGGACGATTAAGTGTTCCTATAATTGTGATGGTGAGTATAGTTATGCTATTTCCACAGAAATGGGTTCCATCGTTCTGAAAGGCATTTTTCACAATGGGTTTGAAATTGAAGCGGGCGAATTAGCACCTGGTTTTTATCAACTCGTAGTTTTTAATGCCTATCGGCGCATCAATTATCCTTTTCAGGTGCGAGAAAACGGCGAAGGATAGCGACGACTTCCGCTGAAGATTCCTGATGACTCATGTGACCGGCTCTCGGTAAAATCATCAATTGGTTTTCGGTGCTTTCAAAGCTGTTGATCATCTTTTCCGTATCGATGAGTGGATCCTTCTTGCCGTGAATAATGAGTGCATTTTGTCCCTTTTTTCGGAGTGATTCAACGCTGTTTGGACGTTTGCGCATCGCGTGGATGACGGCCATTATTTTTTCTGCCGGCAGCTCACGAGCTGATTCAATTAAATCACGGATGTGTTTTTGATGTTGCGTGGGATCCACGTAAAGGTTGGGAATTGCCGTTTCCAAAAAAAGCGATTTATTTTTTGCGACAACTGCAGCTACCCGCTCGCGTTCCCGTTTTTTTGATGGGCTATCAGACCAGGGATGCGAATTTAACAACACCAATTTCGATACCAGTGAAGGGAACGACTCCGCCAGTTCGAGTCCAACGTAACCGCCGAGTGAATGCCCCACGCAACTGCAGGTTTCGAGTTTCAATGCTTCGAGCAATCTTGCTACGGCTCGCGCCATTTCGTTGATTGAATGGACATCCGGTGAGTGACTGGATGCACCATGTCCGGGAAGATCCACCAAAATGAGTTGATGACCGGGAAGGGAATTACTGAGAAAATCCCACATGGTTCGATCTTCCAAAAAACCGTGTAAAAAAAGAACAGGACAGCCGCGTCCGACTATCCTGTAGTTCAATAATGGTTGGTTCTTCATTATTTATTCATTATCTCCTCGATCTCTTCCACCTCGATCGGAATATTGGGCATCATATTCAATGGTCCTTTTCCGTCGCGAATGATGAGGTCATCTTCCAGGCGAATACCTAAATTCTCCTCGGGGATGTAGATTCCTGGCTCGCAAGTGAAGACCATTCCCGCTGAAATCGGTTTGTGATAAAGTCCGTAATCGTGCGTGTCCAGCCCGATGTGGTGCGAAGTTCCGTGCATGAAGAACTTTTTATAGGCCGGCCAATCGGGATTTTGATTTTTAATGTCTGTTTTGTCCAGCAACTTCAGTTTTACTAATTGTTCTTCCATGAGTTTACCGACCTCTTTGTGGTACTCCGGAATTAATGTACCCGGTACGAGCAACTTTTCGGCTTCTTTTTTCACGTGAAGCACGGCGTTGTAGACTTCTTTCTGTCGTTCAGTGTATTTTCCGCTAACCGGGAATGCCCTCGTTTGGTCAGCGCAATAATTGGCGTATTCTGCCCCGAAATCCATTAAGATCACGTCACCATCTTTACATTGGTCTTTGTTCTCAATATAGTGCAGGACACAAGCATTTCCTCCTGTTGCTATGATAGGAGTATAGGCAAACCCTTTCGCTCTGTTTTTGGTAAATTCATGAATGATTTCCGCTTCGATTTCGTGTTCCCAAACGCCCGGTTTGATGAATTCCATCACGCGCCGTACGGAACCAGTCGTAATATCACACGCTTTCTGCATGATGTCTAATTCGATGTCTTCCTTGACCGATCTGATCTCGTGTAAGATCGGAGCACTTTTGTGAACCTGATGCGCCGGATATTCCTTTTTGCACCAATCGATGAAGCGATCTTCGCGCAACTCAACTTCTGTATTTCCGCGCAGATGTTCATTCGTGTTGAAATAAATCCCGTTCGCTTCGGCCATCATTTTTTTGAAGACCTGATCAAATTCTTTTAACCAGAATACGGTTTTGATACCAGTAGCCTCATGAGCGGCCTCTTTGGTCAGTTTTTCACCTTCCCAAACTGCAATATGTTCGTTTGTTTCCCGCAGGAATAATACTTCGCGAAATTTTTTATCTGAAGCATCCGGGAAAAGCACGAGTATACTCTCTTCCTGATCAACACCGGACAAATAGAAAATATCTCTGTGCTGATGAAAGGGGATTGTGCTGTCTGCACTTATCGGATAAATATCGTTCGAATTGAAGACAGCCAGAGTTTCTGCCTTCATCTTTTGCATAAATTTGGTTCTGTTTCTTTCAAATAATCGCTTGTCGATTGGTTCGTATCTCATAGTCTTTTTATTTATGTTGTACCTACGTTTATTGAATTTGGCAAGGTACAAAATTCTTGCTGGTCCTGTATTTTTTTCCTTGAAATATTAGTACGTAAATAGTTTACGTTCTGCAGTCGTAAGTTTGTGATGAACTTAAAAAATAAATGCGATGAGAACGATATTTGATAACCTCACAGTACAGCACATCCAGATTGAAGAACGCAACAATAAAGCAGCTGTCGAAGTACAGTTTTTACAGCAAAACGAATGGATTTCTTCCACTTTGGTGCTCGATCACACAGATTTGAATCAGTTGTTTGCAAAAATGAATGCCTGCGGAATTGATGTCTCACTGAGTGACGATTTTAATTGCTATTCCACCGATGAAGGAAGAATATTTACATTGAATTGTAATGAAAAAGGGTGGAGCGACGTGGCGCTGAACTCTTTTACGCCGCTAAATCCCGTGCGTCAGCTTCGCGCGTAAATTACACTTTCTCCCGCAGCAGCCGTACAATCGTTCTGATATCTACAATGCGGAACAGGAATAGTGCTGCTGTACCCACCAATACTGTTGCGAAAAAGCCCGGTACATTATTGTTCCAGAGGAGAATGTAATGTGAACCAGCGAGTAGAGCGACGAGGAGCAGACCGATTTTAGCGAGGTGTTTGTAGTGAACATTGAGTTGGAATACGCGGAGCACTAACAGTATTTGAATCAGTGCAGTGAGCGATTGCGTTCCCAGGGTGGCAAACGCGGCACCTTCTGCTTTGAACATGGGAATAAAGATGAGATTCGCCGTAAAATTCACGGCAATCCCCACGAGGGCCATACGATTGAGCAGTTTTAAATTGCCATTAGCAGTGAGAAGGGTGCCAAACACGTGACTTGCAGCCATGGGGATAAAGCTCAGGATAATCCACCGGAACGAATGACCGGCTGCGGCGATTTCTTGATTGTAAATCATTTCCATTAGCGTGATTGCCGACTGACTCGATGTTATTGCCACGACGAGGGCAGTACCCACTAACAAAAGTGCCGCCGAATTCAGGATCGGTTTAACGGATTCGCGCTGTTTAATTTGACGCGCAAAAATTGGCAATAATAGCCCTGCTACCAAAAATGCAAACATATTGACGGCATCCAGGAGTCGAAAACCCTGTGCATAAATTCCGGCCTGTTCTTTCCCGTCGGGCAGAATGCGTTCAATCATGACGGCATCCATGCGCGTGTAGAGCATCATGAGTAAAATTAACAGCGCGTAGGGCGTACTTTGTTTGAGCAATGCCCTGGAAAATAACTGTCGAAATGCAAATTGAACCCGTCCGATTTTGACATAGGAAAGCACCAGCGCAACGATAACAGTGATAGAATAGGTGATGGTCTGGGCGTACACAAACCACTCGATTTTAAAAGGTGTTTCGACCCACGAACTGTACAGCAACACTAAACAGATAATAATCAGCAATAACCGATCGAGCACCGATAAAATCGCGTCGATCTTGAAGAGGTGCAACCCGGCAAAATTACTTCTTAAATAGAGCACCAGTCCGGCCAGAAATTGATTGAAGACCAGTAGTGACAGCAGGTGTATTTGAAAATTGTCGTATCCCAACAGCAGAGCAAGACCAATACTCAGTGCGAAATACATGCCTCCCAGAATGAATCGCAGACCGAGAATAGGACCGATATATTTCGCTACCGTGTTCGGGTGCTGTGCAATATTTTTCGTGTTGTAGTTGTTGATGCCGATATCCAGGACGATATTAAAAAGGAACGAAAAGTTCAGCAACGAAAAATAAATTCCATAATCTTCAGCACCAACCGTGTTCTGAACTTGTGCATCGATGGCAAAAAGATAGAACGGTTTGACCAACAAGTTGAGAACAATGATCAATATTAAATTTCCGAAAAATTTTTTTTGCATGATTCTGACCTTCTGCGGCACGCGCAAATATACGAAAACCGAATCGTTTGTTCGTTTTCCTCGCGGACTGAACAGGACAAACGCATTATTGGTTGAATAAAAAATAAATAGGATTACCAATGTAAGTCGTAAAACAATAATGAATACTTTTTAAAGATACAGATGTTAGAGCGTTAGACAATAGATGTTAGATAGCTGATATTAAGCATATTTAACATCTAACATCTCCAAGTCTAACATCTTTTGTAAATCTAAGCAACCAATAAGAAAAAATGTTTTAAATTAAAATTTACGACCTATCTTGATAACCCATAAAATAAATTTACAAGGAAAAATCTACACAACCCTCGGCTTGAAC
>JBNJEH010000042.1:0-27810 GCA_051745635.1 Bacteroidota bacterium
AGAACCTCTGGCTCATAATTGTCCGATTAGGGTAAATTTAAAGGATGAAAGTAAATTAGAATATTAACCAAAACGGTCAACCCTATTTAGGGAAGTACAATCATCTAACATCTATTGTCTAATCATCTAACATCTATTGTCTAATCATCTAACATCTAAATCTTTTATTAAGCATTCATTATTGTTTTCGACTTACATTGGTAATCCTAAAAGTTTATTTCTTCTTCTGTGAAGTCCTATATCCGATCAGTACCACGGTTATTTTCACGACCGCTCTAAGATGTGATGAAAACACTGAAAAAATGGGATTTCGCTAAAAGAGGATAAAACCGCATCTTGAGCTTTATCGATTTACCCCACCAATCAGCACAATGAGCGCCTCCTTATACTCATTCCTCTTTTAAATTTGCCGTTTTCATTCGAGTTACCGTATTGATATAGAGGTTTTCGTAGAGCGGTAGTATTTTAGTGATACAAAATTGCTGCGCTTGCTCTTTGGCCTGCTTCTTAAATTGCTTTAGAACTTTTTCGTCCGACAACAGCTTTTTGGTGTTCGCTGCCATATCTTGTACATCTCCTACTTCTGACAAATAACCAGAAAAGCCGTGTTTATTGACTTCGGGAATTCCCCCCGTGTTCGAAGAGATGACAGGAACACCTACGGCCATGGCCTCCAGGGCAGCTAAACCAAAACTTTCTGTTTCCGAAGGAAGTAAAAACAAATCCGATACTTTCATCAGTTCGGCAGCATCGCGAATTTTACCGACCATCATCACGCGGTCACAGGTTCCTAACTCGCGGCACAAGCGCTCGACATTGTAGCGTTCGGGACCGTCGCCAATGAGCAATAACCGCGCATTGGTGGTTTTATTGACTTCATGAAAAACATGTACCACATCTTCCACCCGCTTCACTTTGCGGAAATTCGAAACGTGAACGAGAATTTTTTCTTCATCCCTGGCATATTTTCTTCGTTTTTCAAAATCAATGGCAGTTGAATCCTCCTCAGTTATATTGTGGATAAAATTTGGAATGACCTCAATCGACCTTTTCGTGTCAAAATGAGCGTACGTATCCCGCTTGAGGCTTTCCGATACCGCAGTCACTGCATTCGATTGATTCAAACAAAATGTAATGACCGGTTCAAATGATTTGTCCCGTCCGACCAGCGTAATATCCGTGCCGTGCAACGTGGTAATAAATGGAATTTCCACACCTCTGGAATGCAGAATTTGCTGTGCCATAAAAGCTGCGGAGGCATGGGGAATCGCATAGTGCACGTGGAGCAAATCGAGGCCTTCATGTTCAACCACATCAACCATTTTGCTGGCGAGTTCCGTCTCGTACGGTTGAAATTCAAAAAGGGGATAGTTACTCACTACTACCTCATGATAAAAAATATTATCCCGGAATGAACCCAGTCTAACGGGCTGGGAATAGGTGATGAAATGTATTTCGTGCCCCTTTTCTGCAAGGGCTTTCCCCAATTCCGTCGCCACTACTCCACTTCCCCCAAAAGTGGGGTATAAAACGATTCCTATTTTCATATTAGTTGTTGTCATTGCATTCCAATTAACTTTTTAACACCTATCAGACATCACTTGTTCTCGTTCCTTACGGGAAAAAGCTTGTAAATTTCTTTTTGTATATCAGTCCGGATATCCATTTTCACCAGTTTCCAGTTATCTCCTTTCGGATATACGCGGTTGGATAAAAATACGTAATTCACTCCATTTGCAGGGTCAGCCCAGGCCTGCGTACCCGTGAACCCCGAATGCCCGAACGATTCAAGTGATACCAATTCACACGTCGGTCCTCCCTGTAAATCTCTTACCGGTTTGTCAAATCCTGCCCCTCTTCTGTTGTCGGGACAAAATTGACAGGAGGTGTACGATTCGATCACTTCAGCTGGTATATACTCCCGCCGTCCGTAGGTTCCTTGATTTAAAAACAACTGCATCATTTTTGCCAAATCTGCGGCATTCGAAAAAACACCGGCGTGCCCTCCCACACCATCGGTCATTGCTGCTCCCATATCGTGGACATAGCCGTGCACCAATTGGTGTCGAAAATAATTGTCGCGCTCCGTCGGTGCAATGCGCTGGATGGAAAATTCTTCTAAGGGATGATACCGCATCGTGCGTAAGCCCATTGGCTCGTAAAAGGTCGAATGAACAAATTTTTCCATGGGCAAAGCCGATTGTTGTTCCACAATTCGCTTGACGAAATAGTAGCCCAAATCGGAATAGCGATAGTCCCCCCGGGGCTTCAGTCGCGTGGAAAGAATGCGGTCATAAATGGTTTCTTCATAATCGTCCCGAATAAATAAACCCTGCGCTACCTGTGTTTTCATGCTGTCATTCGGTATCCTCGAATAATATTTTTCACTGGGAAGTCCATCTGTGAGTGTTTTCGTATAAAAAGGTATCCATGGCGATAAACCGGCTTGATGCGCCATCATATCCTTCAGTAAAATACGTTCGTAAGCGGTGCCGCGCGTAATTTCCAGATAATCCCGCAGCCGCGCATCCAGTGAAAATTGACCTTTTCCCTGCAGATGCATCAGGCTCGCTGTAGATGCCGCAATTTTTGTGACCGAAGCTAAATCGTATAAGGTATTATTTTCGATCGCTCGCAGCGAATCATAAGTCTGATGTCCAAACGATTTTTCATAGATTAATTTTCCATCTTTGGCAATAACGATCTGACAACCGGGATAAGCTTTTTCTCTAATTCCGTGCTCAGCAATAGAATCAATAGCTCTAAAATCGGACTTGCGCAATCCAAACTCCATGGGAACTGTGTACTTCATTCGCGATGCAGCGGGTGTTGCTGCATAAAATCCTTCCTGAAAAACTTCGTTCAACGTGACGGGAAGTGGAGTCTTAGACTGAAAACCGCCAAAAAGCAATTGCGCCACCCGATCTAATGTCTCCAATTCCTGTTCGTAGGTTAAAATTACGGCATCGGCTTTCGCGAATACTTCCCAGTCTCTCGCAATAAACGGATGTCCGTAAAAAGTGACGTAACTATTCACCGCAGCAGGTATATTTTCGAGCACTTTCCGCCATGCCACAGGATAAGGCTGAATGGTTGTCGTCAGCGAACGAATGGGAAAAATATTGATAAAAATATTGTCGTAAGTATTTGCATAATTTTCCATGTAGCGGAGGACTTCTTCTGCTGAATATGCATGGACGTATTTTGCATGGCTGTATTCTTCCAGTCGGTCCCGGAAAGCACCGGCATCGTTCCCCAAATTGATCACTAAATTACTTTCGAGTGCGTCTTTGACGGGCAAAACACTATCATTTTTCAATACTGTTATCGCCTTTTCGTAAGTAGCCGTTTCGATATAAGACAGCTCCTCTGTCGATGGATAAGCAAGTGTATCTTTCCCTGTAGCGACGTGATATTTCGCCTGTAAAATTTTCAGGCATTTGCGATCGATGGCTTTTTCACTGTATTCGCCTTCATTGACTGCCTGCATGATGCGTTCGATCGCTTGTTGCGGATTACCCGGATTGAGCAAAAGGTCATTCCCCGCCGTGTAGGCCAGAAAATCAATGTCGTCGGCGTCAAAATAACGGGTTAACCGCTCATCCCCGAGATTCCCACTAATGACCAAACCATCAAATTTCAACTCATTTTTTAATGTTTCCTGAATGACCTTCGAAGAAAAACTCACAGGAATGCCTGAATCATCCAGTGCCGGCACCTCCATGTTTGCCATCATAACAGCCGAAGCACGACTCAACCGCCCCATGCGAAAAGGCGCCCAGTGCACATTTTGCAACTGTTCCAGTGACACTTCTGACCGCAACAACTCCTCATCGTTATCACCTTGCTTATCCGGGTGAAACGGGAAATATTTCATTGCACTGAGCACATTGTTTTGCTGTAGGCCCTGGATAAACGCTCTCGACTGTGTAGCAACGGTCATTGGATCTTCGCCGTAGGTTTCCATTTGCCCGGCTTCATCCATATCAGGAGAACTTATATTAATCGTCGGTCCCAGACAGAAGTTCACGCCGAGTTTGCGCATGTCGTGGCTCATAGCCGTGCTGAGCGTGCGCGACCATTCATCCTCATTCACAGCACCTAACGCCAGGGGAAAAGGATATTTCTTCGACCTCCAAATCTGTTTGCTCAGTCCCCAGGTGGCATCCATAGCCATCAAAAGGGGGAATGTGGCATGTTCCTGAAAACGACGGATGGCATTTTTTGTTTGCTCGTATTCGCCGCGTCCGAGCACCAAACCGCCTACCCGATCATTGATAATCAGCGAGTCAATTTTTTCAAACGCCTGCTCACCCTTGTACGTCGGGACATGAATAATAAAACTCTGCGCAATTTTATCGCGCAGGCTCATTCCTTTTAATTGTTGATTAGCCCACTCCACTTTGGATTTGTAAAAGTCAGCCATCGCCGTTTCTGTTTGTCCAAACGCCACATTACTACTAGTAAAAACGGCAATTAAAAAACAACTGCTCAGGACATTATACATTTCTCTCCTCATTCGCATGCGCTTTTGCACCTTTAATCTATTCTTGAACACTTTTGATTCACTGCCTTTCTGTCACGCTCCTCGCTGTGGAATAAAAATTGAGAAGCAAATATAAGGAAACGATTAATTTACGTTCCTTTAAAATAATTATTGTTTAAGACTTTTAAATGGACGTGAAATACGCTAATTTTAGGTATCTTTATCTGTTTGATGAAAAAAGTGAGTGAAATATGTTAGAACGCATCCGGTTCATGAAAGTGAACAGAAATAAACAATTTGAATATACACCGCGCTATTACAACGAGCGCAGGGAACGCATCGAAAAGATGAAAGCCGCGCACAAAAACAAAAATGAAGGTGACGCGATGCAACGCCGCGAAGCTTTGCGCGATCGACTTCAGAACACCTGGGCCATGGACAATACAGTGTCCAACCATGCGCGGTCAGCAAACATTCGACTCATCGTCATACTCGTCGCATTGCTGGCAGGCACGTACTTCATTCTCGATTATGTCGATATCTTTGCAGCGGAAGTGACAAAAATTCAAGGACCAGAAAAGTAAGATTAATGGGTGAAGTCATTCATTTATTACCCGACAATATAGCGAATCAAATTGCCGCAGGAGAGGTCATTCAACGACCGGCTTCAGTAGTAAAAGAGCTGATTGAGAACGCCGTAGATGCCGGGTCATCACACATTGAACTCCACATTAAGGATGCGGGTAAGACATCAATACAGGTTATTGACGACGGTCGCGGAATGACAGAAAGTGACGCGCGCATGTCCTTTGAACGCCACGCCACGAGCAAACTGCAGTCTGCCGACGACCTCTTCAAACTTTCCACAAAAGGATTTCGGGGTGAAGCTCTGGCCTCCATTGCAGCGATTGCGCACGTCGAGCTGGAAACGGTATTCGAATCAGCGGATATTGGTACACAAATCAAGATGGCCGGGAGCAAGCTGGAAGCACTCGAACCGGTTGCGCGATCAAAAGGAACTGCTATCACAGTGAAAAACCTGTTTTTTAATGTGCCTGCACGCCGAAATTTTTTAAAATCGGATCAGGTAGAGACCAGACACATTGTTGAGGAATTTAATCGCATTGCACTGACGCATCCGGAAATCGCTTTTAAGTTCTCCCACAACGGTAATGTACTCCAGGATTTACTCAGCGCCAAACTCAGAAAACGCATTGTCGACCTCTTCGGGATCAATTTCAATAAAAAACTCGTTCCCATTGAAGAAAAAACCGACATTGTCAGCATCAAAGGATTTATCGGAAAACCCGAATTCGTCCGCAAAAAGCGCGGGGAACAGTATTTTTTTGTCAACGACCGTTTTTTTAAAAACAGCTATTTGAACCACGCGGTAACGCAGGCGTTTGATAATTTGATTCCGCCGAAAACTTTTCCAGCATATTTTATCTATTTTGAAGTGCCGCCCACCTCGCTGGACGTCAACATTCATCCGACCAAAACAGAAGTCAAATTCGAAGATGAACGCAATATTTACAGTATTCTGCGAAGTACGATAAAGCTGGCACTCGGAAAATACAATATTGCTCCAAGTATCGATTTCGAGCACGAACCGCAGTTTGACCTTCCGCGCGAGGAACGGCAAAAACCCGTACAACCGCCATCGATTCAGGTCGATCCGGATTACAATCCTTTTCAAAAAGAACGAGCACCGATGCCACCTTCCGGCAATTCTTCTGCATCGAGTGCCATGCAACCCAACCGCGAAGATTGGGAAAATTATTACGAAATCACAGAAGAACGGGAAACATCATCAGCGACGGAACAAAGCGCTCCAGCACCAGAAGATACCGGAGGAAAGAAAATACAAGTCCACAACAAATACGCACTGGTTCAGGTCAAAACAGGTATTATGCTCATTGATCTCAAACGGGCTAAAGAACGGATATTGTACGACGATTTGATGGAACAGTTTATGCTGACCCCCATTGCTTCGCAACAACTCATGTTTCCTTTTGAGCACAACATGCAATATGCTGAGAAGTTAGAATGGGAAAACAATAAGACCTCGCTCCAGCGACTGGGATTCAATTGGGAATGGCGCGAAAATACAATTGTGCTCTCTGGCGCACCCTCATTCCTGGAAGATGAAGATATCGCGCAGTGTCTTGATGCCATTTCAGAAAAGGTCGCACACGAAGAAATTGACAAAGGCGAACTGGCGCACGAGTTGATCCGGACATTATCGGAAGCAGCTACCTCGCGAAGGTTGCACCAGCTCCAGCCAGAAGAATTGAACCACATCATCGATCGATTGTTCCAAAGTGAACAGCATCAATTCTCTCCGAGCGGACGAAGAATTATGAATACAATTGCATTAGAAGAATTAAATAATTATTTGAAATGAATGGTATTTTAGGAAATATGCCCCCGGTGGTCAAGAACTTGCTATTACTCAACGTAATCATGTTCATCGTCTCCTGGCTCGGTCAGGCACAGGGCATTCCCATGATTCAGTTACTGGGAGGGTACGTCTTCAATTCACCGTATTTTGAGCCCTACCAGTTGGTGACTCATTTCTTCATGCATGCGGGGCTGTTCCACATATTCTTTAATATGTTCGCACTTGTCATTTTCGGTTCAGCGCTGGAACAGGTCTGGGGACCAAAGCGTTTCTTTATTTTTTACGTAGCGACGGCTGTGGGCGCATTTTTATTGCACCAAATCATCGGTTACATAGAAGTTAAGAATATAGAAGAACAACTCTACGCTGCCGGGTACAATGACCTCTACAAGTTGCAGGATCAAATTGCTGCGCTGAAAAATGGTGAAATCAGTTCATTCGCGCCACCCGTTTCAGGAACAAATCACCTCATCGAACAATATATGGCGGGCATATCGGTACCTGTAGTCGGTGCCTCGGGAGCGGTTTACGGCGTTTTAGTAGGGTTTGGTTACCTGTTTCCGAATACGCAACTCATGCTTCTTTTTCCACCCATCCCCATCAAGGCGAAATGGCTCGTCATTATTATGGTAGGGATTGCATTATTTAACTCTATTCAACGGAATCCGGGTGACAACATTGCCCACCTGGCGCACCTCGGTGGTGCAATCGTAGGATTTATCCTCGTTTTCATCTGGCAAAAGAACAAACGAAAATTTTATTAAAATGAACCGTAGCTTTTCTGATGAAATAAAATACCAGTGGAAATATGGCGGCATGCACATCAAGCTCATTGGTGTCAATTTAGCCGTCTTTCTCTTTATCGGCTTACTCATTGTATTCGGTCGGTTATCGGTGAGCGGTGAAATGAACCCGGTAATGCCTATTCTGCATGACATCTTCACGCTGCAGGGAAGCTGGAAAGGGTTTTTGAGTCATCCATGGGGATTAATCACGAGCATTTTTGCGCACTTTGAGCTGTTTCACTTCTTCTTTAACATGCTCTTTTTGTATTTTATCGCGCGCTTTTTCCTCATGTACTTCTCCAATCAGCGCATGCTGTACACCTACATCCTCGGAGGAATTGCGGGTGGGTTGTTTCAGATTATCGCCTACGCAATTTTCCCGGCGCTGCAGGGAACAGAAGTTTTTGTAGTCGGCGCTTCGGGTTCCGTCATGGCAATTTTTATGGCAGCCGCATTTTATCGCCCGATGGCAGAAGTCTATTTATTTGGTGTTTTTAAACTCAAAATGATTTTCATTGCCGGTATTTTTATACTTATGGACTTACTGCGCATGGGATCTACTGATAACGTGGCACACTTTGCCCATTTGGGAGGCATCGCATTCGGTATTCTCTCGATTCAAAAGATCCACTCCAAAAATAATATTGTCAACTGGACACAACGCACGGTAGAAAATATTAAGAAAAGTATGCGCGGAGAACCGAAAATGCGCGTCCACAAAGGCGGGAAAAAGAAAGGTCAGAAAAAATACAATACGCGATCAGATGAGGCCTATAATGCCCACAAAAAGGCGACTCAGGAAGAAATCGACGCGATACTCGACAAAATTTCAACATCCGGGTACGACAGCCTGACGAAAAAGGAGAAACAGCAGTTGTTTGATCAAAGTAAACGCAATGGCTAAACCCAAAACGTTGTTTTCGCGCGTTTTTCGGTTCGGGATTTTAGTGATCGCTGTGCTCTCGATATTGGCGTTACTCGTGAGTTATTTGAGCGCTTACATTTCACCAAAATCAGTCTGGTGGTTTCAGCTTTTTGGACTCGCCTACCCCATTCTGGTAATCAGCAGTATTGCCGGGCTTATCGCACTCTATTTTATTCATAAAAAGTGGATGTTCGCAGGCATATTGATTTTGCTTGTCGGTTTTCCCGTTCATATTCGCTACATCGGTGGAAATTGGTGGAGCGCGAACCCTTCTGAACATGACAAAACCATCGCGGTGGCATCTTTCAATGTTCGATTGTTCGATATTTACAAATGGGTGCACCCTGAACTCGACACCAGCGCCGCATTGTTTCGCCAGCAGATCAACAACCTCGACGCCGATATTATGTGTTTTCAGGAATATGCTTCGGACCACAGAAAAACGCGCCACATGGATGCGAACGAAATTCTGAAAGCCGGCAATTTCAACAATTACGCCGAAGAACTTACTGTACAAACCAAAAATATTGATTTTGGATTGGCCATTTACACGAAAGGTAAGATTATCGCTAAGGGACTCATCAACGATGAAAAAAAACTTTACAGTCTATTTGCGGATATCGCACTAAACGGAGACACAGTGCGCATCTACAACACACACCTGCAAAGCATTCGATTCCAACAAGATGAATATTCACTTTTTGACGGAAAAGCACTCAGCAACAAAAGTATTTTTGAGCGCATAGGCGGTGTGTTGAGCAAAATAAAGCAGGCTTATCCCGAACGCATTAAGCAAACCAGTGAATTGATCGAACACGCCGAAAATTCTCCTCATCCCGTCATGATTTGTGGTGATTTTAATGAACCGCCCTCCTCGTATACCTACACAATTTTTAACAGAACGTATCAAGATGCGTTTCGATTGAAAGGTAGCGGAACGGGCAGAACCTACGCCGGTAAAATTCCCGCGGGAAGAATTGACTATATCTTTGCAGATGAGCGCCTCGATATCCTTTCGTTTAACATTCTCAACGACCGGCAAATCAGTGACCACTTTCCCATCGCTGCCCGACTACAGGTGAAATAATGAGGACTGGTACTCCCGCGAACGCAATGGATGCAGCCTAAACGTTCAATCGTTTATATGAAGTATAGAAATCTAAAGGTGGAAACGGGGAACCGAAGAATCGTAGAATGCTGCTCTTCGGCTCCGCTCAGCGTGACAAATGTTGAACTTCAGAACTGATGAATCATAATGTTGAACTTTAGAACTGATGAACCGCAAAAGCAAGGAATCGTTGAATAGCTGATTGAGGCGAATAAAAACTCAGAATAACAGATAGATATACGAGACATAGATCAAAAAGAGTATTGTTCCGCTGATGCGTCCAACTTTCTTGCGTATCACAATCATGGGCAAAAGAATAATCGCTATTCCAAGCATCCACAGCAGGTCCCATTTGAGAATTTCTGCACCCACTTCAATGGGCTGAACGATACTCGTCAATCCCAGCACAATCATAATATTGAAAATATTACTTCCGATGAGGTTTCCTACGGAGATATCCGTTTCTTTCTTGACTGCTGCGACAATGCTCGTGGCCAGCTCGGGAACAGAGGTACCAAAAGCCACCACGGTAATGCCGATCACGTGTTTCGACAAACCGAATGCTTCTGCCAACCCCGTAGCTCCTGCCACCAACCAGTTCGATCCGAAATAGAGTCCCACTAAACCGATTAACAGAAAGACAAGGTGTTTGCCCAGCGATATTTTTCTGGCGCTCTCATCGACTCCTTCCAGCTGAATCGCCTGTTTCTCCGATTTTCGCGATTTTCGAATAATAAATACGATGAAGGCTACCAAAATCGAAAAGAGGACAATACCCTCCCAACGGTCAATGCTTAAATTCAAGGCAAAAAAGTAAAAGAGCAAAGACGCGAACATCATCATCGGCCAGTCAAAACGAATCGTATTGCGCGCCACAGGTACCGGAAAAATAAGCACAGTAACCCCCAGTACAAGAGCTATATTGGCAATATTCGAACCAATGACGTTACCGATAGCAATCTCGGGAAGTCCTTCACTCGCCGAGTGCAGGGATACGAGTAACTCAGGTGCCGATGTTCCGAAAGAAACCACGGTCATCCCGATCACCAGCCGCGAGAGTTTTGCCTTTGCTGCCACGCCGACAGCCCCTTTGACCAAAAAATCTCCTCCTCCTATGAGCGCTATAAAGCCAAGAACGACCCAGAGAATATCAATCGTCATCTGATGGTTTTTTAGACGGTTCTTTCTTGATTACACGGTCTTTTTCGTGCTGCCCCATTTTTTCAGGTCCACTTGAAGGATGGTGTTCCGGATCTTCGATAGAACGTTTCATGTCTTCAGCGGAACGCGATATATTTTCAAAAGGCTTTTCGACGCTTTTCTTCGCATCGTGAAGTGTGCGATTGATGTTCATATCGCGCTTCATGTCACGACTCGAACGCGAGATTTCATCCTGGATATCCTGACCGGCGTCTTTGATTTGACGAATTCCACGGCCTAAAGATCGCGACATTCCCGGAATACTTTTAGCTCCGAAAAATACGAGTACGAAGAGAAGTATTATCACAATCTCAGACCCCGCAATACTATTTAGAAACAAAATCATCGCTGCAAAGATACGAGAAATTGATTGAACCCAGATTATTCACGCCAGATTTTAAGCGTTCGTTAGTACGACAAAACCATATTTCCCCATGTTACTTTTTCACTAAAAAGATATCCCGATGGAATAGTGTACGCGCTCGCTGCCTTTTTTAAAACGCGGCAGGTCTTCAATCGCTTCGTTCAGCGCCTTCTGATGATCAGGATGTAGTTTACCACGAATCTCCGCATCTTTCACCTTACCCCAGCGACTGATGGTGAGTTCTACGAGTGCTGTTCGGTCGTATCGGTCGGCAGAACGATCAATTTCTATCGGCTTGAGCTGACCGACAAAATAATTCTTTAGTGCGCGATCTCCACCGGGATACTGCGGCATGTCTTTCACCGAAAACTGGCGATTTTTCGCAGTGGTTTGCGCCCCCAGGGAATTCCGATCACTATTTCGCTGCTTTGTTTTCATGGCCTTCGGATTGACTTTTGATAAAATCTGAACCTGATTCACGGATAGCACGACGGTGGAGCTCTCGTTTTCCCGTGTCGAACTTTCTTCATTTTTCGATGTAGCAGTCATCGGCTCGCGTTTTTTATCACTGCGCTGTTTTTCAGCCGTTTCCTGATCTGGTGTCATTTTTCGAGTCGCTGTTTTTTTATCGACGTGTTTTTCAGGTTTAGATTCTTCAGACGCCGATTTTTCAGGCGCAGGAGGAGCTTCGGATTCCGAAACTGAACCGTTGATTTCAGTTGTAGCTACGTTCGATTTTTGAGGAGATTCCTCCCCGCTTTCATCAGCAGCATTTACCGCTTTTTCGGGAGCTACGTCGTCCTTCACTTCTTGCTGTTGATTCTGCTCAATATTCCAGGCTATTTTCGTTTTTTTCGGTTCGTTATTTACTTCCAATCCTGCTTCTACTTGCGCATAGCGCTGCCCGGGTTGTATCGACGCATTCCAAAAATAAAAACCAATCGCGCTCACGATGACTGCCAAACCGAACCAACCACTCCACTTCCACCAAAAACGGTTTTTACGGAGATAGTGTGATAATTTCAGCCGTTTAATGCGCGCACTGATCGTCTCGATGTCAGTAATTTGGTCTTCGTGAAGATCAGCCACCACTGCAGCCACCATCGGGTTATTATCCACCATTCCGGCAATGTTGGCGCGCTCACGACCCGAAAGCTCCCCCCGTTTAAACTCCATCAATTGACGGATGCTGGGCAAATCACTATATTTCATTGATTGAGTTGACATTGCGTTTTTCTAATTCAATTTTTAATTTCCGTTTTCCGTTTTGGATATGACTTTTCACTTTCTTTTCGGACAATTGTTCTTTTTCTGCAATCGCTTTATACGACAAGCCCTCCAGGTAAAAAAGGCGCACGCAAACCTGTTGCTCCGGCTTCAGGTGCTGAATGATATCATCGACTAACCGTTCAACCTCTTCATTGCCACCGTTTAACAACACCTCCATTTGTTGATCTTTATCTCCAAGATCATGGGCTATATCGACCTGAACATTTTTTGAGTTGTTCTTGTGACTTCGCTTTACTTTTAACAAATAGTTTCTCACGACGCTGTAATACCATCCGCCAAAATTTTCGACCTCCGTATCTTTCAAATCTATCATCAATCGTTCAAAACATTCCATTGCTGCGTCCTCAGCTACCGTCTTATTTTTGAGGTAACTCATTGCGAGCGAAACGGTCAATTCAGTATAACGTTCATATAACATGGCCACGTAACGCCCTTCACCCGTAGCCCGATATTTCGCAGCAAGCGCCTCGTCGGATAATTTTCGATATTTTTTTAATATGTTGAGAAACACTTAATTTCGTTCATTCTAACTCTCCTAAATTTAAACATTTTTTATTACAGGGTCAGATAAATGGGAAATTCCATATAAATTCATGCATTTTTTTCATTTGAACTACCTGAAAGTAACCATTTTTGTCGCTATTGTACATTCGCTGCACGAGGAGATATACGAAATTCTTGTAGGAAAATAACAGGTGAATCTCAGTTAGACCTATAAAAACGCCCGTAAATTGTCAATTATCCACAATTGTTAAGAAATATTATGCATACATTAGAATTTGTATCGCGTTTAAGAAAAATCTTTTTTTATTTTTGTGGTAGACCAAAAAAAATTAATAGAATGAAAATACTCGTTTGTATTAGTAAAGCACCAGATACGACAACAAAAATAGCTTTCACAGATGGAGACACCAAATTCGATGAAGAAGGTGTCAAGTACATTGTGAATCCATACGATGAATGGTATGCACTCGTTCGCGGTCTGGAATTAAAAGAAGCGCACGGAGGCTCTGTTACGACAGTGACTGTGGGAACTTCTGAAGATGATGCGACTATTCGAAAAGCATTGGCCATTGGAGCAGATGACGCGGTGCGCATCGATACGGAGGCGGAAGACGCTTTCCAGGTTGCCAAAGAGATTGCAACGTACGCCAAAGAACAAGATTTTGATTTGGTATTGCTGGGTAAAGAAACCATAGACTATAACGGTTCACAAGTTGGCGGGATGTTAGCAGAGCACCTCGACCAGCCTTTCGTATCTTTGGCAACAAAACTGGATATTGAAGGTTCAACAGCAACCTTGGACAAAGAAATTATTGGAGGTGTACAAACGGTAGAAGCCGATTTGCCATTGGTTGTCAGTTGTGCAAAAGGCATGGCTGAACAGCGCATCCCTAACATGCGCGGAATTATGGCAGCGCGCTCCAAACCGCTGAAAGTAGAAGACGCTTCAGGTGCCGAAAAATTAACAAAGTTCGTCAAGTACGCACTTCCTGCACCGAAGTCAGAAGTGAAGCTCATCGATCCTGAAAACATGGACGAACTCGTCGAACTGCTGCACAACGAAGCAAAAGTACTTTAACAACATTTTATTCATCAAAAAAGATTCTTATGTCAGTATTAGTATATATCAACAGTAGCGCCGATAAAGTGGCTAAAAATGCTTTTGAAGCCGTAACGTATGGAAAGAAACTGGGAGATGTAACGGTCGTTACAAATGGTAAAGCAGACGAATCAGCACTGGCTGAATTAGGAAAGTACGGTGCTGAAAAAGTGTTAGTCGATCGCTCTTTTGAGGGAATTGACGAACAACAACTCACCCGTTTAGTGGCTACAGCGGCAGAAAAAACGGATGCCAATACAATTGTATTTTCGGATGACCTCGTCGGTAAAGCCGTAGCACCCCGCGTTTCCGTTCGTTTAAACGTGGGACTCGTGGCTGGAGCAACAGATGTTCCCCAGGATGATGGTACGATTCCATTGAACGTTTTTTCTGGTAAAGCCCACGGATATGTTGAGATCAACTCCGATCGAAAAATCATCTCGTTGCTTCCGAATTCTTTTCAACCTGAGGAGACGGGAAGTAACTGCGCTGTAGAAGAATTTGACGGTAATGCCGGAGACACGCGCGTAAAGGTGAAAGATACGAAAATGCCAGAAGGCGAAATACCGCTGCCGGAGGCCGAACTGGTAGTCTCTGGAGGTCGCGGTCTGAAGGGACCCGAAAATTGGGGGATAGTAGAAGAACTTGCCGATGAACTCGGTGCAGCTACAGCTTGTTCACGACCAGTATCAGATACAGGCTGGAGACCTCACCACGAACACGTTGGACAGACGGGCGTGGCTATTCGTCCGAATCTGTACATCGCAGCGGGGATATCCGGTGCCATTCAACACCTCGCAGGTGTCAATGGATCCAAAGTTATCGTAGTCGTTAACACCGATGAAGAAGCGCCATTCTTCAAAGCTGCAGATTACGGAGTTGTCGGTGATGCATTTGAAGTCTTACCGCGACTTAAAGAAGCTGTAAAAAAATTCAATGCTTCTAACTAAGATTCAGCAATAAAATATTAATTTTACGAGTAGTTAAAATAGGGAAGCCCATAATGTGCTTCCCTTCTTTTTTACTAACAATTGATTGCTAAGATGCACGCGTAGCTTATGGATAAAGTAAAACTGGAAATTATCGGGTTGTCCTACAGCCAAACTCAATCTGGTGCTTATGCACTGGTACTTTCAGAATCTGAAGCTGGTCGGAGACTCCCTATTATCATCGGTGGGTTTGAAGCGCAGGCCATTGCCATCGAATTAGAAAATATGTCGCCTTCGCGTCCTTTGACCCACGACTTATTTAAAAATTTCGCCAGCGCCTTCACCATCTCTATCAAAGAAGTATTGATTTATGATCTCGTAGAAGGCATTTTTTATGCGAAATTAATTTGTGACCAAAATGGAGAAATTCAGGAAGTGGACGCCCGAACTTCTGATGCTATAGCTCTGGCAGTGCGCTTCAAGTGTCCTATTTATACTTATGGAAACATTATGGATTCCGCCGGGGTGAAACTCGATGAGGATGAGGATATGGATTCCCCGATCGAGGTTGATCCCAAAGACGCACCGACCGCTGAAAAAGATAAAGACGACTTGTCTTCACTCACTGTTAAAGAGCTGGAACAACGCCTCGATACTGCCGTAGAAAATGAAAACTACGAGCTCGCTTCAAAAATTAGAGATGAAATTAACCGACGCACATCGTAAACTGTTCCTTTTGATTGGTCTTTTGGTCTGTAGTACAGGCATTATGGGTCAATCACAGAATGATGATGAAACGTGGTATCGTCGCAAGTTTAAAATTGTGCTCTCGGAGAATCAAACTTTTCAAAATACGGACACACTTCTCTCGCCACTAAAATCAGGATATTACACGTTAGAAAAAGATCAACTTACGCTCTATACCAGTGAAAATCGCGACTCTATCGCCCAAAAACTGCCCATTCTTGTAAAAAACGACTACAAATTCTCCTTAGAAAGCGATGGAAAACGCGTGACTTTCCTGAAAGAGAACAAACAACTCGCCTCTTCTTTTTCAATCAGCGGACTGTTCCGCGGACTGCTCGGAATGCTGAGTTTATTGCTCATTGCCTTTGCACTCAGTAAAAATCGCAGGCATATCAACTGGAAATTAGTCGGTAAAGGAATTTTACTGCAAATAGCTCTGGCGGTATTGATCTTGAAAGTTCCGTACATCGAGACGGGATTTGACTTTATTTCGAAAGCATTCGTTCGCGTCGTGGATATGGCGCATGAAGGTGCTATGTTCGTATTCGGAAGCGTCGTAACGGGTGAAATGTCGCCCATTGTAAAAAACTTCGTGACGTGGATTTTACCTTCCGTCATCTTCTTCTCAGCGCTATCAAGTTTGCTTTATTACTGGGGTATCCTGCAAAAAATAGTGTATCTCATGGCTTACGTCATGAAACGACTCATGGGTTTATCGGGCGCGGAGAGTGTGGCTGCTGCCGGCAACGTATTCATGGGACAAACGGAAGCACCGCTCCTGGTTAAACCTTATTTAGGCAAGATGACGAAAAGTGAGATTTTATGTCTCATGGCAGGTGGAATGGCTACCATTGCGGGAGGTGTTCTGGCTTCTTATATCGGTTTTTTAGGAGACGGAGATCCCCAGCAAAAAGTCTTCTTCGCCAAACATTTATTGACAGCTTCGATCATGTCGGCGCCCGCAGCGATTATTTTTGCCAAAATATTGCTCCCGGAAACGGAAAACATCAACAAAGACTTATCTATCTCCAAAAACAAGCTGGGTACCAATGCTCTGGAAGCGATCACGAACGGAACGGTAGATGGCGTCAAGCTGGCCGTTAATGTAGCAGCAATGCTCATCGTTTTTGTGTCGCTCATTGCACTGGCCAATTACATGCTTGCTAAATTTGGATATTACACTGGAATTAATGATATCATTGCTGGACAATCCTCGCTGTATGACGGATTATCTTTTCAATATATTTTGGGGAACCTCTTGTCCCCTATTGCCTGGTTGATGGGCGTTCCATGGCAGGATACATTAATTATCGGTCAGCTATTGGGTGAAAAAACGATCATTAACGAATTTGTGGCCTATCCGCATCTCGGAGAATTACAGGATGAAATATCGGGCAAATCGCTCATGATGGGAACCTACGTACTGTGTGGCTTTGCCAACTTTGCCTCTATTGGGATTCAGGTCGGTGGTATTGGAGCATTGGCGCCGGAAAAGAAACCGATATTGGCCAAATACGGCGTGCTATCGCTCATCGCCGGTACACTCGCCTGTATGATGACCGCAACAATGGTGGGCATGTTATTTTAATCAAAAGCAAACAATTACGATAATGGTTTACGAAGGTCAAATTCGGAAGATGAAGGTGGAACATGAAGATTCGGACGATGTAAAATACACCTTTCGACTCGTCAATTTTGAATCAGAAGAAGAGACAAATTTTTCCATGAACGCGCTGATCGGTCAACAGATCGAAATGACGTTTGACGGGACGATCATCTGTAAATCCTGCGGGAGAAAAACGAATAAATCCTTTTTACAGGGCTTCTGTTATCCTTGCTTTAATAATGCTCCTCAGGCAGCAGAGTGCATTATCAAACCCGAATTGTGTCAGGCCCACCTCGGAAAAGGACGCGATCCTGAATGGGAAGAAAAGCACCACAATCAACCCCACATCGTTTACCTCGCCGCGAGTGATGTAGTTAAAGTTGGCGTTACGCGCGCCACACAAATCCCAACCCGATGGATCGATCAGGGCGCACACCAGTGTATCCGTCTGGCAGAAACGCCGAACCGTTATTTAGCTGGTCAGCTGGAAGTTGCTTTAAAAGATCAGTTCACTGACCGAACGAACTGGCGCAAAATGCTAAAAAATGATATTGACGAATCCATTGACCTGGAATCGACGAAATGGGAAATGGAAGAACTTTTGCCGGATGATTTGACGACCTATTTCAGTGAAAACGATGAATGCTACACCTTTGATTACCCCGTAGCAGCCTACCCCGAAAAAGTAAAAAGTATCGGTTTCGATAAATCGCCAACTATCCAGGGGAAAGTGCTGGGCATCAAGGGACAGTACCTCATCTTCGACGGAAACAGAGTGATGAATGTGAGAAAACACACGAGTTATCAGATTGCATTCAACGTTCAGGATGTAGAATAACGTCTCTTTTTCAGGCATCAGTTGAAGATGCATCCGTTCAAAATTTCATACCTTCGCAAGTAACATGAAAGTCAACTATGGCCTGATATTAGTAATCGTGCTTGCGAGCTGGATAAGCCCCCTGTTCCATCTTCGCTCATCCGGATTTCAGAACATTCAACAAATTGCTGAAACTTATGCGGACGACTATTCCGGTGGTCTTTATTCGTGGCTCTCTGAAGGATTAGAATGGACGGATGAACAGGTCAATCCACGGCAACACGAGCCCGTTTCAAATCCCAATCATTTTATTTTTTACAGTTTTGATAGTGGATATACGCCAATTGGAGCGACGAAAATGGCAATAAAAAATGCCCGCTATTCTATTTACGAACCCATTCAACTACTGGGAAGTACGATTGCTTTCATATTACTGATCCAACTTCTGCTGATGCGCATCACATTGCGACACGGAAACGGAATCCTGGCGATTATCAACCTGCTATTGCTCATAGCTTTGCTCGGAAACTGTGTCGAACACGAATTTTTCCAGGGATTTTTATTTGGAGCCTTATCTTTTATTGGCCTCCAAAGCGCCTATTTAGTGATTCACAAGAGGAGCAGGGAGCAAGAGCATACAGCAAGAGTAGTGAGCAAGAGTAAGGAGCAAGAGGGCTGAGGACGAGGGTTGAGGACGAGGGCTGAGGGCGATTGTTGAGCTTGTCGAAACAGAAGCCCGAAGCCCGAAACAGAAGCCAGAGGGAGTGGAGACCGTTCAAAAAACTGTGTGACACGAAGTGCTAAACGCTAAAACGGGTTAAATCTTCTTTCCGTGAAACTGAGCAGTACACCTTTTGTAATCGGCTGTATATTGTCCGTCCTTATCGCGGATCGTCAATGGAGGAAGTTCCTGAAACGCCTGTTTACTCCTTTCGTGAACAAATGATAAAATGAACCGAACGGGCCGATCGGGTTTGCCGTTGATGCACCGTTCACTTCCCGCCTTTAAGCCGTGATTGCGTGCCTTTTGCTCAACGTGCACTTTTTGATCTGCGGGAATGATTAACGTACAATTTCCTGCTCTTTTCAATAATTGGCTGACTTTTGAAAAGAAAAGTTCAAATGAAAATTGCGCATCGTGACGAGCGACGTTTCTAAATGTTGAAGGGGAATGATATGCCGCTGAGAAAAAAGGTGGATTTGAAACGATTAAATCATAGCATTCTCGAGCATTGCACGCTTCTATCGCCTTTTTTTCCGCTTTTAATCGATCTGAAAATGCCGAATTCGAGAAATTTTTATCGGCCAGTTGAACGGCCTGGGACTGAACATCTATTCCTGTCACGACAGCATCCGGATAGCGCTGTGCCATCATTAAAGCGATCGCGCCGGTACCCGTTCCCACATCCAAAATTGAACGCGGTTGGTCAGCATCTGCCAGCGCTCCTAAAAGCATCGCATCTGTACCCACTTTATGGACATCATCGCGCTGGTCGACCTGGAAAAACTTAAATTGAAAAGGCTTCATCACGCATTCAGGTACATATCGATCAGGCCTTCAGGAGCATCGACAGAAAGTGTTTGCCCTGCGCGATCGACTTGTTTTACTAAACCGGTATTCAATGGCAGCAAAATCTCCTTTTCTTCACCATTTTCAATACAAATAACGCGCAGTAAGGGATTATTTTCGTAGTCGACAACCTCTTTTAATGTGCCAATCATTCCTTTTACCTCATCGAGAACCGCGAATCCGATGACTTCGTGATCATAAAAGTGCGGACCTTCCAGTTTAGGCAAAACGGCCATCGGAAGGTAAATTTCTTTCTGCAGCAGTTGGCGCGCTTCTTTTTCTCCCCGAACGCCTTCGAGACACACACGAGCAAATCGGTTACTCCGCAGGTCGATTTCCTCAATAAAAAATGGCGTTAAGTGGCCGTTCAGTTCAATAAAAATCGCATCCAGGTTGGCGTAATCTTCAGGGTGCGAGGTATCAAAAAAAAGCGAAACCTCACCTTTATATCCGTGAAGTTTCGCTACGTGACCTAATTGAAAGCAATCGGCTTTTTTCATGTTTTAGAACAAAGCGATTACTTTTCCTCTTTTTTGTCTTCTTCTTTTTCCTCAGCAGGCTTTTCCTCCGCTTTCGGTTCGGGAGCTTTCTCCTCCTTCTTCTCTTCTTTTGCTTCAGCCTTTTCTTCCTTAGCTTCTGCTTTCTCCTCTTTAGCTTCTGCTTTTTCTTCTTTAGGCTCTGCTTTTTCTTCCTTCGCCTCAGAAGCCGCTTCTTCTTTTGAGTCCGCTTTTTCCTCAGTAGCAGGCTCCTCTGCTGTTTCCGCCGCTGGTGCTTCTTCTGCAGGTGCTTCTTCTACTTCTTCAGGAGTATTTTTAGCAGCGATTTCTTTGGCTCTCGCCTCGCTTTTTGCTTTCTCAGCAGCCATACGCTCCTCTTCAGCTTTTTGTGCAGAGGCAGAAATTCCTTCCGACTTCTTCGCAATACGTGCTTCTTTGTCTTTCAACCATTCGGCGAATTTCTTTTCCACATCTTCTTCAGAATGTGCGCCTTTTTTCACGCCTTTCAATAAATGATTTTTGTACAATACACCTTTGTACGACAGAATCGCACGCGCTGTATCAGACATTTCAGCACCTGTTGATACCCAATTTAAAGAACGATCGAAATCGATATCGATACGAGCGGGATTCGTATTGGGATTGTACGAACCTAATTTTTCAATGAAGCGACCATCGCGTTTTGCGCGCGAATCTGCCACTACTACGTGGTAAAAAGGATAACCTTTCTTACCAAATCTTTGCAATCTAATTTTTGTTGCCATAATGTTTTATTGGTTGAGGTACGAAACCTCGGTTAATAATTAAATTTAATGAGTGCGCAAAAGTACGGTTTTTATTTAGTTTTTACAATAATTGAGCGGAGAATATTTAACCCGGATTCGAGACTTGCTAAAACTCAAATCAACATCAGTTCATACTTTAGCACTCTAATGCAAATAAAGGTAGTTATGGAACCACGTCCACTAAGCATAAATGAGCACAGATCAGTACTTCTAAAAATCATCGATCTATTTAAAAAGCTCAAAAAAATAAGCAACTTAATTTGTCAGTCACTTTGAATTTCAATAGATTGCGTAAAGTTTTAAGTGACGAAACGAATTTTTTAACGCTTTACTGATGATCGGAAAATAATTGATTTTTTAGAACAAACTGTCTCTACTGAAACAACACAACCATTATAACAATGCTTAAATATTGGAATAGTATCGTTTTTATATTCTTTCTTACTTCGATGTTGAGTCAAGAAGAATTCTCGTTTCAGTTGAATTTCGAGGACGCCGAGGGAAATAAAGATTCAGTAATAGTAGGATACGATGAGAATGCTACTGATGGTATAGATGTTTTATTTGGTGAACAGAACATTATTTCTCAACCATGGGACAGTGTTTTGGATGTTCGTTTAAGCGAACAACTTTCTTATCAGAATGGTCTTGCTCCTACGCCCCCCGCCTTCTACTCACACAAAAAAGCAAATAATAAACAAAACATGTAATAACATATTTGGTTTTGAAATCACTTTAAATATAGCTGCAAAGTATTATCCGATTGAAGTCAAGTGGGATTCATCATTGTTTATTTCAGCTTTGGACTCTTGTCATGCCGGTTCGTTATTTACAACATATGATTATTATCAGAATGATGTGGGAAGTGGATTTGCCTTTTTTGCTAATCAGGATAGCTTAATATTGTATGAGGATCCAGGGTTTCCCTTTTACGATGATGACACCCTGAAGATAAACCTACACTGGATTTCTTTCTCAAAAGAACAAGAATTGTCAGTAGAGGAAGTGGATGAAAACAGAAACAATCTTTTCTCCCTTTACCCCAACCCAACTGGAGGGAATTTCTTTATTCACATAGAGGGAAGTGATCTCATTGATCCAGTAATAATGGTTACGGATTTAAGCGGTAAAATTGTCAAAGAAATGAGTTTATCATCAGACATGACAAAATGTGAGTTGGGAACAATTCAAGATGGTATGTATCTGGTTCATATTTTAAGTGATGGAAAGGTAATAGAAACACAGAAACTAATTTATGCTAAATAGATTGAATAATATATCATCCAACGCATGCTGGATGACAGGAGTTTTTCTTGTCATCCATTGCTTTGCTGTTTCGCAATATTTGGATCATGTGAACGAAACTGAACTGGATCATGAGGGTACTTATGCTTTTAATTTCGAAGGTGATTACCTGACAAGTGTAAGTACTATTTCCGATTCAAATTGGGTACAAAGTGGTTGGAACATTCTTCAATTCAAGCAGTACGACGAAAACTATGAAGTTATTCGTGAAACTCGTTTTCAGGACTCGTTGCATGTATATCAACAAGGTGCAAATTTAGTTTACTCTGATGGTTTCTATTATTATTCTGGTTTTTACGATAGCCTTTATTATCAGGGTAACGAGAATGCTTATGTTGTGAAATACGGTAATATAGGAAATCTCATTTGGATGAAAGATTATTTTTCGAATATTCCAAATACAAGGATAACGCACTTAAAAAAACACGAAAATCGATTATTCATTGGTGGATATCATAATTACCAGCCCGACTCTACGGTGCAACATTCATTTGTTGGAGAAATTGATACAGCAGGAAATCTTTTATGGTCCAAAACATTCAATGATAATGGTAACACGACTATTAACAACTTTCACGTTTTATCATCGGAAGATTTAATAGTGAGCTCAATTTATTCAGGAGGACCCCAAAACAAAAAAACGATACTTCATAAAATAAATACTTCAGGAGAAGTTGAGTGGAGTCGTACTTTTGGTATTAATGGTCCGTGGTTATCCAGCAAACTTGTACCATACGAACTACCCGATGGCACTATTTTATGTTATGGTGGTATTTCAGATCCTGACGGAGCAGAATTTGCCAGGTCCTGGTTGTGTAAATTGAATGCTCAAGGAAGCTTAATTAAAGATACCATTTATAAGTTTTCGGTTCACAATGACGGTTTCTCTATTTGGTACGATGAACCAATTATAAAAAACGATGAAATTCTTTTGTTAGGCAGGTATAGAAAAGACGGTACATCTCCCAAGAATTCCTATTTAGCAAGTATTGATTTTGATTTAAACCTCAATTGGATCCGCATACATGGAGACCACACGAATAAAAATGAGTTAACCTTTTTACACAATTTAGAAAATGGTTTTTATTTGATGTCAGGACATATTAATGATGAAGCGTTAAACGATCCGGTAGTTGACGAATGGTTTATGGTTGTAGACAGTTTGGGGTGTGCTGTTGCAGATTGCAGTCTTGGATTGAACGAAATGAGTCATCCTCAACCAGGTTATACTATTCATCCCAACCCCGCGTCTCATGAATTAACCATTTCTTTTGATAGCGGAATAAATAAGAATGCTTCTCTTCAATATCAACTAGTCGATAGCTATGGTAAGATTCACCTTGAACATGAACTCCAAACCAATAGAATAGATATTTCGAACATAGCATCAGGGATCTATTTTTTCAGAATCTTGAAAGATGGCCATTATTTAAAAACGAAGAAACTGATCATTCAATAGCTAATGCTGTCACTGAAGACTTTTCAATTGCTGCGTCAACAAACTTTATCTTTCTTGTCATCATTTTTTTATCTTTGAACGCGTCGCTTTTGCGATCGTTAAACCAATGTGTAAAGTATGACAAAAATTAGAGCTTTTCGTGCTGTGCGTCCGACGAGGGATAAAGCGCACCTGGTAGCTTCCAGAGCAGTAGCGACCTACAAACCTGCGATTCTGGCAGCAAAATTAGAATCCAACCCGTACACATTCATCCATATTATTCATCCCGAATACTTCGAAGACGACGACAATCGAACTGCTCCGAATACGCCGGAGCGCTTTAACAAAGTGAAAAATAAATTCGAAGCGTTCCGGAAAGATGGGGTTTTTATTCAGGATGAAGAGGAGCAATTGTACGTATATCGTCAAACGAAAGGAGATGCGGCATTTCTCGGAGTGATTGGAGGTGCCAGTGCAGCGGAATATCAAAATGATCAGATCAAAAAACATGAAGCAACATTGACCTCCAGGGAAGAAATGTTTACCAATTACCTCGATATCGTCGGTTTTAACGCCGAACCCGTGCTCCTCAGTCATCGAAAAAGTGAAAAAGTAGACGAATTGTTGCATCAGATTTCGCAAAAACGCCCGGAATACGAATTCACCACCACAGACTCCACTTCACATGAACTCTGGTTAACGACACCAGAAGAAACCAAAGCATTGCAGGATGCCTATGAAGAAATCGAAGCGGTCTACATTGCAGATGGACATCACCGATCGGCATCTTCGGTTCGGCTGATGGACCTGCACCGCGAACGCGGGGATTACGCCCCGGAAAAAAATTATAATTCCTTTTTGAGTTTTTTCATTGATGAAGAACGATTGCAGATCTTGCCGTTTAATCGTATTTGCAAATCCTTAAATGGTCTTTCTCCATCCGAATTTATTGAAAAATGTAAAGGCGTTTTTGATATCGAAGCAATCAATAAACAGGAGTCGATCAATGATCTTCACGTATTTCATGTTTACCTCAACCAGCAATGGTACCGCTTCCGCCTGAAAGACGAATACCGCGATTTTGGTGATGCCGTTGATGCCATAGATGCCGAAATTCTGACCAGGCATATTCTGGACCCTATTCTGGGCATCAAGGACCTCAAGATCGACGACAGCATCTCATTTGTAAGTGGCGACAAAGGTAAAAGCGCGATCGAACAAGCTGTCGATAACAATGTTTATACGATAGGTTTTGAGCTCTACCCGGTGACTGTCGATCAGTTGACGGCGGTGGCCGATGAACATAAAATCATGCCCCCAAAATCAACGTGGGTCGAGCCAAAGTTGCGCAGTGGTTTAACAATTTATAAAATAGACGAATGATCAGAGAAAAACTCGAAAAAATAAAATCAGAAATCCCCGAGGATGTAACGCTCGTGGCGGTCTCCAAGACCAAACCGAATCAAGACATCATGGAAGCCTACGAAACGGGGCATCGCATTTTTGGAGAAAATCGTGTACAGGAACTCACAAAGAAAGCAGAAGAACTTCCCGACGACATTCAATGGCACATGATTGGTCACCTGCAATCCAACAAAGTCAAATACATTGCTCCTTTCGTCGCGTTGATACACGGTGTGCACAAACAAAAGTTGTTGAAAGAAATCAATAAGCAAGCAAAAAAAGTGGATCGCGAGATCGATGTATTGCTGCAGTTCCACATCGCACAGGAAGATTCAAAATTCGGGTTTGACTTTGAAGAGGCCAAAGAAATGCTGGAAAGTGATGCCATGCAAAGTTACGACCACGTCAATATCCGCGGCGTAATGGGTATGGCGACGTTCACGGACAACGAGGAACAGATCGAAGATGAGTTTCGTACCTTGAATAATTATTTTGAAGTTTTTAAGAGCCATTTCTTTAAATTCAAAGAAGACTTTGACATTATTTCTATGGGGATGAGCGGCGACTACCCTATCGCGATTCAGGAAGGCAGTAACATGATCCGGGTGGGCAGTAAAATTTTTGGAGAACGCAAATGAAGTTTATCAGTTCAACTATATTCATCGCTCTCGTTTTGTGCAGCTTTATCACTCATTCGCAAAACAACTATAGCGATAGTCTACACCGCGAACGTCAGAAATTCGAAGATTCTTTGCTGAAGACCGACTATTTACTCAACAAAATGGAGCGCGCGGGCATCAAAGCGATCGATTATTTTCCGGTCGACACTTCCTGGGTAATTGAAGGACATCTGATCAAAGACAGCGGAAAGGCATTTGAAATGCCGACATCCACCGAGCGCAAACCGAAATATAAGCGCTATGGGTGGCTCTGTTTAAAGCATGGAGACCGCACTTTCCGACTCGCAGCCTACCAAAATCTCGAACTAAAAGGAAAAGAATACCGCAATTACCTTTTCGTTCCTTTCAAAGATGCCAATGCTCCCGAATTAACTTATGGCGGAGGAAGATACTTAGAATTGCATCGAGAACGGGGCTCCAAAGCCATCACCGTCGACTTCAACGCGGCGTTTAACCCTTACTGCGTATATTCCCATCGTTTTTCTTGTCCCATAACACCGGCAGTCAATCACCTCGACTTTCCTATCGAAGCGGGCGAAAAAAATCCCGTTTTAAAGAAGTCGGACAATCGTTAGTCTTCCACTCCCCTATTATTCTGTTTCCCCGAAGATCACGAAAACCAAGACTATTTAGGCACTAAATGATATACTGTGGGCAATCGAATTTTAAATCACCTGCGATGAAGCAGATCATATAGAGACCTTGCTTTTATACATGCACCTAAAATACAGAAACGATCACAATCCTTTTCTAAAGGCTATTCAAAAATGAATACAATAATCAACGCGTTTCAATTACTAAAAGTTCATTTCAATTAAATCAAAACAGCTCTGATTACCACTAAATCACTATATTTAGCAATTATTATTGATTTTTATCCGACTATGGAACCAAACATAAACCAAAACCCTGAACAAATAGCTCGTGACACGATCGATCAGATGCTTGTAGAAGCAGGGTGGGTGGTGCAATCTAAAAATCAAGTCGATTTATCAGCAGCGCAAGGTGTGGCAATAAGAGAGTATCAAACAGATGTTGGACCTGCGGATTACGTTTTATTTGTTCAAAGAAAACCTGTTGGAATTATTGAAGCCAAGCGGGAAGAGGAAGGAACGAAAATGACCGTACACGAAGATCAGTCGAGAGAGTACGCTCAAGGGAAATTAAAACATCTCAATAACGATCCACTGCCCTTTGTTTATGAAAGTACGGGAACGATAACACGCTTTACAGATTACCGAGATCCAAAACCACGTTCACGAGAAGTTTTTCATTTTCACCAACCCGAAACGCTTTGGGATTGGTTTCAAAAAGAGAAAACACTACGTGCGCGATTACATGATATACCAAAACTTGAAGAAGATGGATTACGTCCAGCACAAATCATGGCGATTAATAATCTTGAAACTTCATTTAAAGCGAACAGACCGAAAGCATTAATACAAATGGCTACGGGTGCAGGAAAAACCTTTACGGCTTGTACTTTTGTATATCGTTTGCTAAAACATGCGGATGCTAAACGTATTTTGTTTCTGGTAGATACAAAGAATCTCGGCGAACAAGCGGAACAGGAGTTTTTAAAGTTTCAACCGAAAGACGATAATAGAAAATTTACAGAATTATATAATGTTCAACGACTTTCATCGAGCTATATCGCAAGTGATAGTCAGGTTTGTATCTCAACCATACAGCGTTTGTACTCAATTCTTCAAGGAGATGAAATTGAAGATACTGCGGAAGAAGACAATCCTAACGAATCTGAGTTTAACTGGAAAAAGAAAGATCCTTTACCCGTAGAATATTCTGCGGAGAATCCAATAGAGCAATTTGATTTTATTGTGATTGATGAATGCCATCGTTCCATTTATAA
>JBNJEH010000043.1:0-26459 GCA_051745635.1 Bacteroidota bacterium
CCCGGGTTGGTCAACCCAACTTGAGCATTCATGTTGGCGCCGTCCATGTAGACCTGTCCACCATTGTCGTGAATGAGTTGCGTGATTTCCATGATTTCCGCCTCGAACACACCATGTGTAGATGGGTAGGTCACCATCAAAGCACCGAGTTTATCTTTGTGTTTTTCTACTTTTTCCTGCAAATCCTGGAGGTCGATATTGCCTTTGTCATCACATTTGGTAACCACCACTTTAAAACCAGCCATTACAGCAGAAGCAGGGTTTGTTCCATGAGCAGAGGATGGTATAATACAAATATTGCGCTCTGGATTACCATTTGCTTCGTGATAAGCCTTGATGACCATCAAACCAGCATATTCTCCTTGAGCACCAGAGTTGGGCTGTAATGAAACAGAATGGAACCCCGTAATCTCACACAAGTCACTTTCGAGCTCTCTAAACATATTGTGATAGCCTCTGGCTTGACTTACGGGAGCGTATGGGTGGATGTTGGCAAATTCAGGCCACGTGATCGGCATCAACTGCGCTGAAGCATTCAACTTCATGGTGCAAGAGCCTAGCGGAATCATCGAATGAACGAGTGATAAATCCTTATTCTCCAATTTTTTGAGGTACCGCATCATTTTGGTTTCTGAATGAAACTTATTGAAAACCTCGTGCGTAAGAATTTTAGTTTTCCGTGCCAGCTCTCTGTTCACTTCAGAAGTAACAAACGCTACTTCTTTTGATTGATGATGAGCAGCGAGTTCCAATACGGCAACCAGTCCTTTTACTTCATCTTCGTTGGTTCGCTCTCCCACGCTGATTGTAAATGTCCGATCATCTACATAGCGCAGGTTGATGTGATGTTCTTCACAGACCTTCTTCAGATCGTCACTTGTAATTCCTTCCGGCGTTTGAACCCAGATCGTATCGAAATAGTCATCATGTAAAATATGATATCCTGCTTTTTCGATGGCTTTGTGGATCGTTGCCGTTTGATTGTGGATAGTTTGTGCAATCTCTTTCAGTCCTTCGGGACCGTGGTAGACTGCGTACATTCCTGCCATAACGGCAAGTAGCGCCTGAGCAGTACAGATATTTGAAGTAGCTCTATCTCGTTTGATGTGTTGTTCCCGCGTTTGTAGCGCCATGCGGTAGGCAACATTTCCATCTTTATCTTTTGAAACGCCGATGATGCGTCCGGGAATGTGTCGCTTGAAGGATTCTCTCGTCGCAAAATATGCAGCATGAGGACCTCCGTAGCCCATTGGAACGCCAAATCGTTGTGTTGAACCACAAACGACATCTGCTCCCATTTTACCAGGTGCTTCTAAAAGAACGAGCGACATGATATCAGCTGCAACAGCTACCTTAACGTTGTTTTCAGATAAATTGGAAATAAATCCACGGAGATCCTTAACACGGCCGAGCGCATCGGGGTATTGTACGAGTGCACCAAAAATTTGATCGTCGTTCAGATCAAAATCGGTCGGATTGCCGAAAATCAATTCAATTCCCAGGTGATGGGCTCTACCTTTGATGACGTCAATTGTTTGCGGGTAGCAATATTCTGATACAAAAAACTTGTTTTTACCCGCTTTTACATCGGCGCGTTTGCGTGCATTAAAGAACATAATCATCGCCTCAGCCGCTGCAGTGGCCTCGTCTAATAGCGAAGCATTGGCAATTTCAAGACCAGTCAGATCCATGATCATTGTCTGAAAATTCAGCAACGCTTCGAGGCGACCTTGCGAAATTTCGGCTTGATAAGGCGTATAGGCGGTGTACCATCCGGGGTTTTCCAATACATTGCGCTGGATGACCGGAGGAACATTCGTCTCGCTGTAACCAAGTCCAATATATGATTTGAAGACTTTGTTTTGAACAGCTAAGCCTCCGATATGATCTAAATATTGTTTCTCCGTGAGAGCAGAACTGATATTCAAATCTGATTGCAACCTTATCCTTTCCGGAATTGTTAGCTTCATCAATTCATCCGCAGATTTGATTCCAATTGTATTCAACATTTCTTGTTCTTCTGCCGATGAAGAACCGATATGACGCTTAGAAAATGCACCCATGACTGTTACTTTTAATTGAGACTACAAATATACGCTTTCTCCTATGCTTCAAAAATTATTTTAAAATATAAACGCAGCATCATTGAAAAGCTGACACTCTAACAAGGCAAAGCTACATTTGATCATTATGGAACGACATAATTGCGGGAATTGTCACGCATAATACGGAGCTGGTTTCACAGAAGTGGCAATAAGGGCAATTGATCTTTCATCCATTACAACAATAAATCCCTTACTTTGTCTATTTTATACATGCGCTTGATACGGTTCATCATATACAGCAATATATTGGTCAGTTTGGCGGCTGGAATGCTAACTTTCGGGGTAAGTACATATTTCGCCTTTTCTGATGCCCCGTATTACGGCTGGTGCAGCGGTATGGCAACACTTTTTCTTTATAATCTGCAGCGGTTGATGCGCTTTGAAGATGTAAAGGTGCAGGCATCCGATCGTCACAAATGGTTGGTTGAACACAAGCGCGTTATTCAGTGGTTGTGCGGGTGTGGTGCTGCGGGTGCGCTCACAGGCTATTTCTTGATGGGAGTCTCTCATGATATTTATCTCATTGGTGCGTTAACGCTGATCGGGTTCTTTTATGCCTATCGGGGCAACCGAAGTCATGCGTTGAGAGACGTTCCATATTTGAAGATTTATCTCATTGCACTGGTTTGGACACTGGTAAGTGTAATGTGGCCGGCTTATCGCGAGGAAGTATGGAACGATACGATTGCGCTGACGTGTGGAGTTGTTTTCTTATATATTCTCGCAGCCACGGTTCCTTTCGATGTGCGCGATTTGATCTATGACAGTGAACGGCAGAAAACCATTCCTCAGCTGATTGGAAAACGACGCAGCAAATGGATCAGCGCTTTGGCACTTATCTTGAGTGCAGGCATATTATCTGCTTCCGATGGCTCATTTTTTGCTAACCCGCTTTTTTATTGCGCGTATTTAGGCATGATTGCTTTTATCATTTTTACAGACGAAAAGCGATCCGAAATGTATTTTTCGGGCTGGATCGATGGCTGGATCCTCCTTTTTAGCGCGATGTTTTTAGTCGCTTGACGTGCAGAGAAAAGTATAAATCGCCAGGTGATCGGAATATCCCCCAAAATAATTCGGACCACCGTAGGTGCGATTGGGAGTTTGAGTCCCGTCATCTTTGGTGTAGAGAAACTGATCGTCATCCAGGATGTTAGCCCGGTGATTCAGCAAATACAAGCCTTTCTCCTGCAACAAGGGTCGCGAAACAATCATTTGATCGAGTGCTTCCCATTCACCGCGATAATTGTGGGTGCCGCGACCATCAGCATGTTGTTCCCAGAGGAGGTTCACCAAAGGAGATTCGCTTATCGACGATCCCGCTTGCAGAACTTCTTTTACAGAACGGTTGGTAGGATAATCATTAAAATCTCCCATGATCAGAATGGCAGCACCGGTATTGTTGCTTTGAATGCTGTCGACTTTATGTTTGACCATTTTTGCCGCTCGCATTCGTTTGTACTCACTTTCTGCCTGACCGCCGTGCCGCGATGACCAATGATTGACAAAAACGTGTAGTATGCTGCTGTCTTTTGTGACGCCTTTTGTATAGAGAATGTCACGCGTTTTAAAATTCGGTTCTTCTGGTATGCGCACTTCGATGGCTTCTTTATGTACCACATGAAAGCGCTTGTGGTCAAAAGCGAGAGCGACATCAATACCCCGCTGATCGGGAGACTCGAAGTGAGCTACGCGATAAGTTGTGTTGTTCAACTTCCCGGTTTGAAGGAGTTCGTGTACGACAAACCGATTTTCAATTTCCGCAAGGCCTATGAGCATGGGGTTTTTTTGATCGATGGAGGCAAGAACCTCCGATAGTTTTTCCAGCTTCTTTGCGTAGCGCTTGCTGTTCCATTGTTTTTCACTGGACGGTAAAAATGCTGCATCGTCGCGATCCGGAGCGTCAATCGTGTCAAACAAATTTTCGACGTTGTAAAAGACAATGGTAGAGGTATCGACGGGATCCAATAATTCGTGCGGAAATTTTATATCGGATGAATCAGAAGGTGTTGAATGCGATGTTTGTTGTTGCTCTTTACAGGATAAAAAAGATACGACAATAAAAAAAACATAAATCAGAAAGGGACGCATGATGTCTTTTTATTTTTTGAAAATAAAAAAGGTCGCCTTCAAAAGGCAACCTTAAATAACTTTGTTAAAATATTTGATTACTTCAAAGAGCAGTTATCTTCTCCGTCCATATCAACAGATTCTCCTTCTACTTCGTAACCTCCAATTCCTTCACCTTCACAAACTGCAGCAGCTGCAGATTTCTTACTTTCAGTAAGTGTGTAAGTATAGTCTCCGAGTTCTTCACTTTTACATTCGCACTCGTAATCTTTTTTACAAGATGCCAAAGAGATCATCGCTACAGCTGCTGCTGCAAAAAACATTTTCGTTTTCATAATAAAACTTTTTAGTGATTATAAATAATTTAATTCGTGACTAAATTAACACTATTTAAGAAAATGAAAGGCTTTTTTGTTAAAAACCTTTAGTGGAAGCGTTTATGTCATTGATAGTCAGTCGATTTATTTATAATTATTTACAATAAATTAAAGTGAGTCATGCTAAGAAAACAGCAACCTATCTGGGGTTATCATTGTTTTTAAGGAAATAATGTCCGTTCAGCGGTTACTCATGCGCAAGACCCGACTCCATCCAATCGAGTGCGGGGTAGCCCAACTCACTGTTTTTCCATTGATGAAGGATTTGTCCAGACTGAATATAGACAAAAGTAGGAAAAACGCCTCCTGTGAGCTGAAGAAGCTTTTCAGACGGTTCGTGTGGAATATAGTCGAGTTCTGAGGAGTTGGTGCGCTCGATGTAGTCATCGATAATTTCGCGGTCTGCCGTATTTAAAGTGAGTGCGATATCAATATCCACGTTGCGCGCCGCCATTATATTTAATCGTTCTCTTGTAGCCTTACGGCAAAACGGACAATTCGAGTCAACAATAGCCACGATGCCATCAAAATTCGGTTTAAATCCTTCTGCGATAGCAATCAGTCGGTGATCGTCGATCTGTTGAGCAGTTCCTTTTTTAACAAAATCTGCCGAATAGATAGGGTTGATGGCAAACATAACTCCTAAAAGCACTACAGGAATAAGGAAACCGCTGAAGATTTTTAAAGAACGGTTGCCCAGCGCTCGAACGACGATTACCGTGATGACGAGGCTCATCAACAAAACAATAAACCAGGGAAGAAGTTTTGAAAAGGTCCAGGAAAAATTGCTGTGAATTCCCCGGGATACAATCGCGCCATCATAAAAGTAAGATAAGACAACAACGACCAATGCAGCGAGACTAAAAACAATACGCATAGAGCAAATGAATTAAAGACTTAATTTCTTTTTGAGTTGCTTAGGCAAAGCATCTTTATGTAAATAGATGTTGATCGTCTTCAGTTTAAAGTAGTTCTCCGAGACGTAGAGGTAACCTTCAGGATGATTGTCGCTTCCCCATGAGTTTTTGACGAGAAAGAACTTCGTACCATTCTTTTCTTTGTACAATCCTGTAATGTGCATGCCGTGATCGTCAGTAGTTGTTTTATTGTCGTATTCTTCTTGTCGCAATGACGGTGTAATGCGTTGTTCTTCAACCGGAGTATAGAACGCGTTGGACGATTTGTCTGCTCCCGCATCAGAATAGTTTTGATTGTCGCTTCCACTTACATCAATTGTGCTTTCATCTTCAGGAACGATGGCTAACCCTTTTCTGAAATTGAACCCTTTTTCAGATACATCGGCACCCCAGGCAACGGTGTAACCATTTTCCAGAGCGTGTTCAGCCGTTTTTTGAAGTTCTTCAAGTGATACATTGTAACTGGTTCCCCATGCCCAATTATCCTGTATAGCTAACATGCATTCCTGATAAGAGTCAAAATGATTGAAAGCGGTAAGCGAAACGTAGTCATCCATGTTCAGCTCCGTTTCTTCTGCAAAACTTTTCGGCGTATATTGTTTGTCATCGTAGGTAAAAGCGGTCGGATCTTCACCGAGGTAAGCATCTAAAATGCCAGAAAAACCTGCTTTCCAGGCAGGCGATAAGGGCTCGTTTCCTTTTTTATTGACGTGTTTTAAAACGCCGTCCATGTATCCGTTCAACCCGCGATACAACTCTTGATGATTGTGTTGATCTAATCCGTAGTTCAATCCGTTGTACACCGCGTTGGGAACCATGCCATAATTGCGAAAGACCCAGGGGATATCGTGAAAAGCACCTCCCTGAGCAAAATTGATTTTACCGTCCATGCGGATGTACTTTTCGGCCTTCCCTTCGTAAGCTTTACGCGCTACGTACATCTGAGAAAGAACGGGAGGGTTTTCATTGCCTTTGCGAATCATTTCGGACTCGAAAAAAGAGAGAGCGGAAAAACTCCAGCACGTTCCCGTATATCCCTGAGAAAGAACGGGCGTTGCATCGTGACGAGCAATTTCAGTAAAAACGTAATCAGAGTTTTCGGCATTTGTGGTTGTTTGAGCCTGACTAAAAGCCACTAAAAACAGACCAATGAAGGTAAAAATGTATTGTTTCATGTTATGTTGTTTTCGATTTTAATGTCATTTATTGTTTGAGTACCCAGGATGACCATCCTTTTACCTGGAGTCGGTTCAGCGCTTGTAGAATCGCTTCTTTCGTGTTTTTTTGTGCAGCTGAAACGCGGTGCAGACCGTTGTGCACATCGACAATTTGCCCGTTATACCCGGCAGTGTTCAACTTTTTTATCATTGCCTCGGCATTGGAGCGCTGTTCAAATGATCCGACAATAATGTGATACGAGCCCTTCGACTTTTCGGGAGTGCCGCTCGCGCCGGTTCCGCTTTTCGGATTGAAACGAACGGGAATGAACCGGTCTTTATCAATCGGGTAAGAGAAAACATCGCCACTATTGGGTTGCAGGTGAGCCGTAATCGACTGCAGCGAAGCTTCTTTTTTCACAGTATCTTTTTCAATTTTGACATTATTGGTGTTCCGTTTGTAAAGGGCGGATACATTGTCCTGAAAAGGGTTGAAATCAGAAGTGTAGATGACTCCCGATTGTAGTACATCCGTTTTCATTGGGATCCAGAAGCTGTAAAAGGCAATGGGAATAAGTGCCGCTACAGCAGCGATGCGCACCACTTTTTTAAGTGTATTGCGTTCTTTTTTAGTAGCAGGGTGTTCCATAACGTCAGCGTTTGTGTGGGCATTGTTAGTTTCGGGTTGCTCTACTGCCGCTGGCGCTGGATGCAGCTCTTTTTCGCGGGGCGCGTGCTCCTTCTCAGGCGCTGATTCAACCTGTTCTTCAGCGGGAATGAACTGTATGTTTGCCATTCCGTATGAAGATAAGAGGAGATTAAAGAACCGATCTTGTTCAAAAGCAACTTTTCCGTTGTTGTTTTTGTATAAGTAACCCACATTTTGAAATAGGACGCGCTCACCACTGTTCAACTGGCGCTGAATTTTTTGCGTATCCGTCTTGACGCGTTGGTAGGCTTCTTCATAAGAAATGTTTTTTTTGCGCGCAATGGCATTCACCAAAAGACCGTCGTTGTCGATAAGGCTTTTATTAAAGCGCAGTGCTTTGCGGGGTGGGGTAATGACACCACTTGCAGGCTCAATTCTTGCAGAAATGGTGCTCGCCACGAACCCTCCGAAAGCAGGTATAACAACGCAATCATTTTGCAGCAAAAGTGAGCTTAATGTTTCTTCGAAAAAGTCCATAGTAACAAAAATATGAAAATTCTACTTCAACTTACGATAAAAAAGCACGGATGGTTACTTATTCGCGCTTTTTTCTCAGTTCATTCATGACAACGGCTACATCTTCAGGCACATCAATATTGGGCGTTTCAATTGTCGTTTTGGCAACGCGGATGGAATAGCCATAAAAAAGCCATCGCAATTGCTCTAAGGATTCTTTTTTTTCGAGATCGGTCGGTGGAAGGGCGACGAGCTTTTCCAGGGTTGTTTTCCTGAATCCATAGAGCCCGATGTGTTTAAGAAAAGGCTTCTGAGTTACCTCCTTTTCAAAAGGGATGGGACTTCTCGAGAAATAGAGGGCGTCTCCGGCGGAATTGCACACTATTTTGATGCGGTTTGGGTTTTCCATAACGGATTTATTATTTGTTGGTATGCCCAATGTTGCAATTTTTACACCATCGTCGTCAAAGGTTTCCAATAACTGACGGAGCTGTTTGGCATCTACCAACGGTTCGTCACCCTGGATATTTACGACAATGTCATAATCTTTGTAGGTTTCAATTACTTCACCGCAACGGTCTGTTCCACTTCTGTGGTCGGAATGGGTCATCAAAACGTTCCCACCGAATTGTTTAACATGAGCCCTGATTTTCTCGTGATCCGTGGCCACGACCACTGTATCGAACAAGCGGGAATTGTTCACGCCTTCATAGACATGTCGAATCATGGATTTTCCATCGAGGTCGATGAGCGGCTTTCCCGGAAACCGGCTCGAATGGTAGCGCGCAGGTATTATTGCTAATTTTTTCATCTTATAGCTGTGCTTGAAGTCGTATTAAAAATTGTCGCGGAGCCCTTATGTCGCCGGGTCGCGTCATGTACTCCCGGTTCAACAGGTTGTTCACCACAAAATTAAATAAAAAATGTTCATTGATGTTATAACCGATGCGCGCGTCAAAAATTAGTGCCCCATTGTCGTTGTTCTTCCGGTAAGATTTTAAACCGGGCAGTATTTCTGTCGTGTTGCCCACCACGTTAATTCCGGACTCAAATGTCGCATCAATGTTTTCCATAAAGGAATTGTAGCGACCGCTAAAACCGAGCATGATTTTGTCGTATTTGAATTGAATATCTCCTTTAGCTAAATGGCGAAAGCGATATTTTAGAAGTCGGGAACTGGTGTCTGAAAGTCCTCCATTGCCGTTAGATCCGTATATATAAGTGGAGTCGGGATCGATGAGCAGGGGATTCATATAGGTATAGCCCATCAATGCCGTCACCTCCACTGGACCAATCGAACCCTTTCCATTAATTGAGGTTTCTATTCCCGTGATGCGTGCCTGCTCGGCATTTTCAGCGCGGAATCCAAACCAATTGCCCGGATAGCCGGGATCATCTGGGTTAAAGCTGATGGGAACGGAGTCGGGTTTAAAATAGCCAAACGTGAATTCCATCATTTGATCGTATTCATTGATAAATCCTGCGACGTCCACAAAACCTTTAAAGTTGGAAATTGAAAAGCCTTGTTTAACTCCCAGTTCAGCTGACCACCCTCTTTCGGGCAATAACTCTGCGTTGGGAAAAATGTTTAATGCGCCTACAGATGTCGAGGCATAGCGCTCGGCGACAGAAGGATAACGAATGGCCTGACCGAACGAAGCGCGCAGAAAAGTGTGGTCAAAGAGTTCATAATTAGCGCCGAGTCGAAAAATGGGGCGCACCGGAATCGCATTCGCAGAATCCTTGGTTAAAAAAGTGCGCGAATCTGGTGTGCGGTCGTTTTGCTGGAAATATTCGCCGCGGACGCCGCCCGTTACGTGTAATTTTCCAATATCCTTTTCCAGCTGGGCATAAATGGAGTAGTTGCGCGATTGATGATCGCCGTATAATTCTGACTGAACAACATTGAAACTACTCGTCACACCAGCGGTGAGTACAAAATCGCGTTTCATACTGCGTTCAAATTTGTAATCGGAGTAGTACATGGTGGCCGTTGCGCTCTGTCCATCCATTGAGCGGTTTACTGTTTGATAAAACCGGTTCTGAAGCGTATGCTTGTTGTCGAAACGGTCGTAAAACTTAATGTAAGGATCAACTGTGAAGCGCATATTATCTGTGACGGAGAGGGATGAAGAGTCACTCAGCGGATCTGAAGTTCCTCCCGATGGTTGATACCCCAGGCTGTCACTTTCCCAGATGATAAAAAGCCCTTTTCGTTCAACATTCGCAGAATAATTCAATCCTGCTGTCAACCGTTTAAATCGGTTTGGTTTAAAGATGAAGCTGCCGTTAAATCGAAAGCGTTCCTGTTCTTCTCCGGAGCGGAATCCATCAGAACGATAGTCGTAGACGGAAACCGTATAGCCAAATTGGTCGTGCATTTTTCCGTGATAAGCCGTGAACTGGTTGGCGAGTAGTGTTTGATCCGACCACTGCAATCCTTTTCTGCGGGGTTGATCATAAATGGCCGTCTGATAACTCAGTTTTGTTTCACCATCTTTGGTGGGTAGTTTGTTGCGGAGGGAAATGATGCCGTTGAGAGCACCGCTGCCGTATAATACCGAAGAAGCTCCTTTCAGTACTTCGATTTGAGATAAGTTTTCGATGGGTATTGATTGCCACTTCGCGTCACCTGCATCTGCCGACAGCAGAGGAATATCATTCCATACCACCAGGGTTCGGCTTCCGGCGCCGTAGGAAAAACCACTTCCACCGCGAATGCTTACTTGTCCGTCCATGGCATAAGCTCCCGGAGCCTGGTCCACCGCCTGCTCTACGTTGTTAAAAGCTTTGTTTTCAATCAGCTCGGGCTGAATAATTTCCAGAGATACCGAAATGTCCTGAATTTTTTGCTCGCGGCGGGAGGCAGAAACGACGACGGCATCGAGTTCTTGCGTGTTCGGCAGGAGTTGAATGCGCAGCGTATCTGCAGAAGTCTTTTTAACAACAACTTTCTTCTCCTGAAAATCCATCATCGTAACGGTAATCGTGTCGGGAAAGGAAGAAACCGCCAGTGTAAATTGACCATCCAGATTTGTTCGTTGCTGAATTCCCGAAGTGGTTTCAATGCGGGCCTCTGCTATGGGTTTTTGATTTTCATCAACAACAATACCATTTACTTCTTGCTGCAAAGCAATAAAAGGGGTCAGAAAAAAAAGCAGAAAAAAAGGTTTCATGTATTTAAAATTTTCTTTAACTTAGAAAGTCCTAATATAACCTAAATATTTTGAAAACAACAGAACAACACCACCAAGTCGCCCTGTCCCTGCTGGAAGGAATTGGACCAAAGTCCGCCCGTTTACTCGTGGCCTATCTGGGAAGTGCGACCGCTATTTTTAACGCAAAAACAAATCTGAGAACGGCTGTTCCGGGATTCTCTAAGGAGCGTTTCAGAAGTTTAAACCGGACAAAAGCGCTCAAAGAAGCGGAAGCCGTCATGGAGTTCAATGAAAAACACAACATTTCGACGGTGTTTTTTGCCGATCGACAATACCCCTATCGTTTAAAACAGTGTCAGGATGCACCAATTGTCTTGTTTACAAAAGGAGATGCTGAAATGAACGCGCGCCGCTCTATTGCTGTGGTAGGAACGCGGAATATGACGAGTTATGGAAAGAAGCTGGTTCATGAATTGACAGCGGCGATTGCCCCTTATAATGTTCAAATCATTTCGGGACTGGCCTACGGGATTGATGGCGAGTCTCACCGGACCAGTTTAAACCGCGGTTTGTCTACGCTCGGCGTATTGGGCCATGGATTAGATCGCATTTATCCCACCAAACACCGTAAAATTGCAAGGGAAATGCTCGAATGTGCAGGCTGTGGTCTCGTCACGGAATTTCCGCAGGGCACGCGGCCTGATCGCGAAAACTTTCCTCAGCGTAACCGTATCGTGGCAGGAATGACCGATGCCACGGTAGTGGTTGAAAGTGGTCAAAAGGGCGGATCTCTTATTACGGCTTATCTGGCGAATGATTACGTGCGCGATGTTTTTGCATATCCGGGAAATGTAGGAAATGCTTATTCCATGGGCTGTAATCGATTAATTGCAGAAGATAAGGCGCACCTCGTGACCTGTGGAAAAGACGTGATGAAAATGCTCGGATGGGAAGAAGAAATGGAACAACAACCAGTTCAAACCGATCTGTTTGAAGGATTAAATGGCGATGAAAAAAAGATAGTCAAGACACTGAAGGAGTTTGAGAAAATTTCGCTGGATGTCCTTTCTGTTAAACTCAAACTGCCCGTTGCCGCCTTGAATGCCTTGCTGCTGGGATTGGAGATGAAGGGGCTGGTGATGATGTTGCCCGGGAAGAAATATACGCTGGGCAAATTGTAGAGACAACTGCCGTCACCGTTGCATTGCGGTGCAGCAGTTGTCTGAACTCATAAGGTTTAGCAATACTCTTTATAAGCCTCTTTGAGGTTTTCTGCAATCATGTCAGCTGTTCCACCTTCGATATGATGGCGCTCTAAAAAGTGAACGAGTTTGCCATCTTTAAAAAGAGCGATAGATGGCGAAGACGGAGGGTAAGGAAGAAAGTATTTTCTTGCCTGATTCGTCGCTTCACTATCGACACCGGCAAAAACGGTTGCGAGATGATCTGGTTTAATGTCATCTTCAAGCGATTGTTTTACTCCTGGTCGTGCATTACCTGCCGCACAACCACAGACGCTATTGACTACTACGAGCAAACTGCCTTCACTGTTCTTTATTTTAGCATCGACTTCATCAGCCGAGGTGAGTTGTTCAAAACCTGCAATGGTTAAATCTTCTTTCATGGGTGCTATCATCTCTGGAGGATACATAATGTTTTTATTTTTTAGTTCTTATTTTTAATGATTCTTAATTACAAAAGTAACAACCCAAACTGAAATTTGTGCATAAAGTAATAGAAAAGTGTATTAGAATTGCTCTTTTCCGCGATTGCATAACGATAAAGACCGCTGATAAAAAAACATCAGTCTTTGGGAAAATGCTTTTTGTAAAAACGCTGGATATCAACATCTTCGTCTAGCTCTCTTCCATCAAATAGATGCTGACTGAGTTGATTTGAAAAATAAGGCGCAATCATATACCCTTTTGTCCCCATACCATTAAAAATGAAAAGGTTCTCCCGTGAAGGGTGTTCACCAATGAGTGGGCGCCGATCAGTGACCGTCGGGCGAATACCAGCTTCTTGTCCCGTTACAGCGATGGCTGCATCCGCCAATTGATGGTATTTATCGAGGAGTTCTTCTCTGGCAGCTCGCGTAGGGGAAGTGTCCGTAGTCTCCCAGGCGAAAGTTGCGCCAAGTTTAAAACCGCCTTGCTCGAGCGGTAAAACAAAACATTTTCGGTTTAATATTTCATCTTTTTTTAATTGGTCGGATGAAATGGAAAGCACCTCTCCTTTAGTTTGCTGCAAAGGGAGATAACCAAAAAACGGATTGTATTTACCGCGAAAACCTTCTGAAAAAATGACGTGGGAGAAGGATTGCCCTTTGTATGTTTTTTTATCAGCATTGAAGTGAAAAAAATCAAAGTTTTCATAACGGAGTTGGTTCCGTTCGGAAAAATAGCGGTGATTGGACTTCATAAAAAGAGGCGCGTCAATATATCCTGGTGACTTCACAAAACCATTTCCAAAGGTGCTTTTAACGTATTCCGGGGTTTTATCCGGCGGATTTACAGGTGAGACATATTTTCGAAAAGCGGGGTCTTCATTTCGAGTTTCCCAATAATTTTTTTCATCGTTCGTAGCAAAGACCCGGCGCAATTTTCGGGTAAAGAAGAAGCGTTGATTGACTTTGCTTTCAATAGCGGGATAAAAATGCTCGAGATAAGGGATGAGGTCATCTCCGCGCCACGTCTTGGTCATCTTGCGAAAAACCATTGGGTTGATCATTCCCGCTGCAATGGAAGAACTTTCGTTTTGACCGCCATCAATCATGAGAAAATCGATGTTCCGGTCATCGAGCTGATGTGCCAGACAAATCCCGGAGAGTCCTCCACCAACTATTAGAACGCGTTCTTGCATGCGACTTTTTACGCAAAGGTACAAATTACCTCATTTTAAAGAGCAATAGAGGTCGCTGGAAAAGGTCTTTGTATTAAAAAAAGCCGCTTCAAATTTGAAGCGGCTTCTCGCGCAAAAAGTTTATTGACTGATATATTATTTGAGAAGTGTCACATGTCCGGTAATTTCTTTTCTTTCGTCATTGTCTTTAAGACCAAACTCAATTTTATAGACATAAGTACCTTCCTTGACAAGTTTACCATCGTAGGTACCGTCCCAACCGACATCCGGGTTGTTTGATTCGAAGAGTGTCTCTCCCCAACGGTTAAAAATCAGTAACTTGTAATCACTTTTGTCCACACCAGCTGTAAATACAGGCTGGAACGTTTGATTGAATTCATCGCCATCAGGCGTAAAAGCGTTCGGCACATAATAGAGGTTTTCTTTAAAAACGATAATCGTTTTCAATGTGCTGTCAGGACAACCAAATTCTGAAGTAGCAACTAGCCATACATCATATTTGGTAGAGATTGAAATATCAAATTCATGAGACGGGTTTACTTCATTACTAACGGGGCTGTCATCTCCAAACTTCCATGCATAAGTTTCTGCATCTGTGGTGTTATTCTCGAAATCAACATTGGGACCTGTGAAGCTATTTAGAATCGTAGGGTCGGCCTCAAAATCAGCTTCAGGTATCACGTCTCCTACGGTGATCGTTCTGTTCAAGAAGGTCACATTACCACAACCGTCAGTGAGACTATAGGTTCTTTCAACGATTTCAGGACAATAGCCACCATCAGAAACATCCCCTTCCCATTTTAATTCGAGAGTACCACAATTGTCGGTTGCATTCACAATCACATTTGTATCGGGTTCGGGAAGTTCATTTACCTGAATATCCGGTAAAGCATCTGCTGTTGGAGCGGTGGTATCATTTACCACTACAACCTGGGTTTCAGTACTGGTATTGTCGCAACCATCTGTATACGTCCAGGTTCTTGTGAATGTTTCTGGACAGGAAAGGTTGTCCGAAACTTCTGTACCGTCCAATACACCACTTCCCGCACAATTATCTGTCCAGTTCAAAGAGGTCATGGGGGTAACATCGTCATAACACTGTACGTAAAGATCAGCTGGGGCAGGATCAATAACCGGAGCGGTGGTGTCATCAATCGTCACTGTTTGCGTGCGAACCACTGAATTACCACATGTATCCGTTACGGACCAGGTTCTGGTCAATACTTCGGGACAAGTTGTACCACTGGAGGTTTCGGTTCCCTGGGCGTAGCCGCTTCCAAGGCAATTGTCTGACCAGCTCAAGCTATCCATTGGCGGAATGTCGGCGTAACAGGACACGGTTGTATCGGCAGGTGCCGGGTCCATGACTGGGTCCACTGTATCATTCACAACGATCAAATGATCGAGATCAATGAAATTCGAACAGGTATCTGATACGCGATACGTATGTGTCAATGTTTCTGGACAAGTATTTCCGTCCGTCGTTTCTCCTTGAAAAACTACTGAAGGGTTTGCTGTATAATCATCATTTTCATCGGTGATGATCAACGAGTCTGGTACGGGAACATTGGCATAGCACTCAATGTTTGTGGTACTCGGTGCAGTAGCAGTAGGCGGAAGATCCACTTGATATTCCACTGGATAAGGGCAAGTAATATTGGAAGTCACCCACCCACAAGATAGTGACGGGTTAACTGCGTTGAGTGATGTTTGTTGACAAACAAAGTCTCCTGCATTATTGTTATCGTCGTTACCTATCCGTGAGATGCTGTAAGGAGTTCCTCCTACTGCAGAGCAATTCGAAGAGCAAGAATTTCCCACCCATTCACTTCCAAGGGTAATATTAAAACCATTAATATTCACATTAAAAGAAGCGAGTTCTGCAGTCGTCCAACCCCATGCAACAAAATCAGCAATATTGCCAGCGTCATCGATGATTATAGCCCAACCTGGTTGATTGGGGTTCCAAAAGATATTAGACCCCCAATAGTTACTAGCACCACTGTCATCTGTTTTTGAAATAACGGAACAAGGTGAAAAAGAGTTTGGTAAGTTCCAAATCGAACTGTTCACGGAATTAATGTTCGAGTAGGAGTCACTAATCGCAGCGACCCAGCCAGTAGTGTTTACATTATTTGAGTAGAGGTTCGAAATTTCCAAATAATCTTCACTTCCTCCTCCACCGGCAAAACCCTCCAGGCCTGCTTCGGTGATTAATATGGATCCGGTAGTATTGTTTCCAGAAGCAACAGTACCTTCAACGTTTAAATAAATGGTGTCATCAGCTGAAGCAGATGGAATGGAATAATTTCCCGTAGGAGAAAGCTCATTTCCCGTAAGGTCTGGTGTATCCCACCACGAAAGGGTAGTACTTGAAGAACCCGTTGCGCTGAAATCGGCCTGAGCACCGTAACACACAAAAGTATCAGCAACGATTGTGGGGGTTTCAATGACCTCCACTAAAAATGTGTCAGACACCACAGTTGTCGGGCAAGCTGAACATCTCGCAAGAACAGTGTAAGTTTCTGTAGTAGTAGGAGTGAAAATGAACTGATCATTCAACGACCAGGGCTGAACTACGGTATTTGTCGATGTTTCGACCTGATATTCATAGTTTCCTGAACAAGTACCCTGCGCCGCAAAGTCAATGGTATCTGCATCACTTTCACAAACACCCGTTGCACCAGGTGATGGGTCGACCTGTGTTGGACCGCATTGCGCGGAGCTGTAAGTTACCCATCCTAGTAAAAACAATATTAAAGTGCCGTATTTAAAAAAATTCATAATTGTAGTACCTATTTTAAAATGTGATCGATATCTTCTTCAAACATTGTGATATTTAAATCGAGCTTTTCCGCTTGATCCAATGATTTTCGCAATGCTTTTTTATGTGTTTTACTTTGCTTACTGCTTTCAGTAGCCTCGTAGAATGCGTTCATATCTTCATAAATAGATCGAATAATTCCGCGTGCCTTTTCAGATACGGGATCATCAATATCGAAAGATTGCGCACGAAGAATTTCGTCTACAGTCATTTGACTCGCTGTGTTTTCCGTTGCGTGTTGTTGCGCAAAAGAAGCTGAGCAGATCAGAAGAAAAAAAGCTGCTAAGAATAATTTCATAATTTCATAATTTTTAGATTATCGCTTTTCAAACGTAACTCATTTACAGTAATAACGAATTGCTCACCTAATGGTTGCCTTAATTGAAGGTTTTATGTGTTGTTTCGCTCTTTTTTATCTGGAGGCATATAAATTGAATCCATGTGCTTTTTATTAAAGTTGTTCCAAAAAGATGTACTGATAATCCCCTTGCTTCCTATTAGGCTAAGGTCAAAAACAGGGCTCGTGAATGGTTGAGAAAACCCACTCTAGCGGATCATATGTTTCTCCGTTAAGCACATTTCAAACGTTAAGACCAGTGTGCAGACTTTTTTTACAGGATTTTTTTCTTCACATACTTCGAATTCAGCAGCCGCAAAGCACCCATGTAATCGATTGAAAAACGAATAGCGTCACCGACTTGCAAATCAGTTTCATTATCACCGATATCTACAACGTACATATCGGAACTTCCGCCGGCAATTGAAGCATTTTCTAATTGAGGCTGAATGTGTTCTTCATCGACATCGAGAAGACCCAGGTCGACAATTGCGCGATACCCTAACTCTACTTTTCCGGTTTTGGTTTTCTTTTGTTTTCCTTCCACTGTTGTGCCCATTTTCCCGGATGGAGATGTTGGCTTTTTGTGCATTTCAATGATGTCAGCTGAAAGCGTGAAAATTTGGTGCTCCATCTCTGGTAAAACACTGTCATTATACACATCGGTTCCAAAAAACAGCGTTTCTCCTACGCGAAAGTGATTGATACCTTTGGGGAGCCGATTCTGAAGAATCAAAGGAATCGTTACCGATGAACCGCCCGATACGTATTTGATCTTTTTGTTGAATTTCGCTTCTACCAGCTCTTTGTATAAGGACAGTTGAATCAGTTTGTCCTGATTGGGCAGAACGCCACTCATACACGACAGGTTGGTTCCCACGCCTACCACGTCGATGTGCGACAGTTCAAAAACGGAGGCATAAAAGTCGACAAACGAATCCCGCATGACGCCCTCTCGGATTTCGCCCATTTCTATCATAATAATCACTTGGTGCGTCACCCCTTGTTCTTCTGCGGCTTTGGAAAGTGCCTGAATGGTGGATTTTTCCGTATTCAGGCTAATGTCGGCATATTTTACGACGTCGTTGACCAGATTTAACTGCGGGGGTTTGATGAGAACAGTTTCAGCATCGGGCTGTATGTCTTTGATTACTTTTAAGTTGTCAATGCGCGAATCGCAATACTGGTTGAGGTCATAATCCAGTACCGTTTTGATCAAATCCTTATGTCCGCAAAGGAGTTTCGTGGTTATAGACCACTGGATGTCGTGCTGCTTAAAAAGTGCATCCAAATAGTCGAAGTTTTTACTGAGTTTGTCTTTATTTATTGTAAGCTGAGCCATGATTTATTTGGATAATCGCATTTCTAAATACTTGTTTTCATAGCCGACCTTTTCGTAAAGGTGAAGCGCGGGGTTGTCATCTTCCACGTGCAGGGCAATATCTCCTTCAGTAACTTCTGCAGCTTTATTCATGAGCATTTTACCCAACCCTTTGCCCCTTTGGTCAGGTCCTACAGCGATGTAAACAAGAATGTGTTCGGGGATGTACCCTTTCATACCCGTGTTATTGATGATGACAGCTCCCCCTATCTTTTTATTTTCGGAGGCTATAATCACTTTTCCTCCAAACGAGGAGATGTTTTCCAAAGCATAATTCAAACAACGTTGAATGTCCGTTTTAGGATCACCAAAACGCTCGAGGGCTTTGTATAAAAATTGAACAACGTCCTCCTCTGAAAACTGATCGAGGGGATTGTTTTTGTCATAGACACTTATATCCATACTCTAATGTGGTTTTTATAAAAGTAAACAAAAAATTTAAACGCTGGTTCATCAATGATTCAGGAAAGTGCAGGCAATTTTTCTATTTTGGCATCTAACTTCTTTTTGATGGGCGCTATATAGTTGCGGAATTCGGGTAAAACTTCATCCTTCATGGGTTCTGATTTCGGGAATTTTTCGGCGCGATGATTGATCTGCCGTCCATTTTTCCAGAAGCGATAGCAAACATGAGGTCCGGTCGCTGCCCCGGTAGATCCCACATAACCGATCACTTCGCCTTGTTTTACCCTTACGCCAGATCGAATGCCCGAAGCGATTTTGCTCATGTGTAGATATTGCGTATCGTAAGTAGCATTGTGACGGATTTTGACGTAAATACCATTTCCGCGACTTCGCGCAGCGCGGCTGACTGTGCCGTCGGCTGTTGCTAAAATGGGAGTTCCCGTAGGCGCTGCATAATCGGTGCCCAAGTGTGCCCTGCGCGTTTTGTATATTGGATGATAGCGATTTCTGTTGAAAGAAGAACTGATGCGCGCAAACTTTACGGGAGACATCAAAAAAGGACGTTTCGTCTCGCGTCCTTTTTCGTCATAATAACCGCTCACCTCTCCGGTACTATCCTGAAAGTGAAAAGCATAAATGGGATCACCGCTGTGCTCAAACCAGATGGCATTGATCTTCTCTACTGAATAAGGAACGCCGTCAACGGATTTCTCATCGTAAAAAACCACGAAGCGATCGCCTGGCTGTAATTTAAAAAAGTCGATGCTCCAGGCTAATACGCCTTCAATTGATTCTGTGAGCGCAGCGGCCATAACGTAACTGTCAAACGTTTTACTGAGCTCTGAAGACAGGTTGGAGTTCGGATAGATCATGCCACTGATTTCTTTCTCTTCAACGAGTACGGGGCGGTTTTGACGATTGATTTGAACGGAATCGTTGGTGAAATCGAAGGTGATGTAAGAAAAAACGTCGGGCTCATACACCATGTGCTGAATGGTTTTTGTTGTATCTCCTTTCGCTGTCAACACCATAAATGGTTTACCGGCATTGATATATTTGAGGGCAACACTGCTGTCCCTGGCGGCTTTTGCCGTGGCGTTGATCGTGTACTGATCGAGGTTGTAGGGCAGGAGTAAATGACTCCAGGTCCAGCCCGTTTTTACCGTGTCATAGTAAACATCGTACTTTTCGAGATCATAACCGAACCGGAGGTTTTCTGTCACTTTCGCAACGGTGTCCTTGACGGGCGCTTTACGCGGAGTTTCCTGTCTGGAGGAATTGCACGCTCCCAAGCAACAGGAAATTGCGATGAATAAAACACCTAAAACTAAGAAATTGCTAAAATATCTTCGACCCATGATTTCCCCCATTCCTCTTTTTCTTTTTCAGACCACAAATCTGGATAAAATATTCGTTTTTGAAAGCGTGGCGGCAAATATTTTTGCCAATTCGTCCCACCAGTTGCTGCTACATCTTCCGGATCTTTCTGCAAATAGCGAACGGCCGACTTGTAATGCACTAGCGGCCAGTTGATATTGACGTTTACGTCGTTTTGTTTCATTGCCCGAATGACGTCTTCACGCTCGCGATCAGATTTGTTAAGACGCAAGTAGCACTGCCATAAATTGTTTTCGACCTTTTCCTGCGCGTATTCAATAAATTCCGTACTATAGCGCTCCTCAAACTGCTCGAGCGTTAACGTTTTCTTCCCAGACGCCAGTTCTGTTGCCCCTTCTTTCCAATAAATATGCGCGTACATTTCCGAAATAGATGCGGAGCTGTCAAACTTGTGGCGAACGTCCTTGTGAACTAAATTTACGAAGTCCGTTGATGCCATTTCCACTAATCGGTATTGGGCAGACTGGAAACCACTGGCGGGTAACAACGACATGCGGAACTTTAGGAATTGTTCTTTTTCCATGCCCTGCACCATGATGTCAAATGATTTTGTAAGGGCTTCAAAATAACGATTGATGCGCGTAGTGCGCTCGACGAGGAAATCAGCAGTAAGGTGCTCTTGTTCTGAAATTTGCTCAAATTCATGCAAACACAATTTAAAATAGAGCTCCGTAATTTGATGATAAACAATAAAGATGATTTCATCGGGAAAGCTGGTGCGTGGCTTTTGAAGGCTTAACAAGGTGTCCACGGCAATGTAATCCCAATACTTGACGGTATCTGCGTGCAAAAGTCCATCCAGATATGACCCCATGTCCTGACCAAGAGCGGCGTATTTGTCATTAATCTTTTCGAGCTTTTCCCGAATTTCCGGAGTGATTTCCATTCATTTTGGATTTTGTGTAACCCACAAATTTAAAAAATCACTTTAAGTACTCGGTTTTTTTGGAAAATAAAATGATTCCATCATTATCTGCGAAATATTACCTTTGTCCTCACAATTGATGAACTATGAATATTTTATTGTTAGGGTCTGGTGGTCGTGAACACGCGTTGGCATGGAAACTGAGTAGAAGTAGCACCCTCGAAGCGCTTTTTATAGCTCCCGGAAATGCGGGTACGCGCAGTTTGGGAAAAAACTTGTCTGTTGACCCCAACGATTTCGGCGCTGTGGAAAAAGCTGTGCGCGACTACGACATTAACATGGTTGTCGTCGGTCCCGAGGCACCACTCGTCAACGGTATTGTCGATTATTTTGAGCAGGACGAATACTTAAAAAACATTCCGATCATTGGTCCGAACAAGGCGGCCGCTCAGCTCGAAGGAAGCAAGGATTTTGCCAAGGAATTTATGAAACGCCATAATGTTCCGACGGCGAAATACAAATCCTTTACGAAATCCACGTTGAAAGAGGGGTTGTCTTTTCTCGAAGGAATGCAACCGCCATACGTGCTGAAAGCAGACGGGTTAGCCGGAGGAAAAGGAGTACTTATTCTCGACGATTTAAAAGCTGCAAAAGCTGAACTCAACAACATGTTGGTGGAAGACAAATTCGGCAGCGCGAGCAAAACGGTCGTCATTGAAGAGTTTTTAAAAGGCATCGAGATGTCCGTTTTTGTACTCACCGATGGCGATGGATACAAGGTGTTTCCCGACGCTAAAGACTATAAACGCATCGGTGAGGGCGACACGGGACTTAATACGGGCGGTATGGGTGCCGTTTCCCCTGTTCCCTTTGCTAAAAGCGGCTTTTCTGACAAAGTTTTAAATCAGGTTATTATCCCCACGGTCAAAGGGCTGAAAAAAGACGGGATTGAATATAAAGGCTTTATCTTTTTCGGCTTGATTAACGTGAATGGAGACCCTTACGTGATTGAATATAACTGCCGTCTCGGCGACCCTGAAACAGAGGTCGTACTCCCGAGGTTGCGTTCTGATCTCATCGATCTTTTTGAAGGGGTGGCAACACAAACGCTTTCCGAGAGAGATGTGGAGTTTGATCCACGAACGGCAGCAAGTGTCATGATGGTGTCTGGAGGGTATCCGGAAAAATACGAAAAAGGAAAAACGATTTATGGATTAAATGGTGTTTCAGACAGCATTGTTTTTCACGCCGGAACCGCTGCTGATGGCCCCGCTGTCACGACCGCCGGCGGACGGGTGATAGCCGTTACGTCACTGGGCAAGGATGTTGCTTCAGCTCTGGAGACGACCTATGAGAGCATCAGCAATATCGAATTTGATGGCGCTTATTACCGAAAGGACATCGGAAAAGACCTCATGTAATTCATGAATTTTTGTATTTTCACACGTTATGGATCCCACTAGTTTGGTCATTATTCTTGTCGCGCTTGCAGCATCTGCGTTCTTCTCGGGGTTGGAAATCGCATTTGTAACGGCCAATCGCTTAAAAATTGAACTCGACAATCAAAAGGGATCGTTTGCGGGGCGCATTTTGTCCAATTTCGTAAAAAATGACAGTCGTTTCATCGCCACCATGCTGCTGGGGAATAATATCGCCCTGGTCGTTTACGGGATATGGATGGCGCGCTTGCTGGAACCTTCGATTATCCATTTTGTCGGAGAGCACGAAGCTTTAGTGTTGATCATTCAAACCATTATTTCGACGTTGCTCATCCTGGTAACGGCCGAGTTTTTGCCCAAAGCAACGTTTCAGATCAATCCCAATCGACTCCTGCATTTTTTATCGTTACCGCTGGCATTTATTTATTTGCTGCTGTTTCCGCTCACGATGTTTACCATGTTTTTGAGTAATGGCGTATTGCGCGTTTTTCGCATCGACACCAAGACGGGAAAGACGGCTTTTTCGAAGATTGACCTCGATCATTATGTCCGCGATTTAAACGAACGCATGGAAGCAGAGGGAGAGCTGGATAACGAAATGCAGATTTTGCAAAATGCACTCGGATTTTCGAACATCAAGGCAAGAGACTGTATGATACCCCGAACGGATATTGTGGCGTTTGATGTCGAAACGTCGGTGGCGGAAGTGAAAGAAAAGTTTATTGAAACCGGATTGTCTAAAATTGTGATTTATCGCGACACGATTGACAATATTATTGGATATGTGCACAGCTTTGAGTTTTTCAAGAAGCCACAGCGCACCAAGGAGGTATTGATTCCTATTTCATTCGTTCCGGAGGCGATACCGGCGCGGGATTTACTCGAACTTTTCGCCAAGCAACACGGGAATATTGCTGTTGTCGTTGATGAGTTTGGTGGAACATCCGGGTTGGTGACGATCGAAGATGTCGTAGAGGAAATTTTTGGGGATATTGAAGATGAACATGATCACGAAGAATTACTCGAACAACAGATTGACGAATATACCTACATGTTTTCAGCCCGCCAGGACATCGACTACCTGAATGAGGAGTATGGACTGGAGCTCGAAGAATCTTCTGAATATGAGACGCTTGGTGGGTTGGTGCTCCACCATTTTGAGTCAATTCCAGAGGAGGGCCGCGTGTTGGAACTCGAAAATTGTTCGATGCGTATCGAGGCCGTTTCCGACCGCAGAATAGAAGTCATCCGCGTAAAGTGCATGGATTAAATTGTCCGGGTGTTTTTTTAACCAACGACTTCCTTTCATTTTTTCATACATAATGTTATATTCGCATCCTTAAATTAATGAGAAGAAATGGCTTTAATCGGAAAAATACGAGAAAAATCGTGGCTATTGGTAGCTGTGATAGGGATTGCGATGTTGGCATTTATCTTGGGTGATTTCGATGTGTTTCGAGGTGGATCCCAGGAAGATGTCTACGGAATTGGAACTGTGAATGGCGAAAAAATCAGTGAAGACGCATTGAAAGAAATGGAAAATAATGCGCGCCAGAACATGGCTCAAACCAAACAGCAACAAAACCCTGGTCAGCCTGTCGACTTTACCGAGCAGGATAAGAAAAACATTGCTAGTCAGGCCTGGCAGGCAACCGTAGCCAATAAATTGGTGGATAGTGAGTTCGAAAAAATCGGATTGATCGTCGATAAGTTTGAGCTGGAAAATGTGCTGTACGGTCGCGAAGGGTTTGATCCATCGAGTGTTTCCATGCAGTTTAAAGATTCAGTAACCGGAGAGTTTGCTCCCGATCAGTTGCGTCAGGCAATTACACAGATGGAGGAGTCCAATGACCCCAAACAAATAGAGCGTCTGGAGGGCATCATGGAGTACATCAGGGACACGCGCAAAAATGAAAAATATGAAGCGCTGCTCGCGGCAGGTGTTCATGCGACAACCCTTGAAGGGAAAAATAATTATGAAGAGAAAAAGACCGTCAAAAATGTAACGTACGTTTATCAAAACTTCAGCAAGGTTCCAAACGATGCGGTTGGAGAAATTACGGATGATGAGGTGAAAGCGTACTATGACGAGCACAAAACAGAAGAAACGTACAAACAACAAGCTTCCAGAAAAGTTGATTATTTTGCTGTACAGGTAACCCCAGGAAAACAAGATACAGCTCGTGCCAAAGACTTGCTTGAACGCGTAAAGCCGAAGTTTAAAGAAACCAAAAATGACTCGGCTTTCGTCATGCGATTTAGCGACAAGAAAGAATTCCGCAACGATTCGACGTTTGTAGCGCGACCAGAAGGCTCAGGTAAGGAAGGACCTACCTATCCTCAAGCGATGGCTAATAAAATAGAAAATGCTGAGCCAGGTGATGTTTTCGGCCCCTATACGTCAAAAGATGGACTAAATGTGTCTAAAGTGGTTCGTTTTGTGGAGGAACCAACTGCGACGGTTCGACATATTTTACTAAATGCAAAAGGCGAAGAGGCTGTAGCGGCGGCTGAAGCAAAAGCGGACAGTATCATGGACGTGATTCGCAGCAAGGACAATTTTGAAGAAATGGTCGAGCAGTTTAGCGATGATCCCGGGTCAAAGGCGAATGGAGGAAAATACGAAGATTTTGCTGCAGGAACGATGGTGCCCTCTTTTAACGATTTCTCCTTTAATGAGCCCATCGGCACACTCGGCAAGGTAAACACAAATTACGGAGTGCACATTATTGAAGTATTGGATCGCAACGCAACAAAGCGTCCTATTTTGGCAAACATTGTGAAGAACGTTGAGCCTTCTAAAGTGACGATGAACGATGTGAGTTCGAAGGTTTCCAATTATATCTATGAACTCGATGAAAAGTTGAGTGGTAAGGCGATAACTGAAAAGAAGGCGCTTTTTGATTCGTTTGCCATTGAACAGGGATACACCGTTCGAACACTCGATTTAAAAGATGACAAACCGGTAGTTCAAGGATTTGGAGATTTAGCAGAAGGACAGCTTTTGCGCCTGGCGTATAACGAAGGAGTGAAAGAGGGAGCATTGAGTTCAGCGCCTATTCGCGATAAAAACAGAGTCGTGGTGGCCATGGTCGCTGATATTATTGAAGAAGGTGTGCCGGAGTTTGCCACAGTTAAAAAGCAAATGAAATCAGAGGTGCGCAAAGAAAAACAAGCGCAATACCTCATCGATCAAATGGTGGGTAAAGATGACCTTCAGGCATTGTCAAGAGAATTGGGTGCCAAACTGGAAAGTGAAGGACTCACTTTTTCTGCGAGTAACGTTCAGGTTGGTCGTGAACCGCAAATCATTGGAACGGCGTTTTCCGGACTAATCGATGGACAGAAGTCGGTACCCGTAAAAGGAAAAAGTGGTGTTTTTGTAGTGCGCGTGGATAATACAAAGCCGGCGCCGGAAACATCAGACTTCTCGACAGAAAAGACGCAGGTTGCATCGCAGCGCGAAACGCAGATTAAACAGCGCTACCGGTCGGCATTGCTTAACAATGCAGATGTCGTCGACAACCGCAAGCTGAGAAAATACGGCATCCGCTAAGTATTTTAAAACCAATCAGAAAAAGCTTGAAAGCCCGCAATTGTATTGTGGGCTTTTTTATGAGATGTTCTCAATGTGGAAGTAGCGACCAGCGTAAAAGGATGGATGAACAGCCGACAGGAGTAACAAAACACACTGCGAATCACACTTCGCCAAAGGCGTTTGTCAGAATTTTTGCATCGGGGTATTGCAAATAAAACTTGTTATCATTACATTTGCCGACTACTTTTTGTGCTCCTTTGCGTACACAACTGTGGAGGTCCTATAACTCAGCTGGTTAGAGTATCTGACTCATAATCAGAAAGTCGCTGGTTCGAGCCCAGCTGGGACCACAAGTCAGTATTGAGGGAAGAGAGTGAGTATTGAGGTGCTCACTCTTTTTTGTTCTGGAATGCTGGACGAGAAGTTTATGCCGACAGTAGCGAAAGCGGATTGTCGGTAAG
>JBNJEH010000044.1:0-26409 GCA_051745635.1 Bacteroidota bacterium
GAGGGTGAAGAGGAAATTAGCTGAAAAAGCATTTTGTTTTGCGAAAATTAATGTGAGAAATTAGTTCTTGGTATGTTGGGAATTATAGAAGAAATATAAGTCAATCCAATAGTAACAGGTGTAACAGAAGTTGCATAAACTGCATTGAGTGTAAATGAAAAGATGTAACCATTAAAAAGTCACACGATTAAACATAAAAAAACGCCAGTGAAAATTTCCACTGACGTTTCTCATGAATATGAAGTGGACTATTAATCAGCTTTTAGTATGCTGATTGATTCATCACCAAATACGTTTCTGGTTCCATAAGGGGATCCTTCGCCGTCCCATTTTTCCCATTTTTTCAGTTCGATATACTGTGGGTTTCGGGCAATTTGCTCAGCCTCCAGTCGAATCGCTTCCGCTTTAAAGTTTGCTGAGACGACCATGGCAGAATCACCGCGCGCTTTTTCAATTTTTGCGTTCGCCAGGTATTCCTGCTCTTTCTGTTTTTCTTTCGCTGTGAGGTTCCGTTGTTTCTGCGTTTCTTTCTCCTCGATTTGTTTGGCAATACCTGGAGGCAAATTGACATCGGCTATCTCCACGTAGTTCAAATTGAGGTAGTTACCGTCAAAGTCACCTTCCAGGATGGCTTCTATTTCTCCCTCCAGTGCCTCTCTTTTCGAGGAATAAACTTGCTCATAGGTATAGCGACCAATCACATCCTTAATCGCACCTCTCGCTTTATCGTCGATAAACGTGGTGTAGTTCTCGCGGTGCTTTTTGTGCAAGTTAGCTACATTTTTAGCTATCACATTGTAGTTGACGGAGACATCCAGCGTCACGTCGGTACCATTGATGTCCATCACCTGCTGATTGTACTGTTTCGACTTGTTTACCACTTCGTAGCTAATCATCTCGTTCCAGGGCAGAATAAAGAACGTTCCTTCCATATACACTTCTTCTTCAACAATACTCGGCGAGTTGTAAGGTCTGTAAACAAAACCTTGTTCACCGGGTTCCACGTTTACCCACGAGTTGAAGAAAATTATTATTGCAATCAGGGCCACTGCGCCAATTGCTACATACCTTACCATTTTATTCGTTTCCATAGCGATCTCTTTTTCCTTTTTTAATTATGTAATCAACGGTTAAATAAATAATTGCAATCAAAGCGATCAGTACAAGCACCTTGATGAATGGTGGAGACTTGAATAAATAGCGCACGGACAAATAAACGGATCCCCCGATAATGACGGCTCCGAGAAGAATTCTAAATATTTGACGTGTCCTCATATTCATGATACGCTCATTGCGTTGCAAAAGTAATAAAATCAAGCACCTGAGCCCAACCTTTTCCTAGGTATATAAACCGCCGTTGAGGTTTATTGTTTGTCCCGTAATGTAATCGGAAGCTTTATCGATCAAATAGTTGATGGTATGGCAGATGGCGCGGGGTTCACCGAGTCTTTTTAACGGAATGTCAGCAGTTATAGCTTCCTTTAAATCTTCAGGAACATCTCTGATCATTCCTTTGTTGAAATAACCGAGTGCCAGATTATTTGCCGTAATTCCGGCACTTGAAAGCTCTTTGCTCAACGTTTTTGTCAAACCGATCAGTCCTGCTTTGGAAGCGGCATAAGAAGCAGTGCCGATCGCACCAGTTTGTCCGACAACGGAAGCGATGTTAATAATCCGACCCCATTCTCGTTCGCGCATGACGGGAATAGTGTGTTTACAAACGAGAAATGGAGCTGTCAGGTTTGTCGCTATGGTTTTGTCCCAACTTTCGAGTGCTGTTTTCCAGGAAATATGACTTTCGGAAACCCCGGCGTTATTAATAACAATATCAATTCGATTAAATCGCTGGAGGATGGCCTGTACCATTTCTTCTACTTCTGTCTCATTGGTAAGGTCTGCTTTGTAATGCATGATGGTTTTTGCTTCGTCGATGAGCGGTATATTCTCGTTATGGTGCAATACGAGTGCATAATCTTCTCGTGAAAAGTATTCTGCCATTGAAGAACCAAGTCCTCCCGAGGCTCCCGTGATTAATATTACTTTTTTCTCCATTGATTCATGCGATTTAAAAATTTATACCAAGCGGGCGAATGATCCCAGTGATAGCAAAAATACGTTTTATCCTTTGCATTAAAGCGGGTATTAAAAAAACGAACACCTTCAACGCGCGAGCCTCCAAAATCGAAAAGCTGGTCGGAATGCAGGGCATCTTCTATAAGGTGGTGCATGAGGGCGTACATACCGCCTGATTCTTTTGCGGCTGCCGTAGTCGTTCCTTTGAGGTAAAGGACCGTATTTTTGTATTCGAGTGCCAGCAAACCGCCTGCTATTTCGTTCTTTTCGTGCAATACTACCGTTTTGAGCCCGATGTTTGCGGGTAAATTTGAAATTAAGCGGTCGAGTGCAGATGAGTCAGTACTGGCGTAGAGCTCCATTTTTTTGGATAGTTCGCGTTTGATCAATTGAAGAACTTCTTTTGCGCAGTTATTGTCAGATGCCACAGTTAATTCGGAAGCACTAAATTTTTTGAGCATGCGTTTCGCCTGATTTTTTAATTTGAATTGATCGCGATCGAGGGTTTGATAAACGAATTTTTGCTGTTGTAAATTTCCCTCGATGGGAACGCTGCTGTGCAAAACACCTTTGGGGAAAGACTGCTGGATACTCTTCACAAAATGTTCTTCATTGAATGCTGCAGGGTCACCGACAATTTCAGAAAAACGATGGAAAAATGGCGGATAGACTTGCTGAACACCCAGTTTTCTCGAAACACCAACGGGAATTGCACACGTCATTGCTGAATCTGTGTAGGCATACCAATTTTTACACGTTGCATTGAGGTAATGAGAGGTGCTGAAAATACCAGCAGTTTCCGACGATTCGACACGCGCATCCCATTGTTCAGGATCAATTTCGGTATGGTGGAACCATTTTCCTTTCATTCTGCTTCAGATAACGTGAGAAATGGATGTTTCTTTTGTTGTCGTTGAATGTATTGATCTAATTTTTCAAAAGAATACTGCGTCATACTTTTTGGATGGCCGATAATGACCAGGTCAGAGCGATCTTCCCGATCGAATTTGTTCGTAATTAGATTTAATTTTGAGGCGTAGTAACCGTCGCAGCTGACATGATCCCAGATGGGCTTTCTCAAAGATTTGAACTTTTTTCCTCCCTGCGGTATGAAATTGCCATCACCTGTCATTTTATGCCGGCGGGGCATGAGTCTTCCTAAAATATACAATCGCCAGAAAAATCCGGGTTTGTATTTGTAGCCACCAATCGGGAGCTCCAAAAAGTGTCCTGAAGGATTTTCTTCACAAAGGTTATTTTCGAAATGATAGCGTCCTTTATTTGGAGCGTCTCTAAAGTCAAAATAATAGTGTCTCGTCTCGAGATGTCCTCCCTGAAACACGGTAGAATCAATCTTAATGCCGCACGCTTTAAACAGGGATGAAAATTGTGCGAAAGGCTGCAAACACCACCCTCCGGCCCTGAAACCTTTGATTGTTGTGCCCGTAATGTCCTCAAGTGTCGATTTGTAAGACCGGACAATGCGATCAATTGCGTCTTCATCAAAATCGGATAACTTATAGTGGTTATCTATCGTGAATTGCCACTGACCATCGATGTATTCTGCTGTTTCCCAGTGAGGGTGAATATGGAGCTGAATGTCGTGCCCCTCTTCAATTAACGTTTTGAGCTGAGCAGTGATGTTTTCGTACGTTTCGCTCAATTTTTCATATTGAAGCCTCCATTTTTTCAATTGAACCAGATAACCCGCATCAACGAAGAAAGTGAATTTCACATTCCGAATGCGTCCAATTTTGATCAATTTATTTGTAGGGAATAAGATACACTTTTCCGCACTTCCGGCAGGAGAACCGAAGAATAATTCATAATCAAATGTGAGGAATAGATTCATTCCTGCGAAGGTAATGAAAACTGCGTTTTATCTACGAAAAAGTACCAATCTAACGCACGACAATTTTAGTCGATTCTCCAGAATTATTGTTGATCACAAAATAAACACCTGTTTTAGGAGCCTCCGTTGAAGTGGTGTTTTGCACTTCCTTGATTAGCTGACCTGCTGAGTTATAGAGTGTGTAGCGACCATTTTCCGGAAAAATAATTGAATTGGAAATCCGGTCATAGAAAACTTTTTGTGCTTCTACATTTATGGCCACAATACCTTTGTCGTGCTTTGTACCATCATAATCGACGGAGTAGAGCTGGTAGTAATTCATTCCTCGAGCAGGACGATTGTGTTCTGCGGAATAATGTATGTTCGACTGGGTTGTTCCGCTCCCGTCAACATCTTTGAGGTGCGTAAAGTCGTAACCTGAAGTCGAATGATAGATCTCGTAATGGCTATTATGACTTTCAGAACTGCTTTCCCAGTAAAGGTCCACATGTCCCATCGTTTCGTTGTAAGCACCGTCAAATAATACCAGTGTAATAGGCAGAGGTTGAACAGGGCATGTCTCTGAAAAAGGATCCCGCATCAAACGAAGCCATTCTTCGTTGGCGGCATTGTTAAAGGTGCCCGGTGTTTCATCTCCAGACGCGTTACCAATAATCCAGTTATTGGCATCTTTAAAGTCCCCGGATGTAAACGAAGCATTTTGACCTGAAAGACCACTGTTGGTAATTTTTGTGCCCTCAGGTCCGCCGGAGATTTCGCTACCGCCATAAGAAACGCCATGAAAGTAAGAACCGTCGGGTTGTCTGATCTGAACGGCGTCACCACCGTTTGCGATTCCCATACCAGACCAGCTCGTTGATGCGTAGGTAGCAGGACTGTAAGTTGAATCGGGATCACTGGCGTTTGGAATAGCGCCATCAATTTCAAAAAGCGTTGTGTTATCGTGCGGCACCACGTAAAGTGAATCGTTATCGCTATCGAAGGGGTCGTCCCCGGGCAATGAACCATTTGGATCGCCATTATTGTAGACAACAATTACAGATCCTACCGGAATGTTGGACCATTGTGAATGATTCGTTAAGCGCAAATGTCCCGACGCAATTCCAGATCCGCCTGGGTATGAAGATGCTTCAGAAAAGGTACCGTTGTTATCGTCAATGATATAGCCTCTTACGTCCACAGTTTCGCCGCACTTTCCAGCTACGACAAATTCATAGTATTCCTGAGAGCCGGTAGAACCGTTGGAAAACTCATTGATTAAAAGACCGCCAGAGGCAGGTAGTGTCGCCGGGCAGGGCGAGCTGGTAATCGTTATATCTGTTCCATTATCTGTTCCTGTTGTGGCGGGATCTGTTGCGATGACGCGCATGCGGTAACCTGTTCCACCTGCAACTGAGGTTGGAATTGTGAAATTAATTGTTTCAGAAGGGTCAGTTCCTTCCGCGTTAGCTCCCGATAAGGTGTCCAGGTAAGTTGAACTCGCAAAACTGCCTGAATTATCAGATAGTTCTACAATAAATTCATTGCCCGTGTTGAAAGTTCCGGTACTTGAAAAGTCTAAACTACCTGTATCTGGTGTATCACAAACGACCTCGTAAGTGAGACTGGACAAGTTGTCAATGGTGATGGTGTTGAAATTACACGAAGGAGCGTCACCAAAACCTGTGGTTCCTCCTGTGCCACTTGGGTTACTGGATACCGTTTCATAACGCAAACTTGGATCTGTCCAATAAGTCGTTGTACCTGAACAAATACCATTTGCAATTTGAATGTTCTGGTTAGCTGTTGAAACGCCATTTCCAGACCAGGCAGAACCGGGATCAGTCCCGCAGGTGCCGAAAACATCCATTAAAGTACCATTTAAATAAAGTTCTAAGGCATCATCTCCGTTGAAGGTAAAAGAATGATTTGTTGTGCCGCTCAAATTGGTTCCATTATTTTGGGCATCGTTAACGAGGTCGGTAGTTCCAATTACCCATACTTCACCAGGAAGCAATACACCCGAATTAACCGTGACATCATTTGAACATGTGCCACCGTTGACGCCTTTATAAACCTCTAAAGGGTCAACACTGAAATCGATAGAAGATCCTGAATGATTGTAAATTTCTACACCTTTCGGGCTGGTACCAGAATCTGTTTCTATATACTGACTAAACATTACCTGACCAATAACATTGGAACTAATAGCAATGAACACCGATAATAAGCTAACCTTTAAAGAAATTGCAAATAACTTCATTTTGGCACAACACTTTCATTTTCCACCCTTTGGGTTAAAAATATTTAAATATTTGTTCATGGTTTCTGTATTAGATACGTCAAGGTTATCATGAACAAATTCTAAGTACGAAATTACAGTAAACCAGTAATTTGACCTAACGAATGACTTTAAAAATATATTAACAAATTGTTAGTAACGGCTATACATGTTATTAAACGTACGCTGCAGAAAACACAAAAGCTTCCTTGAAGGAAGCTTCTTACGTACGATTGAGAAAAATGCTTTCTTTTTAGAGCGAGTGCCGATAGATTACTCCACAGCAACCACTTTATCGCCAAATTTTTCGTAGTTCACGAGCCAGGCAGCTGCATTTTTAACGTAGCGTCCCGTTCCGGCGGTGTCCCAGTTGACGTAAAGCCGTGTGAACCCTCCGTCGAAGATGAGTCGTTTGCCGTCTTTTTCATAAGTCGCCGCTACCAGGTTTCCGGCAGAGCCATATATGATGGGCGTTAGCGATTCATTTTCTTCGATGGTGGCGATGGTAATTCCTTCGTAAATATTTTGAAGCCCTGTCGTGATGAGATGGTTCGGCATGAGTCCGGAATTAGAGTCGCGGGATAAAATGTCCACCGTCTTGTTTCCCATGGTATTTCCTTCCATTTTAACGCCGAGCAGTCCCTCTGCAACAAAATTGGCATCCGCATAATAGGGTTTGTTATCCCCCCAGATGTAGACGCCTTTTCCACTGTCGAAGAATTTTTGAATGACGCCGAGGTGATCGTCATTTAATTTGCGCTGTTGATCTGAAATAATCCAGAGTTGACAGGCTTTGTCCAGTGCCTCTTCTAATTTTTCAGCACTGGGTGGTTGGTTGAGCCAGCGATAAACCGAAAACCCTTTTTGCTTTAATGCGGCCTCCGGTTTTTTGAAATCAAACCCTTCTCCCGTATAGAGGTGCAGTACGGCTACTGTCTGCCCTTCGAATGCGCCGTCTACCGCTAAATCGTATTGACTGCCGGCGGCATTGCCGTATTCATCACTGTCTACCTGTCGTTTTCTTTTTTCAACTTTTACCGTTTCGGTCGATTCGTCATAAACCTCTACGGCTACTTCTTCTTCAATGACATTTTGTTTTGCACAGTTGTTATACTGACTGTACCCCATTGTCGTTAAGACAAAACTAATCGCAACTAAAACTAAATTTTTCATAACTTTTTTCTTTTCGGTACAGTGAAGGAAGAAATGGGTTCAAATTATTTTGCCCAATCTTCCCGGTCCAGGTTCCTGAATTGTATAGCTTCAGCAATATGTTGCGTTTGAATGCAGTCAGCGTTATCCAGATCGGCAATGGTTCTTGCAACTTTGAGAATGCGGTCATAAGCACGTGCGGACAGTCCAAGGTTGTCCATGGCTTGCTTCAATATGGCGTTGCAGCTCTCATCAATTTTGCAGTAGGTGCGCAATTCCCGACTACTCATTTGTGCGTTGCAGTGGGTTTCTTTACTGTTTTGGAACCTTTTTTCCTGAATCAGACGCGCCTGTACTACTCGCTCCCTAATGTCTCGACTTTTCTCTGTCGGCTGGTCGTGTGCCAGTTCATCAAAACTAACAGGCGTAACCTCAACGTGAAGATCGATGCGGTCGAGTAGGGGGCCACTGATTTTGTTGAGATAATTTTGTACAATTCCAGGAGCGCACACACAGTCTTTTTCGGGGTGGTTGTAATAGCCGCAGGGACACGGGTTCATGGCAGCGATTAACATAAATCCTGCGGGATATTCCACTGTAAATTTTGCGCGCGAAATGGTCACGAGACGGTCTTCAATCGGTTGTCGCATCACTTCTAAAACAGAACGCTTGTATTCGGGAAGTTCATCCAGAAACAATACGCCGTTATGAGCAAGTGAAATTTCACCGGGCTGGGGATAGCCTCCACCACCGACGAGCGCAACATCGGAAATCGTATGGTGCGGCTTCCGAAAAGGGCGGTTGGTGACGAGTCCCGTACCGGCATCTACTTTGCCGGCCACGGAATGAATTTTAGTCGTTTCGAGCGACTCATCAATACTCATCGGCGGAAGAATAGTGGGTAGTCGTTTGGCTAACATGGATTTACCTGCTCCCGGCGGACCGATGAGCACGACATTGTGTCCTCCGGATGCCGCAATTTCAAACGCCCTTTTAATATTTTGCTGTCCCTTTACATCTTTAAAATCGACTCCGATTTCGTCTAGTTTATCAAAGAATTCATCATTCAGGTCTACCTTTACGGGGCTCAATTCCGCATCATCGTTGAGAAAGTCCACCACCTCGTTGATGGTTTCTACACCGTAGATGTTCAGTTCTTCGACAATGGCCGCCTCGCGCGCGTTTGCTTTTGGTAAAATAATCCCCTTGTAGCCTTCGGATTTAGCTTTTAATGCGATGGGAAGTATGCCTTTCATGGGTTTTAAACTGCCGTCGAGGGAGAGTTCTCCCAACAAAACATAATCTTCGAGGTGATCGGTTTTCACCTGTTCACTTGCCGCCATTATACCTATGCCGATAGGAAGATCAAATGTGGAGCCTTCTTTGCGAATATCGGCGGGTGCCATGTTGACCGTGATTTCTTTCATCGGATATTTGTACCCGTTGTTGGTGAGGGCTGCTTTTATGCGTTGTTGACTCTCTTTTACAGCGCTGTCGGGGAGTCCGACTAAGATAAAGCTAATTCCTTTTCCGATGTTCACTTCTATGGTGATCGGAGTTGCGTCGATGCCGAAAACGGCAGATCCGTATGTTTTTACTAACATTGATAAAGGTTTTTAAGTTATTCTTACATGAAGATAAGAAAAATTATAGAAAATCTACAAACGTAGACGAAAAAATTGAAGGATGATTTGAGGATTCCTTATTGCTACAGGTTTTCGAGAAGTAAGTTTTTCAGGTACGAGCAGAAAGCCTATTGACAAATAGCGCGCTCGACGTAATCGATCAGGCTATGGATCACTTTAATATGTATTTCCTGCGACCGATCGGCATACTGGGAATGTGGCGCTCTGATTTCAATGTCGCATAATTCAGCCATTGCTCCGCCCGTTTTTCCCGTTAATCCGATGACTTTCATTCCTTTTTGATGAGCCGCATCAATGGCATTAATAACATTTTTTGAATTGCCACTGGTAGATATAGCGAGCAAAACATCTCCTTTGCGACCTACACCTTCTACGTAGCGCGAAAATACGTGGTCGTATCCAAAGTCATTCGAAACGCACGACATGTGTGATGCATCGGCGATTGCAATGGCTGCCATGGGTTTTCTGTTCTCGCGAAACCGACCAGTCATTTCTTCGGCGAAGTGCATTGCGTCACAAAGGGAACCGCCATTTCCACAACTGAGAATTTTTCCTTCTTCATTCAGTGATGAAACCATTAAATCTCCAGCCTTTTGGATCGTATTTAGATTCTCAGGTGTGTTAAATTTTTGCAAAATTTTTAAAGCTTCATCAAAATGGTCTGCTATTTGTTTCATGACAATGTAATTGAAAGTCAAATTTAAAAATAAATCAAGAGAAGTAACTATGATTTTGAACAAGATTACTATATTTGAAATCGGAGTTCGCTCTGTAAACTACGAAATGATGAAGAAGATACTTTTACTCAGTTTATTACTATTCTCAGGAATCTTTAGTACGGCTTTGTATGCTCAAGAAGCATCAAACTGTTACGAGAAGTTGGAAAAAGCCTTTGAAGAAAGAGGGGCGTATACTGTTTCGGACAATATTCACCGGAATGTGATTATTTCATTTTTTGAAGAAGATGAGGTATATTGTATTCAAGCGAAAGTGCGCGTTGAAAACGGCTACATTGAGTCAATTTTCTATTTTTATGATGACAATACTTCTAAATTGTACGATAAGAAATTTTATAATTTGAACAACGAACCGCCTTCTATTGAGAACGGTATTTCTGAAATGATTAAGAATGCCGACGGCGAGCGATTTAAAGTTGTTTTTATCGAGAAACTCAAGCCAAAACAAAAGAAGTTGAAACGCGTAAAAGTAGATCCGGACGATTTGTAATCGCTGCGATCCGTTAAATAATATCAGAGGTGGTTTCAGGACCACCTTTTTTTATGCTTGAATGTACACCACTTTCTTCGTTTCGAAGAATGGTTCTTCAAATTTTTCGCTGAGATCAAAAATCGTTTTGGAGCCGGGTACAGGACGCAATTCTTCTGTCAAATCACCACCTTTTAAGTACAAAATCCCGTTGGGAAGCCCGTTTTTATTGTTATTTCCGATAAGTGGACGCACCCACTCGTAGAATTTTTCCATGCGCGTGACGGCTCTGCTGATGATAAAATCATATTTGGATTTGAGCTCTTCTGCTCGTGCATGTTCTGCGCGGACATTGTTGAGGTTCAATTGAGCAATAACATCATTGACCACCTTTATTTTCTTTGCTTTTGAATCGACGAGGTGAAATTGGCATTCCGGAAATAATATGGCGAGAGGAATGCCGGGAAAACCACCGCCGGTACCGACATCTAAAAGTGTGGTTGAGGGAGCGAACCGGATGAATTTGGCAATTCCCAAACTGTGCAAGACGTGGTGTTCGTAAAAGTGGTCCATGTCTTTGCGACTGATGACATTAATCATTTCGTTCCAGGTGGTGTACAGCGTTTTCAACTCTGCGAATTGATCGATTTGATGTTGCGTTAAATCGGGATAATATTTTTGAATGATTTCCATGATGCAATTTAAAAACGGGCGGTTTGTTAAATGGTATCCCTCGTGTTTTTCATAATGTTGGCAAGGAATTCGCGCGCTCGAAACAACTGTGCTTTAACGGTTCCCAGAGGGAGGTCCATCTCTTCTGCGATTTCCTCATAACTGAGTTCTTCAAAATACCTTTTTTTGATAAGATCCCGGTAGCGCGGCTTGAGTTGTTCGACAACCTTGCGCATCATTTTGATCTTTTGCTGTTTCATAATGGTTTCTTCGGGATCCATAGTGCCCGATTCGACATCGATTTTAACGCTTTCTCCATCTGAATTGGAATAAGCATGATCCATCGAAGTGAGGTGGATGCGTTTTTTGCGAATAAAGTCAATGCAATTATTGGAGGCAATTTTGAAAAGCCACGTACTAAAAGCGTAGCTCGGTGAGTACTGTTGGATGCGATTAAATGCTTTGCCAAATGCTTCGATTGTCAAATCTTCGGCGTCGTCATTATTTTTGACCATCTTTAATAACATATAAAAGACCGGTTCGCGATACCGATCCATCAACTGTGCAAATGCAGCTTCATCACCTTCTTTCGCGCGTTCTACGACTTTTAAGTCTTTTTTACCTTTTTCAGAAAGATTTTTTCCTACTTCCATTGTGTTGTTGTTGACTTCTTATCTGTTGTATAGTAAATGATCGGCGTTACAATCGCGTAGATCAGGTCCCAAATTATAATCCCCCAGGCGAAATCTGCAGCGCGTAATTTCCGCAAAATCACGCCAAAAATGATCCATTTGAGCAGCACCACTACGGCAAAAAGGCTCAAGACCAAAATATTACTATCGAACTTAATCAACAAAGTAATAAAAGAAGCGTATGTCAATAACAAGGTGAGTGGATAGATTCCTAACAATACTTTATTGAAAAGTCCATAGCGCTCCGAAGTAGTGTAGTGTCTCGACTTTTGTTTGATCCAGTCTTTCCAGCTATCCGGCGCGTCCGAATAACAAAAGCTTTCCGGTTGAATACAAATTTTCGTATTTTTCCTGTTAGCTACTTCCTGAACGAAAAGGTCGTCATCTCCGGAGGCCAGCGCGTAATGCGATTTAAACCCATCATTGTCAAAAAACAACTTTTTGGTATATGCCATATTGCGCCCCACTCCCATGTATGGAACCCCGGCTTTTGCGTAACTCAGGTAATTCATAGCAATTATTGCTGTATCCAGACGGGCAAACCAATTGAGTAATCCACTTTTTTTGCGGTACGGTCCATAACCCAAAACCAATGCTTTTTTGGATGTAAAACAGTGCCCCATCTTTTGAATCCATTGGGGTGAATTTGGTTTGCAATCGGCATCAGTAAAGAGTAGGTGATCGTATTTGGCACCTTTTATTCCAACAGTGAGGGGAAGCTTTTTCCCTTGCGAGAAGTGTTTGTTTTGTTCTAAATTGATCACTTTGAGGTGATTGTACCGGCGTTGCAGCGCTTTGAGGATGTGAGCGGTGTCGTCGGCGGACTGATCATTGATCACGATGACTTCAAACGCATAGTAGTCCTGCTCCAGAACAAAAGGTAAAAATTCAAACAGATTGTCTTCTTCATTGCGCGCTGCTATGAGAATGCTCACGGGCGGAAGGTTGCCACCACTCTTGTGTTGATGACCAGCCAAACGCAAATAGAAGAAAACGAGCCAAAATAATTGAATAAAGACCAATGCAAAAAACACCAGGCTCATCCAGAATTCTTGTGGATCACCAAAATTTGGTAGAACACCCATGAGTTATACTTTTTTACAAATATGATACTCTTCTCGAAATACAATTATCTTTGTACTCTTTATTTTTCAACATATTTATGCACTTTGATTTAAAACATCGCGATAAAAATTCTGAAGCAAGGGCTGGCGTGCTTCAAACGGACCACGGCGCAATAGAAACGCCGATTTTTATGCCGGTCGGTACAGTGGGCTCGGTGAAAGGAGTTCATCAGTTTGAGATCGAGCATGAGGTGAATGCACAAATTATCCTGGGCAACACGTACCATTTATTTCTTCGACCAGGACTCGACGTACTGGAAGGAGCTGGAGGGCTGCATAAATTTATCAATTACAAACGCCCGATATTGACAGATAGTGGCGGTTATCAGGTGTATTCGCTGGCCAATAGCCGCAAAATTACAGAAGAGGGGGTTAAGTTTCAGTCTCACGTGGATGGTAGTTATCACTTTTTTTCACCGGAGAAAGCTGTGGATATTCAACGTTCAATTGGTGCGGATATCATCATGGCATTTGACGAATGTACTCCTTATCCCTGTGATTACCAATATGCCAAACGTTCCATGAAAATGACGCATCGCTGGTTGAAAAGATGTCAGCACCAGATGGAAAAGACATCGGGAATGTACGGCTATGAACAAGAGCTATTCCCCATTGTACAAGGGAGTGTTTACAAGGATTTGCGGCGCGATTCAGCGAAATTTATCAGTGATACCAATGCGGTTGGCAATGCGATTGGTGGACTCTCTGTGGGCGAACCGGCAGAAGAACTGTATGATATGACAGCACTTGTTTGTGAAGAATTACCAAGGGAAAAGCCACGCTACCTGATGGGGGTGGGAACACCTGCCAACCTTTTGGAGTGTATAAGTCTGGGCGTAGATATGTTTGATTGCGTCATGCCCTCTCGCAATGCCCGGCACGGAATGTTGTTTACCAGCCAGGGAATCATCAATATCAAAAACAAGAAATGGGAAAAGGATTTTTCTGTAATTGACGAGGCGGGTACAGCAGCGGTAGATCACTTTTATTCAAAAGCTTATTTGCGTCATCTGGCTAAAACGAAGGAGCATCTCGCGATTCAAATTGCAACTATACATAATTTATCTTTTTATCTTGCGTTGATGAAAGAAGCGCGAACGCGAATCATTGATGGTAGTTTCACTTCCTGGAAAGATCAAATGGTTCAACAATTGACGCGTCGACTCTAAAACCGAATGAATTAAATGCTAAAGATCTTAGACCGATATATCATTAAGAAATTCTTGTCGACTTTCTTTTTTATGCTGGGGGTGATTATGCTGTTGGCAGTGGTCTTCGATTTGGCTGAGCGACTGGGCGATTTTATAGAAAAAAAAGCACCGCTCGAGGCCATCATTTTTGACTATTACGTCAATTTTGTGGTCTATTTTGGAAATCTTTTTTCACCACTTATCGTGTTTGTTGCCGTCATCTGGTTTACCGCGAAAATGGCTCAGAACAGCGAAATTATTCCGATTTTAAACAGCGGGCGCCCGTTCAGAAGGCTGCTGCGACCATATATGATTGGCGCGACCATTTTGATGTTGATATCACTGGTGCTCAACCACTTTGTGCTGCCTGAGGCCAATAAAAAAAGACTTCAATTTGAAGAGGAGTACTACCGCAATACGCGCATTATTTCGGATTATTTCGCGGAATACCCGAACAATCAATTTGTCTATTTTGATAACTACCGTTCAGATCGCAGTGAAGCGAGAGGTTTTGTTTTGGAAGATCGCGATGAAAACGATGAGTTGCAAGCAATCGTCAAGGCGAAAAAAGCCTATAATCCAGATTCCACAAATCAATGGCAGCTGACAGATTATTACATTCGCTACACGGGAGATTTGCACGATAGTATTGTAGCACCAACTTCCGCAGGTCACAAATTAGATACGGTTTTTCCTTTTCAATTGGCCGAAATGGCACAGCGGGAAAACGTAGTAAAAAGTATGAGTTACAACGAAATCAGAGATTTTATTGAACGCGAAAAGCAAAAAGGATCGCCGGATATAGCATTTTATGAGATCGAGTTTTACCAGCGGACTTCATTTCCTTTTGCTACTTATGTTCTCACACTAATAGGGATGTCCGTTTCTTCGAGGAAGTCGCGAGGTGGCGTGGGAGCAAGTATTGCGCTGGGACTGCTGCTCGCTTTCCTCTATATTTTTGCCATGAAAGTCACTTCTGTCGCGGCTGAAAATGTCGGTTTTCCCAGTTACATTGCCGTTTGGGTTCCCAATATTATTTTCGGAATTCTCGGTTTATTTTTGTACCGATTAGCTCCGAAGTAAAGTTTCTGGTTACATGACAGGTTCGAAGCGCGATGACCACGACTTATTTTTATGGTTTATCAAGATAGGTCGTAAATTTTAATTTAAAACATTTTTTCTTATTGGTTGCTTAGATTTACAAAAGATGTTAGACTTGGAGATGTTAGATGTTAGATATGCTTAATATCAGCTATCTAACATCTATTGTCTAACGCTCTAACATCTGTCACTATTGTTTTACGACTTACATTGGTAATCTTATTATTTGTAACCGAACCCGACCAATCCTTGAGGATTACATTTCTTCAGCGACCACCTCCTTAACTTCTGGTATATGCTGCGTGAGCAGTTGTTCTATTCCTCCCTTGAGTGTTTGTGTCGAAGAAGGGCAACCTGAACACGCGCCGCGCAAAATCACCGTAACGACACCTTTGTCGAAATTGCGGAACTCAATAGCTCCTCCATCGCCTTCAACTGCTGGTTTTACGTATTCCGTTAACAAGCCTTCAATCGCATCATCAAATTCAGAAGGTGAATAATTCTCTGTATTGATGGTTTTATCTTCTTCTTGCGGTTGTGCTTTAGGTTCTGGCATCCGAATGAGGATTTCTTTACCATCTGCAATGAAGTTTCTTATAAAGTCGCGCAGTTCAGTCGTCACAAAATCCCACGAGAGTGCCTCGCTTTTTGTAATTGAAACAAAATTAGATGCGATGAAAACACCTTTCACAAATGGGAAGTTGAACAACTCGTCGGCGAGCGGAGAAAAACCCTTCGTTTCCTGTTGGCTGGTAAACTCCACCGATTTTGAAGGGTCGATGAGGTAATTATTGGCAACAAACTTCATGGTTGCCGGGTTTGGAGTCATCTCTGCGTATATAGTAACTGGTATTTTTGACATCTTCTTTATTTTTATTGAGACAAAATTAAGAACAAATTAAAACAACACCTAACAAAAATGTCGCCTTTGTATTTTGTGAATCATTTTAGAAAAAGTTAGCTTTGAAGTGTGAAATGGAAATTCTTCATCGGATTATTTTTTGTCCTGGTTTTTTGCCTGGGTTCATCGGGCATTCTCGTCGTGCAACACCAGTGCGCGCTTTCAGGCGAGAATACGAGTCACTTTTTTCATTATGAACATAGCTGCGCTCCGAATGAGGTCGTTGTAGAATGTGATATAGAACGCCGCTGCTGCTCTCCTTCATTGAGTGAGATAATTGTGCTTCAAAAAGATTGTTGTGCGATTGAGGCAAAACTATTTCAAGTGTCCGGTGACTACACAGCTGCCGAAAAGGAGATGCACAAAATAGATGTGGCTGCCGATGAGTTTCCAATGCGCACTCAGAACGGATATTGTGATCATCGAGAGCGGCGTTTTATTTCCTGTAATCATCCACCACCCTATCGTGGCGTTTTAAGAATTCAGAAACGACTGGCTTTCTTTCAGCAATACTTGATATAGCATGCTGCTCCGTAAATGATCAGTTGCAGTATGAATTTTTTAAATGTTCAAGTATGAAGTTTTATTTGTTATTAGTTGTGTCTTTTTTTTGGTCAGGTCTTATTGCGCAACAAATTATAGAAGGAAAAGTAAAGACCTATTTAGATCAGCATACATCCGAACCTTTGGTGGGAGCTGAGGTGTTTCTGCGACAGGCTCAAATTGGAGATGTGACTGATGAAGAGGGTTATTTTGAGATAAATGGGAGTTTTGCAGGAGACGATACGCTGATTTTTCGCGCTTCAGGACACTATTCGGATACAGTTTTCCTGGAAACGTTAGACGGAAACCCCGTGATCGATTTGATTTTATTTCCTCTGCAGGTTGCTGAGGAAGTGGTGATTGAGGCTAAACGCGACAACTCAGCGATTTTAAAGCTGTCGCCGCGCAATGTTGAATCATTGAATAGCGGTGAACTCAGAAAGGCAGCTTGTTGTAATTTGTCAGAATCATTTGAGACGAATGCCACCGTAGATGTCAGCCTTTCTGATGGTGTTTCGGGTTCTAAGCGCATCCAAATGATGGGGTTGAATGGTCGGTATACGCAGATGCAATTCGAAAACATTCCGTTTATGCACAACCTCGACCAGGCGTTTGGTTTAAGTGGCGTTCCGGGAACCTGGATGGAGTCTATTCAGATTACAAAAGGGACTGGAACAGTAGCAAATGGCTATGAGTCCATGGCTGGATTGATCAATATTGAATATTTAAAGCCCGATCGGATGGAGCGTTTTTACGCGAATGTTTACGGCAATATGCAAGGGAAAGTGGATGCGAATTTTCATGGAGGAATATCGATCAGTGAGCGATGGAGTACCGCCTGGTTCCTGCACTGGGATCAACAGATGATCGAGAATGACCGGAATAATGATGGATTTCGCGATATGCCCGTGGGCGACCATTTTGTAGCCATGAATCGATGGAAATATAAAGGGCCCTTGTTTCGGGGGCAGTTCGGAATTAAACTGTCGCATGCTGATAAAGCGGGCGGTGAACTGGGGTTTGAACGGTATTCGCAAAATCCGCAAACGTACGGAGTGGGTATTCGAAATACGACTGCCGAAGCGTTTGGGAAAACGGGTTTTTTATTCAAAGATGACGAATTCAGCTCAATTGGAATTGTGTATTATGCCAAATACAGTGACCTCAACACGCTGTTTGGTCGAAGAAAACTGGATGCGGAGGAGCGAAGAGGATATACGAATTTCATGTACGAAACGATACTGGGGAATACCAATCATAAATTAAAAACCGGAGCGAGCTTTGTTTTTGATCAACTGGATCAGGAGATGGTTGATGAATTGCCCACGGATACAACGGTTCGGAACTTGAACAGGACGGAGTTAGTACCCGGCATTTTTGGCGAATACACGTATCAGGGAAATTTAGCGACGCTCGTTTTCGGGTGGAGGTCGGATCATCACAATTTGTACGGTTTACAGCATTCGCCCAGAGCCAATATGAAATATTCCATTACGGAAAATATGGATGTGCGCGCAACGGGAGGTCGTGGTTTTCGCGTTTCCAATTATGCGGTGGACAATTTGTCGCTCATGGCAACCAATACGCCGTGGAAGGTGGCAGGTGACGTACGACCGGAAATTTCCTGGAATTTTGGAGGAAGTTATTACCTGGAAGGTCGATGGTGGGGACGCAAAGTTTCCTGGAATGTAGATTATTACCACACCTTGTTTGAAAATCAGCTGGTGGCGGATCGCGATGAATCGGTGGCTTATATTGTGATGAAAAACCTCGATGGACAGTCGTTTTCGAATGCCCTGCAAACCGATCTGAAAATGGAGCCCGCCGAACGATTTGAAGTCAAAATGGCGTATAAATTTTTGGATGTGCGCACGACTATGGGCGGAGCGCTGGAGGAAAAACTAATGGTTCCGCGGCACAGAGGTTTTGTGAACCTGGCTTATACTTCCAGAAATACGCGGTGGGAATACGATGCTACATTTTCTGTATTTGGAACGCGGAGATTAGCGATGGTGGAGCTTCCCGATGGATCAGTGAGCACCGACAATCGATCGCGACCAGTACCCTTGTTATCGGCGCAGTTGACGCATAAATTCAAAAAGTTCGAAGTGTATGCAGGAGGTGAGAATTTGCTCGATTTCAGGCTGAATGATCCGATTATTGACGCTAAAAACCCATTTGATCGCAATTTTGACGCGACAAGGGTGTACGCTCCGATCTATGGGATTAATATTTATGGAGGTATTCGAATGTCAATTGATAAAAAATAAGTAGTATTCATCAATAAAAACAAGAATTATGAAAAGTGTTTTAATGGTTTTAATCATACCTGTTCTTTTTAGTTGTGGAATATTTAAGGATAGAGAACCCGTCAAGCAAGTGGTCGAAATTCAGACGAATGCGCAATGCGGAGAATGCAAAGATCGCATTGAGGGAGAGCTGAATTTCACGTCCGGTGTGGTGTATGCAGAACTGGACTTGTCCACAAAAATAGTGGAGGTGAAGTATAACCGAAAGCGAATTACCCCGGACGAAATTCGAAAGGTCATCTCAGAAAAAGGTTACAGTGCGGATAGCAGGAATGCGGATGAAGCGGCACAAAAAGCGTTGCCAACTTGTTGTCAGCCGGGAGGGCACGACGATTAAAAAAAGTGTAATATTGCAAAGTATCGAATCGAAGGGTACGGTTTGGCTATTTGTGGAAAAAATATCAATAATCGTATTCACGTTAAAGAATAATTAAACTATCTTTGCGCCCAAATTGAATTTAAAAAAGGCAGGATAATGTCGGAAATCAAAGGAGAAATATTGCAGGTGATTGGGCCTGTTGTCGATGTAAGCTTCCAGAAAGGTATGGAGCTTCCCAATATTTATGATGCACTTGAGGTTCCAAAAGAGGACGGTTCCGTGGTTATATTAGAGGTACAGTCGCACGTAGGAGAAAATGCGGTGCGGGCTATTTCGATGGATTCTACGGATGGTTTTACAAGAGGTATGAAGGTTGTTTCAACAGGCCAGGCGATACAAATGCCGGTTGGAGATCAGGTTAAAGGTCGTTTGTTTAATGTTGTAGGAAACTCGATAGATGGTCTGGGAGAAACAGATCGTTCAAAAGGGTCTTCAATACACCGGGATGCTCCGAAATTCGAAGACTTGTCCACAGCTACTGAAGTTTTATTTACGGGTATTAAAGTCATCGACCTGATTGAGCCTTATGCAAAAGGTGGTAAGATTGGGCTGTTTGGTGGTGCCGGAGTAGGAAAGACGGTACTTATTCAGGAGTTGATTAACAATATTGCAAAGGCTTACGACGGTCTTTCAGTTTTTGCCGGTGTCGGTGAAAGAACGCGCGAAGGGAATGACCTTCTGCGGGAAATGCTCGAATCAGGCATCATTAAATATGGTGACGATTTCATGGAAGCCATGGAAGAAGGAGGCTGGGACCTCTCTAAAGTCGACAGAAATGAATTGAAGGAATCGAAGGCTGCATTCGTCTTTGGTCAAATGAATGAGCCTCCCGGAGCACGTGCCCGAGTGGCGCTTTCTGGTCTTACACTGGCGGAATATTTCCGCGATGGTGAAGGAGAAGGAACAGGAAAGGACATTCTTTTCTTCGTAGACAATATTTTCCGATTTACGCAGGCAGGTTCAGAGGTTTCTGCATTGCTCGGGCGTATGCCTTCAGCAGTGGGTTATCAACCAACGCTCGCTACAGAAATGGGAGCGATGCAAGAGCGCATTACTTCGACTAAAAATGGTTCGATTACTTCGGTACAGGCCGTTTATGTTCCCGCCGATGACTTGACAGACCCTGCACCTGCGAACACATTTGCTCACCTCGATGCAACTACTGTACTTTCGAGAAAGATCGCTGAGCTCGGTATCTATCCGGCAGTTGACCCACTCGAGTCTTCTTCGCGGATTTTGACCCCGGATATTGTCGGTAAAGAGCACTATGATTGTGCGCGACGCGTTCAGTCTACACTGCAGCGTTATAAAGAACTGCAGGATATTATTGCCATTCTCGGTATGGAAGAGCTTTCTGAAGAAGATAAGTTGGTGGTTCACCGCGCTCGTCGTGTACAGCGATTCCTTTCTCAGCCGTTCCACGTCGCTGAGCAGTTTACGGGCTTGAAAGGTGTCCTCGTCGATATTCAGGAGACGATCAAAGGATTTAATATGATTCTCGATGGGGAATTGGACAAATATCCAGAGGCGGCGTTCAACCTCAAAGGTGACATCAATGATGTGAAAGAAGCTGGAGAGAAAATGTTGGAAGAAGCCTAAACAGGAATTTCTATGGAATTACAAGTAATAACACCCGAAAAAAAGATGTTTGAAGGAGAAGCTCACGCGGTCCGATTCCCCGGTGTGGATGGATCGTTTCAGGTATTGAACAATCACGCTCCAATCATTTCGTCTTTGAAGGAAGGGAAGATCAAAGTAGATCTCGCCAATGACGATAAGGATTTTGATGAGTTCTCAGGTTCTTTTGAAGCTGATCCTTCCGATGCTCGCGTTATTCGACTCTCCATAAAAGGTGGAGTCATGGAAATGCGCAATGGCAGCATCATTGTTTTGGCGGATTAGAAAAATATCAGTTCAAACGAGGGGGGATTGCTGCGCAGTTCCCCCTTTTTGTTAAACTAAGTTAACTATAGTTCAATTTTTTCGGCTTATCTGCGTTAGATATTGTAAATTCGGCGTTTGTTATAAAAATGAGTCTGATCGATAAAATAAATTTGGAGAAATGCCCCCGACACATTGCCATTATTATGGATGGGAATGGACGATGGGCCAAGCAACAGGGAGAGGTTCGGTTGTTTGGACATTCCAGTGGTGTGGAGGCCGTCCGCGATGTGTTGAAAGGCTGTGTCGATCTGGGAGTAAAACACCTCACGCTTTATGCTTTTTCAACGGAAAACTGGAACCGCCCCAAAGAAGAGGTGGATGGACTCATGAACTTAATGGTAGAAACGATCGCCAACGAGGTGAATGAACTCAATGAGAACGACGTCCGATTGAGAAGTATTGGTGATGAATCAAAGTTGCCGGACGCCTGTAAGAATGAGTTGGATCGTGCGAAAACAGCTACAGCCGGGAACGAGACCATCGATTTAGTGCTCGCATTGAACTACAGTGCGCGCTGGGAAATTATGAATGCTGTCCGAAACATTGCTAAACGCGTTGAATACGGAGAAATTGCAGCCAACGAAATAAATGAACAGGAGTTTGAAAGCGAACTCACCATGCCGGAAATTCCAGACCCTGAGCTGCTCATACGCACATCAGGAGAATATCGACTCAGCAACTTTTTACTTTGGCAAATTGCTTACGCAGAATTATATTTCACGGACAAACTTTGGCCCGATTTCACGCGTGAAGATTTATTTCAGGCAGTACTCGATTATCAAAATAGAGAACGCCGCTTCGGCAAAGTTTCAGAACAATTGACAGAATGATATGAGACACTTGCTTTGTATAATAAGTTTGATCTTTCTCGCCTATTCATCCTTTGGGCAGAAAATCGATTATAGTACACCGAAAACTTATGAAATAGGACCGATTCGGGTAGAAGGTGTAGATAATTTTGATCATCAAGCTATTAAACTTATTGCCGGCTTAAAGCAAGGACAAAAAATCACTATTCCCGGCGAAGATATTACTAAAGCGATTCGCAATTTGTGGAAAGAAAACCTCTTCTCTGATGTCCAGGTTAAATTGGATAAAGTGGTGGGGGATATTGCTTATTTATCTATTCACTTGCAACCGCGCCCTAAATTATCGCGATTTCGCTTTGAAGGAGCCAAAAAGAAGGAGGCGGATAAAATTCGGGAAAAAATCGATTTGTATTCCGGAAAGAATATCACAGAGAATTTGCTGTTTACCACGCGGTCTAAAGTTACGGGTTTCTACCGCGAAAAAGGATATTACAATGTCGATGTGAACATCAAGCGCGTGCAGGATTCCCTTATGAACAACTCTGAAATATTTATTATTCAGATCGAGAAAGGCGAGCGGGTGAAGATTGGCGAGATCAACTTTTATGGTGTGGAATCGGTCCGGGAAGGAAAGTTGAGACGCAAAATGAAGGATACCAAAGAAAAAGCGTTTTGGCGATTCTTCAAGCGATCTAAGTTCACCGTTTCAGCTTACGAACGTGATATTGAAGCCATGATGATGGAGTTTCAGGCGATCGGTCTGCGCGATGCCGAAATCGTGAAAGATTCGATTTACATGATTGACGAGAAGAATTTAGGGATCGATTTGCATATCGATGAAGGGCAAAAGTATTATTTTGGTGATATCGATTGGGTCGGCAATTCGAAATACACATCGGGTTATCTCGACACGGTGTTGGGTATAAGCAGAGGAGATGTTTACAATAAAGAATTGTTAGAAGAGCGCTTGTTTCAGTCCATGAATGGGCGTGATATTACTTCGCTCTATATGGATAATGGGCACTTGTTTTTCCAGATCACTCCGGTCGAAGTTAATGTAGAGGACCATCACATCGATTACGAAATGCGGATTGTGGAAGGAAAAGAAGCCCGTGTTGAAGATATTATCATCAAAGGGAATTACAAGACAAATGATTATGTCATTCGACGGGAAATAAGAACCAAGCCCGGAGATTTGTTTAATCGTAATGACATTATCAGAACGCAACGGGAGCTGGCGCAACTCGGTTATTTTGATGAGCAATCGTTTCAGGTGAATCCGATTCCCAATCCAGCTGACGGTACTGTCGATATTGAATATATTGTTGAGGAAAAATCGTCAGATCAAATTGAGTTATCCGGAGGGTATGGTGCTCAGCGACTCATAGGTACGCTCGGGCTGACGTTCAATAATTTCTCTATTCAAAACTTGTTTAATAAATCGGCCTGGCAGCCGCTACCCGCTGGTGATGGTCAAACTTTATCGCTGCGCGCTCAAACCAATGGTACGTTCTATCAGTCGTACAACTTTTCATTTACGGAGCCCTGGCTGGGGGGTAAAAAACCGAATGCGTTCTCCTTATGGATGAATCATTCTCAATTCGGAAATGGGTTTAACCGCAAAGAGCCTGATTATTCAGGGGTTTCTATTACTGGTGTGGGGGTCGGATTACAGCGGCGCAAGAAAATACCCGATGATTTTTTTAATGCTTATTATGAGTTGTCTTATAATTATTACGATGTTACTGATTATGGCTCCGTGTTTGACTTTGACGACGGTTACTCGAATAACATTGCTTTGAAATACGTGCTTTCGCGAAATTCTATCGATGCTCCGATTTATCCGAAGAGTGGATCAAAAATAGCGCTGACTGGTAAAGCGACATTGCCTTATTCGTCCTTTGATGGCATCGATGATTATAGTGCTGTCTCTGAACAAACGCGCAATAAATATGCGGAATATTATAAAATTAAATTCACCGGGGAGTGGTACTTGCCGTTGACGCCGGACAAAAAATTAGTTTTGAGGCCCAAGGTTGGATTTGGTTTTATGGGAGCCTATTCCCGGGCGAAAGGTTTGACGCCATTTGAACGTTTTTATTTAGGTGGAAATGCGCTTACCGGAGTTGCGCGGCTCGATGGACGTGAATTGATTTCTCTGCGGGGTTACGAAGAACAGGAAGTGTCCTCGCCACTCGGCGACCCGATTATTTCCCGATATTCAGTGGAATTGCGCTATCCTATTTCACTCAACCCATCGGCAACATTTTTTGTACTCGGTTTTGCTGAAGCGGGGAACACCTTTACTGGTTTTGACAACTATAATCCCTTCAACGTCAAGCGAAGTGTCGGAGGAGGTGTTCGCGTTTACCTGCCGATGTTTGGTATGTTAGGCTTTGATTACGGTTGGGGCTTCGATGCGTTGGATCCACACAGTCAAGGTTTCGGCGGAGCGAATGATGCGTCGCGCATGGGGGGAAGTCCGGTCGGAACATTTCAATTTATTATCGGAAAGAATTTAGGAGATTTATAAAAAGCCAATAACTATGAAAACATCATTGAAAAAGAGCGTTGTTTTAAAGCGTAAGTCGTTGCTTTCAATCATCGGTTTTACCTTGATTATTGTTTTTGGTACGCCTTTTGCTTTACAGGCACAGAAATATGCTTACATCGATTCGGATTATATTTTGGAGAGTATGCCGGAATACAACGATGCACAGGAAGAGTTAAACGAGCATTCTGAACGATGGCAAAAGGAAATAGAAGAGCGTTATAAACAGATTAAAGAAAGAAAAGAAGAGTTTATGCGCGTTGAAGCGATCCTTCCGGATGAAGAGCGGGATAAGCGAAAAAGCGAGATTGAAGAAATGGAATCGGAAGCACTCGAAATGCAGCAACTGCGATTCGGAGTAAAAGGAGATTTGTTTGCCAAACGCAAAGAACTCATTGAACCGCTTCAGGATAAAGTTTTTGAGGCGATGAAAAAAGTAGCCAGTAATAGAAATTTTGCCTTCGTTTTTGACAAAGCGAATCAATCAAATCTTATATTTGCTGATCCGAAATACGATATTAGTAAAATGGTATTAAGAGAATTGGGGGTAACACCACAATAGTTGAACAATAAAAATAGTGAATAATATTATGAAGAAATTAATTGTTTTATTAGTGTTGATGACGGCATCAACGATGAATTTTGCGCAATCTAAAGTAGCTCATGTCAATACCCAGCGGGTGTTGGATACCATGCCTTCGCGCAAAGCAGCCGAAAAGGAGCTTGAAAAGTTTGAACAGCGCGCAGTGAAGGAGTTGCAGGAAACGCAAAAGAAGCTCCAGTCGGATTATAAAAAACTTCAACAAGAAGAACAAACCATGAGCCCGACGTCCTACAAGTTTGAAGAAGAGCGATTGATGAAAAAATCCCAGGAATTTCAGACCAGACAGCAGGAATTGGATCAACAGATTCAGGTGCTGAGCCAGGAATTGAACAAGCCGATTTTGGAGCGGGTTCAAAAAGGAGTAGAGAAGGTCTGTAAAGCGGAAAAAATTGATTACGTCATCGACGAATCTTCACTGCTGTACAGCAACGGTAAAGATTTGACCAATAAGGTGATTGAAGTGGTGATGAAAATGGAGAATGAATCCAAAGTAAATGTACCGGATCTGGGCGATGAATAATTGAACCAACGATTAAAACATGACAGAAAGGTCGTTACCAAATTTGGTGACGGCTTTTTTTATTTGCAGTGCTTCGTTGAATGATCAATAGAACTGAATGATCGGTGGAGAATTGTAGAAATAGATTACCAAGATAGGTCGTAAATTTTAATTTAAAACATTCTTTCTTATTGGATGCTTAGATTTATAAAAGATGTTAGACTTGGAGATGTTAGATATTAGATATTCTTAATATCAGTTATCCAACATCTATTGTCTAATTAGGGTTCACTCAGATAGGCTTAAATATCTGAATAACAATCTTTAAACCTTCAAAATGCAAGGTTTAGATGCAGGCTTATTCAGCAAAAATGCAAATTTATCTTCTTTTCACAGGTGCTTTTCGAGCTGAAACCATCAAAAATTGAATAGGGGTAAACCACTACCGCGGGGGTTAAACCTCTACAATCATCTCTAAACCACCTTAAAATCGATCAATATTTTGAAAAAATAAATTTTTACGGCAGTTTTGAATTTCTGAGTAAACCCTAATTATCTAATAGCTGTATCTTTAATAAGCAATCATTATTGTTTTACGACTTACATTGGTAATCCTATTGTAGAATTTAGATTATATTTCTTCTATAATTCCCAACATACCAAGAACTAATTTCTCACATTAATTTTCGCAAAACAAAATGCTTTTTCAGCTAATTTCCTCTTCATCCTCTATGGGAATACGTCTCTGTGCGTTAAACTATGTAAGAAGTCATTTTGAAAACGGGGTTATCCGAATAATTTCAGGACATTGCCACCACAAATTTAACCGACCTTTTCATTTGCTTGTAACTGTTCGAGTTTTTTGGTATAATATGCTTTTTTACTTGCTAATTGCTTTTCAG
>JBNJEH010000045.1:0-24391 GCA_051745635.1 Bacteroidota bacterium
TGCGTCGCCACAATAATGGGTTTTGCGTGCAGGTAACATTTTTTGATGAGCATTTTTTGAACCAATGGCACGTCTTCCATCGGTATTTCTACACCCAGATCGCCGCGAGCAACCATGATCGCATCAGTCTGACGTATGATTTCGTCAATATCTTCAATTGCCTCAGGCTTTTCAATCTTCGCGACGATGCGCGCTTTTCGCTTGTTTTTGCGAATGATATGTTTGAGTTCGATGATATCCCGTGCAGAGCGAACAAAAGACAAACCAATCCAGTCGACGTCCTTACTCAGCGCAAATTCGAGGTCCTTCAAGTCTTTTTCGGTCAGGGAAGGCATCGAGATCACTGTGTTGGGTAAATTCACGCCTTTGTTGGAGGAGAGGTGTCCACCGTGAATAACTTTTGCTTGTATTGCCGAACTTCCGTCGGAGCTAATGACTTCTAATTCGAGTTTTCCATCATCGAGGCGAATTTTTTCTCCTTTTTTTACGTCGGCGGGAAGTTGAGGGTAGTTGATTGAAAATTTGGCTGCTGTGCCCTCGATCGACTCATCTGTAACGATCGTCACCTTTTCGCCCGATGTTAACTCAATACCGTCATTTTTCATTTTTCGCACGCGGATTTTTGGTCCTTGCAAATCGGCGAGAAGCGCGACATTTAATCCCGTTTCATCGTTGAGTTCTCTTACATTTTGGATCACCTGATCGTGGTCGTCGTAAGTTCCGTGGGAAAAATTTAATCGTGCCACATTCATCCCCTCCTGCATCATTTCCAAAAGGGTCGATTTATCGGATGAAGAGGGACCGATGGTCGCCACTATTTTTGTTCTTTTCATAGTATTCAATTTTATTTAATCTTTAAAAGATCAATTTGTTACTCGACCGCAATTCGTTTGGATCAAAGTAAAATGCCGTCAATATACACGATATCTCTTTGAGCTGTGTTAATAAATCATCAATTTCCACCAGCCCGGCTTCTTTTACCACCAAAAAGTAATCAATCTGGGCTTTTTCCGGTATTAAAAACTGATTTTTACATCTATTCTGTATAAGGTAAAAGTCGCGTATGTCTAATTCATCGTACCACTCGTAAAAGGAATGCGACGATATGACTTCCCCTTTTTTGCCCGATACCATAAAAGGTTCTACGGATTTCTCTAAATGTAAGTTTAATTTATCATTTAAAGCCCAGCAAACGCGATAATCACGCTGATGACTGCACAACCCAAAGAGGTCAAAGTTCAAATCATCTTCTAATTGCAGCGTGTGTTTTGCCATGAAACGTAGTTCTTTTGTACCGCAAAATTAACGAATCCTATTGAATACGCGGCATCTATTTCGCTTCTTCAATCCGATAGTTGATCAATGGGTTTTGGTCCATCTGAGGGGTGAGCACAGGATGTTTTAGTGTAATCTTTCCAAATATTGAACTGCGCTTTTGATGTATATTCAGGAGTTCCATCCCTTTATACCCGAAATAGTGGATGTTGTATTTTTTAAATGGTTTTAAGCCTTCAACTTTAATGCGTTGCGGTTTCCACGTTATCTGTTTGGCCTCTTGAAATGCCGGTTGATTCAAGAAACAAGGAGAATTTTCATTCTTCGATGCATCGCTGATTGTATGTACATTAAATGTGCGATTGTAGATGTAGCCTGAAGCAATGCTTTTAGAATTGTCAATAATGTAGTGATGTTCTACGAGTGCTCTATCACTCCGCCGGAATGCCTTTTTTTCTCGCCCGAGTAGTTGATCGCCACTCAGCAGATCGGAAAACCTTTTTTGATTGTAATGATTTTTCGCATCGATAATTCCCTTCCACGACTGGCGCGTATCGTTCCAGCTACTGTCTCCTTTGACTTGATACGTGAAAGCAGCCCAGATATAATGTCCCGCTGCACCAGTCAAAGCATAGCGCCTGATATCCAGCTGATGCCCCTGCAATTTGGAACATTGATGGGTTCCGTCACCGTGATCGGACTCACCGAACAAAACGGGTTTATCGTAGGTGTTGTGGAGGCGTTCGATGATGCAGGCCATTCCATTTTCAGAATCAGAGCAACCGTTGTTCGAACCAGTTTTTGAAACGAGTAGCTTTTCCGGACTTTTACTGTAATACGAGATGGAAATAAAGTCAATATTGGGTTCGTACCAGGTGCTGTCCGCATATTGAGGTGTTGCAGGTGTGAAATGCGAATAAATTCCTGTACTTCCCACTGGAAAGCGTCCTACGGCACCCAATATTTTGTGATCAATTTTTAAGCTGTCTTTAATGAAACCAGCGATGTCGCGGTGATAATTATGTACCGCTCTCCTTGCGCGATTACCTGATCGTCCCAGACTGTCATAAGGCGTGTCGTGCTCGTGGCTGTGTTCGTCAATATGCCAGGGTTCACACAATAATTCGATACTGGATACTGCAGTTGAATAACCCCATCTCGCCATAATGTAGCGCGTTTTCTGACGGAGATAGCGAAGCGGTTCCTCGTTGAGAAACATATCTGACGGCGTCTTAGAGTTCCATTTTTTCGCATAACCCGAAATATGGTTGATGTCTTTGTAGGGCCAGATGCTCGAATCGTGCCAATTGTCAGCGTAGTCGTATTTGAACTGGTTGTAATCGCCCAATTTCATAAACATCGTGTGATACATGAGGTTAAAATTGATCAGCAGCTCCTCTTTTTCGCAATAGCTCAACATTTGATCGACTTCTTTTGCGTAATGTTGCCGATCCTGGTAATAGCCCACTTCTTCAAACTCAATATCTGTCGAACTCGGATGCATAAAAAACCGAAAATATTCACCGCCTTCCCGACCGTACTGACGAATCATATTTTGAAATGAAGTCCAGGCCGAAAGATTGAGTTTTTCGTCTCTGTCCTGACTGTAAATGAGGTTGTTGTTGACGTGTGGCGACGGGAAGTTAACTCCTGCCGGGTAAATGGTTTTTCCATTGCGCTGCAAATAGCGCCGACTTGAGTCGACACTGACGTGTCCGGGAGCCGAACTTTTTGCAATGTTCACCTCGAGCGGAGAGGCCGTGATGTGCTGCTGTTTTGAAATGGCGGCCTCAATTTCTACTTTCCATTTTCCAGCGTGTGGCGGAGCGAATCGAATGCGAAAAGGACGCTCCGTTTGCCGGTACTTCCAATGCTGATTTTTGGGATCGCGCTCGACCGATTGATACCAGAATCCAATGGCGCGATGTTGCTCTCCCGTTTCTTCATGGGTAAACGTGGCGCTCAAATCAATATCCCAGGCGACAAATGGGTTGAGCCCCGTCCGTTGGTGGGGTTCGCTGTCCAGGTATTGCTGAATAGCACGCATAACAGGTGCGGGCAGTGCGGCGCTCAATTCCAGTCGTTGATTTTTGAGCCGCTCATCAGCCGGTGTTTCAACCCTTACGTCCATGGTGTCAGCAGCAAAAGAAAATGCGCTGATCATTCCCATCAGAGAAATGATAAGATACTTCATAAGCATAAAGTTAATGAAATTCAAAAAGTACTGGTCGACTTGGAGCAGCATCATTTTCAAAAGGAGCCACTTGTAAATTCAAGAGGTAATCTCCGTCTTTTATCGCGTCGGGTATGTAAATCATTTCCGTAATTGTACGATCGAACTGAGGCGCATCGGGCACGCCCCAAAAACCGTGATGAAACGCAAGTTTTCCGTCATCGAACTCGGGATCCACGCTCGGTAGGTCGACCAACAGGTGCCGTACACCCATCTTTTCTAATAACGGAAGACAATCAGGAGAAAGGTAAGGAGGATTTGTATCTGAATAATTGCGTTGTTTTTTAGAAAGCGAGTTCGGTCGTGTGCGGATGATCAATGCTTCAATATCGCTTCTGTCTGCCAGCGGTTCCAGCTGATCTCTCAAAACAACCCGATCGACGCGATCGGCTTCGACCACTGGTACATCGACGGGGTCAACCGACAGTAAAGTAGCATTAAAAAAATAGGTGTTGAGGTGCTCATTAATGCTGTAAACCTTTTCAGTGATGTGTCCGAGACATTCAGTATGCGTTCCGTGACCGTGCGGATTAAAAAAGATATTTCGGAAATTTACCGTTCCTCCTTCTGCGACAGCGCCCGTCCAGTTGTCCGTCCTTACGGGTTCTATGATGGGAGGTTCCACGTACCAGGCGCGCGGGTTTTCAGAAGTGTTGGAAAGCGGAATTGAAATATCTTTTCCGCTCTGAAGATCTATTTTTTTACCATCTGCTGTCGTTAAAATCATGGCAGTTGTTTCAACATGCGCTGGTAGCGCGATTCAAAGTTGGCCGCACCCGTACAGCCTTGTTTCGTTTTCTCGTTGTAGAAAAATTCAACTCTGTTTTCCGGGCTCGGATGGGTGCTTAAAAATTCGGGAACACTTCCCCCGCCGTCTGCCTGGATTTTTTCGAAGAACTTAGCTCCTCCTGCTGCATCATATTCGGTGGGACAAAGGTAAGTGACGGAAGCTTTATCTGCTTCTGTTTCGTGGTTTCTCGAAAATTTCAAACTAATTACACTCGTGGTGATCTGCTTAATCATATCGCGGTCTCCCGCAAGTACACCCACCAATGTCTGCACGCCATAAATTTTCGTCATTTGACGCGTCGAGTGCCGGCGATCAGCATGACCGATTTCGTGTGCCAATACCCCCGCCAGCTGCTCCTCCGAGTCGAGGTATTTCATCAGACCGGTGTAGACATAAATGTATCCGCCCGGTGTACAAAAGGCATTTTTTGTTTCATCGTCGTGGATGATCTGGAGTTTCCATAAAAAATCATCGCGGTGCTCCACCTTTCCGCTGGCCAGGATCCGATCGCGCATATCGTAAAGGTATTTATAAGCCTCAACATTTGATGCGCTGTCCAAAACGGGATATTCCGAAGGATTATCCGCTATCTCCTGTGCCACTTGTGCGCCCAGTTCGCGGTCCTGTTCAATTGTAAAAAGGTTGAGGTCGGGCATGTTCTCTTTAGATGTCCCGCAAGAAACGAGCAGTGAGAGCACAATTAATCCGGTTAAATATTTTCTCATGATGCGATAATTTGATAAACGAAAATAACAATAAATTGAATGATAAATCCAAGGAGATAACCGAAACCGATTTCTTTTAATGTGTGCTGCTTGAGGTAGAGTCGGGCGGTCATGACCACTCCTCCGGCGAGAATGACAAGTACAAGTGCGAGCAACGAAAAAGATTCCATAGAGAGAAAGTAGGTGTAAATAAAACCGGCCAGGGCACCCATTCCTATGGCGTGCAGACTAATTTTCATGACCTTATTGATGTGATAGGCAATAAAACTGGTGATTCCCCCCGCCAATGCCATGCCTTTAATCGTTGCAGGAATCATTTCAGCGTTCGATTGAAAAAGCAGAAAACCAAATAAAACGAGAAAATAGAAAGCCATCACACTGATGGGAGTGGAACGCTCTTCCCTGCTCTCCATGGCAAAAGAAGCGATCGTCCGGTTGTACCGCAAAACCACAAAAGATAATCCAGGTGCGAGCACGAGGAATACCGTAAACAGCAGTAAAAACAACCATTTAATTTCCATGGGATAAGTATACAGCGTATCGAGTCGAAAAAACGAGGAAGGAACTGCAGGAATAAATAAAACGATAAACAAACCGTAAATCGGCGTAAATAAAGGGAGAAACATCCACGAAAAAAATCGGGCCACTACCTGCATCAGAGTTCTTTTCTTAATCGTGCTACGGGAATATTCAACTGTTCGCGATATTTGGCGACTGTTCTTCGGGCGATATTAAATCCTTTGTCTTTCAGAAGTTTCGCCAGTTTTTCATCCGTCAGCGGTTTGCGTTTCTCCTCATCTTCGATTGCCTCGGTGAGAATTTGCTTCACTTTGCGGGTAGAAACCTCTTCGCCGGAATCTGTAGAGAGCGACTCTGAAAAGAAATGTTTCAATGAGAATGTTCCGTACTGGGTTTGAACATACTTGGAATTTGCCACGCGCGAAATCGTTGAAATGTCAAGGTCCACAATTTCTGCAATGTCTTTCAGGATCATTGGTTTGAGCGAGGTATCATCTCCCGTCAGGAAATATTCCTTTTGGTAATTCATGATCGCAGTCATCGTGCTGAGCAACGTGTTTTGGCGTTGAATGATGGCGTCGATAAACCATCTTGCCGACTCGAGTTTCTGCTTGACGAATGTCATGGCTTCTTTGTCCTTTTTCTGGAGTTTCGCTCCCTCGGAATAGTTGCGCAACATTTTTTCGTAACCTTTGCTCACTTTCAGTTCTGGTGCATTTCTTCCATTGAGCGAAAGTTGCAGTTCACCCTCAACTTCTGTCACCTGAAAATCGGGAACGATCTGTTGTAAAGATTTAGAAGATTCGCGCATCGAACCACCGGGCTTGGGGTTCAGGCGGACAATTTCATCAATGGCCTCGCGGAGATCATCTTCTGAAATCTCCATTTTCTGAATAATCTTCTTGTAATGCTTCTTTGTAAACGCTTCGAAATGATCCTGTAGAATTTTGAGTGCCGTATAGCGCGTAATGTCTCCGTCTAATTTCCTGTCCATTTGAAGGATGAGACATTCGCGAAGGTTGCGTGCGCCAATTCCGGGCGGATCGAGTTTTTGAACATATTCCAGCACTTCTTCAAGTTCATCTTCCGTTGTCATGACGTTTTGTGAGAACGCTAAATCATCGACAATAGCTTCTAATTCTCGTTCTATATATCCGGCATCGTCAAGATTACCGATCAAAAAAGTCGCGATGAGCGCCTCTTTCTCTGTCAGCTGCTGTAAATTGAGCTGATTCAGTAAACGCTCCTGGAATGATTTCCCCGAACTTAAAGGAACAGCTTTTTCGTCTTCATCTTTACCTTTGTTAGATACCGATGTTTTGTAACTCGGTTCGTCATCGCCGATGTATTCGTCAATATCGAAATCGCGTTCGTCATCTGCGCGATCTTCTTCATATTCTTCTTGTTCAAATTCATCCTCAACCTCCTCTTTGCCTTCCTCCAGTGCCGGATTCTCCTCAATTTCCTGCTTAATGCGCTGATCCAGCTCCATAGTGGGCACCTGCAACAATTTCATCAGTTGAATCTGCTGAGGAGAGAGCTTTTGCTCCAGTTTCTGCGATAATGATTGTTTCAGTGCCATATAGTTAAACGCTTGTTTCTCGTATTAAGATAATGCTTTTTTATGAATGACGTTAATATAATTAAAATTCTGCATTCAATGGCGTTCGGGGAAAGGGGATCACGTCCCGAATATTGGTCATTCCCGTGGCGAACATAACCATGCGTTCAAATCCCAGGCCAAAACCTGCATGTGGCACCGATCCAAACCGGCGCGTGTCTAAATACCACCAGATTTCGGCTTCGTCAACGGAGAAGTCAGCACATTTTCGCTTTAAGACATCCATGCGCTCCTCACGTTGTGAACCACCAACAATTTCGCCTATTCCGGGGAATAAAACGTCCATGGCCGCGACCGTTTCATCATCTTCATTTTGACGCATGTAAAAAGCTTTAAAAGACGCAGGGTAATCAGTAATTATCACGGGTCTTTTAAATTCTTTCTCCACTAAAAAACGCTCGTGTTCCGACTGTAAATCATTGCCCCAGGCAACATCGTAATTGAACTTTTTCTTTTTATAGGGTTTGGAGCGCTGCAGCACTTCGATGGCTTCTGTATATGTGATGCGTTTGAAATCATTATTGGCTACGAACTCGAGGCGCTCTTTTAAACGCATGGGTTCGCGATCTTTGGCTGGCTTTTGCTGCTGCTCTTTGTGATCCCGTTCATCCAGGAATGCCAGATCGTCGGGATAGTGTTTCAAAACAAAACTGCACAGGTATTTGAGAAATGACTCCGCCAGATCCATGTTTTCATTCAGGTCACTAAATGCCACTTCGGGCTCAATCATCCAGAATTCGGCGAGGTGACGTGAAGTATTGGAATTTTCTGCTCTGAACGTCGGTCCAAAAGTATAGACCTGACCGAGCGCCAGTGCTCCGAGTTCTGCTTCGAGTTGTCCGGAAACAGTCAGGTTCACCGGTTTACCAAAAAAGTCAGCTGAAAAATCAATTTCGCCCTCGGGATTTTTGGGAATATTATTCAGGTCAAAATTGGTAACGCGAAACATTTCACCCGCTCCTTCCGCATCTGAACCGGTAATGATAGGCGTGTGCAAATTATAAAAGCCTCTTTCGTGAAAAAAGTGATGAATTGCGTAGGAAAGTCCGTGACGAATGCGGAAAACAGCGCCAAATGTATTCGTTCGAAAGCGGAGGTGCGCCTGCTCGCGGAGAAAATCCAGTTTGTGCTTTTTGGGCTGCATCACCGTTTTCTGAACTTCCTCAGGAGCGGCATCGCCGATGATTTCAATGGATTCAACTTGTATTTCATGGGATTGTCCTTTTCCTTCTGATGCCACGAGTGTGCCCGTTACTCCAATTGCAGATCCCGTCGTGACCCGCTTGAGAAGTGCTTCTTCAAAATCTTCATAGTCCAGAACGGCCTGTAAAGTGTGAAAAGTTGACCCGTCGTTAATTTGAATAAACCGTTTGCTCCGAAAAGCGCGGACCCAGCCCTTTACTAAAACTTTCGATCCCTCTTTCGGTTGCGCTAATATTTCACTGATTTGCGTGCGTTTCATGTGCCTTTTTTTGATCTCTGCAAAAATAGAAAGAATCAGCACATACGAATAGCTACTCGTTTACTTTTCGGAGGATGTGTTGTGCGCCACACCACATTCACCGTTGTCATCCATTTTTTTGAGTGTCTTGTGCACATGTGCAACGCTGCAGTTGAACTTTTCGGCAATTGCAGCCAGTGTCAGTTGTTTGTTTTGACGCAAGTCATAAATCGTTTGGCGATCTTCTTCACTTAACGGGTCTTTTCTCCCCATGGGACGTTTACTGCCCTGTGGACCGTATTTTTTTCGCCTTTTCTCCCATAAATTGGAGTTGTTCCGTCGACCCGTTTCGAAACCGAGTCGTATGGATTCTGAGAAAGATGCCCATGCTAAGTTATCCATGCTGTTGTTGGTAAAGTCCTGGTCTTTGTGCATCACGATTTTGTTGATGCGCGGATGTTCGTTCTTTATAAATGCGATAGCTACGAGCTTGTGCGGATAAACGGTTTTTCTTTTTCCTTTATCATTTACCAGATCTGTCATTAAGAAATGGTTATTCGGATGCTTGCGCAAACGTTTTTCCTTGCTTTTGAAATGGACCGTTCGACCCGATTTATATTTTTTTGTACGCTCCCTCGACCGAATAGTTCCATTGGTAGAAATTTCGTAATCGCCAAAACCGGATATTTTTTTCCATCGCTCTTCCATCGCTCATGAATAATTTTAACCCCAACAAGCGGTGGCAGTAATTGTTTAACCACCTTTCAGTGAATTTGAGTGGATTACGTCTTTTATAAGGCCGATTCAAGCACTTGCGTGGCTGAAAGCATTTTCTTCAAAGGATGCACCTGTTGCGCGTTTGATCAGTTTTTGAATTTTGACCCGGGCAAAGCATTGGCACAGGAGAGCCGTTACGGAATATATTTTTTATCTTTAGCTCAGAACAATGAATTATGCCAGAAAATAAAAGAACGAAGGCCCAGGAAGCCACGCAGGCGATTGAGCGAATTTATATCACGATGCGGCACTTGTTTAACCGGGGGTTTTACAAGCCAATGGGAGTGTCGGGTACGACCTTGCGGGAGGGACTACTCGAGTTGCAGCCTGAAATATACGGGACAATTGCTGAAGAAAAGGTGGAATTGAACGGGTTGATCTATGTGCTGGATCGTTTGCCGGCAGGAATTGAAGAGTGCAGTGCCATTAATTTGACAGGTGATGAAGGATACCGCTTATCTAAAATTCCTCCCATCATTCCACCGAAACGCCGCCGCAACTGCTATCGCGTCGATGATCATCAGATGAATATTGAAATCACGCGCGGGCGATCCGATATATACGACGTGTTGACGCACCTGACTTTTCTGTTTATCGAATCGCATAAAATTGCGCAACGAGCTGTCATTGATGACGATGGAAAACTCACCAGGGAATGGCAAATTCTGGAAGAAACCGCGCGCAAGAAGAAAGTCTCAAATAAAGAACTGGAAATTGCTTTTGTTCATACAGCAAACATTCTGGGACGCACATTCGAAGAGGTGCTCGTCATTCACCGGATGCTGGATAAAGATAATCCGTCTCGTTTGTTGCGCGTCATTTATTGGCTCGGTCGGCTAGCGATTGATGAATTGCTGGACGAGAATAAACGCATGATTATGTTTAGTCCCGTTTTGCGCGAACGATTAGGTCATCATATCCACGGGGAGCGGTGGGCGAATAATATTAAAAGTTTACTGGAGCAGCGCGGATTAATTGACCGTCCCATTCATATTATTAGTGCCAATATGCACAGCGTCATGAATTTTTTGTATGCCAGGCAATCGCTCAAAGGTAAATCGAAGGCAACCGGTAAAAAAGAGGTTTTTGAAATGTTGAGTCAACCGGACAATGAAAAGCAACGGGATCAGATTTTATCACTCGCCGAGAAAATGGGGATGACCTATTACAAGGATACCTCGGGCACGAATATAGACGTGCAGGTGTTTGACCTGTCTAAAATTGATTGGTCTTCAAGCTTCCTGCCGGCCGATCCCTGCGACGACGTGGTGATCGTTATGGATTACGCGTTTGGTGAGCAAGCATACGAAACCATGGATGAATTACTCAAGCCGTTTAAAAAGGCAGAAGGAGGACCGCGAAAGCTCAATATAAAGTCGGTGTCGATTATGGGGAAAGCGGGTATTTTGAACGGAATTAAAGGAGATATTATGATTCCTTCTGCACACATTTTCGAAGGTACCGCCGATAATTATCCATTCGATAACATATTGCAAAAATCAGATTTCGAAGGCGAGGGATTGTCGGTTTACGAAGGACCGATGATCACTGTTTTGGGCACTTCGCTGCAAAATAAGGAGATGCTGAAATACTTTAAAAAATCCACCTGGAAAGTGATCGGGCTGGAGATGGAAGGAGCACATTATCAGAAAGCCATTCAGGCGGCATCTAAGATTCGAAACAGTATTGGAAAGGACGTTCGTATTGCTTATGCCTATTACGCTTCCGATAATCCACTTGAAACTGGCAGTACGCTAGCATCAGGGGGACTTGGCTTGACAGGGGTAAAACCAACATATTTGATTACTGAGAAAATTCTGATGCAAATCGTGGGTAATAAGAAGTAACAGCTTCGAGCCTTTGCTATTTGTCTGAATTTGTATTCTGATATACAGTTCTTTCGTCTCTTTGAAGTTGGAAAGACATCTCCTTTTGATTATCCTGAATGAATTCGTTACTTTTGTATAGCATTTTTAGAAAAAAATTAAAATCGATGAGTGAAACACAAGAAAAATTAAACTACAAGGTTAAAGATATAAGCCTTGCTGACTGGGGAAGAAAAGAAATACGACTCGCTGAGGCAGAAATGCCGGGGTTGATGTCTTTGAGAGAAGAGTATGGTAAGGAAAAACCATTGAAAGGTGCGAGAATCGCAGGATGTCTGCACATGACCATTCAAACGGCAGTGTTGATCGAAACATTAGTTGAGCTCGGAGCTGACGTGACATGGTCATCATGTAACATTTTCTCTACGCAGGATCATGCAGCGGCAGCTATTGCAGCAGCAGGCGTACCTGTTTTTGCCTGGAAAGGGATGAATGAGGAAGAGTTTGACTGGTGTATTGAACAAACACTGCACGCCTTTGAAGGTGGAAAATCGTTGAACATGATTTTGGACGATGGTGGTGATTTGACCAATATGGTTTTTGATAAGTACCCTGAATTGGCAAAAGAAATTAAAGGACTTTCAGAAGAGACGACGACGGGAGTTCACCGTTTGTATGAGCGCATGAAGAATGGAACGCTCGTGATGCCGGCGATCAATGTCAACGACTCTGTTACCAAGTCAAAATTCGACAATAAATACGGATGTAAAGAATCTTTAGTCGATGCGATTCGCCGATCTACGGATACCATGATGGCCGGAAAAGTGGCTGTTGTTTGTGGATACGGTGATGTCGGTAAAGGGTCTGCCGCTTCATTGCGCGGAGCTGGTGCTCGCGTAATCGTGACAGAAATCGATCCAATTTGTGCGCTTCAGGCGGCGATGGATGGATTTGAAGTCAAAAAACTGGATACTGTGGTTGATCGTGTAGATATCGTTGTGACAACAACTGGAAACAAAGATATCGTTGTTGGTCGTCACTTTGAGGCGATGAAAGACAAAACAATCGTTTGTAACATCGGACACTTCGATAATGAAATCGATGTAGCGTGGTTGAACTCAAATGCACAGAATAAATCGGAAATCAAACCTCAGGTAGACCTTTATGAATTAGGAGGAAAAGAAATTATCCTTTTGGCTGAAGGTCGTTTAGTGAACTTAGGATGTGCAACTGGTCACCCTTCATTTGTGATGTCGAATTCGTTTGCGAACCAGACGCTCGCTCAAATGGAACTTTGGAACAACAGCGATAAGTACGAGAATAAAGTTTATATGCTACCAAAGCACCTGGATGAGAAAGTGGCAGAACTTCACCTCTCTAAAATTGGTGTTGAACTGGAATCGCTTTCTTATGATCAGGCGGAATACATTGGTGTGGATGTTGAAGGTCCTTACAAACCAGAACACTACCGTTATTAGTATTCTTTAGATAAAACCATTTTTACGCTTTTGCAAAAGTCACTCGAGAGGGTGACTTTTGTTTTAAGTACCCACTAGAAAATAAATGAATGATCAATTGAATACCATTATATCTAATTTATTTGTTACATTCATTGAGTTATAAAAAAACAAATTACCACACATGAAATTGATTGTTTTCACATTATCGCTTTGTTTTTCGAGCAGCATCATTTTCGCTCAGGATGAAGCAGAGATCGTTCCGCCTGTAAAGAACCAGGATTTAGTTCTCGATTTATATGTCGGGTATCCCAATTGGGGGAACTACAACTTTGAAACATATATTACCGAGATAACTACTTCGCGCCCTTCAACCGTACAGGGAATCGTGCCCATTGGATTAAAGGGTGAATTCATGTTATCCGATGAAATTAGTTTTACTATGGATGGTTCTTACTCCGAATGGGGTGGAGAATGGGATTATGAACAGAATACTGTCGACGGCAACAATGACCCGGTAATCAATACTTATGAAAATTCCTTCAAAGCAACGCGTTTTATGTTCCAGATCGGTGCCAATTATCACCTCCCGGATTTGGGAAGAGATGATTTGGATATGTATATGGGTTTTGCCATTGGAACGAATAATATTGAAACTTCCGGAGAAGTAGAACAGCCCGGTTTTGATGCCAGAAGTCAAATGTACTTTTTGAGCAATGGCTTTTTTGCTACCTCGGCAACGTTGGCCCAAACGCCAATATCGGCACGACTTCGATTAGGCGGGCGCTATTTCTTCAATGAAAATATTGGTTTGAACGTTGAAGTAGGAACGGGTGTGCGAACGATTTTATTTGGACTAGCGTATAAACTTTAATAATGAATTGATTAAATCGAGAACAATGAAACAACTCTTAATTTTAATGACCACAGTATTCTTTATACTTTCTCCGGTTCATGAATCGAATGGGCAGACAACTACTACACTTAATGAAGAAGATTTTCTGATTACGGGGTTCAGTTCGTATCCCAACTGGGGCAAGTTTTTTATCGAACAATATTTGGTGGGTACTAGCGCTTCCGATATTTCATTGGGCGGATTACCGCCATCCGGTTTGAAGCTGGAATATATGCTTTCCAATCAATTCGGATTTACGCTGGACGGCATCTACAATTCATGGAATGCATCGTGGGAACAAAATACGTATCAATATGATTTAAAATTGAGCCGATTGCGCTTCCAGATTGGCTTTAATTATCACGTTCCTGATCACGGAGCTGATAATTTAGACCTCTACGGTGGATTTGCCTTAGGTTCGAATTCGACTACGCGATCATTTGATACGGATGCGCCAAATTCTATGGTTGAAACCTTTATTCAGAATCCATTTCTCAATTTTCCGATTTCATCGCGTTTCAGAATCGGTGCAACCTATTTTCTCAAAAGAAATTTCGGGTTAAATATTGAGCTCGCTACGGGAGGACCTATGATCGGTCTCGGTGCTGTAATTCGCCCATAATGCCGTGAAGGAATCAGACATCCTGTACTTCAAAAGGATTGAAATTCCCCATCGACTCTATTTCGCGAATCGTATTGTTTTCGACGCGTAAAACGCGACCTGGAAATTTTTCGACCAGACTCATGTCGTGCGTAGCCATTAACAAAGAAGTTCCCTCTTGTGCGATGGCTATGAGAAGTTTCATAATGGCTTCTGAGGTTTCGGGGTCTAAATTACCCGTAGGCTCGTCGGCCAAAATCAGTGCGGGATTGTTGAGAAGTGCTCGGGCGATGGCTACGCGCTGCTGCTCACCTCCGGATAATTCATGCGGCATTTTATACGCTTTTTCTTCGATGCCGACCATGCCCAAAACCTTTAATCCGCGCTGTTCCATTTCTTTTTTCTTCTTCCAGCCCGTTGCTTTCATCACAAAAAAGAGGTTTTTCATCACAGAGCGGTCGGTCAGCAATTGAAAATCCTGAAATACAATTCCAATTTTTCTTCTGAGTAACGGAATTTCGCGATTCTTGAGTCGCGTGAGGTCAAAACCAGCCACAGTGCCTTTTCCATCGATAAGCGGCAAATCGCCGTAGAGCGTTTTCAGGAAACTGCTTTTTCCCGAACCCGTTTTTCCAATGAGGTAAACGAACTCTTTTTCACTGATTCCGACGTTTACGTCTTGCAGAACAGTGACTTTCTTCTGTTCTATTCTTCCTTGTTCTATGTCGATGACCTTTTTCACTGATTTCAAGCTTTGTTCAAATATCTACAAAATATAAGCATTTAATTCGTGTACATCATAACAATCTTAACAGAATTGCGTTTATAACTTTTCAAACTCGTCATCGGAAACAGGGATTTCCTCTATACTTTTAGCTTTAGTAAAAACTCTTTTTATAATTGTACATGATCATGTTGGCGCAGCGTTTTATCACTATTTTATTATTTACTGTTGCAGTTACTTGTTCGGTTGCGCAGCGAACAGAAAAGTACGATGGTGAGTATGCATCTTTTTATAAAGCCGAGGATTTATTTGAGAAGGAACAGTACAGTGCGGCCCGTGCCACGTTTGCTCAATTTCTGGATTCCTTTGAGGATAAAAACGACCCTTTATTCGTTAAAGCCCGCTATTACGAAGGCTTATCTGCGCTCCATCTATACAACAACGATGCTGTCAAACTCCTTCAGGAATTTATTAATGAATATCCGGAGAGCATCTACAAAAATGACATTTATTTAAAAATAGGGAAGTACTTTTATCAGCGAAAAAAATATACGGATGCCGTTGTCTGGCTGAAAAAAACAGATCGCACCGACGTAGAAGCACATCAATTGACCGAATACTATTTCAAGTTGGGGTATGCGCACTTTCAACTCGGAGAGTACAGAGCTGCGAGAAATGCCTTTTATGAGATCAAAGACGATTCCTCAAATTATGCTGCACCGGCACTTTATTATTATTCGCACATTGCCTATCAAAACGAGACTTATCAGGAAGCGCTGGGTGGATTTTTAAAGTTGTTGAGTCATCCGACATTTAAAGATGAGGTGCCTTATTACATTGCACAAATCTATTATTTGCTCGGCGACTACGAAAAATTGACCGAATTTGCTCCTGAGCTGGTCAGTGAAGATAAAGAACCGCGCACACCCGAAATGAATTTACTCGTTGGTGATGCCTATTACCGCATTAAAAAATACGATGAAGCAGCGGAGTACCTGGAGACGTATGATGGTAGCAGTGAGACAACGAGGGAGCAGGATTACGCATTGGCATTTGCCTATTTTAAAAGTCAGCAATATGAAGCGGCGATACCTGTATTTGATCGCGTGACCCGCAAAGAAGATCAGTTGACGCAAACGGCTTATTACCACATTGCGGAATGCTACAAAAAAACGGATCAGTTGAATTACGCTCGAACGGCATTCAAATCTGCCGCGGGACTCGACTACGACGCGGAAACCCAGGAGGACGCTCTGTACAATTACGCAGTGCTCTCTTACGAACTGGATTACAACCCGTACAATGAAGCGATCGAAGCCTTTGAGTTATTTTTAGAAAAATTTCCGCGGTCTAAAAGACGCGAAGATGTTTATAGCTACCTGGTGAATGTCTACTCCAATACCAAACGTTACAAGGAAGCGCTGCAATCCCTCGATCGTATTGATGATCTCAATATTCAATTAAAAACAGCCTATCAAATTGTGGCTTTCAACATGGGTATAGAACGTTTTGAACGCGGTGCTTACCAGAGCGCAATTCAAGCGTTGAAGCGGGTCAACAAATACCCCGTCAATTCGGAGATTTCAGGAATAGCTTTGTTCTGGACGGCGGATGCGCACTATCGCCTTACAGATTACACCAATGCTATCAAGGTGTTTCGCGATTTTCTTTCCATTCCGGGAATCAATGATCAACAAATGAAACATAACGCCTATTATAATATTGCCTATGCTTATTATAAACAGGAAGACTGGGTGCAGGCTATACAGGCGTTCAGAACTTACACCCAGTTGTCCGATATTCAAGATGAGAATCGCCTCGCCGATGCTTATACGCGCATTGGTGATTGTTATTACACCCGTGAAGAACCTGATTTCGAAAAATCCGCCATGAATTATGAAAAAGCGCTCAATTATGATGCGGAAAATAAAGACCGCGTTTTATACGCCCTGGCAAAAGTCTACGGATTTCGGTCGGGGAAACGTCAGGAACGGATCGCGACATTGCTCGATATCATCAATAACTATTCGGGTTCCTCTTATGTGATCCCCGCGATTTTCGATGTGGGAATGAGTTACAAAAATGCTGGAAACAATGAAAAAGCATTGCAGTATTTTAATCAGATTGTAAACGATTACCCCAATAACATTCTCGTTCAGGATGCATTGATAGAAATTGCAGATTTAAATTACAAACAAAAGAACTATACCGAATCTGAAAGTTATTTCCGGCGCGTACTCAATGAATTTTCTCTCAACGACGAAATGTGCAAGCGCGCCACTCAAGGTTTAATCGATATTTACAAAGCAACCCGAAAGCAAAATGAGGTAACCAAATTGCGCAAAGAATTTGCTTGTGCAGAAATATCTGAAGATGATGAAGAGGTGATTTTCTACGAAGCTGCCAACGAACTGTACCTCAACGAGAATTACGAGGAGGCTGTTCCGGAACTAAAAAAATACCTGGAGCGTTATCCGGACGGACGATTTACAATTCAGCTATTGAGTTATCTGGCAGATATCTATTATCAGCGGGGAGAAGAAGAAAAAGCCCTCGAGTATTACGAGCAGATTATCGAGCGACCCAAATCGAGTTATACGGAAGAGGCGTTGGTGCGCGCATCTAAAACGCTCTACAATGACGGAGAATACGAAAGGGCACTGCCGTATTACGACCAGCTGGAAGATCTCGCATCCACTGCTCAGGTAATTTTTAATACCCGTGTGGGGCTCATGCGCTGTAATTATTTGCTCGAGCATTATGCGAATGCCGCTGAAATCGCGCAAAAAGTCCTGGATGATGAGCTTCTCGGCGATGACGATAAACGCATTGAAGCCAACTACATCGCTGGTGTGTCATTATTCTATACGGAAGCGTACGAAACGAGTAAAACGTATTTGCGCTGGACGGCCGACAACACGGGCAAAGAACGCGGGACAGAAGCGCTGCACACCTTGGCAGAGGCGCATTATCATCAGGATGAGTACGATAAGGCAGAAAAGATCCACGAGGAATTAATGAAGCGCAAACCAGCCTACGATTATTGGATAGCAAAGTCTCTGATTTTGCAGGCACGGGTATTTCAGGCGCGTGACGAATTGTTTCAGGCAGAAAAAACAATTGATTTAGTATTGAGCAATTACCCGGACAAAGAAGATGACGTGATCAAAGAAGCACAATCGGTCAAAGATGAAATCATGCAGTTGAAAGACGCGTCAAAGTCAATTGAAGATAATGGCAATCGAAAGATTGATATAAACGAGGGAGATGATGATTAGAATGAATGTGATTACAGCGATTTTGAGCATCCTCGCGGTAGTTTCTGCCGGTTGGTCTCAGGATAATAATGGAGATGTTCGAGTGACGACGGGTTCAGATCGCTCGTTACCGCCCGTCAACAGGATAAGCATGCGACCTTCTATGATCGATACTGCGATCACTTCTCCCATTACGGATTATCCACTGCTCGTATTACAGGAGAACACGAGTTTTGAGATCGATAAAATTGCACCTGCCAACATTCGTCATCGTCCGCAATTACCGCAGCTTTATCGCGGATATGCTAAATTGGGAGCTGGAAGTCGCCTCATGGGACTGGGAGAAGTTTATTACAATTCACTGCGATCGAGAAAATACCATTGGGGCGTACACGCCAAGCATTTGTCAGAATGGGGTCAAATTCCGGATGTAGCGCCTTCACAGTATGACCGCACGAAGATAAGAGCTTTTGGAAAGGTGGAAGAACGCCGCTACTCGTATGGAGGAGAAATCGGATACAAAAATTACGGGCTTCACTACTATGGTTTTGAAAATCCGGATGCCGATCGCGACAGCATATCACAACGGTATCAGTCGGTTGATTTTTCAGGATTTTTCGACGCGCACAAGAAAGATTCGGCGATGCTGAATTATCGGATCGGGGTGGATTATTCCAATTTTATGGATCAAAAACCTGCTGTGGATTCCCTCGATAAATGGAGAGGAAAAGAAAACAATGTAGGTGTTCGATCGACGTGGCAGTACAATATGTCGAATAACGTGTTGCTCTCCAATTTAAGAGCGGATGCAGACATCAGTTTTAATGATTACCGCTACGGTATTCGCGATAGCTCGATTGCGCCGAGTGATACGGGTTTTGTGCATCAGAACACGCTCGTGGAATTGCGTCCCGTGACGAGTTTTTACAGCCTCAATGAGAAATTGCATTTTAAATTGGGAGGAGCACTTGCTCTCAATATCAATCGGGAAGTTCAGGCCAGTTTATATCCCATTGCCGAAGTAAAATATTCGCTTTTCGATGATTTGTTTATTCCCTATGCCGGAGTAGAAGGGGGAATGCAACAGCGCCGTTTCGCACATCTGGCACGCACAAATGAATTTATTCGGTCGAATGTTGAACTGAACAACCGAAGTCGATATGAAGCGCATTTTGGGATCAAAGGAACGCTGTCGTCCAAAATGAGCTTTAACCTTGGAGCTTCCTTCGCAACGCACCGCAATCAGGCACTATATGTCAACGACACCGTGCTTTCTTCTGGGAATCAATTTCGTGTGATGTACGACACGGTCAATATCTCCACGATCAGCGGGAGCTTATCATATCAGCAAAACGAGAAACTGAAAATCGATGGAATTGCTCGCTTTCACAGTTATCAGGCGCGGAATAACCCGTATGCATGGAATTTGCCTCAATTTGAGTTCATTGCGCGCGGAAATTACAATATAGCCGACAAGTTGCTATTGACATTAGATTTCACTTTGGAAACGGGAAGGGTAGCCAAAGCCTTTGATCCAAATCAAGCAGGAGTGCTCGAGGAAGACGGTCAGCTTTATCGACCTTTAGGTGTGATCGCCGATGCCAACATTGGAGCGGAATTTCGCTATACCAAGCGGATTTCTATTTTCGCTAATTTTAACAACGTGGCAGCGCAACGCTACAAGAGGTGGTACGGTTACCCGGTTCAGGGATTTCAGTTTATGGCGGGCGCAACGTTTCGCTTCTGACAAAAACCACTGATTTCGGGTGTATTTGTTCGAAGAAGTGAACAAACTTTCTTCTTTTTCTGTTTTGTGGACAGAGAAAGTAGCAGTACTTTTGTTTTAATTGAATAAACCATGGCAAATTATCAAGCTGGTCAACTATTAAAGGATATCAATAATCCCGCTGATCTCCGCAAACTGACGGAGGAAGAACTTCCGCAAGTAAGTGACGAGGTCAGACAATACATTATCGATGTTATTTCAGAGATTGGAAACTCGCATTTTGGAGCGAGCTTAGGCGTTGTCGAACTGACAGTAGCGCTGCATTACGTGTTTAATACCCCCGAAGATCAATTGGTTTGGGATGTGGGCCACCAGGCTTATGGACACAAAATTCTGACGGGTAGAAGAGATGTCTTCCATACGAACAGAATCAAAGGAGGAATTAGTGGCTTTCCGAAGCGCAGCGAAAGTGAATACGATACATTTGGTGTAGGTCATTCTTCAACTTCTATCTCCGGAGCATTGGGAATGGCAGTGGCTAATCGCTATAAAGGAGAAAAAGACCGCCAGCATATCGCTGTCATTGGGGATGGAGCACTGACGGCCGGTTTGGCATTTGAGGGACTCAATCACGCCGGTTTTGAAAAAGATGCTAACCTCTTGGTGGTGTTGAATGATAATTGCATGTCCATCGACCCCAACGTCGGGGCGTTGAAGGATTACCTCACGGACATCACGACCTCGCACACGTATAATAAAGTGAAAGATGAGGTGTGGAGTATGCTGGGAAAACTTTCTAAGTTTGGCCCGGATGCCCGAACGGTTGTGAGCAAAGTATCTACCGCTTTAAAAGGAAGCTTATTGAAGCAATCGAACATGTTCGAATCCCTTAATTTTAGATATTTCGGTCCTGTTGATGGTCACGATGTGATAGGACTAAAAAAGATATTTGAAGATTTAAAAGATATTCCGGGTCCGAAAATATTACACTGTGTAACCAAGAAAGGCAAAGGATTTAAGTTTTCTGAAGAAGGAAATCCGACACAGTGGCACGCTCCGGGTGTTTTTAATAAAGATACGGGCGAAATTGTTAAAATCGTTCCCACATCTCCTCAGCCACCAAAATACCAGCAAGTATTTGGACATACGATTGTAGAGCTGGCAGAAGAGAATGATAAAATTATGGGGATTACTCCGGCGATGCCTTCGGGAAGTTCGCTGAACATTATGATGGAAGCAATGCCCGGTCGCGCTTTTGATGTGGGGATTGCCGAGCAACACGCCGTCACCTTTTCGGCAGGACTCGCCACGCAGGGAATGATTCCGTTCTGTAATATCTATTCATCGTTTATGCAACGCGCGTATGATCAAGTGATTCACGATGTGGCGTTACAAAATCTCAATGTGGTGTTCTGTTTAGACCGCGCAGGTTTTGCGGGAGCAGACGGAGCTACACACCACGGAGCCTATGACTATGCTTACATGCGCGCCGTACCCAACATGACGGTAGCGGCACCGATGAATGAATCGGAATTGCGCAATATGATGATGACCGCACAACAAGACGACATGGGACCATTCAGCATTCGGTATCCGCGCGGAAAAGGTGTTATGACAGAATGGAAAACAGCCATGAAACAAATGAAAGTGGGGACGGGGAGACGCGTAACCGCTGGAGAAGACATTGCTATTTTGACGATTGGTCACCCGGGTAATTTTGCCCAGGATGCCATTGAGGAATTAAAACAACTGGGAGCTTCCGTTGCACATTACGACATGCGTTTTGTGAAGCCTTTAGATGAAAATCTCTTACACGAAGTTTTCTCTAAATTTGACAAAGTGATCACCGTTGAAGACGGCTGTCTCATGGGCGGAATGGGAAGTGCGATTCTCGAGTTTATGGTGGATCAGGGCTACACGGCAAAAGTCAAGCGTTTGGGAATTCCGGATGAATTTCTACACCACGGAACACAGCAAGAGCTCTACATAGATGCTGGATTCGATACGGAAAGCATCATCAAAACGACGATCGAATTGCTTCCCGAACTAAAGGCGGATTTGAGTGATGAAAACAAGCAAAAATATTCTGTAGGGTAGTGAAAAAGTTTACTCTTTTTTGATTAGCGTGTAGGTATGTCGAGTCTTATCGTCCGTGTAAGTACCTGAACTTGAACTTTTAATTTCATAACCTTTCTCTAACCATTTGTCAAGCTCTATTTTTAACTCAACATATAGATCCATGTGTTCTTTATTATAAGTGGATGTATAATCTGGTTTAACCACTAAAATTTTAACATTCCCTAAGTGAGAGGTTCCAGAAATAATGACTGATGAAACTTTTTGTGAATAGCAATTGGATGATAATAGCAATGAAAACGATATAATTGAAATCCGTATCAAATTATTCATAATGGATTATTTTGATAGACTTAAAAACAAACTTAACTTTTTACAAACACATTCTTCGGTTCAGTAAAGAATTTCAGGGCTTCCCAACCGCCTTCACGACCGACACCAGACGACTTTGTACCTCCAAAAGGCGTTCTCAAATCGCGAACGAGCCATGCATTGATCCAGACAATCCCCGCATCGATTTCATCAGCCATGTTGTGGGCGCGCTTGAGATCGTTCGTCCAGATTGTGGCGCTGAGGCCGTATTCAGTAGAATTTGCCATTTTTAATACTTCTTCTTCATCTTCAAAGGGGGTTATTGTCACAACCGGTCCGAAAATCTCTTCCTGATTGGTGCGACAACTATAGTCCAGGCCTTCAATTATCGTCGGAGCAATGTAAAATCCATTGTCGTATGGAGCATCTAATCGAACGCGGTGTCCTCCTGCGAGTACTGTTCCACCTTCTTCTTTGGCCAGCTCAATGTAGCTCAATACTTTTTCCATGTGCGACTCAGAAACTACAGCCCCTAATTGTGCTTTTGGGTCCTCTGGGTTGGACACTTTTGCCTTTTTGATCTTCTCCACAAATGCCGTTTTGAATTTTTCATAGATTCCGCGTTGCACAAAGATTCTTGAACCACATAAGCAGATCTGCCCCTGGTTGGCAAAACTCGAGCGAATCGTCGTCTTCAGCATTTCATCAAAGTCACAGTCGTCAAAGATGACGTTTGGATTTTTACCGCCGAGTTCAAGCGACAGTTTCTTAAACATCGGTGCGGCAATCGAGGCAATGGCTTTACCCGTTGCCGTTCCTCCTGTAAATGAGATCGCTTTGGTGTCCTTGTGTCGCACGATAGCATCTCCGGCGTGTTGACCGTATCCATGCACGATGTTGAGCACGCCTTTCGGAAACCCGACATCTTCCATGACTTGACATAGCAAATAAGCCGTATAGGGCGTAACTTCGGATGGTTTCGCTACCACACAATTCCCGGCAGCCAATGCAGGTGCAATTTTCCAGGTGAATAAATACAGCGGCAAATTCCACGGAGAGATGCAACCGACTACACCAAGTGGTTTTCTGAGTGTATAGTTAAATCCAACACCCACCATGTTGTGGGATTCAGAGGCGAAATGTTGAATTCCTGTAGCGAAAAATTTAAAATTTGAAACAGCGCGAGGAATATCGACATGTTCGGCGAGTTTGACCGGTTTTCCATTATCGCGGCTTTCTGCTGTGACAAATTCATCCATGCGTGCTTTGATCCCGTCTGCAATTTTCATCATCCAGTCACCGCGCTCTTCAATACTCATCTTTGACCAACCGGGAAAGGCATTTTTGGCTGCTGCTACAGCTGCCTCCACATCTGCTGCCTGCGAATTGGGAATTTGCGAATAGACTTCACCTTTAGCCGGTTCGATGTTGTCGAAATACTTGCCTTCCTGAGGGGCAACGAAAGCCCCGTTAATATAGTTCTGAATCTTTTCCATGTCTTTTACCTTTGGTTCGATAAAGTTAAGAAATTTGACGGGCAGGGATTTTAGTTCTCCCTAATTTTTATAGAACATTTGCATCCTTTAAAATACTTGCTTCTTTTAGCTGATTTCATCAATTGACAGTTTAAATCTGAACATCGCTCCCAACTAAAACTACAAGAGATAATTCGAATTCCAAGACTTAAAGGGTGTAAAACGAGGAGCTTACTTTATTATTTTTAATTAGCTTTTTTGACGGGAGTAAGGTTGTTTTTATCGAAAGTTTTGTTTGTGGATGCGCATTATATTTGAGCGAAGGAGCAACGAACTGGAAATTGTCAATGATGGTGAAAGCTCCGCAGTTTGTCGCAGGAGAAGAAAAAGCACTGCTTTTGAAGACCAAACGTAAGTGCAGGGGACACCATCATCAATTTTCAGGAGTGCAAACGAGATCAAATATCAAGCGCTAGATCTTTCCTGCCCTCGGCAAACGGGGTTGTTACTTTTTGCAGCAACCGACCGAAGGGAGCCCACCGTCTGTCCCGAAAAAAACGGAAACACAAAAAAGATATACAACTGTGAACAAAAAGTGAAGAGTGTCTTTTATTTATCCAGAACTCAGGAATATGGAAAACTATTCTTCATTTTTTTCATC
>JBNJEH010000046.1:0-24109 GCA_051745635.1 Bacteroidota bacterium
CAATCACGATCGATTTATCCGAGATAGAGATATTTCCCTCTTCCTCGTATGTTGCAGTATCCTGGTATTGATCAGCACTATAATCGTACACGGATTCTGTCACTTGTTTGTATTTCAAACGCAGTTCTTCCTGACAAATCGCTTCCGTGGCCAAAAGACCGAGCAAAATAAAAAATAGTACAAAGTTTCGTTGCATTTCCTGAGTTTAGCAAATTTACTGCGCAACAAAAATAGAGAAATAATTGAATTTATTGAAATTCAACGTATTAATTTACAATCAGTGAAAGCGCCTTTTCCAATAAAAGGGTTGGAGCCCTTGTTTATGCGCAATCAAGCCTTCAAATCAATTTTTCAACATAGCACTAGAAAATTGTTGATAACCGATGAATTGTGAATACGAGCCATTATTTTATGGAAAAAAGAAAATTGTGCATCTTTATAGTGAAATGAAAGAAATTGGCTACATCTTATGCTTTTTATTGATGCTGACAGCAGCGAGAGCTCAGGTAGCCGATCGCTCGTGCGTGAGTTTCGGTTTAACAGATGCCGAAACGGGCGAAATCCTTGAAAATGCTGATCTAACGGTCGAAAGTGTAGAAGGTCGGGTTGTTTTTAGCGGAAAAATAGCACACGGGGAGAAGGTATGCTGGACAAATCAAACAGAGGTTCCGCTGCGCGCACAGGTGGAAATAGAAAATTATTCTTCCATCGACACCACGTTGAATGCAGCTGATTTAAAAAGCGAAAGACGAAAAGGCGGCAGATTGCACGTAGAACTGTCATTTGATTTTTCAGGTCAATTTATTGAAGGAGTTGATATCAACGCAAAACGGGAGCCGCAAGTTCGTTTTGGTTCGAATCGTTTGAGTGTCAGTGATTATGTGCTGATCAGTGATGAAGAAATGCTATTGTTAACGTATCCCCGGCGCCTTGAAAAAGATTGCGAACTACTTTGGATTAAAGGGGAAGAAGTTTTGGGACGTCGCGTGCTCATGAAAGGAGCAGAGGAATTGGTTACCGATTACAGGGATAACGTTTACCTCAAAGCGGAAGATGGAATTTACCAATTGAATCTGAGTCGCCATATTGGATTGAGATCGATTGATGAAGCGCAGTTTCAAGGGACAATTGCACCGATTCTTGACACGCTGGAGGAGGAGCGCGTCTATTTTTCGAATTACAATGCATTCTATCCCGCCTTCGATTACTTTATGGTTGATCGCGATGATACATCTTACGTTAAAGTGCACCACCTCGAAGATGAACTGATGATGGAACAGTACCGTTCTGAATACAAATGGGCGGATGTCAGGACGAAATTGTGGGCATGGGATCAAGAAGCTGCCACGGGCATTGACCGCGAGGTTTGGGTCGGTGCCAATATTTTTACGCAGACGATCTATTACGATCCGCCACTGGGCGATTTTTTTCTTATCAATAATGAATTATTGGTCTTTGATTATTACCGGGATCATCTTTACTTTTTTGATGCCTGGAATTGCCAGGAAACGGATAGCTGCACAATAGATTTTCACAAGGACGCGCGAAAATCCGGCTGGGAGAAGACCGTTTTGCGCGATCCGGTCCGAGACAAGTTGTACACAGCTTACGACGATGGCGGATTTACTAACATTGTGTGCATTGACAAACGATCGGGTGAAACGAGTCAACCTCAGCGGTTAACATATCGTTACGTGGAGAAGATTAAGATCTATGATGGTCAGATCTATTACATCTATCGTCCTTTTGAATCGCCGCAGAAAAAATATTTGTATTACGAATCCATTGCGGATGATTTGAAGAAGTAGGGCAAATGATTGAGCACCACATCTTAGTGGACTAGATAACGAATAGACCAGAAAAGTGCCCAGTTTTATTCACCGAACATTTTAACCACAATTCCGGAGGTGTCTGTATAGTATCCACGGAACATACCTGCCGTATTGAAAGGCATGTGAATATTCCCGCTCCTGTCAAGTGTTATGATGCCACCGGTTCCTCCTTTTTTAGTGAGGTTTGCTATGGCAGAATCTCCAGCTTTTCTGAGGTTAAATTGTTGATATTTTATGCGTGCAGCGACGTCATAAGCAATAACATTTCGGATAAAATATTCGCCATGTCCGGTGCTGGAAACGCCACAAGTAGCATTATCGGCATAGGTTCCGGCTCCAATGATGGGTGAATCGCCGATACGACCGTATTTTTTGTTGGTCATTCCGCCCGTCGATGTACCCGCAGCAATATTTCCAGCCTTATCGAGTGCAACTGCACCTACCGTGCCGTATTTTTGATCATTGATAAAAGGATCTACAGCGGCGTGGTTTTGCTTCTTGATTTCTCGGAGTTGACGCAGCCGGCGTTCTGTAATAAAATGGTCGGGCAAGACGGGCTCTAGCTGTTGTTCTTCCGCAAATCGTTCAGCTCCTTCTTCCGATAGCAGCACGTGTTCTGAATTCACCGATACGAGATAAGCCGCCAAAATGGGGTTTTTGACCGTTTGAATTCCGGCTACGGCTCCAGCTTGATTTGTAGCACCATCCATAATCGATGCGTCGTGCGAAATCGTTTCTTCGTGAGTCAATACCGCACCAACTCCCGCATTAAACAGCGGACTGTTTTCCATAACCTGAATAGCAGCTATAACGGCCTCAGTACTGGTTCCTCCTTCATCCAGGATGGCATGCCCTGCTCTGAGTGCTTCTGATAACTTTTCTTCGTAAGCTTTGCGCCGTTCAGTGGGTATATTTTCGCGCAAGATTGTACCTGCGCCTCCGTGAATCACCAATCGCGGTGATACTTCAGTCGATTTGGGTTTTGTAGAAGGAGCTTTCTTTTCGGTTGTCTCGGCGGGTTTCTGCTCCTGACAACCGACGAACAAAACCATTAATAGTACATAGATTCCGCAGCGCATAATTTTCAATTTACAGTGAGTAAATGGTTTACCATGATAGGTAGTAATTTTAATTTAAAACATTCTTTCTTATTGGACGCTTAGATTTATAAATGATGTTAGACATTGGAGATGTTAGATATTCTTAATGTCAGTTTTCTAACATCTATTGTCTAATTGTTTAATAGTTAGGCACAATGCCTCACTTACGAACTTTTTTCTTCGTTTGTTTACCTTCTTTATCGGGGAATTTTTTCTCCAAAATGTTTTTGTATTCTTTTTTCTTTAAGGTACAATCAACGAAAGATTTATATTGTGACTCATCTAAAAACAACTTGCCTGCCATTGCTTTTGCTTTCCCCTTTCTAAACTCATTCTTATGATTGTTAGGAATTCTAAAATGAGACACTTTCTTATCATTAACCATTAAAAATGCAGTATCATGTTTCGATCTTTTACCTGATTTTTTCGTGCATGGAGCTTTTTTCTCTATGGCACTTCTAACTTCTGACTCTTTAAAAACATGAAATGCCATGGTTATTTAACTTTTTCGATGATCGTTTTTAGGAGTTTCTTCTGTTCAATTAAATCTGAAGAGAGCAAAACATCTCTTGAAGAAACTAATTCTTCATAGAGATGAATAATATACTCCTTTATACCTTCAAGTAAATCATCAAAATCCTCAGCGTACTCCGTAATATCAAGTTGTGATACACTTCCGCAAAGCTCTGGTTCATCTTCAACTTCTAGTTTGATTTTGAGATTATATTTCATGCTATACTTAATATCATGTAATGATGAAATTAAAATATAACCACGCTCAAAAGCCCCTTCTTTACTATGCGCTGAGATGTTTTCTTCAGATTGTTTGTGAATTTTAGTATTAACTTCTCCCAAGCTACTTAAAAGTTTCAAAGCTTTATCTAAACCATCATAATTAACAGACCTCTTTAATCTTTCTATGGCCTTAGTTCTAAAATCAACAGAAGCCACAGCCTGTTTAGATAACTCTGATACTTCTTCCAACTCATTGAATGCTAAATAATCAACAGCTTTGTAGAATTCCCTGGACGCATTTAGAAATTTTTCAGAAACTTTGATGAAACCATCAATATTTTCCTTAAGATTCTTCAAACTGCCAGATCTTGTCGCAGATCTTCTTTGACGGCGCGAACCATAAGCTGCTTTCATCAAGTAATTAGTAGATTTATCTGAACGAATTCCGTCGAGATATGATCCTACCAATTTATCAGGACTTTGAGAAATATATTCTTGAGTGACCATAATAGCAAAGTTATAATCTAATTGCTTATTAGCAAACAAGCTGTCGTTAAATATTTCAAAACCTCTTAGTAAATATAAGGAATAAATAAAATAATAAGTAATGTGCCTAAAAATAAATAAACAAAATAGCGCCGATAGGGTTCAAGGTTTGCGCTACTTTGATTATTTTAATCCGCTGTATCTTTAATAAGTATTCATTACTGTTTTACGACTTACATCGGAAATTCTAATAAGTAAATGTAACATTAATTGTCAACTCATGAAGAGTGAATGGCTTAAAATCAGTAAATAACGAAGGAATCCCCCGTTTGAAGGGAACGAGGTGCTTCTGCGAACTTGATGGTTATAGCCTAAATTTCAGACGTATATGAGGAATTCTAGCAATCTGAACGTAGCAGCGAGGAACACATTTCGTCAAGTTCAATATTAACGCATGCCGACGAGCTCAATGTATCATATTTCGATAAACTCAATGTATCATATCTCGACAGGCTCGATATAGCTCAGTGCGTCGCTTTGCGCTCTTTGCGACTTATCCGCATCCCTTGTGGTTAACAGCTCAAATAAAACCCACTCATTTCACTCATCAATTTACATACATGATTGAAACAAATTGAGCACCTACATCCAGAGAAGCGCTAGAATTGATTGGCTACATTCAGCAGCGTCTGGTGGTCGATGTTGTGAGGACCGTCGAAGGGGATGACCTCAATTCCTGGAATTTCTTGTCGATACTGGTCGATAATTTCCTCAAAGTGATCCTGAAAATATTGATCCTGCCGACCGATGATAAAGTAATTTCGGGAAGTTTTAAGCTTATCTTGATCCTGTTCACCTTCGAGGTCTGGTGGAAAAACGCAAGCCCACAATATAAAATGATCGGCATGAAAGGTATTTTTGGCGTGCCAGCGCGAAGCAGTCGCACCTCCTTGAGAAAAGCCCAAAACAATGCGTTGATCAAATGCGTAGTTGTTTAAAAAATGAGCACTCAATTGATCGAGGTAGTTATGATTGTCTTCAATATCGTCTAATCGCGCTTCTTTCGTCATCCAGGAGGCGCCGACGCGACCACTGGTTCCTTCTAAGTAAAAACGGTGCATACCTTCCGGTGCCACCACGAAATGCTCGTCCGGATCGAGGACGTTAAATTTGCGCAGAAAATAAAACGCCAATTGACCGTAACCGTGTAATACAAACCATATTTTGGAGGCTTTATCGGGATTTCCGTACGTGTAATATCGAAACGTTTTTGTTAATTGAAGTTTTCCTTCCATTGTAGGATTGATGTTATAACTGATGAGGCTTGTTCGAGATGGGGGGCATGTCCGCAATTTTCGATCAACGCAACCTGCGCTGAATTGATTAATTCCGCAATTCCATGCACTTGTCGATCAGTGCCGTACTGATCATCCTCACCCTGAATGATGAGTGCCGGCGTATTCATTCCCCGAATTGTTTCGGAAATATCCCAGTCTTTGAAATCTTCCTGCAACCACGTGCGTGCCCAGTTATGGAAAAGATGTTCCGTTTTAGCACCGTGATAGTATTCGAGTCCTTGTAATTTGCCTGCCTTAAAAGCATCAATGGCCGGTTGAATTCCCTCGCGCGTTTCTTTTTCATTGATGTAGTGCGCTGCCATGGTGACAATACCTTCAACGTTTTCAGGATAAGTGGAGGCGTAGAGCAATGCGTTTGTTCCTCCGTCTGAATGTCCAATAATCAACAGTTGACGGTTTTCCAGTTTTTCCTGAATGAATGCGGGCAGTACTTTCAGCGCAAAATCGTGGAGGTACCGATGATCGCGTTGCCGGGGATCTTCAGAAGAGAATCCATAACCGGGGAACTCTGCGACAATAGCTGGTAAATCCAGTACTTTGGAGACTTTTTCCGGAAAATCCTTCCACTGCGCAATAGAGCCAATCGCCTCGTGAAGAAAAAGCAGAACCGGAGATCGTTGGTCGACATTTCCGATACTTTGGTAGGCCATTCTTCCATGCGGCGTATCGACCCAGTGATAGTGGATGGATCTGCTCTGTACTTCTATCAAGCGCGCAATATTTTTTGGCTGAATAAAACCGATCGGGTGAATCATGGACGGGATTTCGAAATAATGTCCGTTGGGCATCACTTCTGCTATGGCGATACTCTCTGACTTTGTCACCATTTGATCTTTTCCGCCTCTCGTAATGCGTACGGGAACACCCAGATGGCGCAATCTTTCGCGATCAATCACTAGATCGTGCCCCAAAGCTTCCATGAAAGCTGAAGTTTTTTTTATCAGCGTTTCCAGATAGGAGCCGTGTGTTTGGCAGAGGTATTCGTAAAATCGGGGCACTTTTTCCTTTAAAGTAGCGATATTTAAACGCTCCATCTCAATTGTTGCCTGAGCTGGAGACCAATCGAATTTCGTTCCCTGCGCGATGATTCCTTCGATGTTTTTAGGGTCTTGTTGTGCCGCAGCCAATGCCACATATCCGCCCAGACTGAAACCGTAAACAAGCGATTTTCCTTCTGCCTCGAGAAAAGATAGAAAGTCATCAACGATCGCTGCCACATTAAAAGGTACGGTCGCATCTTTTTTCTTTCCGTGGTGAGGAATTTCGTAACAAACGACCTCGAAAGCTTTTTCCAGATGGGGGATGACAGCATCAAATTCGCTGGAATTTCCTAAAGCGCCGTGGATGAGAATCAACTTTTTCATAGCAAACCTAACGCCTTTTGATGCATTTACTTGATGCGCTCAACATACTCGCCTTTGCGCGTGTCCACTTTGATTTTTTCGCCCGTATCAATAAATAACGGAACGCGTATCTCTGCCCCCGTATCAATAGTAGCTGGTTTGAGCGTATTGGTCGCAGTATCTCCTTTTATTCCCGGCTCCGTGTAAGTAATTTCCGCTTCGATGTGCATGGGAAGATCGACCAATAAAGGGTTTTCTTCTTCAGCGTGGAACGTAATGTCACACACCATGCCTTCTCGCAAATATTGGGGTTGATCGACCAGATTTTTGGGAATCATCACTTGTTCGAAGGTTTCGGTGTGCATGAAATGATAACCTACGCCTTCTTCTTCGTAAAGATACTGATAAGGCCGCTTTTCGATACGAACAACGTCGATTTTGTGTCCCGCTGAAAACGTGTGATCCAATACTTTTCCGGTTTCAATTTCGCGCATTTTCGTTCGCACAAATGCAGGACCTTTTCCCGGTTTAACGTGTTGAAATTCGATGATGGACATGAGTTTGCCATTGAGTTCGAGGCACAGTCCGTTTTTAATATCTGATGTTGTTGCCATAGTTTCTTTTTAGTGAGGTTCAAATATATAAAGAAAGCGATAAATGGTGATATAGAAATGGATAGTATCCTCAGAATTTGATCAATATTGCGCTGCAGAGTGTTTAAATTCGTTTGAATTGAATTAAACCTGTACTGAGAAATACAATGGTAATTGAACTCAAAGGCATGAGTATGGCTGCGAAAAGCGGCGTCACATACCCCATGAAGGCAAAGCTGATCCCCACCGCATTGTAGAGCAGTGAGAAATAAAGGCACACTTGCAATGCGCGTTCTGCAAACCTCCCGAATGCGAGGAATTGTGGTAAAACATGTATTTTCTTTCCTTTGATGATGGCATCGCACTTCGGAGTGAATCGGAATTCGTCTTCTGCAACGCTCACGCCCAGGTCGGCCGTTTCCAGCGCCCCCGTGTCATTGAGTCCGTCACCCACGAAGAGCACCCGCTCTCCTTTGTCTTTTAAGTGCTGGATGAAGGTGCTTTTTTCGTCCGGATGCATCGAAAAATGCATATCGATGAGGGGAGCTACGGTTTCAAATAACTGTGCATCTGTTTCGCGATCCCCGGAGAGCAAAGTGAGACGATAGCGACTGGACAACGTTTTTATCGTGGATAGGATATTTGTTCTCAACTCAGATTGAAAGGAGAAAAAGCCCATGATTTGATCGTTGATTTTTAAATAGCTCCCGCTTTCTTTTGTTGGTTCAGCACCTACAAAACTGGCATTTCCGATGGCAATCGTATCGCCATTTTCAGTTACTCCTGAGATCCCGCTGCCTTTTTCTTCTGTGAATGAAGTGATCGGTGCTACGCGTTCTGCTTTTTCGAGAAGATAACTCGCGATACTTTTGGAATAGGGATGTGTTGATTGTCTCGCCAATTCTAGTACGGCAGGCATCAATGATGTAAATTCACTTCCCGTATATTGAACACCTTCCAGTCGATCGCGTGTCAGGGTTCCCGTTTTATCGAATACGATGTGATCAATCGATGCCAGCGATTGAATGTGACTGCTGTTTTTAAAGTAGAAGCCGTTTCTGCCGAGTTTTCGTAGTGTATTTCCGTACACAAATGGAAAGGACAGCGCCAGGGCGCAAGGGCAGGCTACTACTAAAATAGCTGTCACGATGTCGACGATCTGCGCAGGATCTATAAAAGCCCATACGTTGCTGGCGGCAGCGGCGAGCATTCCCACTCCGATCAAAAAATATTTGCTCAGTAAATTTTCGCGGTTTTCTATGAGGCGCCGGGTCGGTTGATCGGCCTGATTCCAGATACTGGCAAATTTACTTTGATTTGTCGTCGACAACACTTTGATGAGCACTGCTGTACCAATTAATTTCGAACCGGCATAGATGCGATCGCCTTTAGAAAGGGTGACGAGTTCAGATTCTCCCGTAATAAAACTCGTATCGATAACGGCGCGTTCAGCCATTAATGTTCCATCGCAGGGAATGATTTCCTCATTAAACACCCGTATGACGTTTTCTTTTTCCAGTGCATCGATTTGTACAATTTCGTCTTCCTGTTCCGTTTTTACGCGGTGTACGCCGAGTGGGAAATAGGCTTTAGGATCGTTATCAAAAGACAGGCTGCGATAGGTACGCGACTGAAACCATTTACCAATAAGGAGGAAAAACACAAACCCCGTGAAGGAATCGAAATATCCAGCACCTTCCATCTGGATCACGGTTACTGCGCTTTTGGTGAAAAGTACTAAAATGCCGAGCGCAATGGGAATATCTAAATTTAACTGTCCCGTTCGTATGGCGTGATACGCAGATTTCAGATAGCTCTGCGCCGCATAGACCAATACGGGTATCGCCACGAGCAAAGATAAATACGCTGAAAAATTTCTAAACGGTTCGAATGAGTCATCAATTCCGAGGTATTCGGGAAAGGTCCACAACATTACGCTGCCAAAGGCAAAACCGGCAACGCCGAGCTGGAGAAGCAAGCTTTTATCGTATTGATTGCGCTGATTTTCTTTTTTTCGGAGTTCCGGACGATAACCGATGCTGCTCAATAACGCTGCAACGGCTGATAACTGTCGTTCCTTTTCTACCGTTAGTGTCAGGGTTCTTGCTGTAAAATTCGCTTCACTGTCGATGATTTTAGCATCTAATTTTTGCAGGTGTTCGAGCAAATAGATACAAGAACTGCAGTGAATGGCGGGCAGGAAGAAGGTGACCCGGTAGATTTTGTCGTTTTGAAAACTGACAAAGTCTTCGAATATTTCGGGAACGTCGAGGGCTGCGAATTTTGACTTTTGCGCATCGTCTGGTTTTACGCCGCTTTTTTCATTGATTGCATAGAATTGATCGAGTCCGTTTTCGTCGAGAATGTCGTATACCGTAAGGCATCCATTACAACAAAAGTTTTTGTTCGCTTTGGTAATGGGTTTTCCGATGATATGATCTCCACAGTGATAACACTCCATGCATTTATCTCTTAAATCGAACGACTAAAACGCTGTTCCGGCTGTTTCTTGTTGTTGTAAGGGTCGAGTGCCATGCAAATATTCCGAACAAATGGCTTTCCCGCCTCCGTAACGATTAATTTCCGGTCGCGCAGGATGAGCAATCCATCCGCTATAAAACTACGAAAAGTGGCATCAAAACGATGGAGTTTTTCTTCAATAATTGAACCGGGGGGATAGGCGGTTTCGAAATTGCACATCAGATCGAGAATATGTGTTTTCAACGCAGCATCTTCATGGCTGTGAATGTGTCCTTTATTGATGGGCAGCTGTCCCGATTCGACACTTTCCTGATAGGCTTTGACATCTTTGTTGTTTTGTGCGTAGCCGAAACCATATTCAGAAATGGCCGAAGCTCCGAGTCCAATCATGCGATCCGTATTACTGGTAGTGTAGCCCATAAAAGTTCGATTGAGCTTTCCAGAGTGCATTGCTCTGGCTAAAGGTTCATGGGGGAGCGCAAAATGATCAAATCCGATTTCGAGATAACCCGCCTTTAAAAGTGCTTGTTTGGCGGCTTCGTAAAGCGCTCTTTTGTCTTCTGCTTTCGGGAGGTCATCTTCCGAAAAACCACGTTGCCCCGTACCTTTTACCCAGGGTACGTGTGCATAGGAATAGAGCGAAATCGCATCAGGTCGCAATGACAATGTCAAATCAATCGTGCGTTGAATGTCTTCCATGCCCTGGCGCGGTAAACCAAATACCAAGTCGTGACTGATCGTTGTAAACCCCAAATCCCGGGCTGTTTCTGTTACTTCTTTCACTTGTTCGTAAGACTGGATGCGATGAATGGCTTTTTGTACATGCGGACTGTAATCCTGAATACCAAAACTCACCCGTCGAAATCCGAGTTGGTGAAGTGTCTCGATTTGTTCCTTTGTTGTGTGGTTAGGATGCCCTTCAAAGCTATACAAGCCCTCTTTAACCTTGTTTTTCATTATCGGTGATAAGAGTCGGTGAAGCTCTTTTGCACTAAAAAATGTGGGAGTACCTCCTCCGAGGTGTACTTCACTTACAGTTATCGGTGCTCCATTCAACTGATTATAGGTACCCCATTCTTTTAGCAGGCTGTCAATATAAGGAGTTTCTACGCTGTGGCGTTTAGTGATGTATTTGTGACAACCGCAGAAAGTACAAAGGCTTTCGCAAAAGGGTAAATGTATATAAACGCTCGTGCTGTGAGCTTTTTTTCGCTCTTTTTCGAGGAATTTGTCCGTGAACTCCTCAGGTGTAAAAGTTTTTCTGTTCCAGTCGAGAATTGTTGGGTATGAGGTGTACCTCGGACTGGCGATATTGTACTTTTCGATCACTTTTTTACTCAGCATCACTTCTCATTTATGGCAAATATCGCAACGGAAGGACGACCAGTAAATGAGAAAAGTCAGTTTTGAAGGTGTTTATGCTCACAGAAGAGAAGAAAACCCGGATTTTATCATTACTCGCGGCGTTCAGAGAGCATGGTGTTGAGTTTTTCACCTCCTTTAATACCAAAATCCAAGGTTCGAATAGGGAATGGGATCATGATATCGTTGGCATCGTAGGCTTTTTTGATGGCAATTATCGCTTCACTTTGTGCTTTTAAAAAGTTCAGTTCAGAAGAAAATTCGACCCAGATCATAATAGTGAAATTGATGCTGCTGTCACCATAGGCATGGAAAACGAGCGTCGTTTCTTTGTCTTTAATTCGACCTGGAACATTTTCAACTGCATCGACAGTTATGGAGCGCACGCGCTCTAGATCTTCACCATAGGAAATGCCCACTTCGAGATCAATTCGTTTTTGACCATAAGCTGAATCATTGATCAGGGCATTCTGAAACAATTCTTTATTGGGAATGATAATCTGTTGGCCCTGGAAAGATATGATTTCTGTCGTGCGAATATTGATGTGCCGCACAATTCCACGGTGATTGATACTTTCGATAACATCACCGACTTTAAAGGGTCGTTTGGCAGCCATAAGGAATCCGGAAATAAAATTAGTAGCGATATCCTGAAAAGCAAATCCGAGCGCTAAACCAATGATACCAGCACCTGCAAGCAGCGATGTAACGGTTTTTTCCAGGTTGAGAACACTTAAAGCAACGAATGTACCGACGGTAATTGCCAGGATGTACGTTATTTTAACGAGCAGAACACTCAGCGATTCGTTGTCAATCGTGCGTTCCAGAATTTTATGAACTAATTTCCGGAGTAATTTTGCCAGAAAGTAAAAGATGAGCAATGCCAATACGGCCAATATAAAATTGGGCAGCATACTCACAAAGTTTTCGGACCAATGGGTCACTTTTTCTACGACGAGGTCATAATATTTTGTCAAATCCATCTGTCAGTAATTATTAAGTTTAAAAATAAAGTTATTTCTAATCCCACGGCAATAATTCTGTGTGTTTTTTGTGGAGGTCGTTGTTCGCTTTATTCCGCTGTATGACTCGCATAATATTATTTAAATAGGATTTCTTTGTGTTTCGCGACAAGTGTACACCAACAATTTGACGAATGGGAATGTGGTGTTTCACGGTTTTAAAGTAATCGCGTTGTTGAGAGAGGTAAGGTAAATAATTTTTGGGCACTAACGTGTAACCACCTTCGAGTTCTACCATTTTGAGAAGGATGTTCAGACTTCCTCCCTGATAACTCCATTCGTTTTTTTGAGGTGTTTCCAAGTTACAAAAATTAATCATTTGTGTACGCAGACAATTTCCTTCGCTCAACAACCAGGGGCGCAATTGATTCAGTTGATCCTGGGTGAGTGTTTTTGTCGCTGGATCTGGGTTATATACGAGGATCTCCTCATTGAATAAAACTTGACTATGCATATCAACATCGCTCAACGGTCCTGCCATAATCCCCATATCAATTTCTTTTTTGTCTATGGCGTCTAACAGGGAGGTGGACTTGAGTTCAATGATGTCGAGTTGAATATCTCCCATTTCGCGCTGCCATTTCGCATAGAGTTCTGGTACCAAATAACCCGCAATCGTGGGGATGATACCCAATCTTACTTCCGCTTTGTAATTGCCCTTAGTTTGTTCAATTTTATCGTTCAGCGCATTATAGGAAGCTTCCATTTCTTGTAAAAAAGGCAGTATCTCGCTGCCAAAATGAGTGAGCGACAGCGGCTGCGTATCGCGATTAAAAATTGCACTTCCCAATGCCTCTTCTGCCTTTTTAATCTGCATAGAAAGGGTGGGTTGCGTCACAAAACAAGCGTTGGATGCTCTTTGAAAGTTTTTGTGCTCCAGAAGACTAAGTATATACCGAACTTGTGCAGGTGAAATCATTATAGATAAAATTTATTCAAATATAAGAATTATTGATTATACTTATAGCTGTATAGGGCGTATATTTGTACTGTGAAAACAGCGCAAAAATTGTGTTGTGAGTAAAAAGAAATAATTATTTTAGTAAACAATTAAATTTAAAACAGATTAACATGGCATTAGTAGGAAAAAAATTCCCGAGCATTGAAGTAGATGCGATGAACGAAATGGGAGACACGTTCAAATTAAACATTTTGGAAGAAGCAAAGAAAAACAAAAAGAAAGTTGTTTTATTCTGGTACCCAAAAGATTTTACGTTTGTTTGTCCAACTGAGTTGCACGCTTTTCAGGAGATGGTAGAAGAGTTCGAAAAGCGAAATACAATGGTCGTAGGAGCTTCATGTGACACGCCAGAAGTACACTTTGCCTGGTTGAACACTCCAAAAGATGACGGTGGGATAGAAGGTGTAAAATATCCGATTTTGGCTGATTCTAACCGCAATTTGGCGAACATGTTGCGCATTTTGGATATTCAATCAGAAGAGTACAATGAAGAAACAGATTCTTTCATTTATGAGGGAGATAATGTTACATTCCGCGCGACGTATTTGATCGATGAGGAAGGCACAGTATTTCACGAAGGAGTGAATCACATGCCACTCGGTCGAAATGTCAATGAATTTATCCGCTTGATCGATGCTTACACGCACGTTCAGAAGAATGGAGAAGTATGTCCGGCTAACTGGGAAGAAGGAAAAACAGCAATGGATGCTTCTCGCGACGGAGTAGCAGACTATTTAAAATCAAACTAATTATGGCTTTTGAAGAGTTAAAAACAGATACTTTGCAGGAAGTAGTGAGCAGTAATGATACCGTCCTCGTGCAGTATGCAGCGGGGTGGTGTGGGAATTGCCGCATCATGAAACCAAAATTCAGAAAGTTTTCTGAAGATCATGAAGATGCAAAGTTTATTGTGATTGACGCCGAAAAGAATCCGGAATCGCGCAAGTTGGCGAAGGTTGACAATTTACCGACTTTTGCTGCTTTCCGCAAGGGAGAATTGGTTGATCAAACACAAACAAATAAAACAGAAGTATTAAAAGCATTTATCGATGAGGTTACCAGTAATTAAGCACATATCTAATTTTATTGAGGAAAACGATGAGGATTTCATCAACGAAACCCTCGAAACGCTTGAGCATTTGACGGAATCATCTGCAATGAAAGATGAAGAACTCGATGTGATAGGGGAGTTGATCTCAAACATGTATGGTGCCATAGAGGTCAATAAAATGATGCGCGATGAAGGACTCTCACAGAAAGAGGCCGCAAAGCGCTTCATGGATCGCGTACTGGGATCAATCGATAAATAACTTTGAACCACTTTCAACTTCACTGGAGGCTGTCCGAAAGGGCAGTCTCTTTTTTTATGTGCACAAATTTGTTTTTTTCTCTAAAAAGTGCGAAATTGCACCGAAATACTAATTATTTAACACTATGAAAAAACTATTACTTTCTATTGCAGGCGTGTTCAGCGCTGTTTTGTTGTTTGGACAAACGGTTAGCAGTGATTATTTAGATGGAGCTATTTGGTTTCAGCTCAATAATGATGTGGTGCGCACTGAGCAAGCAACAGTGGGTGGAGGAGTTGAAAAATCCAGCTGGAAACTTCAAAACTTAGAAGCTTATGCCTCCATAAGACAGTTCGGTATAAAAACGTTCCGAAAGGCATTTCCAGATGTGGGAGACCCCAAGTTGGATGATATATATCGTCTGGAGATTCAAGATGCATCGAAGGTGATGGACGTCATTCAGCTGTTGGAACGCGATGAGCATGTCAATTATGCCGAACGCGTACCTTTCTTAGAAAAAACATTAACACCAGATGATCCCGATTTCAACGCCTCAACACAATGGGCATTGTTTCAGGTAAATGCTGAACAGGCGTGGAATGTTTCGGCAGGTTCGAGTAATGTTACAGTTGCTATTGTCGATGACGCAGTTGAGACGACACACAGTGATTTGTCCGCTGCTATTTGGTCAAATACGGGAGAATCTAATAATAACGGAACGGATGATGACAATAATGGGTATATCGATGACAAAAATGGTTATGATGTTGCTGATGACGACAATGATCCGAACCCCGATAATCCAATAAATAGTTATGATCACGGAACACACGTGGCTGGTATTGCGGGAGCAGCAACAAACAACAGTACTGGTATAGCTTCTATTGGTTTTGGCATTGATATTATACCCGTAAAATCAACAAATTCATCTTCCGCAATTACTCATGGTTATGAGGGAATCATCTATGCCGTCGCTGCAGGTGCAGACGTGATCAATATGTCCTGGGGAGGCAGCGGTTCGAGCAATACGGCGCAAAATATTATTACATACGCAGATAATCAAGGAGCTATTTTGGTGGCTGCAGCAGGTAATGATAACGTTTCTTCTGTTTTTTACCCCGCAGGATATAGTGAAGTGCTCGCGGTAGCTTCTACTACAACTGGAGATAACAAATCTTCATTTTCAAATTATGGTTCGTGGATTGATATTTCTGCACCTGGAAGTGCTATCTATTCCACGGTGCCCGGCGATGGTTATGCCACAAAGCAAGGTACTTCAATGGCGAGCCCAATGGTGGCTGGTCTCGCGGGCTTGATGCTCTCAGAAAATAGTGCGGTAACTCCGGGGGATGTCGTAAATTGTATCTTGTCTACGGCTGATGATATTGATGGCGCTAATCCGAGTTATGCTGGTGAACTGGGAGCCGGAAGAATCAATGCAGAAGCTGCTATGAATTGTATGACTGGTCTCACGGGAAATGCTCCTGTCGCCGATTTTACGGCGAATACGACCAATATTTTAGAAGGTGATAATGTGATCTTCAGTGACATGTCTAATTATAATCCAAATAATTGGACCTGGACATTTAACGGCGGCAATCCCAATACTTATTCGGGATCGAATCCTCCTGCTATCGTGTATAATAATGCGGGTACTTATGAAGTTTCGCTCACGGTTTCAAACGGAAATGGTTCAGATACTGAAACGAAAACAGGGTATATTAATGTCAACGCATCAACGGGATGTGATACGATTACTAATACTGAACCTAATGATAACGTCAGTGAGTGGACCTGGGGTGCTCCGAATGGATACATCTTAGGACATAACTACACAAAAGTACAGTATGTGGCGGAGGAGTTCACCAACTATGGACCTACAAACGTGATGGGGGCAGAGTTTTACTTTACGGAAGGACAGACGAACGATCCCAATGCGTTTATATCGATTAAAGTATGGGAGTCCAACGCAGGAAATCCAGGTACAGAATTGTATTCTGAAGACGTTTTAATCGAAGACATTGGCGCTAATATCAACGGAAATAATTTTACACCTAACTACATTAGCTTTGACCAGTCGGTTCCCGTCGGTACGAATGACTTTTTCATCGGGTACGAATTGTATTACAACCCTGGAGATACGGTGACAACCGGCGCGAGTCAGGATTTAACACCAAATGCAACACGAGATAACTCTTTGTGGTACTATATCAATGCGTCAGATAACCCGCTCAATTTAACGACAGGATGGCAAGAGGTCACCAATATCGGTAGTATAGAATTGGCGATGCACGTTTATCCGAGAATTACTGATACACCACCCACTGCATTTGTGACGGCAAATCCCACGACTGTGTGCGAAGGTGAATTTATCGATTTTGACGGAACACCTTCGGCAAACATGGACAGCTGGGAGTGGACCATTAACGGTTCTTCAAACCCCAATCCTTCCGGCATTACTCCCAGCGTTATTATGAACAGCGAGGGAACACATGAAGCAGTGTTGCGCGCCTACAATACGTGCGGTTTCTATAACGAAGAAGCTATTTCAGTAACAGTTGATCCTGCGCCAAACGTAAATGTGACGGCTACAGCGGATACGATTTGTCCTGGAGATAACGTCGATTTAACAGCTGCGGGAGCCGGGAATTATGTGTGGTCGCCAGGAACGAACTTGTCTTGCACGAATTGTGCAAACCCAACAGCAACTCCAACACAGAGCACGACGTATTCCGTCGAAGGTACGACTGGTAGTTGTTCTTCCGAATCGTATTACGAAATCGTAGTGGATAACTCCGCTCCAGAAGCTGATTTTTTGGTGAGCCAGGATACGGTTTGTCAGGGCGATTTACTTTCTGTGAATGGTGCATCATCTGACGGTGGAGTTTTCTTTGACTGGGTCTTTAACAGCGGAAACCCGGGGACGGGAGTAGGATCGATTTCTTCAACGACTTATGACACCCCTGGGACATACACGGTGGAACTGACCATCGAGAATTCATGTAATGAAACTGACAATGTCACAAAAGATATTGTTGTCGTAGCACCGGAAGATTGTGTCAATAGTCTTTCATCTGCTGAAAGTGAAGGTTGGACAATGTTTTATGCAGCAGACCAGAATAAGGTGGTTATAGACAATCCTTTTGCACTCAAAGCGAACGCTTATGTGCTCAATACCGCTGGTCAGCGCGTGGTAGAGAATGTCCGAATCAATGAAGGATTAAACGGCATTCCGACAAATCAATTGTCTAAAGGCGTGTACGTCGTTCACATTTTTGATGAAAACGGACAGCAAATTGAACAATTGAAATTTGTAAAATAGAACTGAAGAATTTTATTGTTGGATGCAAAAAAAGAGTTGCTGAGAAGTGGCTCTTTTTTTTTAGGTATAATGGGTTTGAAACGCTTCGAATCCGGTCGTTTGCAAGGGATGATTTCAGAATATTTATAAAGCTATATTTCGCTGTTGTTGGGATATTTAGCTTTTTTTATGTGTAAAAAACTTGTGATATGCGATTTTTTGTATTATATTGCATTTGAATCGTAAAAATTAATGTCATCAAATTAGTAGGAACAGTCAGAAAAAGTAGATTTGAAAATCGGTATCACCCGAACATGGGACGATTGTGCGCGCAGGTTACGCGCATTCAACGTCATTTTTTGGGAATACCGTACAAAACGCTACATAAATACCGCGAGACATACAGCGGTGAGATAAAAGATTGTGGAGATTGTAAGATCTCACGCGTCGAACAAAAATGATCTTTTATATCTATCGAGATAAAAAAAGCGGAATGATCCATCATTCCGCTTTTTTTAACAAAGTCAGTCTTTAAGACTTATAAAAAGGCAGCTTAACGACTTCCGCTTTTAATTTTTTCTTGCGAACACCAATGAAAATTTCAGCTCCTTCCTTTTTTAATGCTGTCGGGATATAGCCCAGACCTATTGGTTTATTTAAAGAGGGCGACATCGTTCCTGAAGTCACGCGACCAATCGTGTTTCCATCTGCGTCTAAAATAGGGTAGTCTTTCCGGGGAATTCCTTTTTCTTTTAATTCGAAGGCCGCAAGTTTTTGCTCAACGCCTTCTTCTTTTTGTTTTTTCAGCGCATCGCTATTTACGAAATCTTTCGTGAACTTTGTAATCCAGCCCAAACCGGCTTCGATCGGCGAAGTTGTATCATCAATATCGTTGCCGTATAGGCAAAAGCCCATTTCCAGACGCAAGGTGTCGCGCGCACCCAGACCAATCGGTTCGATGCCGTCATCGCTTCCTGCTTCTAATACCGCATTCCACACTTTTTCAGCTGATTCATTGGGTACGTAAATCTCAAATCCGCCACTTCCGGTGTATCCCGTCGCCGAGATGATTACGTTTGGGCAACCCGCAAAATCACCTATTTCAAACGTGTAAAATTTGATGTTTTCGAGATCTGTATTGGTGAGTGACTGCATAGCTCTGGCGGCTTTCGGACCTTGAATAGCCAGCAGACTCCATTCTTCCGAAGCATCTTCGAGTTCAGCACCTACATCGTTGTGCGACTGAATCCAATCCCAGTCCTTTTGAATATTGGACGCATTCACGACAAGTAAAAATTCATCTTCTTTCGTTTTATAAATAATCAAATCATCCACGATTCCCCCTTGTTCGTTGGGCATGCAGCTGTACTGCGCTTTTCCTGTGAAGAGTTTGGACGCATCGTTACTACTGATCTTTTGCAATAAAGCTTCGGCATGTGGGCCTCTGATAAAGAATTCACCCATGTGCGATACGTCGAAGACACCGACGGCATTCCGAACCACTTCGTGTTCGTGTTTGAGTCCTTTGTATTGTACCGGCATTGAATAACCTGCAAAAGGCGTCATTTTCGCTCCCAGTGCTTCGTGTACGTGAGTAAGTGCTGTAGTTTTCATTGTATGCTATACTTTATGTTTAAAAATGTAAAATTAAACAATCATCTATACTGTAGATTGGAAAACGGCAAAGAATTACTGTTTTGGGGAATTGAAAGCAGTCGCTGAATTTAAAATATTAAAAAACAAGGTTCTTCGGTTGAATTGTGTTAATAAAATGTTTCCCCATAAGAATGAAGGCTGTTTTGTTCATTATTGATTACTCTCTCTTAAGTTTCCATGGATCTTCTAATATGAACAACTTGACAGTACCCGCATTTTTTCGAAACGAGTTTGCTATCAATTATTTGAAGAGTGACTCCATTTTCTTTGATAGGTAACCGACACCTATACTTACACTTGTTTTTATTAACTGCTTTTTTAAATCAGAGGTTGCAACCAGGTCATTTAAAGTTGTTTTAATAATATGAGCGGGTGTAAAGCTATCATAAGTTATTTGATACTGTTCTTTTAAGACGCTAAGATCATTAGCGCGCTTTTCTTCGAGTAACCTTATACTCGCAAGCAATTCTTTACTATTCGTTGGTGCTTCCATTTTGTGATTCTTTCTTGAAAATTTCTGAAATAATTGAGGAACTTATTTTTCGCTTTAAGTAGTGACGCACGAGAAAGAAGCAAACAGCTACCAACACCATATAGAAAACGGCAACACTTAGAAATCCCAGGTATATTTTGTCCATTAAGTCGCCTAACCAAAATGATGCTCCTATACTCGCGAACAACAAGGTCATAAATAGAACGATTAATAATACACCACGGAAGATAAAAGTTGATAAGACTTCTGCGGATGATTTAATTAATTTGTGCTTGTATAGCTCAAAACTCGTTTTTCCATAATTTTCAACTTTATACAGCAGCGACTTTATGCGTTCAAATGTGTTCTCCATTGTTTCAAAATGATATTCAAAATGACATTTTTCAATGATTCAGGCCCTCATGCTTCATCATTTTTGGCAGACTCCTTGACCTTTTTTTCAGCCTTTTTCAATACTTCTGCTGCCGCTGCTTTACCTTCTTCTTTGTTCCCTTCAAATTGATCGGTAATCTCATCGATCAAACTTGCGAAACTCTTTTTGAGATCATCTACGGTATCAGTACTTTTCCTCGCAATTTTTCCTCTTGTCTTCGATCCTTTGTCCGGAGCGAATAATATACCTATCGCTGCTCCTGTTGCAATACCCGCCAATACGCCTACTACTATTTTTCCTGTACTCATGATCATTAATTTTAAAGATTTATATTATGGTAACAAAGTTGTTAAATATTGACTATTAGTGGGTTACATGTTTGCTTGAAATCGTTGTAAGAATCACACGTTCATCTTGAATACTGTCTATCTACGGTAGAAAATTGCTTCGTGCGAATTCAAAATCTCTAATCAACCTTAATGTTGACTTTCTTAAACCCTTATCCATCAAAATATAAGCGCATCAAATAAAGATTTCATAGTGAAACATCTTGAATTTTAATTTTAAGTTGAATTGATAACCCTACTTGAGCAGTTCTTTTTTCAACAGCTTTTACTTCTTCTATAGCTTCTTTAAAAAATGCTGCTGCAAGATGTTCGTCCAGTGTTTTTGCGAACGCGTACATACCTTCATAAGCATCAATTTTGTGCTGATGTAGGTTTTGCAGGGAAGTAATAATGGCTGCATCGCGCTTTAAACCAATATGTTGCGTTTCAGTATTTTTTTTAGCTTCCAATAGTATAGCGCTGACAGTAGGGGATGCCGTCGCAAATGGCTCTTTTCCTATGGCTTCAAATAGATCTTCTATTCTTGAAATTTGATACTCAGTTGAGGTGTGTTGGTTCGTCAGCAAATAAATGAGTTCAGGAGAAGCGGCTAACTTCGTTTTTTCAGGAATTACTTCTTCCATTTTTTTCGCCGTCCAGTACATTTCCCTGAGCAATCTTTCTAAAATTTTTATCGTTTCAGTTGAACGCAAAGGATGTTGTTTAGGTTTTACGTTGGAAGGTCTTCCATTGAAGGAAATGTGGATTGATTTTTTTCTTTTCATGCTGTCTCTAATTTTTTTAGTGATCCGGAGCAAGCCGCTCAGATCTTAATATTTTTGTTTGAATTTATTTACAACGAACTCGTTAGCCTAATTGCTCTATCGTTTCTGAACGTTTACTATTCGATATAGCGTGGTTCAAAGTATTTTTTGTCAAAATACAGTTTCTCAACTCTCTGTAAACTTAAAATTGATCGATCAAGTTGTTTTCTTAGATGTGCCAACGCTGTGGTAGTCCAGTTTTTTACATTTATATCGGCGCAAGATTTGTATGATTTTTCAAAGAAAGCAATAGCATCTTTGTGTTCACTGACCATCATTTCGACATAGGCTTTGTCAAATGCATTCCCCGTCTTTTTATTTAAAAATCGATAGGCATTTCCCGAATTATTTGTATTAGATGTTGGGAGAGTAATCATTTTGGTTTTCGCAAGTGCTGTTAAATACTTCAGCGAATTCTTTTGATCTGTTTCGATCATCTGTCCCAATTTTTTGATGTGTGCCGTTTTTCCCTTTAACTGCGCCAATTTCCCCAACTGAATATGTTGGAGGTTAATTTCGGCAGCGTTCACAAGAAAACGGGCGTCCGTATTCCGGATATCCCTGTCAGGTTGCGACTTTACCTGCTCTGTGGTCAGAACTTCGCTGACTGCTGTTTTTTGCTTGTTTGTACATGAAGTTACCAGTAAAACAGTACACGTAAAAAGTAACTGAATTGCCGTTTGTTGTATGTCGTTTGCCTTTTTCATATCGATGTTTGTTGAATTATTTTTCTGGGTGTTTTGAGCGTTTTCTTATTTCATACAGCTGTATTTTTTGTGCTGTAACAAAGATGATAAGTATTGAAGTACAATGTATTATACTATTGCTTATGCGTATTGTAAGATTCACACTTTTCAATATAAATTTGATTGTTGAAGGGCAGATGCGACCGAATGCGCATGCGCAGTTTACAGGTTTGCCTGACACGATCGTGCCCAAATGATCAAGGGTGTGAAGCAAATACGCCCAGTAAGAGAAGTGAGACGCATTATTTTTAACGAATCAGGAACGATTCAAATGAACAAACATTTGAAGTTGTTTATTGGTCCTTTTTTAGCCAATTTTTTACACTTTCAATCCATTTTGAAGATATTGGTTGCTTTTCATCATCCCCGACATCGCTACTGATTAACAATGCGATTGGTTTTAATTGTTGAAACTCGCCACAAAAGACCTTTAAAATAGCAGTAAAGGGAAGAAATAAGACCATACCAGCGACTCCCCAAACGGAGGCACCGATCAACAAACTCAATATTGATACCAAAGGGTTTACATTGAGACTACTACCTACAATTTTCGGGTTGAGATAATTGCTTTCTATTAATTGAATGCTCCAGAATAGCGTTATAACTGCAAAAGGTACCCAAAGTGAATCCGACGTCATGAAAGCGTAAAGTATTGGCAAAATTGCACCGATAGCGGTACCAATGTACGGTATGATAGAAAGGAAGGCGGCGAGAAATCCAAAAAGAAAGGGATTGTCAATGCCTATAATCCAAAGGCCAATACTGTTTGCTAAACCAAGGATAATGATCAACAGAAACATTCCGGAAAGGCACTTCTTTCCGACGCGCTGGATGTTTTTTAGCATTGAGCCAATTCTACTTTTGTTTTGATCATCGCCCAGCGCAGAGATTGCCTTTGATAAACCACTTCTGTAGATCAAGATTAAGAAAGTAAATATAATGGTTGAGAGTAGTCCCGTTAAGAACGAAGCTGTATTGTCGAAAGTACTTTTTATAAGTGAACCGGATGATTTTTTTAGCCAATCCTTTCCTTCCCTGACCAGCTCATCTCTGTTGAGTTCCTCTATATAATTCGTATGGTTATTGATAAAAACCACTGCCCTGGAAAAAGCACCCATTATTTTTTCTGTGAAATCATTTAGCTCATTAGAAAGGCTCATGATTTCCGCGGAAAAAAGGGTTATCCCACCTAATATTACTCCATAGAAAATGAGCAATGCTAAAAATGCCGAAAGCTCCTTATTTGCTCCCCAGCCCTCGAATTTTTTTACAAGAGGTAATAATATAAATGATATCAATAATGCCAGACTCAAAGGAATGAGAATAGATTGAGCGATTACAAGGACTGCAAAAAAACCTATCGAAAATGCCAGTATAAAGAATAATTGTTGAAATGATATTTTCATGTGAGCTTATAATGCGATGTTCTCGTAGCCACTTTTGATAACTGTAGAAATCATTTTGAAGCGTTCATTGGCCTTGATCTTGTTTTTTACATGTGCAGGTATGATTATGGATTGCCCCGTAGATAGAAAATTAGAATTTGTATCGATAATGATTTCCGCTTTCCCTTCTATTACCTGAATGAATGTGTCAAAAGGTGATGTCCTTTCTGCAAAACCTTCTCCTGAGTCGAAAGAAACTGCGCTAATATTACCAGTAGTCTTTTTCACGATGGTTTTGATGACTACTGAATTTGGGACGTATTCAATAATCTCAACAATTATAAATAGTCGCTCCTTAACAATTGCCCCTAACATCGAATTTTTTGATAATTTAATTTTTGTAGAAACGAGAAAAAGAGCGAAAAAAATAATTCTTTAGACTC
>JBNJEH010000047.1:0-24103 GCA_051745635.1 Bacteroidota bacterium
TAAGATGCTTTATCGCTGTAAGTTACAGTATATATTAAGTCAGATTGATGAATAATTCGGGTTAATTCCCGCCTTTACTTTCTTATATTTGCATAGCATCGATCCACACAGGTATGAAAAACACAAACAAACATTTACACGGTTACTTTTTTATAATCATTTTTAGTCTACTGCTGACCACCATGGGTTGTGAAGACGATGCTGAAAATGCAGGAACTTTCCCGGTTACTTTTAAAAATTTTGATGCCTCGAAAGCCTCAGAAGAACTTATGGAGTGGGATTACCAAGGCCTCTACGTCTATTTGCCGGAATGTTTCCAGCGAGTAAACAACCGCAGTTTCAGTTTATCCAATGAACATAATTTCTCTTGTGAGGAAAATAAGTTGCATTTTTCGGTGGATTTTATTGCTAACGACGACATGCCGTATTACCGTAAATATTATGAACGGGATAATACGCACGAAAAAGACGAATTGATTATATTGGACTACATTACAGCCTCGCGAACAGAAAATCTCAGCAGTGCTTCCACCTCTATTCACTCAGTAGATACCACATTTCAAGACGAACTTATTTATATGGGGGCAGTTCGCGGACAACAATCCAGTTATTCGAATGAGCTCTACTACCAGTTTGGTGTCATCAAAAGCAAACCCGGATATTACTTGTTACAATTTATCGCGAATGACAACGATATACAGTTTTATCATCGGGACATTGTGGAAATTTTTAAAAGTGCGCGCATTCGCTAATTATGCCCGTTGATCTCAACATATTGCGGGAAACACTCATGGGTGAACTTCCGGGCGAAGATGCCCACGTCGCCATGTCGCCAATTGGTCGGGGGCGCTCTTCTGAAGCATTAAAACAAGCCCGTCATGTTCGCGAAAGCGCCGTAGCACTGGTCATATACGAATCAGCAGAAGGTCTTGCATCAATTTTGATCCAACGCCCGACTTATAAAGGTGCTCATAGTGGTCAGATTTGTCTTCCGGGAGGTAAGCGCGAAAAAGGAGAACGCGACCTCATCCAAACGGCCATTCGGGAATGTGTTGAAGAAACAGGATTAAAAGCGAACCAGTTGCACCACATCGGTGAACTTACGCCCGTGTTCATTCCCGTGAGCGGATATCACGTTTTTCCCTATGTTTTTGAATATTCCGGAGCTTTGGAGTTTGTCCCCGATGCGCGGGAAGTTGATGAAATCCTCCCCTTCCAGCTCGGACAATTGTTAGAACGCGATACGCTGCAAAAAACCGACATCCATCTCCACGACGAACGCGTACTACGGGATGTTCCGCATTTTGCCATTCACGGGCGGGTAGTCTGGGGCGCGACAGCACTCATTTTACACGAATTCAAAGAAATATTGATCAAAGCCCGCAATCCAAATTATTAACTCCGCTGAGTTGGTAAGCGGTGTATCCATCCTCCTCTGAAGTTGTCGAAGTATGCCGAAATCAAGGTGATAAACAAAATAACGGATTAGTCTCAAAAGTGGTAAGAATGTTATTAGATTAAACTTTATTGAGAGAAATTACCGATTTAGATCATCAAGTTTAGTAGTATTCGCTTTAGTTCTTGCCAGAATAGCTCGCTTTGTTTGGTTCATCGTATTAAAAACTAAGCAACTGTTCAAGTAATCATGCTAAACAATTTCAGGACATTTCAAGGTGTTTTTCTCCGCTGAAGGATCGTCGTTTCATCTTGATGAATAAATCTATTGGAACTGAACGGCATAACACTGAAAAATTTCAAAACCTAAGAAATTTCCTTTTTCTTTTCAACTCATCATTTAGGGAGGGAATAATATTATTCTCAGCATACAGTTTAGTATGTCGGAGAAGGCGCATAGGAAAATCAGTTCGGGGTACCCACTACCTGAAAACTTCGCAAAAATCTTTAAGTGTTTGAGCCGACCGACGGAAGGCGAGTTTTAAAGATTTTAGAAGTTGAGGGTTAAGTGGGTCGGAGAGTTTCCAGGCGCTAGACTTTTTTGTTTTACTTTTTTTGGCAATGAAAAAAAGTAAAGAAGACTAAAGTGAGAGATAGTACCGAAAAGAAAACTACCCGTGTTGAGTATATATTATTTCTTCTGATTGACTGATCTTTATGCTTGTTCCAAACTTTTGATCTTGATCAAAAAAAAGATAATGCGCGTCTCAAAAGAGCTAACCCTATAAATATAATTCAACGATAGCGTAGTAGTTTTACATTACCAAAGTCTTAGAGTTCAGGTTAAATTAGCCTTGAGTTTCATATACCTTGCGAAAAGTAAGGTTCACCCGCGACGTATGAATGCGTTTTGATTTAGGGATTTGATGCTTCCAGCAATGCTGCAGTTTTCCCTGCATAACGAGCAGTGATCCATGTGTCAGCTGAAAAGTATGTTTTTCTTTGGTCGTTTTGTGCTTGAGGTGAAAGGGACGCGTTGTACCCAGTGAAACAGAGGCAATCGTGGGACATTTTCCGAGCTCCTTTTCATCGTCTGCATGCCAGCCGTTACTATCATTTCCATCCCGGTACAGATTCATCAAGCAAGCATTGTATGAAGCACCCGTCAACGCTTCGATGCGCTCCTTTATTTCGAGCACTTTTCGATCCCATTCGCGGGGTTTTAAACGCTTTCCTGAATAGCCGTAAGTCATCCCGGCATCGGCAAAATAGATCTGTTTGCGGGGAATCACGTGTTCGCGACCGAATAACTTTACTGTTCCCGATGTCCATTTCAACTGGTCATAGCAATAATCGAAATACACATCTGCCTCCTCTTGATCCAAAAACTCAGGAAACCAATCAATTGCACCATCTCTCAGCTCATATTGCTTCATAAATATCCCATTATGCCATAGACAACGTAACCCAGCAGTTCTTTGTTCAGCGAAAACCAATATTGAAAATTGCGCACGTTGGGAACGATAAATTCATCCCAGTGATAAGCGCGTTGACTTCCGACGAACGGATCGGTTGGAAAGGGCGTAACACTGAGCCCCTGTTTTTCAAAACACGCCTGGGCTCGCTTCATGTGTTTGGCAGAAGTGATCAGCACAAAAGCATCCAAATGTGGGTAAGAAGTCTTCAATTGCTGCGCTGTAAATTTCGCATTTTCGTAGGTATTTTTCGAACGACCTTCAATGATGATATCCTTTTCAGGGATTCCCCATCGCACCAGTACTTCCTTGAGTTGTTGTGCTTCGTGTAGTCCGCGATCAGTGACAAAACCGTGATCTCCACTGAGTAAAAGTTGATCAATTTTATTGCGTTTGTAGAGGTCTATTGCCTGCCAGATGCGGTCACCGCCGCGACGAATACTCAATCGTTCCGTATCGTTATCATATTCAAACATACCGCCCAGCACTATTCCCACCTGATGGTGCTCTATTTCATCAATGGAAATGGATGGAACCTCCCACAAGCGCACCGCTTCCTTGAAGATAAAACTATTGCTGAATATCACTGCGATGATTATAACAGCATATTTGAAGCGCTTTCGCCAGCGGATACTTTTTACGAAAAGCGCACCAGCAAGGGCTATCAGCAGCCAGGTGAACGGGCTTATAAAAAAATAGGATATTTTAGAGAGGACAAAAAACATTTTTTACTCAGCGTTGTCGAAAGGGCAAAACTAATACTTATAATTTATTATTTTTATCCACATTTAATAGTAGAACATTTATTATGGACGAAACAAGTAAATCAAAGGAAGAACTTATTTTAGGATATAGCCAGGGTCAAATCATCGATGTATTGGTGGATTTCGGAATCAGTCTCGTCATTGCCCTGATTATTCTTTTTGTTGGATTTCGGTTGGCGCGCTTTTTCTCAAAGTTAACCAAACGCGTTCTCGAAAAACGTCAATCTGATCAAGGATTAATCACTTTTATGGGGTCACTCGTGAACGGTATTATAAAAATTCTCACGGTGATCACAGCATTCTCTCAGCTGGGAATTGAGATGACTTCATTTATCGCTATCCTCGGTGCTGCCGGTCTGGCCATCGGTATGGCGTTTTCAGGTACGCTGAGCAATTTGGCCGGCGGAGTAATGCTCCTGGTATTCAAACCAATAAAAGTGGACGAGTATATTCATGCACAGGGCGAAGGAGGTACAGTGAAGGAAATACAAATTTTTCATACGATTCTGCATACGCCGGATAACAAAACCATCATCCTTCCAAACGGACCGCTTTCGACTGGAAACATCACAAATTTCAGTCGTCAGGATACCCGCAGAATTGATTTCACATTTGGTTTTGCCTACGGAGAAAATCTAAAACTGGCGAAAGAAACGATTCTGGAAATTGTTAGCAGTCATCCACAAGTTTTCAAAGATCCTGAACCCTTTGTTAAATTAGGTTCGCTCGGTGATTCTTCCGTTAACCTCACTGTACGTATTTGGTCTAAAAAAGAAGACTACTGGGATATTCACTTTTACGTAAATGAAAAGGTCTACGAGAAATTTGAAGAGACAGAAGGATTGAGCATTCCTTTTCCGCAAATGGATTTACATGTAGAAAAGACCGAATAAATTCAACGCATTATCGACATATTTTTTAAGAGCGGAGGTTGAGAAATTCTCCGCTTTTTTATTGACCTGAGCTCTATTTATACAACAAAGTCAAAATTAATCGAACACATTAAAAAGTATGGGGTAAAAACTTAAAAGTCTTTATTCTGAATAAATAGTATCTATTATTATCCTCCGCTTGTATTGAATAAATGATTTTCATGTATTCATTTTTTAAAGTCACTTATGATTAGTGTAAGAAGCAGAAACAAGCCTCATTATACACCAAGAAGCTTAGAGGTTTTGGGACGCGCATCGGAAACCTACTTCTGGAACCCACTGCCAGAAGACTTCGTGAAAATTTAAACTGTCTGACGAACGACGAAGGAGGAGGAGTTTTTAAATTTTAGAAGTCAATGGCAATAGTGGGTAGAAAGGTTTCCAAGCGCTAGATTTTTTTTGTAACTTTTTTTATCAATGAAAAAAAGTTAGAGGAAATATTTTTAACTAAATGTGTTCTCCCCCACAAATATTACGTTGACCCAAATTAATGAAGTCAGGTTATTGTGCTTCGCTATTCTCAAGGTGCAACAAGAAGGCGTATTCCAATGCTACTTCTTTGAATTGTTGAAATCTGCCCGAAGCTCCTCCGTGCCCCACTTCCATATTGCAATACATCAACAGCAAATTGTCGTTGGTGCGGTGTTCGCGCAATTTAGCAATCCATTTAGCTGGTTCCCAGTATTGCACCTGACTGTCCCAAAACCCCGTCGTTATCAGTAAATGCGGATAATCCTGTGCGCTGACATTATCATAAGGAGAATACGACTGAATATAATCAAAGAACTCCGTGTCTTTTGGATTCCCCCATTCGTCGAATTCACCCGTTGTTAAGGGTATTGATTCGTCCATCATCGTGTTGATCACATCGACAAAAGGCACACCAGCTAAAACACCGTTAAACAGATCGGGACGCATGTTCATGACCGCTCCCACGAGTAAGCCACCAGCACTTCCGCCTTGTGCATACAAATGATTGCTTGAAGTGTACTTACGATCAACCAACATTTCAGCAACTGCGATAAAATCCGTAAACGTGTTCTTTTTATAAAGCAATTTGCCCTGCTCGTACCATTTTCGTCCCATATCTTCACCTCCGCGAACATGAGCAATGGCAAAGACAAACCCACGATCCAGCAAACTGAGTCGAACCGAACTAAAATAAGGATCCATACTGATGCCATAAGAACCGTAACCGTACAACAACAGCGGCGTCGATTCTCCGATTGAAGTATCCTTTTTATACACCAGAGAAACGGGGATGTCTGTTCCATCTTCTGCCGTTGCTAAAATGCGCTCTGATTCATAATTACCTGGTTTAAAATCGGGGTCTACAACCTTTTTCTGTTTGAGTAATACTTTAGCTTGCGTTTCCATGTCATATTCGTAAATCGAAATAGGCGTTGTCATCGAAGTGTAAACAAAACGCAGCTTGTTTGTATCAAAATTGGGATTTTCGGCAATCGCAACAGTATAAGCCGGATCATTTTGATCAACTACATACTGCACACCCGTCTTTAAATGTTTTATCATCAATTGCGTCAGGCCGTTCTTTCGCACCTGCAATACCCTGAAATCATTAAAAAAGTCAACTTCCTCAATCAACGTATCTTCGCGGTGTGGAACAACTTCTTCCCAATGATCAAAACCAGTATTCGTCACCGGAGAGCGCATCAACTGAAAATTCGTAGCATGGCGATTGGTCAGGTAGTAAAAATGATCATTGTAGTGAAACACGCTGTATTCATGATCTCTCTGGCGAGGAACAATCGAACGCCACTCCTCGTCGGGAAAGTCAGCTCGGACGTACTGCGTTTCAGTTGTGATACTCTGAAAGCTTTCAATAAAAATGAAGTCTCCGGATTTAGATTTTCGGACATCACAGATAAACGTGTCGTCTTTTTCATGAAAAACCAATTGGTCATTTTTCGGATCTTCCCCTAAGCGATGTTTAAAAACCTTACAAGGACGCAACGTTTCGGCATCCTGCACTGTATAAAATAACGTTTTATTGTCGTTTGCCCATACGGTATTTCCCGTCGTATTTTCAATCGCATAATCTAAGGTTTTATCGCTCTCAATATGTTTGAAATACAACTTGTACTGTCGCCTCGAAACTGTATCGACGCCGTACGACAGCCATTGGTTATCGGGGCTAACAGCGCGTCCCGCAATTTGAAAATAGTTTTCACCTTTCGCGAGTTCAGGACCATTCAACAACACATCGACTTCACCAGCTTCAGGGCTCACACCCTTTTTCCAGCGCAGGTAAAGCGGGTAGTCTTCACCCGTTTCAAAACGTATCGCATAAAAGTAACCGTTCTTTTCGATAGGAGGCGTTTCAAAACGTTGCTCCACGCGGTTTTTCATTTCATCAAACAACTGTTCCTGCAGTTCACTGGTGTTGTGTAGTTCCTGCTGCAAAAATTCATTTTCAGCCTCGAGATAATCGATCACCTGTTTCGTATCAGGATCAGCCGGACCTTTTTCTTTTTGCGCATCTGAAAGCCGCATCCAAAAATAGTCGTCGGACCATTTCCGGTCTTTCCATTCAAAACTTCGCGGATATTTTGTTGCGACTGGTGGATCTACTCTTTTCTTATTTTGCATATACTTTTTAACTACCTATTTATTTTAATAAGATTCAGCTATTGAATAGTGCGTTCCGTCACGGGAAATAACCATCTGAACGATCCCCCATGATACGAATAGCACCAATAGCTTGTCGATATAGGATTTCTTTAATTTCGTCTTACGATACAATTTACTTAGCGTAATTTTTCCAAATTCTTCTATGGTGTTTAATAACAGCATTTCATCCGCATCAAACTTCTGTGGTTTTCCCGTTTTTTTACCCTGACTTTTCCAGACGCGCACCAGTATTTTATTGGCGAGTAAAGTATGATCGTCGCGACGCACGTACGTTTTCCAGTTGTCCTGATCATCTTTTGCCCGAACGGGGCGTTTCTCAGCTTTGGGAACGGTAACTTGCAATACCAATTTATGTTCGTCTTGTAGCACTTCAGAAGTAAAAGCAACTGCCGGGTCACAAAACATATCGGCAGCTCCCTGAATGACATGGAACTCTTCTTCGGGATAAACCCCCACGACCTTACCGTTGTCTTTTACTCCAATGAGTAATCTTCCGCCATCCGTATTCGCGAAAGCCGCCAGGGTACGGGCGATCTTTTTCGGATCATCTACGCGAAATTTAAAATCCTGCCGCTGATGTTCACCTTCTCGTATGTAAGCTCTTAAATTATTCAAAATCGAACGACTTTCCGCAAAGATAGCTTATGCATTCCAGATTTCCCAAGCTTTTAACGCCTGATGCTGCAACATGGATTTGCCATTCAATGTGGTTGCCCCACGTTCAGCGGCTACTTTTAAAAATTGGGTAGTCGGCGGATTATAAATAAGATCAATAACGAGGTGCTTTTTACCTACCCATTCAATCGGAAATGGCGGTTGTTCTTCAGTTTTGGGAAACGTTCCTAGTGGCGTACAATTAATGATCAGCTTGAATTGATCAACCATAATTTCATTGGCTTCATCATAATTAAACTGACGGTCTGACGAAGGATTTCTGGAAAGAAAAAAAACATCGATTCCCAAATTTTCGAGTGTGTACTGAACCGCATTTGAAGCACCTCCCGTCCCCAAAATCAGCGCCTTTTCATGTTGGTTGGTCAAAAATGGCTGAATGGACTTCTGAAAACCGTAAGCATCAGTGTTAAATCCCTTCATCCGCCCCTCGTGAATTTTAATAGTATTGAGCGCTCCAATAGATTCAGCAACGGGATCCAATTCATCGAGAAGCGACAACACCGATTTTTTGTAAGGGATGGTCACGTTCAGTCCTTCAAATCCAGTCGCCTGTGTAGCAAGCCATTCTTCCAGCGCTACCTCATCTTCCAACTCGATATTCGCGTAATGCGCATGGATCTTTTCGTGCTCAAACTTCTCATTAAAAAAAGCCGCAGAAAATGAATGATTTAATGTTTTACCGAGTAAGCCATATCGCTTTTTCGTCATCTCCAGTTATTTTTTAGCTCCGAAACGTTCAACCACCAACACCAGGAGAAATCCTGCGAGGGCAAGTGCCGCGGCACCCCATATCTCTCCATATCCAGCCATTTCGGGCCACACATTCTGATCCATCCACACTTCTCTCCCATCAGAATGTATGATTAATGGTGACTCTCCTACCCGTTCTTTCCAGGGCCATATCTTCCATAGAGAACCAAACAGGAATCCAGCCAACAAGGCGAGAACGAGGTTTTTGAAATGGGCAAAAAGGTAATTTAACAATCGGCTAAATGCCAGCAAACCTATCAGACACCCCAGTGCAAACAAGCCAACAATGACCAGATCGAGGTCTTTGATTCCTCCAATAATGGTGTGATATGATCCGAGGAGCACGAGTATAAAAGCACCGCTGATACCGGGTAAAATCATCGCACAAATGGCAATCGCACCACTGACAACAATATACCAGTGCGCCCCTCCATCTGCCGTAGATTGCAGTGAAGAAATGATTGCGGCCGCAGCAGTTCCAACAATAATAGCCAGTATCGCATAAAAATTCCACCGGGTCATCGATCTCAATACAAAAATGGCACTGCTCAGTACGAGTCCAAAGAAAAATGACCAGAGCAGCACGGGATACGTATCGAGTAGATAGACCAGTAGCTTGGCCAGCGAAAGCACACTAATCCCTATTCCAAGAAAAAGAGCGACGAAAAAATTGCCGTTAATGTACTTCCAAAATGAACGAATCCCCTCTTTTGAAAGGACGCGCAAGGCTTGTAAATTGATTTTACTCAAGCTGCCGATCAGTTCTTCATATATCCCGGTAATAAATGCAATCGTTCCACCAGAAACTCCGGGAACAACGTCAGCAGCACCCATTCCCATACCGCGAAACATGATCATTAGATATCCTATAATTGTGCGTTTTTCGTTTTTTGTCGTTCCCATTATTTTCAATTACATGGATTTATAACATGGTGATAAAAGTAGAGAAATTTTGTGATTTCACATCGCTGTGCTCGCTAATTTGAATGACTCAGAAGCGTCAACCGCCCGGTGCAAAAAATAAGAAATAATACACTTGCTAATTGTCCGAGTAATCTTATCTTTAGATATTCAAAAATTTCAAGTGAATATGTCGAAACCAATTACAAAAGAAAGTCTGTCATTTTTAGAGAATTATATCAATAACGCCGCGCCGACCGGCTTCGAATCGTCGGGACAAAAAATGTGGCTCGATCACGTCAAGCCCTATATCGACGATTATTTTATCGATAATTACGGAAGTGTCGCAGGAGTGATCAACCCGGAAGCAGAATACAAAGTCGTCATAGAAGCACATGCGGATGAAATCTCCTGGTTTGTGCATTACATCACTGACGACGGATTCATTTATGTGAGAAGAAACGGGGGCTCAGATCACATGATTGCTCCTTCTAAACGCGTTAACATCCATACGGACAAGGGCACTGTAAAAGCAGTTTTCGGTTGGCCGGCAATTCATACGCGTCACGACAAAGACCCTACACCGAGCACTAAAAACATCACGCTCGATTGCGGTTGCAGTTCAAAAGAAGAAGTCGAAGAACTCGGTGTTCACGTGGGCTGTGTCGTCACATTTGACGATGAATTTACGATCTTGAATAAAAAGCGATACGTCGGACGCGCTCTGGACAACAGAATCGGCGGTTTCATGATCGCTCAGGTAGCGAGAATGCTGAAAGAAAACAAAAAAGACCTTCCGTTTGGACTTTATATCGTCAACGCTGTTCAGGAAGAGATTGGCTTGCGCGGTGCTCAAATGATAGCGCACAAAATTAAACCAGATGTGGCCATCGTCACAGATGTCTGTCACGATACGAACACCCCGCTCATTGACAAAAAAGTGCAGGGTGATTTCAAGGGTGGAAAAGGTCCAGTGCTGACCTACGGTCCTGCAGTTCAGAACAACTTGTTAAAACACATTATCAGCTCTGCAGAAAAACACAAAATTCCTTTCCAGCGTCTCGCTGCATCACGTGCTACAGGAACTGATACTGATGCCTTTGCCTACTCCAACGAAGGGGTTCCGGCTTCTTTGATTTCGCTGCCCATTCGCTACATGCACACCACGGTAGAAATGACGCACGAAGAAGACGTAAAACACACGATACAATTGATTTATGAATCAGTGTTAGCACTCAAAAACAAACAGGATTTTCGCTATTTCAGCTAAGTAAGGGATGGACTACAAACAGATCATAGCAGAACTCAAAGGAGGACAGCCAAAGCCGCTCTATTTTTTGCACGGCGAGGAATCCTACTACATTGACGCCATTACAGATGCGGCTATGAATCATGTTTTGGCAGAAAGTGAGCGCGATTTCAATCAAACCGTCGTCTATGGAAAAGACGCAGATTTGACACATTTACAAGAACAAGTCAAACAATATCCGATGATGGCCGAAAGGCAACTCGTCGTGCTGAAAGAAGCACAGGACGTTCGCGACTGGTCACCGCTGGAACCTTACTTCGAGTCTCCTACTGCAACGACAGTATTTGTAATCTGCCACAAACACAAAAAGGTCGACCGGCGAAAGAAGTATTACAAATTACTTCAAAAAAACGCCGTTGTTTTCGAAAGCAAAAAGCTCTATGAAAATCAAGTCGATGGATGGATCATGAGTTACTTAAAAAGCAAGGGGTTCGGGATCAATCAGAAGGCGATGATGCTGCTGGTTGATTTTTTGGGCAACGATTTAGGTAAAATAGCCAAAGAACTCGACAAACTGGCGATCGTTCTGGAAAAAGGAACGGAAATCAGTGAAGTACATATTGAAGAGAACATCGGTATTTCCAAAGACTACAACAGCTTCGAGTTGTCGAATGCGATTGCGCGACGGGATATTCTGAAAGCGTATAAGATCATCAATTATTTTGAGCAAAATCCAAAGGCTGCGCACATAACTCAAATCATTCCTGTGCTCTTTGGTTTTTTCGAGCGGCTGATGAAAATTCACTTTGCAGGAACGAACGATTATCGCGTCATCCAGTCGAAACTTAAAATGAATCCCTTCGCCGTCAAAGAGACCATGAAGTCTAAAAACCTCTACAAACCGAAAAAAATTGCCAAAAATATTGCTTTGTTGCACACGTACGACTTAAAAAGTAAAGGTATCGATCGGGGACCGGGCAGTGACGCCGATTTATTGCGCGAACTCGTTTATCAACTCATGCACTGATGCGCAGTTTTTTTGTAGACATATCATCACTCGAGGTTGAACGAATGACTTTGCCTCAGCAAGAATCTAAACATGCCTGCCGCGTATTGCGCATGCAGGAAGGAGATCAATTGGCGATTTTAAATGGTCGTGGCGAAGTACTTGACGGAACAATTGAGACGGCGGATCCCAAAGCATGCACGATCATCAAACGCGAATACCGGCATCACGATCCGGATCCACATCACATACATATCGCTATCGCCCCCACGAAATCCAACGATCGCTTTGAATGGTTTTTAGAAAAAGCAACTGAACTCGGCGTTCACGAAATTACTCCGTTGTTGTGCGCACATTCTGAACGAAAAAAAATCAAATGGGAGCGTTACCAGAAAGTGCTCATCGCAGCGATGAAACAATCAAAGCGACTGTACTTGCCGCAATTAAACCCTTTGACAAAGTTTAAAGATTTCATCGCTGCCCACAAAGGTGGTTTTATCGCGCATTGTGAAGACGGATCCAAAACGCAACTTGCCGATGTCCTGAGCTCCAATCATCCGTTGATCCTCATAGGTCCGGAAGGCGATTTTTCATCCGATGAGATCCAGCTGGCAGTGACCAGCGAATACCAATCTATTTCACTTGGAACGACCCGATTGCGCACAGAAACAGCGGGAATACTAGCATGTGCAACGACAAAATTAAAATTTGAAAAAGAAAATGAATAAATGGATCTTCATCGCATTATTGCTCGTCATTCACGTTGATATGCTCGGGCAATCGACCTATCAAATAGCCGTTTTAAAATATAATGGCGGAGGCGATTATTACGCCAATCCCACTTCGGTTCCCAATCTCGTAAAACGAGCAAATAAAGAACTGGACGCCGACATCAATCCGGAAGTCCCGTACGTTGAAGTGGGCAGTCCACTGATTTTTACTTATCCTTTTGTCCACATGACAGGTCATGGAAATGTCGTTTTTTCAAATGCCGAACGGGAAAACCTCAGAAAATATCTGATGGCTGGTGGTTTTTTACACATTGACGACAATTTTGGAATGGATGAATTTATTCGGCCTGAAATCAATAAAATATTTCCCAATCAGGAATTGGTAGAGTTACCTTTTGAACATCCTTTATTTCACGAACGTCATGATTTCAACGGGCTGCCCAAAATTCACGAACACGACGACAAACGACCGCAGGCGCTTGGGATTATCATTGACGGACGTCTCGCACTGCTCTACACGTATGAATCTGATCTCGGAGATGGATGGGAAGACCCGAGCGTTCACGACGATCCCGTCAGAAAACATGAGCAGGCTTTAAAAATGGGGATAAATATTTTATCTTTTTCACTACTTAAAGGAGGATATGAATGAAAGCGATTCAACGAAATACAATCATCTTCGGGTGCATTTTATGCAGTGTGTTGTTTGGGAATGCTCAAAACGAATCGATTCCCAAGCCACCGAGTGAGCAGAATACCCATTTTTATTCGATTGAAAGCTACGATCGTCAACCGGCTCCTCCAAAATATATCAGAAATGGAATTGATGTTTCGACCTCTATACCTCAATCGCGGTGGAGAGCAAAAGACAGCTTGTTTTACGCCTACGAACAAGTTCACTTCGAATCCTTTGAATTTGCGTTGAGCATCTTCAGCAAATTAAATACGGATACATTGCGCGAACCACATGCTCAACAATTGTATCGAACGACGTTACAACAAACCGGGCGGTATGAAGAACTTTATGATTTTAATGCAAAAACACTACCGGAAGACACCAACTCTTTATTCAGCATGAGAGAATCCGCTTTGCGCTTATGCGAAGTATATATCGGACACGCTAACAAAGCCTGGAAACCGGATGAAGACACTATTTTTCACTTGCTTTACCAACCGGAAGCCATTAGTAATTCGAGCAATTATCGCCAAAAAATGAAGGCGCGCGCGGACGTTGCTTCGAGTATAGACTCAGCTTTACGGCTTTTCGTATTTTTAAAAGACGACCGCGACCGTATATTATCAGAAGCTTTTGAGGAGTTCGGCGACTTTCAGCACAATTATTTCTACGTGAGCAACGCCTACCTTTGCTATGCTATCGCCCGGCACTATTACCGGAATGACAAAACGCTAACCAACAAGTACAACCGCTCTATTGATGAAATATCTGAAAAAAATTATCTGCTTCCCAGCTTTCGCACGAAATTTGGAAAGGTCATCAACAACCGTCACGAGCTGGAAGAAGAATTGACTGCGTTAAAAAATAAAGATACGCTTGATCCGAAAAAGACTTTTTTACCGCCCGAACGCGAAAAGAAAAAAGATTATTTGCCCTGGCTCGATTATCAGTTAATTATCCTCGGCATTCTGTTTATCCTGTTGGTCGTGGTTCTGCTCATCCTAAAAACAGATCATCGCAATTAATCTCATGACCTTTTATTTTTAAAGGCAATAACGGCTTTGCGCACTGAACCGTATTCCTCCAAATAAGTTCGCGCTTCGGAGATACTGATTTGACAGCGATCGGCAATCATCTGAGATCCCCGCTCCACCAACTTTTGGTTACTGAGCTGCATGTCCACCATTTTATTGCCTTCGACATGCCCTAAACCGATCATGAGACGCGTAGAAATCATGTTCAACAGTAGTTTTTGAGCAGTACCCGATTTCAAACGAGTGCTCCCCGTAATGAATTCTGGTCCCACCAGTGGCACAATAGCGTGTTCTGCATTTTGATCGAGCGGACTTCCGGGATTACAGGTAATTCCCGCGGTCAGCACGTTATGTTCCCTTGCTTTCTGAATAGCTCCTATCACATAAGGGGTCGTTCCTGAAGCCGCAACTCCGACCAGCACATCGTTCTCAGTGATAGCTTCTTTCATTAAATCTTGCCATCCCTGATCTTCGTCGTCCTCAGCTCGTTCTACTGCCACGCGGATCGCATCATCACCTCCGGCAATCAATCCATTGACCAACCCGTGTTCCACACCAAATGTTGGCGGGCATTCCGAAGCGTCTAAAATACCAAGTCGACCGCTCGTTCCTGCGCCAATGTAAAATAAACGACCACCCGCCTTCATGCGACCCAACGCTTCGTCGAGGAAAGATTCGAGTTCGGGAAGTACTTTTTCTACGGCCTTTGGCACCAGTTGGTCTTCCGCATTCATTTTCTCCAGAATTTCAGCCGTGGACATTTGCTCAATATCGTTGTAGCGACTATCTGATTCAGTAATTTTTTTCACGCGATTCTCATTTTTTTTCTTCAGTATAAATTTAGTGGAAAATTGGAGTGAATATCAAGAAAACCGCATCTATTCATAGCTCCAACTACCATTTTTGAACGGTCAATCCTATTTATGGAAGTACTATTCTCAATAATCAAAACCCGCTAAGAATCATTGACTCTCTCCCCGATGTGTGTCAAAGAGTTGAATAAGTCTTGAAATATCTTCCATCTTATATCTGAAATGCGCATTGTTAGAACAAACGCGTTTCAATTCCATCAAATATTTTTTTATAATTTGCGTATTCGCAGCAGGTTCAAACAATGCCCGCTGGTGTTCCATACCTCTTTCCGTATAGATTTTTTTAAGCCGCTGCGGATCGACAACAACACCTTTGTTGGCCACACTAATGTAAAAAAGCACACCGTTATTGTCGATTCCCCAATCCAGTAAACTGAGCATATCGTGCCGATCGATATAAGCCAGAAGAAATGGATCAGAATGTTTTGGTGAGGTTACACCATAAATCGGAATATCCAGTTCTTGTGCTACGATACTGTAAATCAACCCCAGTATAAGATCGCTGCCTTCGCGCGTTTCAAAAACCGTATTGGCAAAGAGATCGAAAGGCGTAACGGGAAAGGAAGCACTGCGTTTAAAATCAAAATGGTCGAAAAACACGCGGTTGAGCACTTTCACGTGTTCAAAACTCGTCTGTTTTGGGTTAATTTCCAGCCACACCGCTTCTTTTAAACGTAAAAACTCCGATCGCAATTCCTCAGCTCTGAGGTCGGGATATTGAAATTTGCACACATAATACACGCCTTCGAGCAGGTTTTTATCATCGGAATCGATCCAGGTTTTAAAATTAGAACAGAGTGCTTCAAACTGAAGTTGTTTTAACAATCGGTCTAACCGTTCGGCTTTCACTGGATTATCCAACGATTCCTCAAATAACCGCTCCAGCATAGGTATAAAGTCCACACCGTGCTCGCGCAGTTTATTTTCGACTTCCGCTGCGATCCGCTCATCGGGATCATCCATGAGTTCTACCAGCGCGTTTATTGAGGTTTTCGTGTTCACAAGCACAAAGTTACGCGCAACTCCCCTCTGTTTTAGACTTTACCAGAGTTCTTTTAAATAATGAAATGTTAATTTCTCTGATTTTCGCTCACAGTGCGCCTTTCGCAAAAACGGTTCAGACGGGTAAATCATAGTCTTGTAATGGACCACTCTCAAAAGTTGGGGAGAGCTTTAAGAGTTAAAACTTTTTTGAAAAGAATTACCGATTTAGGTCATCGAATTAAGCAGTATACTTTTCAGTTCGAACAAGATTGTTTTATTTCGCACCTTCTGATGAGTAGAACCATCGGGATTAGCAACGGAAAATGAGAGTCTAAGAACTAGCCTTTTTGCTTTCAATAAATGATTTAGGTAGGCAGTATAGTTATCTTAAGCATAAAATTTAATAGACTGGGAGGATGCGCATAGGAAAATCAGTTCGGGGTACCCACTACCTGAAAACTTCGCAAAAATGATTAGGTGTTTGAGCGACCAGCGGGAGGGAGTTTTAATCATTTTAGAAGTTGAAGGTAAAGTGGGTCGGAGAGTTTCCAGGCGCTAGATCTTTTTGTTTTACTTTTTCGAGCAATGCGAAAAAGTAAAGAAGGTCAAAAAGAAAAATTACTTCGATGATTGACCGAAATTTATGCATAGTCCCCAACTTTTGGTCTTGATCCCTTGTAATGCCACAAAATCAATGACAATTGAGACTATAGCAACAAAAAAAGGAGGAATAAATGCCGAACACTCATTCCTCCTTTTCGCTAAACCATGCTAAAACTATAAAACCCAATTACTTCGACTGCTATCGAAGCAACTTTGGCACAAATATACACATCAATTGCCGTAGTGAAAAGGGATTGTCTTTTTTTAACAAATTAATTCGACAAATGCAGTGCTCTACTCGATCAAAAGGGAACGATATCAATCAACCACTCCCTTTTTCAGTTACAACATTCCATCTTTGAATTAGTGTTCGATGATCTTTCAACGGAATCCGTCAGAACTGTCAAAGAAATCTGCCGGAAATAAAAAGTTTTTGATCTGAACCTTGCCTTTGACCACTTTAAATTCTATTTTTGGGCATCATTAACTGAGAAATAAATTTTCGCAACATGAGCGTATTAGTAAATAAAGATTCAAAAGTAATTGTACAAGGCTTCACGGGGAGTGAAGGAACATTCCACGCAGAACAGATGATCGATTTTGGCACCAACGTTGTCGGCGGTGTCACACCGGGAAAAGGCGGTCAGGATCATTTGGGGAAACCTGTTTTCAACACTGTAAAAGACGCAGTAGATAAGGTGGCAGCAAACGTTTCCATCATTTTTGTTCCTCCCGCATTTGCGGCGGATGCAATTATGGAAGCTGCAAACGCAGGAATTAAAGTTATCGTCTGTATTACGGAAGGAATTCCCGTAAAAGACATGACGCGTGTCAAGGAATACATTAAAGCATTCGACTGTACACTCATCGGTCCAAATTGTCCCGGAGTGATTACACCTGGTGAGGCTAAAGTGGGTATCATGCCTGGATTTGTTTTCAAAAAGGGAAAAATAGGCATCGTTTCAAAGTCGGGAACATTGACGTATGAAGCAGCCGACCAGGTAGCTAAAGCTGGTCTTGGGATTACTACTGCCATCGGTATTGGCGGAGACCCGATCATTGGAACTACAACCCAGGAAGCGGTAGAAATGTTGATGGCAGACCCGGAAACAGAAGGCATCGTCATGATTGGAGAAATTGGAGGAAATTTGGAAGCCAATGCAGCTCGATGGATTAAAGAAAATGGAAACAAACCCGTCGTAGGATTTATTGCAGGTGAAACAGCACCTAAAGGTCGTACTATGGGACATGCTGGTGCAATCGTTGGGGGAAGCGATGACACGGCAGAAGCTAAAAAGAAAATCCTCGGTGAATGCGGAATCCACGTAGTTGATTCTCCCGCTCAGATCGGTCACAAAATGGCAGAAGCGCTGGGAGTCAAAGTGGGCTAACCATTTATAACATATTCAGAAAAGGAGCTGCTTATTTCGGCTCCTTTTTTTATTGGTACAATTGCTAAAAAAATTATTGATATGGAATTAAAAGACAAAATAGTTCTCATCACCGGAGGTAATTCGGGGTTGGGAAAAGCGACGGCCGAAACCATGATTCAAAAAGGAGCCAAGGTCATTATTACAGGACGCGATCATAATAAAACGCTGACTGTTGCTGAAGAAATTGGTGCGACGCCCTTTCATTGCGACGTTACGGACGACAATTCAATCGATGAGCTTTACGCATTCATTCTGAAAAAACATCAAAAGTTAGATGTTCTTGTGAATAATGCCGGAATCGGTCGGAGAAAAGAGTTAACGGAAATGACGCGCGAAGACATGAAAGCGGTGTATGAAGTGAATGTATTCGGTGCGGCAATGGTAGCCAAAGGAGCTGCAAAAATATTTAAAAAGCAACGAGGAGGAAATATTGTCAATATCGCATCGACGGCGGCCCTCAAAGGATATCCAACAGGAAGTATTTACAGTGCCTCCAAGTTTGCCCTGCGCGGAATGACACAGTGCTGGCAAGGTGAATTGCGCCAGGATAATATCCGTGTTATTCAGGTAAATCCGAGCGAAGTACCGACCGCTTTTGGCGACGAAGAAAACCGGGAAGAGCGACCCATAGAAGAAAAGAAATTGACACCTGCCGAAATTGCACACACCATTATCAGCACGCTGGAAATGGATGATCGCGGATACATTCCTGAAGTGACGGTACATGCAACGAACCCTTTTTAAGTAGATTGAGTTATTGCAGCTATGGAAAGTGAACATTGGTATGTTGTTTACACGCGTTTTAATACGGAGAAAAAACTTCATGCTTTGCTTGAAGATGCAGGTTACACGACATTTTTACCGCTGTATTCTACGTTAAGGCAATGGAGTGATCGCAAGAAAAAAGTGCATTTACCTCTCATTCGGAGCGTGATTTTTGTTAAAACCGAACGTAAAAAACTGAATGAACTTTATCAATTCACCTATGTTCAAGGCATTTTAAAAGAACATGGACGGCCGGGAACCGTTCGTCAACAGGAAATCAATAATTTATCGATTATTGCGCAGGAGTGGAGCGGTGAAAAAGTCAAAACCAACAAAAATATTTCCCTCGAATCAGGCGATCCCGTGAAGGTCAGCCGCGGTCCTTTTGAAGGCGTTTATGGCGAATTGATAGAAATAAAAGGCAAACATCGCGTCGTCGTGAAACTGCAGTCGATGCGGGTTGAATTCGTGATCGATGTCCCCAAAAGTGCCGTAATCAAAGAAAAAGCTCAGTAATAGTATTGAACAATTTTACAGGCGCTCCGTTAATAATAATTATGGCAGAACAGTTAAACATGATAAATATCAGTCATTCAAATGACGAAAATTATTGCTGTTCTTTAATAGAAAATTCAACTTTGATGGCGTCAAAAGTAAAATAATAACTAATTTGCGAATATGTTAAACTTTGAAAATACCGAAATAGCTTTTGCATCAAAATCCAACGCTGCGCTGCGCAAAGCAAAAGCACTTTATTCACTCGTTGCCCGTTCGTGGGTCGTCAATGTAGGTAAGCATGTGCTCAATTTTCTGTTGTTTATTCGCTTCCCTTTAAAACCTTTTGTAAAACCTACCATATTTGAAGTTTTTGCAGGGGGGGAGACCATTGATGATTGTAATGATCGCATTGCCAACCTCGACAAGTACGGCATAGGCTCTATTTTGGATTATTCCGTCGAAGGAAGTGCAGAAGAAGAATTGCTCGACAAAACTGCGGAGATGATTATAAAGACGATCATAAAAGCGGAAAACACGAAAGCGATTCCATTCGCAGTATTTAAAGTTTCCGGAATTGCCAGCGACCGCATACTGGAGCGAAAAAGTTGGCACGAAGCTGAGATGAGCGATGAAGAAAACGAAGAATGGCAGCGCGTAGAACAAAGAATGGAAAAAGTAGCTTCCACCGCTCACGAAAAAAAGGTTCCTTTATATGTAGATGCCGAAGATTACGCATTTCAGCCGGCGATCGACCAATTGGTTTGGGAAATGATGCTGAAATACAATAAAGAGCGCGCCTACGTTTACAACACCATACAAGCATACAGAACGGATCGCTATGAATTTCTCCAGAAAGTGCATGAAGAAGCCATTGGCGATGGAATCATCTATGGCGTAAAATTAGTGAGAGGAGCGTATATGGAGCGCGAGCGCGTTCGAGCTGAAGAAAACGGTTACCCCTCTCCTATTCACAAAAACAAAGACGCCACCGACAAGTGTTTTAATGATTGTCTGCGCTACATTGTGAAGCATATTAAAGATTTTGAACTTTGCAACGGAACGCACAACGAAGAAAGTACGTACCTCCTTACGGAATTGATGGGCAAATACGGAATTGAAAAAGATGACTACCGCATTTACAGTGCACAACTACTCGGAATGAGCGACCATATTTCCTACAACCTGGCTCATAACAACTACAATGTTGCCAAGTATGTTCCATTTGGTCCGGTGCGCGAAATGATGCCCTATCTCATTCGACGTGCCCAGGAAAACTCAAGTGCAAAAGGTCAAACGGGCAGAGAACTTAAACTCATCAACCACGAGCTGAAAGAACGTAGAAAAGATAAGCGAAAAGGAGAACGGCAAGCCGAATTGAGTACCGAGAAAGCCAAAAAGAAAATGGAAGACCGCAAATAAGTCCCCATTTTTAATGAATGTTCGAATAATATATCTCTATTCCTTAATTGTTTTGCTCGCAGCTTGCTCCCTGGGCAAAAACTTCAGTGACTCTGATGCAGTCTACGAGTTTCCCGATGAGCACTCCCAATTTCCGGGTGGACCCGATAAATTGAACCGCTATATCAGCAGCCACGTAAATTACCCTGAAGACGCGCAACAAAAAGGGGTACAAGGCAAGGTTTACGTTGCTTTTATCGTTGAAAAAAATGGTAGCATCAGCAATGTCGAAATTGTTCGCGGGGTTTCTGCATCTATCAACGAGGAAGCTATGCGCGTTATTCGGTCCATGCCCGACTGGAAGCCAGCCCTGAAAGATGGATTAATTGTACGATCCCGCGCTCGCGTGCCCATCAACTTTGTGTTGGAATAATTCGCCTTCTCACTTATTTATTAATTACCCCCATCTTCTCGCTATTGCAAAGGATCTTTTTAGTTATTACCACGATCAGATTTTACAATCGTCGGGTGACAATGATTTTTATTTATATTTTTTCCGAAAATCACCTTGTATAGTCCATTGATTTTATATTTTTGCACTCCGCAACAATTAAAGTTGCTCGTTATTTGAAATTTTGAGTGCCTTTTTTTATTTCAGGGACGCTTTATTATAAGTAACATGAATGCGCTAACATTGATATAAAATGTTAGCGCATAGATGTTCAACGGTGAGGTGGGTGAGTGGCTTAAACCACATGTTTGCTAAACATGCGTACGTTAACGCGTACCGGGGGTTCGAATCCCCCTCTCACCGCAAAGTGTTAATGCTTAGGATAAATTGGGGATGAGAACCCAACGGGGTTCGAACCGGAGCGGAACGAAGTGAAGCGGAGCTCAACGACCGAAGGGAGTTAATCCCCCTCTCACCGCAAAGTGTTAATTCTTAAGATGAATTGGGGATGAGAACCCAACGGGGTTCGAACCGGAGCGGAACGAAATGAAGCGGAGCTCAACGACCGAAGGGAGTTAACTAAAGTGCAACGGAGTTCTACCGCGCAAAATATTTTCTTTTTTAAGAAAAATTGTTGCAAAGCACGAAATCCTTTGTATCTTTGCAGCCGCATTCGAGTTCACATCACTAATAACGATTAGTGATGAAAATTGAAATATTAAACGAACTCATTTTAGTTCGGGGTGTAGTACTGACGGTTTTGTCAGCATAGACTGCGCCCGGTTATCGCGTCCTGACATTTATCGTCAAGAAGGTCGCAGGTTCGAAATTAAGATCGTTAATAACGATTAATGATAAAATTGAAATATTAAACGAGCTCATTTTAGTTCGGGGTGTAGTACTGACGGTTTTGTCAGTATAAACTGCGCCCGGTTATCGCGTCCTGACATTTATCGTCAAGAAGGTCGCAGGTTCGAAATTAAGATCGTTAATAACGATTAATGATAAAATTGAAATATTAAACGAGCTCACTTTAGTTCGGGGTGTAGCGTAGCCCGGTTATCGCGCCTGCTTTGGGAGCAGGAGGTCGCAGGTTCGAATCCTGCCACCCCGACAAGGGGATGATTCAGTTCATCCCCTTTTTTTGATTTTGGGTGTTTAGTTTGTTAAAAGGACAATATTTTTTTATTGCTAAATTAAACTATTAGATCCGCTAGCTTACCGATTAAGATTCGTCCACCTTCGGACTCATCTATATCGGCACAGGCAGCTTCGCTACATGACAAAGTAAATGAGCAAGTTGTCAAAAAAATAATTAGGTCGCGTAGCTCAGCTGGATAGAGCATCTGCCTTCTAAGCAGACGGTCACAGGTTCGAATCCTGTCGCGATCACTAAGAAACAAAAGGTTCATCACGGGTGATGAACCTTTTTTTATTGGCAGCTATCAGAGTCTGAAAGCCAAAGCTTTTAAGCGGAGATAGCGTCAATAAAAAAAGTGTAGTTCGAGGCACGAGAACGTACCTTTTTATTTCGGAATTCGGATTGCTTAGGGATGAACAATCCTGTCGTGATCACAGAGCCTCTCTTCGGAGAGGCTTTTTTGTTTTACAAAAGCCACCAATCATCAATAAATATAACGGATACAGAAGAAGCATTGCATAAGGTCAAAATCAATCAAATGCAATCAAAAACAAAAAATCTGTCAGCAATTCTGTCAGCTATATATTTTGTCACTTAGTAGGTGACAAATTAGATCAGAAAATCTAAAACAAGGTTAATACGTAGCCTATTTTGTCAAAAGACAGGAAGTCTGTCAAATATTTTGTTCAATTCAGCATAATTCATTATATTAGTGGAAGTCAATATAGTAGAATGGATAGCTATGGATGAATTTATAGTTAACTTAGGGGTTTGTATTAATTTTTAAGATTGAATTACATTACGCACTAAAAATCCCAAACTGACTTATAATTTTGAATCAACTATCCCGAGAGCCCTATTTTTAAATTCTAACTTATGAAACAAATTCTTATTTCAATACTATTACCCTTTTGTCTGTCGGGCTTAAAAGCCCAATCGCTGCATTCTTTCGTAGTAGACTCAACTCATTTTTTATCCTTTACTGACACAACTCTATACGTCGAATACGGTGACAGTCTAAAATTAATTAATAAAACCGGAGAGACAAGGGGATTTAATCTTTGGGTGAATGACACCAATTATTCAAATCCACCATCTTACGGTACAAACTTCAATGGTACTCCGGATGGAGAATCTTTTCTCAATGTAGAGTTTCCAAACGATTCTGTATGCCACTGGAGAGCGTCTGATTGGAGTGCTACGTCGGTTGAATTCAACCCTCCACATCAAAATATCACTATTATGAGTGATAATGGCGCCTTCTCGCGTCGCTTTTTCTTTGTCTATCCTGAAACAAATTCTATTCATGAATCCAGCACCTTCTTATCAAACCCAATAGCAATTTACCCTTCACCAGTTATTGAAAAATTAAATGTTAAAGGAATTCCATCAAACAAAATAGATTATTCTATATTTAATCTGTCTGGAAAATCAATATTAACAGGGAAAATCTCTAATAATGATAATAGAATTGACATACACGATCTCCCCGAAGGAACATACATACTTCACCTTACCTTTTCAGGAGTTATGCGCACATTCAAATTCATAAAAATATGATGTCCAATCGCACATATTATAACAACTAGTGCTCAAAATAAAATGAAACCAACAAATAACTATACCCCTCCCCATCTTTAGGACAAAATCAAACTTAACTTTAATTGTTTAACCAGCCAATTTTTGACCGTAATACTTTTCATCAGGGGGAACCTTTCC
>JBNJEH010000048.1:0-23556 GCA_051745635.1 Bacteroidota bacterium
CCGATCATTTTTATCTGAGCAATCGTCGCAGCAGTTCCGGCACCAAAAGCTTCCGTTAAACGACCACCGTCGATGGCTTCTATCAACTCATCAACCTTAATTTTGCGTTCCTCAACTTCCATGCCCCAATCCTCGGCCAATTCAATTACACTGCGCTTGGTTATTCCGGGCAAAATGGTATCCGTATCTTCAGCGGGCGTGATGAGCTTGCCATCAATCACAAACATGATATTCATCGTTCCCGACTCTTCGATATACTCGTGATTTTTACCATCCGTCCAGACGAGCTGGTGATACCCTTCTTCTTTACCGAGTTTAGCGGGGTATAGCGAAGCTGCATAATTGCCTGCAGTTTTGGCTCTCCCTACTCCACCGGCTGCTGCGCGGGTAAAATACTCTTCAATTTTGACGTTCAATGGTTCTGCATAATAAGCGCCCACAGGACAAGTGAAAATGATAAATTTATAGTTATCAGACGGCTTTATTCCGATATAATCATCCGTAGCAAACAAGTATGGACGAATATAGAGCGAATAGCCCTCTTTTTTTGGGATCCAGTCCCGGTCAAAATCGACAATCGCCTCCACACAAGCTTCGAAAAGTTCTGGCGGAAACTCCGGCATACACATGCGTTTACAGGATTCTGCAAAGCGTTTAGCGTTCATATCCGGACGAAAAATAGCCACTTCATTATCGATTGTTCGATAAGCTTTCAGTCCTTCAAAAATAGACTGTCCATAATGAATTGCAGATGTAGCAGGATGCAAATTCAAATTCGAAAAAGGTTGAATTTCCGGTGTTCCCCATTCCCCATTTTCGTAATCCAATACTAACATGTGATCGGAGAACACTTTTCCAAACGGAAGGTTGTCCCAATCTACTTTATTTAATGCTGATTGTTCTGTTCGTTGTGACTTAATTGTAATGTTTGATTGTGCCATAATATTGAATTCGGTGCAAATATACTTAATTTTAAAAACTCACTAGGGCATCGCTTGTAAAAACTGTTAAACCTGAATTCAGGAAAATACTGTCTCGTCCAGATTAAAGGTCAACATTGCTGTCAGCTGCTGGAATTCACTATTTTTGTTTTGAGATTTTAAGACCGTGAAAGCAGAGGATATTTTAAAGAAATATTGGGGATTCGACAGTTTTCGCAAGAATCAAAGCGAGATTGTCAGTAGCGTGATCAATGGCCACGACACACTTGCGTTGCTTCCCACTGGTGGCGGGAAATCGATTTGTTTTCAGGTGCCCGGAATTGCTCGGGATGGCGTTTGCCTGGTCATTTCGCCGCTGATAGCGCTCATGCAAGATCAGGTTGAAAACCTCAAAAAGCGCGGCTTAAAAGCATATTCCATCAACTCGGGGATGTCCCGCAGAGAAATTGATATCATTCTCGACAATGCCAAATTTGGAGAAGTTGACTTCCTCTATGTTTCTCCTGAAAGGCTGCAAACGGATCTTTTTCTGGCGCGCTTCAAACAAATGAAAATCGGTCTCATTGCCATTGACGAAGCGCATTGTATTTCCCAGTGGGGACACGATTTCCGTCCTCCCTACCTCGAAATTTACAAATTGCGCGAGATTCATCCCGGCGTGCCTGTCATAGCCGTCACAGCCACGGCAACTGAGCACGTAAAAGAGGATATTATCAATTATTTAGAACTCAATTCACCACACTATTACGAGGGAAGTTTTGCGCGCGACAACATTTCATACGAGGTGTACGAAGTGCCTCAAAAAACCAAAGCTGTTCTGAAAGCGTGCGAATTATTTAAAGGCAACACGGGGATCGTTTACTGCCAAACGCGAAGGTCGACGAAACTCATTACAAAATTACTCATTGCGCACAATTTTTCAGCGGGCGTCTACCATGGCGGATTGTCGGGTGCCGAGCGGAGTGAAAAGTTAAAACGCTGGCTAAATGGTGAAATCAGGATTATTGTTGCGACCAATGCCTTTGGTATGGGCATTGACAAACCTGATGTTCGTTTTGTCTTGCACTATGAAATCCCCAACAATGTCGAAGCGTACTATCAGGAAGCGGGAAGAGCGGGACGCGACGGAAAAGCATCGCGCACCATGGCGTTTTTTGATCAGAAAGACCTTCCTCGTCTGGAACAACAACTGGAGCGCACCTTCCCTCCCATCGAATATATAAAATCCGTCTACCGGGCGATGTGCAATCATTTCAGCATCGCTATCGGATCGGGAGCACATCAGAGTTACGGACTCAACATTCAGGATTTCGTTCGGAAATATAACTTCGAACCGATCACCGCTTACAATGCACTGAAAATTTTGGAAATGAACGGTTCCATCGTTATGAATGAAGCCGTTTTTCATCCGACCAAGCTCATGTTTATCGTGAACAATAAAACGCTGTACAGTTTTCAACTCAAAAATGACAAATACGATCCGCTCATATCGCTGTTATCGAGAAGTTATCCGGGCATTTTCTCCTATTATTACGCCATTCAGGAGCGCAAAATTGCCCAACGCTTAAAAATTTCTTTGAAGGAGCTCAATGATCAACTGAGCTATCTCGAAAAGCATGGAGTCATCGACATCACCTGGCAAAGCGAACTTCCGCAAGTTGTTCTATTGCACGAACGGCTGCCCGATGATTACATGCGCATCGATCAATCGATTTACGATCAGCGAAAAAAAGTCGCCTTTGACAAAATCAGCGCGCTCAAAAAATTCGTCCTCGCACCGCAGTGCCGGTCAGTGCTACTTCTCAACTACTTCGGTCAGGAAGGGACGCCTTGTGGGAAATGCGATGTTTGTCTGACCCAGCGCAAAACAGATTATACGGCTGAGGAATTAATTGATGGAATCAAACGGTTATTGCAGGAGCAACCGCGAACACTGGAAATGCTGCAAAGTGAATTGCAACTCAAGAACAGTAGTCAACTGCACAAATTACTCCATTGGTTGACGGACGAAGGTGAAATTACATTTAAAGCCAATACGTTTCAACTGAAAGATTCAACATAAAAAAAGCACCATAGCGACGATCTTGTTTATAGTGCTCCTTTCGCCTGAAATTGACGAATATTTCTAAGTTGAGATCTTAGCCTTTATATCTTCCATTGCAGACTGAAAATGACCAAGGCGTTCGTTCACTTCTTTTCGTATTTCTCGTGCGTGTTCGTCCGTCGAATTCAATATCTCTTCGTAAAAAGAGTCCATTTCGTTCTTTTTGGATTCGAGTTCCTTCATTTTTTTCTCGATTTCGCGCTGCATTGAACCGTTCGCTTTGCTCTTTTCGATTTCCAGATTTTTTAAACTCGAATACGCCTCTCTTATTTTCGTCTTAATCTCTTGTTCAATCTTTACTTTATCCATCACCTGAAGTTTTATATTTCTTATAAGATACGACGAATAACACGATATTTCAAGCAATTAGACCGCTTTATCATTTTTTAACACACCGACACCATCCGGGCTCGCCCAACTTATTGGGAAAACGTCCTCAAAGCAGGCAATATAGCCGAAACAACCCACTGAATCCCTTAAAACCCGTTCAATAAGATTTGATGCAGAATGTTAGTATTGTTTACGCCGATTAAATTGCAAGGTCGGAGTCTTCAGCGCTCAGTTTTAGATTCTCATTGCCAAGCGCGGTCAACGTCTTTTTTAATCTTTTTCTTTGCACTTGCGACAACGTTGTCGGTACCAAATACTTGATATTAATTTTTAAAAGCCGATGAATAATTACCAGGTCGTTTATTCCGAATGGTGCAACTCCATTTACCAGTTCAGACATATATGTTTTGCTCTTGTGCCCTAATATTTCACCCAATTGTTGTTGAGTTAGTCCATTTTCCTTTAACTTTTCTTTGATAAGATTTTTTCTACGTTGAAGAAACAACCTCTCTTTTTCAGCGATTAATTCAGCTATTTCTGATTCGTGAAGCTTTTCATCGCTAATTTTACTTTTAGGAGACCAATTCTTCTCTTCGTATTTTTCAATTATATCCCTTAGTTTTTGACGAATGGGTTTTAGTCGCGAGTTAGATTTAGACAATACACGTAACTTTCGATCAGCTATCAGAGCACGTTCGTATTCTAACTCATTGCGTAAATAACCAACTTCAAATACCTTCTCTATGTCAAATTGTGTTTTCATTCTATGTAATCTTTTGTTCTCAACCACTTAGCAATTGTTTTTTTATTATTCTTGAAAGTGGATTCATATTCATCATGCGTCCCAACCCAGGCGACTGTGGCTTCTCCATCATCAATTTCCATGAGTATTAAAGCTCTATGAATATTAATGTTAAAGAAATAAAAGCCATCGTTGTGAACACAGTCAGCGTCTGGTCTGATTTTTTTTAATTCATCAATATCGCTCAAATCATTTTCTTCAATATCATTTACGAGCTTTTTTATCTCCTGGACGAGCTTAGCATTGCCGATGTTTTTTCTTTTCAGCTTTTCAAGCTTCTTTTTCCCAGTCAATCTCATACGTCCGCAAATATACGAATAGTTCGGATAAAAACCGAACTTTTTTACAAGAATAAATGTTCTATATTCGTCTCAAAAATAGCTCTTATCGAAAAACATTCTATTCGTCTCTACTGCTACTTTCCTGATTCTTTTAAAAGTCAAACGGGCTCAAATAATCTTGCTCGAAATACATGCGATGGAAATAATGTTCAAATGCGATGCCGTCAAAATAAAACGATAATATCTGTCGATACTTTAAGCCTTCCTGAGCCATGCGCATGGCTCCTTCCTGACAAAGACCGACACCGTGACCATACCCTTTTCCTTTCAGAACGACGAACTTGCCCTCTGGAGAACAGGAAAAAAAAGTAGACTTTAACTTGAAATGGTAGCGCAGATCGCGCAGCGGAATACCGAGATGCGGACTGATATAAAAAGCTTTGCGCTCTTCCTGTTCAAACGTATAAATCTGCTCTCCGTAGATGGAATCCGCAATGGGATAAAAATAATTGTTGATCAAAAACCGACGCCATTCTAATTTAGGAATTTTCTTTTCCCATGTGGCTTGTCGCGTATAAATACAAAAAGTATCCCGAAAGGTTTTGAGGTATGGCGTTCCTTCCCGCCAGACATAATCTGAGGGACTCGTCTGACCGCCGCAATTCGCGTGAAAATAACCATCTACCAGTTGATTGGTAACGGTATCGATCATATAAACCCCAGCCGTGGACTGAACTGCCTGAGCAATCTGGTCATCGTAAGTCATCATTTCGTGATAGGCCTGGCAATGCACCTGATCGCACAAATTAAACCCGTTGGCTTCATGCCGCCGAGCGTGTTTCATGGCATACGTACGCGAAATAACTGCCTGAGCTTTGTAATATTCCAGGTGTCGGCCCGCTCCACCTTCCGATTCGATAACACCGGACAAATAGTGATGGTAGCTCACATTATTGATAATCGTCAGTCCTTTCTGTCCCTTTTGAATGGTAAACCCGTCCCGGTACTTCCGTTCGCGAAATACGGGATCGCGGGGACGAACGCGCATGGCGTGATCTTCACCCGTTGGGAGCAATTGAATGCGATCGAAGTGCCCGATCACGCGCACCCCTTTGCGCAGCAATAACTTCCCTGAATTGAGTTGTGTAACAGCTATAAATTCGTTGGGCAAAACAGCTCCATACATGCTGGTATCTGCCTGAATGAGGTAACTTCCTTCCAAATAAGAAAAATCAATTCGCTGGATCGACTTTCCGGCAAACAGACCAATATCGATCGTTTGAGCACTTAAAAAGCCTCCTCCATTCAGCAATAATATGAGTAGCAGATACCGCACGATGCGAAAATAGAACAGGTTGAACGATTTGAAACGCATTCGTAAATATTTTATTAACAGCATTCCTTTAAATACAAATTACCGGCCTTGTTTATCAAGATTTATGTATCAGACCATAATAGATTTTCTAATGTATAAATCGGGTTTATCCTTTAGAAGTGATTTTTAGTATGGCCTCAGCTGCTTTTGCGCTCGCCCCTCCCCGACCCAATTTCTCAATTAAATCTTCGTAATCACGCATGAGTTGATGATACCGCTCCCCACCTGGTAGAACGGCGTGCAGTTCGCGTTTAATCTGCGTTGGTTCGCACTCGTCCTGAATTAATTCGCGCACGGCTTCGCGATTCAAAATCAGGTTTACGAGGCTTATGTAATCGACCTGCACGAGTCGCTTTGCAATTTGATACGATATGGAAGACCCTTTGTAACAAACGACCTCGGGAACGCTGAATAACGCCGTTTCCAGTGTGGCAGTACCCGATGTTACCAGCGCACCTTTAGCAATTGCCAGCAAATCGTAGGTTTCGTTGTGGATCATGCGAACGTGGTCGTAGCTTTCCAGAAACGAACGATAAAAATCGGGTGACAGAGAAGGCGCTCCTGCTATGACAAATTGATAGTCGTCAAATGTCTCCAGGCTTTTGAGCATGATCGGTAATTTGACCTGCACCTCCTGTTTTCTGCTTCCCGGCAACAGAGCAATCACCGGACGATCATCGAGTTGGTGCTTGTCGATCAGATCAACCTGTGCAACCCGTTCCTGAAAAGCATCGACGGCATCAATCAGTGGATGACCGACATACTCTACATCCATACCGTATTCTGCATAAAAATCTTTCTCAAACGGCAGAATAACCAGCATTTTATCCACCACTTTTTTGATCGTGTGAACGCGTCTTTTTTTCCACGCCCAGACTTGAGGAGAAATGTAATAAATAACGGGAATCCCCCGCTGTTTAGCCCATTTCGCGATCTGCAAATTAAACCCCGGATAATCGATAAGAACGAGTGCGTCAGGTGCAAATGCTTCAATATCCTCCCGGCAAAACTTTAAATTTTTAAAGATTGTTCTCAGATTCATGAACACTTCGATGAAGCCCATAAATGCCAGGTCGCTGATGTGCTTTACTGGTGGTCCGGCGATTTCGGCCATTTGATCACCACCCCAGTGACGAAATTGAATGGTCTCATCTCGTTGCTTTAACGCTTTCATGAGGTTAGCACCGTGCAAATCCCCAGAAGCTTCACCTGCAATAATGTAAATGTTACGCATTAAATTAGAGCTATTACGGTAGGCACAGCGAGGATCACAGTTGTGGCTACAATTCCAAGTGTAAAGCGATCCCACCTCCATTGAAAATTTGTGAAATAAAACAAAACCAAATTGGGAAGCAGCGGAAAAATCAATAAATCATTTCTGTTCGCGCTGTTCAATGTGATATAATAATACAATTGCTCCCAATCCTTTTCGCCATATTTTATTTGCCAGAATAAGAAAAAAGCAATGACGGGCAGTACCACGGCGGCAAGAACACCAACCCATGTGTAGTCCATTCGTTTACCCCATTTTTCCATCATTTTCATACAATAGTTTTAAAATTCCCAGGCATTTATTTCGCTGATCGCATGATAAGCAGTCATATCAAACTGAGTAGGAACAATGCTTACATAACCGTGATCTAATGCCCATATATCGGTGTCCTCGCTGCGGTCTGAACGATTAAACTCCCCTCTCAACCAATAATAAGGTTTACCAAATTGATCGTGGCGCTTGTCAAAACTGTCTTCCCAATAGGCTTTTGCCTGTCGGCAAACCTTGATGCCTTTGATCTCATCAACGGATAACTGCGGGATATTGACGTTGAGACAGATATTCTTTGGAAATTCGCGCTTAAAAAAACGCTCCATCACCTCTGCTACGACCCATTCTGATCCCGAAAAATCCGCATCTGCATCAAAATCGAGCAATGAAAAGCCGACAGACGGTATATTTTCCATGGCACCCTCGACAGCTGCAGACATCGTTCCGGAGTACAATACATTTGAGGCACTGTTTTCTCCGTGGTTGATCCCCGAAACTAAAATATCCGGCTTGCGGTGCAATACTTCCGAAATTGCCAGTTTTACTGAATCGACGGGTGTTCCGGTACACGTGTACGCCGTATAGTCCGGGAACAAGCGCGTGTCATTCAGACGAAGTACGTCATTGACCGTTATGGCATGTCCCATACCTGATTGCGGTTTATCCGGTGCCACAATCACGACATCCCCAAAGGGCGCTACTGCATTTACTAAACTGCGAATGCCTTTGGACTGAATACCATCATCATTCGTCACTAAAATTAACGGTCTTTCATCGCTCATTATCTTCGATTTTTCGTTGTGCGAATTTAATCATTCCTTTTGTTTCGTAAAACTTCCGTTCATAATCTATTTACAACTCGTTTCCATCGTCAATTGTAGCGGGATCGAATGCAACTTTTAACGCGCTCAGTTCACAAACCATTTCGAATCGAACGAGGCTAATTATTTGCTCGAATGTCAGTTCTGCGCAAATTATCTTAAATTCTGGTTAAAAATGTTGTACACGAGCGCTTAAGATATTATTTTTGGATCGTACTATTTAGGAATCAATATGAAAGGATTTAATACCGAGGAACTTATCGCTCATCTTCAGAAAATTACTGATGACAACAAACAATTCGTTAAAAAAAAGTGCGTCCACCTCGGTGAGGAACAATTGAACTGGCGACCTAAAGTGGGAAGCTGGAACATTTTGGAAGTCCTGTCTCACCTGAATGCCTATTCTGTTTATTACCACGAACATTTCCGCGAAAAAATTGCCAGGACAAAATTTAAAAATGTAAAGGAACATTTTGTTTCTTCCCCGTTGGGAAAAAGTGCCTGGAAATCGATGAAGCTGGGGCGTGCCAACAACATTAAACGGAAATTTAAAGCCCCAAAAAGCTATAATCCTTCGCACGATTCAGCCATCATTAACGAGGACGCAGCTGATGTATTTATTGAAAATCAGCAGCAGCTAAAAGAAATTTTAGAAAGTGCGAAAAACGTCAATCTCAAAAAGGTTAAAATCCCCATTTCGATCAGTAAAATTGCTCGGTTAAGACTCGGCGATGCGCTCATGTTCATCATTTATCACAATGAACGCCATGTTCAGCAAATTAAAAACATCATGACACATTCTAATTTTCCAAAAAAATAAGTCGGATGGCAAAACGTTTAATGTGTAGAGTATCGGTGCTGCCTATGCGAAAACTACCGTCGGATCCTTCCGAAATTGTGTCACAGTTATTATTTGGAGAAACGGCCACACTCATTGAACAAAACGAGCAATGGGTACATATACAGTCTTCCTTCGATGGCTATGAAGGATGGATCGATCATAAACAAGTGGTGACCATCAGTGAATCTGCTTTTCAGCAATTGCAACAGGTCGAGGAATTCACTCAGGAGCTCATCCAGTCACTGCAAACACCGTGGGGAACGATTCCTGTTTTAAAAGGTTCGCCACTCATTAGCAAGGATCACCATTTTATTGTCGATGAGATGTCGTTTAGTTGGTTGCAACCGATCAGTAACCGTTCCATATCGCTGGCAGCATTTGCTCAAAGTTATTCAAACACGCCATATTTATGGGGTGGGAGATCGCCTTTTGGAATCGATTGTTCCGGGTTTACACAACTCGTATATCGCTATTTTGGTCAACGATTAAAGCGCGACGCTTCCCAACAATTTCAACAGGGACAGCCCGTTGAATATACCGACATTCAACCTGGAGACGCAGTGTTTTTCTCCAATCCTGAAACAGGAAATGTGCATCACGTCGGCATAGCTCTGGAAGGAAGTAGAATCATTCATGCTCACGGTCATGTTCGCACAGATCAATTAACCAATCAGGGAATCATTAACGGAGATCGTCAGGAATACTCGCACTATTATTGTGGAGCGAGACGTTACCTGGATGGTCATAACAACAAGGAACTATGAAAATTTTAATAACAGGAGGTGCCGGCTTTATTGGCAGTCATTTAACGAAACGGCTCGTCAAGGATGGACACGAAGTCATCGTCCTGGACAATTTATTGCGGGGCAACAAAATCGATCGCGAGATTTTCACCTCTATTCAGTTTGTGGATGGCGATGTTCGCGACAGTCAGCTGGTAGAAGAATTATCCGTCGGTTGCGACGTGATTTATCATTTTGCTGCCGTGCTCGGGGTCGACGTGGTGGCAGATGCCCCGGTAGAGACCATGGACGTCGAAGTGATCGGTACCCGCAATGTGGTGATGGCCGCCGAGCGCAATAACGTAGGAAAAATACTTTACGCATCGACCTCCGGCATTTATGGTCATTCCGCTATTGAAAGCGCACTGACCGAAGAAGTGCTCGTGGATCCGCGCACGTCGTACGCTATGGCCAAACGATACAATGAAATTTATCTGGCTTCTCACCACGACGAAAAAGGATTGAATGCTGTGGCGCTGCGTTTTTTTAACGTTTATGGTCCCCATCAGGACACGCGCATGGTTGTTCCCCGCTTTTTTGACCAGGCCGCAAAAGGAAAAGACATCACTGTATTCGGAACAGGTCAGCAAACGCGGGATTTTACCTATATCGACGATACCATTGAAGCGTGCGTGCGTTTGATCAATACGGAAGGTTATCATATCGTCAACATTGCCAACGAAGAAGAGTGGAATATTGGACATTTGGCAAAAGAAATTAAGAAAATTACGGGCTCAAACGCAGAGATTGCTTATATTGACGCCCCAAAAAAGCGGTACGACTACGAAGTGGAACGACGCGTGGGAAGTTCAAAAAAGCTCGAACAACTCACAGGGATGAAACCCGAGACGACACTTCAGGAAGGATTGCAAAAAATATATGATTATAACTATACGTCATGAACAGAGATAAAGAAATATTTGACTTAATCAATCGCGAACGCGAACGGCAACTCAACGGCATCGAATTGATCGCCTCAGAAAACTTTGTAAGTCAGGATGTCCTCGATGCAATGGGTTCAGTACTTACCAACAAATATGCAGAAGGACTTCCGCAAAAGCGCTATTACGGAGGCTGCGCAATCGTCGACCAAGTAGAGCAACTGGCTATAGACAGACTGTGCAAACTCTTCAACGCGAGTTGGGCCAACGTCCAGCCTCATTCTGGAGCTCAGGCCAATGCAGCCGTGATGCTGGCATGTTTGAAACCCGGTGACGATATTTTGGGTTTTGATTTGTCTCACGGTGGACATCTCACGCACGGTTCCCCGGTCAATTATTCGGGAAAATTATACAATCCGCATTTTTACGGTGTTAGTGAATCTACGGGGACAGTTGATTACAGCGACCTGGAAGAGAAAGCAAAAAGTATTCGTCCCAAAATGATCATTTGTGGAGCATCCGCTTACAGTCGCGATTGGGACTACAAACGAATTCGCGAGGTAGCAGATGAAGTCGGAGCACTGGTTTTAGCCGATATTTCTCATCCCGCAGGCCTTATCGCGAAGAAATTGCTGAATGATCCGCTCGAATATTGTCATATTGTGACTTCCACAACCCATAAAACATTGCGCGGTCCCCGCGGTGGAATCATCATGATGCGTAAAAATTTCGAAAATCCTTTTGGTATCAAATGGAAAAACGGAAACTTGCGCACGATGGCTTCGCTGTTAGATGCTGCTGTATTCCCGGGAACGCAGGGTGGTCCTCTCGAACATGTTATCGCGGCCAAAGCCGTCGCCTTTGGAGAAGCACTTTCTCCCAAGTTTGTCGATTACCAAAAGCAAGTCGTCAAGAATGCTCAAAAAATGGCTGAATTATTTGTAGATAAAGGCTATAAAATCATTTCAGGAGGAACAGACAACCACAGCATGCTGATTGATCTTCGCTCGAAAGGAATTACGGGCAAGCAAGCTGAAAATGCGCTGAACGAAGCCCACATTACTGTCAATAAAAACATGGTTCCTTTTGATACAGAATCTCCTTTTGTGACTTCAGGCATTCGCGTCGGGACACCCGCCATCACCACACGTGGAATGAAAGAAAATGAAATCCCTCAAATTGTCGAACTTATGGATCGTATCATGACAGATATTGATAATGAAGAAACGCATAAAACGGTACAACGAGAAGTACAAGAATTGATGAGTCCCAAGCCGCTTTACGAATTTTGATGAACATCCTATGCGGAAAATTGAGCCCTTCCATCAGCTGGAGGGGCTTTTTTTAGTTAAAAATTGATCTGGAGCATAACGTCGTGACGATAGCTGTTTTTTTCACATACCACCGCCTCATTAATGAGAATTATCGCTAAATGCTCCCGCAAGACGTTCAATGCCAGTCGACCATTTTTTTCTTGTATTCCCCCGCCTCTCCCTTGAATTAATTCAAAGACTTTGTTACATTTGTTAAGCATAATTTTCAAACAAATATGACAATGAATAAAGCAAACGATCCTTCATTAAAGTCCTGGATAGAAGTAAAAAAAGATTCAGACTTTCCAATTCAGAACATTCCATTTGGAATATTTAAAACCGATAACTTGTCACCGCGTGTAAGTACGCGAATCGGAGATCAGGTCATCGATTTGAACACGCTGTTCATTCTGGGCTATCTCGACAATCTTCCTTTTGCACAAGAGGATTTTGACACAGACACCCTCAATCGCATGATGAAAAAAGGCAAACCTGCCGTTTCGGACTTGCGCAATCGACTTTCCAAACTATTTCAGTCGGATCAAAACGATTTGTCGGGTAATGCACACCATGTGGAGCAAGTATTATTTGATGCCAATAAAGTAGAAATGTGTATGCCCGTCGAGGTGGGCGATTACACCGATTTTTATTCGAGCCGTCAGCACGCTACTAATGTGGGGACGATGTTCCGCGATCCGGACAATGCCTTATTGCCCAACTGGCTGCATATTCCGGTGGGTTATCACGGAAGATCCAGCTCAATCATTCCTACAGGTCAACAGATCAAACGACCAAAAGGACAACAAAAGCCAAGTGAAGATGAGGGTCCTGTTTTTGGACCGTGTAAATTGCTCGATTTTGAACTTGAAATGGCGTTTGTCACTTTTGACGGTAAACCATTGGGAGAATCTATTTCAACGAAAGAAGCGAAAGATTATATTTTTGGTATGTGCATCATGAATGACTGGTCGGCACGCGACATTCAAAAATGGGAGTACGTACCACTGGGGCCATTCCTCGCCAAAAGTTTTGCTTCTTCAGTGTCGCCCTGGATTGTAACGATGGATGCGCTGGAGCCATTCAGCATTGATGGTCCTGAACAAGACCCTGAAGTGCTTCCTTATTTGAAGTATGATGGGAAACATCACTACGATATCGACCTTGAAGTGGGCATTATTCCTGACAAGGGTGAAGAAACCACTGTCTGTAACTCGAATTATCGCTACATGTACTGGAATATGGCGCAGCAATTAGCGCACCATACAGTAAATGGTTGTAATATCCGATGTGGTGACATGATGGCTTCCGGAACGATTTCAGGTCCCGAGCGCGAATCGTTTGGATCGATGCTGGAACTTTCCTGGAAAGGAACGAATCCCGTGAAACTCAACGATGGTTCAGAGCGAAAATTCTTGCAGGATCACGATACGGTAGTTATGCGCGGACATTGCGAAAAGGATGGCGTACGCATTGGCTTCGGAGAAGTTGAAACGAAAATTTTACCTGCAGATTCATAAATTTAAACTTCTCCATTGGGTCAGACAGAACAACAAAATATCGATCAGGAAAAAGAACGCAAAGAAATCCTGAATGCCTTTAAAGGACTATTGCGCGTCACAAAAGACAATCGCAATAAGAAAGAAACGAAGCTCATTCGGAAAGCTTTTGACGTAGCTGTTGAAGCCCATAAAGATATGCGGCGGAAATCGGGTGAACCGTACATTTATCATCCGATCTCCGTCGCTAAAATTTGTGCTGAAGAAATGGGACTCGGTCCTACCGCAGTAATTTGTGCCTTGTTGCACGACACTGTTGAAGACACGTACATTTCGCTGGACGATATCGAAGAGCTTTTTGGCACTACTGTGCGAAAAGTTATCGATGGATTGACCAAAATCCCTGAGGTTTTTGACGAAAATGTATCCGTACAGGCCGAGAATTTTAGAAAAATGATTCTCACCATTTCGGATGATCTGCGCGTCGTTTTAATCAAGTTGGGCGATCGCTTGCACAACATGCGAACGCTCCAGAGCATGCGTCACGACAAGCAGCTGAAGATTGCCTCGGAGACGAATTTCCTTTATGCTCCACTCGCTCATCGCCTTGGACTTTATTCGATTAAAAGTGAGCTCGAGGACATGTGCCTGATGTACATGAATCCTCAAGCCTTTGAAGAAGTAGAGCGCAAATTAAAATCTACAAAAGCCGTTCGTCAGCGATTTATCCGACGATTTACCCACCCGATCAAAGAAGCGCTCAGCGAAGAAGGATACGTATTTGAAGTCAAAGCGCGCACAAAATCAGTCGCGTCGATTTGGCGCAAAATGAAGAAAAAGGAAATACCCTTTGAAGAAGTGTACGATTTATTTGCCGTGCGCATCATTTTGGATACGCCTGAAGAATTAGAAAAACCCGATTGCTGGCGCGTGTACAGTATCGTGACGGATTTTTATCAACCCAACCCCGACCGCTTGCGCGACTGGATATCCACTCCCCGGGCAAATGGCTACGAATCACTGCACACCACCGTGATGAGCCCACAAGGAAAATGGGTCGAAGTGCAAATCCGTTCCAGGCGCATGGATGAGATCGCTGAAAAGGGGTTGGCGGCGCATTACAACTACAAAGAGTCCAAAGACGGCGATAACAAGTTCGATCGCTGGATAGGCGAAATACGTGATTTGATTGACAATCACTCCAATGACGCCATGGATTTCGTGAACGAATTTAAGCTCAACCTTTTTAACGACGAAATTTATGTCTTTACCCCTCGTGGTGAATTGCGCGTATTGCCGACAGGAGCCACCACTCTGGATTTCGCTTTTGACATTCATACCGACATTGGACTGCAGTGTATCGGGGCTAAAGTAAATAACCGCCTGGTTCCATTAAGTCATCAATTGAAAAGTGGACATCAGGTAGAAATTATCACTTCAAGTAAACAAAAACCGAATGAAGAGTGGCTCAAATTTGCGATTACTGCGCGGGCTAAACAAAAAATCAAGGGGGCTTTAAATGAGGAGCGCAAGAAGATTGCCGAAGACGGAAAAGAAATTTTAGACCGCAAATTCAAGCAGCACAATATCCGATTTATCAGTGAAAATATTTCGCTGCTCGAAAAATACTACAACGTCTCCACGGCTACGGATCTTTACATCCGCATCGCCAAAGGCAAGGTCGACCTCGCCAAACTGCGCAAGATTAAGAATCAAGGTGGTGTCCTCAAGCTCGAAGAAGAGAAAAAATCGCGCAAAATCAAGCGGGCTACGGATATCAACAAGCGTATCAATAAAAAGAAAGATACCTTGATTATCGGTGACGACTTCAACAACATCGATTATCAATTTGCAAAATGTTGCAATCCCCTTCCCGGCGACTCGGTTTTTGGATTTATTACGATCAATGATGGCATCAAGATTCACCGCACCGATTGTCCCAACGCAGAAAACATGATGTCGAAAATGGCTTATCGCTGCATAAGTGCCCGCTGGAAAGCCAAAGAAGTACGGGAACACCTCGCAAAGTTGCGCATCATAGGTATTGATGATATTGGTATCGTCAATAAAATTACAGAAATCGTCTCTTTTCAGCACAACGTCAACATGCGCTCCATCAGTTTTGAATCCAAAGACGGCATGTTCGAAGGAAAAATTCAAGTTTATGTCATGGATCGCTACCACCTGGATGAGCTGATTGAAAAATTTGAGCTGCTGGAAGGTATCAAGCGCGTTGAGCGATGGGATGATATCGATCACGATAACACAGAAATGTACGAGGAAGACACGTTGAGCTAAACCCTCTTTTTCCGGATTTTATAATTTAACTGGTTTTCAGGAGAACTTTATGACCATTAAATCGTTATTTTGGCAGTCCTTTATAGATTTCAATGAGCTATCGCTATATCATATTGTTCACGTTCATGCTCACGGTTTTTGTAGTTCTGGACTTATACATCTGGTACGCGCTCCGCAAAACTACTCAACCCAAAAACTTTCAACGCTTTAAATGGGTCATTCCCTTAACGACATTTTTATTCTTCTTCGGTTTCGTCGCCAACCTTTACAGATCTTCTGTCGGCATTTTCAATGCAAATATGGCGATCAATCTCATTGTCGGATTCTCCTTTGGTGTTTTTATTGCCAAACTCATAATGGCCACACCCTTTTTACTCGAAGACCTGTTTCGACTCGTTTTGTGGATTATATCCCAATTCAAAAGTAAAGCTCACCGCAAAAAGAGTTACACGGAGCGCAGACGTTTTATACGCAACGTCTCTCTCAGTTTAGCTGCCGTACCTGTTATCGGAACAATTTACGGCATCACAAAAGGGAAGTACAATTACCAGCTAAAACGTATCCCTTTAACTTCAAAGCGCTTACCCCAGGCTTTTGACGGGTTGAAAATCGTTCAATTCTCCGACTTCCACGCGGGTAGTTTTGACAACTACGAAGCCGTTCGGGAAGGCTTAGCAGCCATCAATGCGCGAAACCCAGACCTCGTTCTATTCACTGGTGATTTAGTAAATAACCATGCACTGGAGAGTGAGCCGTTTCTGGATATGCTGAAAGACATAAAAGCGCCGCTCGGTAAGTTCGCCATACTTGGCAACCACGATTATGGTGACTACGTTTCGTTCGATTCTGATGAAGCAAAAGAACAAAACATGCAACACCTGTTCGACAATTTCAAAAAAGCAGGTTTTGATCTCCTGCTCAATGAAAACAGAACCATTCGAAAAGGCGGCGCACAACTTCAAATTATTGGAGTTGAAAACTGGGGGCAGGAACCATTTCCGCAACATGGAGACCTCAATCGCGCAACAAAAGGACTTCATCCCGACAATTTTTCCATTCTATTATCCCACGATCCCGATCACTGGGAATACCGCGCCAGAGAATTTCCGTTTCCCTTTGATCTTACGCTGAGTGGTCATACCCATGGAGCGCAATTCGGCGTAGATATCCCCGGATGGAAATGGAGTCCGGTAAAATACCGCTACAAGCGATGGATGGGGCTCTATCACGAAGGAGATCAATATTTATTTGTAAGCAAAGGTTTTGGATTTTTAGGCTTCCCCGGTCGCGTAGGTATGATGCCCGAAATTGTAGAGTTTCAGTTGATGAGTGATTAGTTATTAGTGATCGGTTGTTAGTGATCGGTGATCAGTTTTTAGTGATCAGTCGGTTGGGGGTACCTTTTTGGTTCTAACACGAATTTAGAAGTAATTATTCAACATTTGTGATTTTTATTTTTGACCTTCTTTACTTTTTTTATTGCCAAAAAAAGTAAAACAAAAAAGTCTAGCGCCTGGAAACTCTCCGACCCACTTTACCTTCAACTTCTAAAATGATTAAAACTCACTCCCGCTGGTCGCTCAAACACCTAATCATTTTTGCGAAGTTTTCAGGTAGTGGGTACCCCGAACTGATTTTCCTATGCGCATCCTCAACCTATAACCATTCAGTAAGTACAAACATTCTTATTTCCTATTTATAACATCGTAAAGAAAAAGGTTAGTTCTTAGGACCGGACATTTTCCAGCGTCAGGTCGTTCACCCCCGATAGCTCCGCTCATCGGGATTTGCGAAACAAAACAACCTGGTACGAGCCAAAATGTATACTGCTAAATTCGATGATCTAAATCGGTAATTCCTTTCAAAAAGTTTTAACTCTTAACGCTCTCCCCTTCTTTTGAGACTGATCCGTAGTATTTCATCGCAAAAAAAAAAGGACTCACATCAGTGAGCCCCTATTTCCGGGTGGAAGATCGGTTTACTTTGTGAACCGAAAACGCTTCCGTAAACCTTTCAAAAGCTAAAGGTCCTTGCCAGGTACCTTTTTTGTATTCATCAAATCATTACAAAAGCGAGCTTTCGACTGATTCTTGAATACAAAAAAGGCCTCACTTACGTGAGACCCTTAGCTTTTGGGTGGAAGATCGGTTTCGAACCGACGACCTCCTGAACCACAATCAGGCGCTCTAACCAGCTGAGCTACAACCACCATTTCGTCTTTCCGACTTAGCGCCTGCAAATATAAGCAAAATATAAAAGTGAGGGAATGGAGGAACTCTTTTTTTTTCAAACTTCACTCAAAAGAAGCCCCCCTGTTTTTGAAGGAACTGTTTCTCAGAATATAAAGCTATAATTTACCATAAATTGCTCGAAAATTGCCGCGAACACAAAATTGCATCGCATCTATTACTCAACATCTGCTGTTAATAACCTATCTTCACAAATGAAAAATAGGATTTAAATAGCTTTATATTTGTCAAAAACAAAGTTATGCTGAAAATTGGCGTATTGGGAGCGGGTCATTTAGGAAAGATTCATATTAAACTCATTCAATCATTGCGTGATACCTTCGAACTCGTTGGTTTTTATGATGCCGATGAAGAAAACGCCCGCAATGTAGCACAAACATTTGACATCACCGCATTTGACTCACAACAGTCGCTCATTGACGCTGTAGACTGTGTAGATATCGTCACGCCGACATCGAATCACTTCGAATGTGCCGCTGCAGCGATCAAAGCATCCAAACATATTTTTATTGAAAAACCCGTCGCGCAGACAACTGAAGAAGCGCGTCAACTCCTCGCACTGGCTGAAGAAGCCGATGTTTGCGTACAAATTGGACATGTTGAACGGTTCAATCCTGCATTTCGCGCTGCAGTGCCCTATTTTGAGCAGCCGATGTTCATTGAAACGCATCGTCTCGCGCAGTTTAATCCGCGAGGAACTGACGTCCCCGTTATCCTCGATCTGATGATTCACGATATTGACGTCATTCTCAGTGTCGTCAATTCAACGGTGCGTCGTATTTCAGCTTCTGGTGTTCCAGTGATTTCAGATACTCCGGACATCGCCAATGCGCGCATCGAATTTGATAATGGCTGTGTAGCCAACCTAACGGCTTCCCGCATTTCGCTCAAAAACATGCGCAAATCCCGTTTTTTTCAAAAAAATGCTTACATCGCTGTCGACTTTCTTGAAAAAGAAATGGAAGTTGTCCAAATGGAAGACCTGGAAGGCGAAGCCGGACCCTACGATATGGTTATGGAAATGGGAGACGATCGCCCTTCGAAAAAAATCCTTTTTGACAAACCTTCTATTCCGGAAAACAATGCCATCCTTGAAGAATTGCGCAATTTCAGTGATGCTATAGCCAATGATGAGTCGCCAATTGTCACGCTCGAAGATGGTCTCAACGCTCTGGATATCGGAGAACAGATTCTGGATAAACTAAAATTGAGTGGATCTGTCATGGAAAGTAATATTCAGCGATAATCTCCGTTAAAAGTCTTAAGATTATTGATTATGAAATACTATTACGTTTTTTTAGTGATTCTTTTATTGTTGACCAACTGTGCAAAAGAACAACCTGAGGCATCCTGGCTGATTGTTGAGCCCTGGACGCTGAATAAAAATAATGTCGCTCAGCACGACGCTGGTGAACTGACACATGCCGTTACAGAAGCGTTTATCAGTATGGACGGAAAAATGCTGGGTACATTTGAGTTACCCGCTAAAATTCCCGTCATCGGAGAAGGTACACACGAATTAATCCTCGTTCCCGGCATCGTCAACAATGGTATCTCAGCTACAAAACGCCGATATCCATTTATGAAAAATTTCGAAGATTCAGTCAATTTAATCCCCGGCGACACTGTTTCAATGAAGCCCCAGACTGAGTACTTAAATGATGTCAAATTTCTAATAGAAGATTTTGAGGATGCTTCTTTGCAGTTTGATTACTCCAATGAATCCAATACTCAAATTACTAAAGGAGATGATCCCGAATACCTCGAATGGGGCAATAGTTATGGCGCGATAGAACTCAACAATTCCGATTCACTCCTCTCCGCGATCACGACATTTGGCGAGGTGCTGCCCAAACAAGGCGCAGAAGTCTTCTTAGAAATGGATTTTATCAATACAAACTCAATGCTCACAGGAGTCGTTTCTTATGGCAACAACACCTTTCACGAAGACCCCAATATACAATTGAACCCACAGGAAAATCCGGTCTGGAAACACATTTATATTGACCTCAGGGAGATCATTTCGTTCCGCAACTCTTCCCCGATCAATGAAATGAGTTTTACGGCGATCCTCGATGAAATTGATACAGAGAAGTTCGTATATCTCGACAACATTAAAGTAGTTTATCGTTAAGATGCAGCCCCGTCTGATAAAATCGTTGCTCATTGTCTTCGACATTCTTATGGCGGCTTTGTCGTGGGCTATTTTTTATTATTACAGAAAGGTCTACGTTGAAAAAGTCCCGTTTGAAATCGACGAGAAATTTTACCTGGGCATTTTTATCATCCCCATCTGTTGGTGGATGCTCTACTTTGTCCTCGGCACCTACAACGATGTTCGAAGAATTTATTTCATGCGGATGCTGGCGCTTTCAATTCAGTCGTTTTTCGTGGGGATACTGGCCATTTTCTTTCTACTCATTCTGGACGATGAAATTGATCACTATAATTCGTACTACACCCTTTTAGCGGCGGTATTTTTAATTCACTCCGTATTTACCGTGATTCCCCGCCTGCTCATTACCAGTCATATCGTCCGCCAGATTGCACGGCGAAAAATGGGGTTTCGCACACTCTTAATCGGAGGCAGTGAAAAGGCGGTCTCCATTTATAACGAGATCCAGTCATTACCGAAAGGCATTGGCAATGAATTTGTTGGATTTATTAATCTCAACGGCATCGACAAGGAACTGGAAAAAGAGCTCCCTCACCTCGGACACCTCGAGGATCTGGAGGAAGTGCTCACAAAATACGACATCGAGGAAGTTATTGTTGCTCTGGAATCTACTGAACACGAACGATTGCGCCAAATTATTTCGCGTATTCAGGGGCGTGATATTAAAATAAAAATACGGCCGGATATGTTCGACCTCCTCAGCGGAAGTGTGAAAATGACCAATATTTTTGGCGCGGTATTGATCGAAGTGAACGATGAAATTATGCCTTTTTGGCAATTTGTCGTAAAACGCCTGATGGATATTTTTATCGCAATTCTGGCTATGCTGATTCTGCTTCCGGCATATGTGGTACTGGCCATTCTCGTAAAAACATCCTCTGAAGGACCCATTTTCTTTCTGCAAGAACGCATTGGAAAACACGGAAAACCGTTTAATATCATCAAGTTTAGAACGATGTATACCAACGCTGAAAAATCGGGCCCTCAACTGTCTTCGGCGACGGATAATCGCATTACCAAAATTGGTCGTTTCATGCGCCAGGTGCGGCTCGATGAAATTCCACAGTTCTGGAATGTTTTAAAAGGAGAAATGTCTCTCGTGGGCCCCCGCCCGGAACGACAGTATTTTATTGATAAAATCTGTGAAAAAGAACCGCAATTTGTGCAGCTGAATAAAGTAAAACCAGGAATTACGTCCTGGGGGCAAGTCAAATTTGGTTACGCCGAAAATGTGGATGAAATGATTCAGCGGATGAAATTTGACTTACTGTATTTAAAAAACATGTCCATTGCCATCGATCTGAAAATCATGTTGTACACGGTAATTATTGTACTGAAAGGTTCCGGTAAATAGATCGGGAGGCGGAGCAGTAAAATTCGGTCTGAGCAGCATAAAATCTACCCAAATTCCCGGTTCAACTATTTTTTCAACAAATTAGTCCGAAAAACAGGATAAAAAATGGGGGATAAATTTTATATTTGAGTCGATGGAAAATCAAGTTATTTTGAATGCTCAGCAATTTGAGCTCACATTGCAACGCCTCAGCCGTCAGCTGATCGAAAATCACGATGATTTTTCTTCTTCAGTACTCATTGGGCTCCAGCCCCGCGGGGTGCGCGTTTTAGATCGACTCAAGGCACTCATTGAAAAAATTGTTGGTCACTCCATACCTTGCGGCACATTGGACATCACCTTCTACAGGGACGATTTCAGGCGCCGCGAAAAACCGCCCGTTCCCAGCGTAACAAATATCGATTTTTCTCTTGAAAATAAACGCGTTGTTCTCATCGACGACGTGCTCTATACGGGAAGAACGATTCGCTCCGGACTCGATGCGCTTTTAGCTTTTGGACGTCCGCGCGAAGTCGAGTTGCTGACTTTTATCGACCGGCGGTTTAAGCGCCATTTGCCGATTCAGGCCGATTATGTCGGTAAAGCAGTTGATTCACTGATATCAGAGCGCGTTACAGTGGAATGGAAAGCCACAGAAGAAAACGATCAAGTCATTTTATATACGCCGAACGAGCATGAATAATTTAAGTGTAGATCATTTAACGGGCATTGAACAGCTAACTGCTGAGGACATTGAATTTGTATTTCAAACAGCCGATCAATTTAAAAAAGTTATCAATCGTCCGATCAAAAAAGTTCCCTCTTTGCGCGATATTACTATTGCCAATTTGTTTTTTGAAAACTCAACAAGGACGCGGCTTTCTTTTGAACTGGCAGAAAAACGACTCAGTGCCGATGTCGTCAACTTCAGTGCTTCCAGCAGTTCTGTGAGTAAAGGCGAAACACTCATTGATACCGTCAACAATATTTTATCCATGAAAGTAGACATGGTCGTGATGCGCCATCCTTACCCCGGTGCTGCTCAATTTCTATCCGAACGCATCGGTGCCCGCGTAATTAACGCAGGAGACGGTAAACACGAGCACCCCACACAAGCATTGCTGGATACCTATTCCATTCGCGAACGACTCGGAACTGTGCGCGGAAAGAAGGTCGTTATCGTCGGTGATATTTCGCATTCGCGGGTAGCTCTGTCGAACATTTATGCCTTACAGCGCCTCGGTGCCGAAGTCATGGTTTGTGGACCGACGACACTCATTCCAAAGCACATGGAATTGCTGAATGTCCGCGTGAGTCATGACCTCCGCGAAGCTCTGGAGTGGTGCGATGTGGCCAATATGTTGCGCATTCAGCTCGAACGTCAGGATATGCAGTATTTTCCATCTCTCCGGGAATATGCCATGTGTTATGGATTGGACAAACAAATGATGGACAGTCTGGGGAAAGAAATTGTCGTCATGCACCCCGGACCGATCAATCGCGGTGTTGAAATCACCAGTGATGTTGCTGATAGTCAAAATGCTATTATCCTGGATCAGGTCGAAAATGGCGTGGCAATACGGATGGCTATCATCTACTTATTGGCGTCAAAGATTGAACGTCAATAATTTTTGTTATTTTTGAATACAAAGTAAAAAACGAATGAACTTTACAGTTACTGAACAAGATAACTACAGCGTAATTAAATCTCAGGTCGATAAACTGAATGCCGCTATTGCGCCGGAATTAAAATCTGCTATATTAAATCTGAACAAATCGAGTGTCAATAATATTATCATTGACCTTGGATCTACTTCTTACTGCGACTCTTCGGGATTGAGCGCCATTTTAACGGCGAATCGCCTTTGTAAAGATTCCAGTGGAAAATTTGTGTTGGCAGGATTGCAGCCCAACGTAAAAAAGATGATTGAGATTGCACAATTGGATCGCGTTCTGATGATCAGAGAAGATGTCGATGCGGCCATTAGTG
>JBNJEH010000049.1:0-23546 GCA_051745635.1 Bacteroidota bacterium
TGTTGGCAGGATTGCAGCCCAACGTAAAAAAGATGATTGAGATTGCACAATTGGATCGCGTTCTGATGATCAGAGAAGATGTCGATGCGGCCATTAGTGAGCTCAACGCTTAGTTTTACCCTATGTCATTTGACGTCACCATTTTGGGAGCAGGAGCTGCCGTCCCTACTTTAACGCGGGGCACGACTGCTCAATTTGTCAATTGTCATCAGCGGCATATCCTCATCGATTGCGGAGAAGCCACCCAATTGCAGTTCCGCAAATTCAACGTCAAATTCCAGAAGCTCGATATCATTCTTATTTCGCACCTGCACGGCGATCACGTATTTGGATTGCCAGGACTCATCAGTACCATGCAACTCCTGGGAAGAGAGCATTCCTTGTGCATAATAGGCCCTAAAAACATCAAAAAATTCTTGACCGAACAATTTGAACATGTCGGTCTCTACAGGGGATTTCCGATCGAATTTGTCGAAATAGAACCCGAACACAGCGGTACTGTTTTTGAGGATAACTGCCTTGTAATCGATACTTTTCCACTCGATCATCGCGTACAAACGCAGGGTTATAGAATCAGTGAAAAACCCGGAAAACGGCGGTTAGACAAAGTGGCCTTCGAAAAAAAAGATGTCAGTGTCGCTTATATCAATAAGTTACTTGAAGGTGAAGACATCGAAGACAACGAAGGAAAATCAGTTCGTTCCGATGACGTTACTTATCCTCCAAAGCCGACAAAATCTTATGCTTTTTGTTCAGATACCGCATTTAGTCCATCCATTATCCCTCATATTAAAGGATGCGATTTGCTCTATCACGAAGCCACTTTTACAGATAAAGATGTGGAACGCGCAAGTAAAACGTATCACACCACTGCAAAACAAGCGGCTACAATCGCACTCAAAGCAGATGCAAAACGACTTGTTATGGGACATTTTTCAGCCCGGTATCGCGACACGGCACAACACATAGAAGAAGCTTCCTCAATATTCACCCCCGTTTTTTGTCCGGCAGACGGTGAACGATTTATTCTATAGGATCGAATTTCTGTTTCGCCTCATCTCTCGAATACGCATTGAAATGCCACCACTCTGTAGGTAACACCCAAAATCCGCCCGCGCCCATTGCTTGTCGCAACAATTTGCGGTTCATGTGGTGCATTTTTTCCAGTCGACCACTTTCGAGCATTGCTTCCTCCAGTCTGGGATAAGCAATTTTACGGGGGTCGTCGAAACCCGCTCCCATTTCCAGTGGACGACCAGTGTGACGATTGACGAGCGTGACATCCACAGCACAACCGTAATTATGAATACTTCCATTTTTGGGGTTACTCACAAACTTCACGCGTTGACGAACGGGAACGGTATCCAGTGCTTCCCACATTTTCTGTTGCACTGAGCGCGGGCGAACTGCATCATAAATCAATAGCGAAAGCGTACTGTCAATGTCGTGGAGCGCTTGTTGAGCACGTTTCATTTTCGCTGCAACTTCGGGCTGAAGATATGCTTTCTCCAGAGAATCATACAAAACCACGCCAACAAAATTATCTTTGGTAGCATACTTAAGTTCCACCTGAATCGTCGAATCCACCGACTGAACATCCACCAGTCCGGCATCCATTAATCGTCTTTCGAGTGCACCAGGCTCACGTTCAACAGTATCGTCACCCCTGTGATCAGCATCAATACTGTCCTTATTTAGTGACGCAATTGTTTCAATAGTGTCACTGGAGGCTCTTTCCGGCACATCCGACTGTTCGGTGGACTGCTGGCAGGAAAATCCAAAAAGTAGAATAAAAATATAAACGACTGATTCTCTATAATTTAAAAACATATCACCGCAACATTAAAATTAATTCATGATCTTTGTAAAGTTATTAACAAGTTTAGTCAAAATGTTGTACGACTGAAAAAAAAACCAAATATTTGTATTCTGTTGGTAAAATAAATGAGTTATGAGTGAAGGGAACAACGGAGGAAGAAACGACGAAGTGTATTCAAGGGTAGTGCGCGCTGGTAAACGCACATATTTTTTTGATGTGAAGTCCACCAGAAATAACGACCTTTATTTGACTTTAACGGAGAGTAAAAAAACCTTTCGAGATGGCAAACCTTCCTTTCAGAAACACAAAATATTTTTGTACAAAGAGGATTTTGATAAGTTTACCGGAGGATTGGAAGATGCATTGGCGAAAATTGAAGAATTAAGAGAATTGCCCGAATACGAGAATGCATTGCCCACATCCAACTATTCCTCAGTGGATTTCGACGATATCGAAGAATAACTCTTCTTTCCGGGCAGATAAAATATCTTTTTTTATGATCGTTTTATCGTGCCGGCGCAAGATTATTTATTATCTTGTTCAAAGGTTAATTATTAAGCATAAAAATTATTGAAATAAAGATGGGGAAAATTATTGCCATTGCAAATCAAAAAGGAGGCGTTGGGAAAACGACAACTGCAGTGAACTTAGGAGGGAGTTTCGGAGTGCTGGAGTACAAAACGCTGATTGTCGACGCCGATCCGCAAGCTAATGCCACATCTGGTGTTGGTTTCGATCCAAAACAAACCAAAAATATTTATGATTGCCTGATCAACGATGTTCATCCTTCAGAAGTTATTCTCTCGACGGATAATCCGAGCCTCGATGTTCTGCCTTCTCATATCGACTTGGTCGGTGCGGAACTGGAAATGATTAATATGCCCAATCGCGAGCATTTGTTGAGAACCGTACTGGATAAAGTGCAAGACGATTATGACTTTATTCTGGTCGACTGTTCACCTTCGCTGGGATTAATTACAGTAAATGCGCTAACGGCTGCAAATTCAGTGATTGTGCCGGTGCAATCGGAATATTATTCCTTAGAAGGACTGGGAAAATTGCTCAATACCATTAAAATTGTTCAGGGCCGATTGAACACAGCACTGGATATTGAAGGGTTGCTGATTACAATGTACGATACGCGCCTTCGTTTGGCCAATCACGTCGTAGAAGAGTTAAAAACACATTTTCAGGAATTGGTATTTGACACGGTCATTCACCGCAATACCAACTTAGCTGAAGCCCCGAGTCACGGCTCTACGATCATCATGCACGATGCTTCCAGCAAAGGAGCGGTCAATTATCTCAACCTGGCTCGTGAAATTCTTCAAAAAAACCAAGCAACAAAATTAAATACAGACGACAACAAAATTTCTATAGACGATGAGCTCTAATTCAAAAAAACGACCCGCGCTGGGAAAAGGGTTAAGTGCATTACTGGAAAGTTCTGACACGGATATCACATCCCGCGATTTGTCAGATTCTTCTGTTTTAGGTTCGGTGGCGATGTTGCCTATCACGGCTATTGAAGCCAATCCGTTTAACCCGCGCTCTCATTTTGAACAGGAAGCCCTGGAAGAGTTGAGTGCTTCGATTGCACAACATGGCATCATCCAACCGTTGACAGTTCGAAAATTAGGACGCAACAAATATCAGTTGATCTCCGGAGAACGTCGATTCAAAGCTTCGCAACTGGCAGGACTCAAAGAAATACCTGCTTACATACGTGTAGCGAATGATCAGACCATGCTGGAAATGGCGCTGGTTGAAAATATTCAACGCGAAGACCTGAATGCCATTGAAGTAGCCCTCTCTTACCAACGCTTAATCCAAGAATGCAAGCTCACCCAGGATCAGCTCGCACAACAAATTTCGAAAAGTCGTACCTCTATCACCAATCATTTGCGACTGTTGAAGCTCCCCGCTCCCATTCAATTGGCGGTAAGGGAAAAAGAAATATCGATGGGACATGCGAGAGCCCTCGTAGCCGTTTCCGATGAAAAAGACCAACTCAAATTATTCGAACGCATAGTTGATGAAAAACTATCCGTTCGGGAGGTCGAAAATATCATCAAAGGTAAAAGTGAGGCGACTGAGAAGAAGAAAGCTAAAAAATCAACTTCCGATGCACAGGTAACGCGTGAACAATCGCACTTTACGGAGTCTCTGTCTGACCGGGTATCCGCTAAAGTTCAGATCAAAAAACAACCTTCGGGAAATGGAAAAGTCATCATTAATTTCAACTCTGAAGTTGATCTCAACCGCATCATCGAAATTCTGAACGAGGAGTAACATGAACGGGGTGAAATGGACAAGCTTTTTATTGCTGACTATTCTTTGCTCACTTTCGTTATTGAGTCAGGAAGAGGATTCTACTCAAGTTTTCAAAGATTCCGTCTTGACGGATGACACCAAAATTGCGGACACCGCTCACTCGCCGCGCAAGGCTGCACTATTTTCCCTCGTGTTGCCCGGCGCAGGTCAGGTTTACAACCATATTGCGATGCCCAAAGGCGAAAAAAAAGCATTTTGGAAGGTTCCCATCATTTATGCAGGACTCGGAGCAACGGGCTATTTTGCGATTCAAAATCATATCGAACAAAAGGCACTCAAAGATGAATATACCTTTCGCGTTCAAAACGGAACACACAATTTGGTCGAATACGAACAATTTGACGACCAGGGAATCCTTACGCTGTACGAGCAAAAACAGCGCAGTCGCGACCTCATGTTACTTGCTTTTATCGCCGTTTACGGACTAAATATACTCGATGCTCACGTAGAGGCGCATTTCACTGATTTTGACGTCTCGCCCGACCTTTCTCTGCGTTTGGCGCCACGCATGCAAGATTTCCGAACGCCGGGACTCTCTTTATCTTTTAATTTTCGTTAAAATCGCTTCGTGCTGTCGCAGTTAATTCTAATTTTGTTTAACAATTGTAAAGTCTATTTATGAATATTGCATTGATTGGATACGGCAAGATGGGAAAGGAAATTGAAAAAATTGCCCTGGAACGAGGACACAACATCGGCGCGAAGATCAACAGCGAAAAAGAATTGCACGATACAAACTGGCAATCCATCGATGTCGCCATCGATTTTTCTACGCCCGAAGCCGTGCTGAACAATATCTACTTTCTCATTGAACAGCGCATTCCAGGTGTTATTGGCACCACCGGATGGAATCATGCAATTGAAGATGTGTCGCAAAAAGTCGATGCTGCCGCTGTGGGAATGGTACACGCTTCCAACTTCAGTCTGGGCGTAAATTTATTTTTCGAACTGAACGAACAACTCGCTCAGCTTATGGCTTCCCACCAAGATTATAACGTTTCAATGGAAGAAACCCATCACACGGAAAAACGCGATGCTCCGAGCGGAACGGCCATCACACTGGCTGAAGGCATCATGCAACAACATTCTCAATACGAAGATTGGTTTTGTCCGCAGGGCGATAAAGTCTCTTCTCACGCTGACCACGCCATCCAAATTGATGCTGTACGCGAGGCAGATGTCAAGGGTACCCACAAAATCGCTTACAACTCGACAATCGACAGTATTAAAATTGAACACGAAGCACACAATCGTAAAGGGTTCGCTCTTGGGGCGGTTATCGCTGCTGAATGGATTCCTGAAAACCAGGGATTATTCACCATGCGAGATGTATTGAAAAACAATAATTAATTGATCTCATAAACAACAGTCATGTCTGCACTTTATGTCTATTTATTTTTTCTGATTTATCCTTACCTGGCCATGTGGTGGAAAAGTTTTCCCAAAGCGGGCTATGAGAAGTGGGAAGCACTCATTCCAGGGTACAACTACGCCATCGCCTCAAAAATTGGAGGTCAGCCGTGGTGGTGGGCCTTCTTGATGCTCATCCCGGGAATTCACCTCATCATGTGGATGGTTTTCAACGTAAGTTTTATCAGAAAACACGGTTTTTTCTCCGTGGGTTATACACTTCAGGGGATCTTTTTTCCGTTTATCATTATGGCTAAAATTGCCAATGACGATGAACTTTCTCCTCAGTTTACAACCGACTGGGAAAAGAAAGAAGACATCGAGCGGCGCAAGTACAGCGATCATCTTGTACTGTTTTTAGCCCTGCCCATCATTGGTCATGTGGTTGCTTATGTTCTCGGATCGCTTCAGAAACGAAAAAAAGGAAAGAAAACGATCGTCAAGGAATGGGGCGACAGTATCCTCTTTGCGCTCATTGCGGCGAGTATTATCAGAACATACGTGTTTGAACCCTTTCAAATTCCAACGGGATCAATGGAGAAAACCCTGCTCGTAGGCGACTTTTTGTTCGTCAACAAGTTGGCCTATGGTCCGAAAGTACCCGTCACTCCCCTATCCTTTCCACTGGTTCACAATACCATTCCCTGGGTGAATGTAAAATCCTATACATCACTGGAAAAATTAGAATATACCCGTTTGCCGGGATGGGCCAGCGTCGACAATTACGACGTCGTCGTGTTTAATTATCCCTCTGGAGATACTGCCGTTTACGATCCGCGCATGCCCAACGGACTGATGGGACACGATTATCATGGAATTGTAAATACTGAAGCGCGCAGACTCTATGAACAATCGATCGATCGCAGCACGCTGCCCAATCGCAGCCAATTGCTTCAAAAACGAAGAAAAGAACTGAAGTTGCAATATGAGGGTGAAGCACTGGATAGCGTCATGCAGGTTGAGACCGAGAATCTCGAACGCAATATCGAACGCAAAGTGAATGAAATTTACGCCGACTTTATTGAAAATCATAAAGAATGGAAGGACCGCGCACGTGAGGAAATTGCTGTAAACAAACGAACGTACTCCAACAACGAAGGTAAAATGATTCATCATTACGGCGTAATCGATCGTCCTGTAGACAAGCGAGAAAATTACATCAAACGCTGTATCGGAATTGCAGGAGATTCAATTGAAATCAGAGACGCTCAAGTTTATGTCAATGGTGATCCTGCACCCATCTTTCCGCATCAAAACTTGCAATATGAAGTTAAAAACTTGCGTCTTCCTTCTCCCCGCGTTGCCAAATCAAAATACGATATGGAGCTCAACCGGGATTATTATCAAGGGAGAAATATCATGAATTTGACAGCTCAACAAAAAGAAAAACTGAAAAAGAACTATCCCAAAGCGACATTTGAACTCGTCAATCCACAGCGAAAATCTGTCGATCAAATGAGCAATCGGGAACTGGCTGATAATTTGAGCTACTATCCAAAATCATTCGATCACCACAACACGGTGGCCAATTTTGAAAAATTCTGGATTCCTGAGAAGGGTGCAACAATCGAGCTCAATGCGCACAATGTCGCCTGGTATAAAAGAGTCATCACGGCGTATGAAGGCCATACCTTCTCCGAACGCGATGGTGAATACCTGATCGATGGTGAACCGGCGTCGACCTATACTTTCGAATTGGATTATTACTGGATGATGGGTGATAACCGCTACAATTCTGCCGACTCGCGTGTCTGGGGCTTTGTACCGGAAGATCACATCGTAGGAAGAGCTTCAATGGTCTGGTTCTCCAAACATCCCGTTGATGGTGTGCGCTGGAATCGCATTTTTACATTGATTGAATAATGTACTTTTCGACGAATTATTTTGGATCTATCCCCTATTTTCAGGCGCTTGGAAAAGAAGCTGCCGTCGTCATCGATGTGCACGAATTTTACAAAAAACAATCCTGGCGCAATCGAACGCGCATTCTGGAAAGCAATGGACCAATGTACCTCAGTGTACCCGTCATTCGACCTGATGGAAGCAAAACGCGCGTAAAAGATATTGCTATCAGCAATGCGACAAACTGGAGAAAAGACCACTGGAAAGCGATAGAAAGCAGCTACAAGCATGCCCCTTATTTTTTCTATTATGGTCCGCTCATCAAATCATTGATTGATCACGACGATCAACTGCTTTATCAATTCAACCAGCGCATTTTAGATCAAGTCCTCGAATGGCTTGATTTACAAATTGAAACAACATTTTCTAAAAGCTATGTGGCTCCACAAGATTCATCGGACTGGCGTGTAGAGTTGGACAAGAAAGACCTGAAATACGAACAAAGACGCTACATTCAGGTATTTCAAGACAAATTTGAATTTGTTCCCAATCTGTCGATCATCGACTTATTAATGAACGAAGGACCACTCGGAAGGAATTATATTTTACCCAAAGAACGCCACCTTTTTAAAGGAAGATAAAACGTGGATCGACATCCAAGCCAGAGAATGCCGCATTTAACTTTTAGATTGTTCAACACATCCAATTCCGACTCCGCAATTGCAAAACGACGTTGAACATCGCAATTGGCGCACCAACTCAAACGCATTCGTACATGTAAAAAGTCTGCTTTTTCAGGAGTTCATCGACCACCAAAAAAAATATTTCATTTTTTTTGAAAATTTATTTGGTCACTAACAATCAATGTATTACTTTAGTACTGATTTAGGTGGTTAAGTTAGGTTGATTAGCAGGAGGGAATCGGACGCCTGTCCATTCCCTCTTGTGTTTTTTGATACTTTCAGATATGAACTACGGATCAAGATCAAAGGTTGGGAACTAAGCATGAATTTAGAAGTAATTATTCAACATTTGTGATTTTTATTTTGACCTACTTTACTTTTTCGCATTACTCACTTTTGTTAGTTCCACAAAGTGTTCGTGAGCTCCCTTCGGTCGGTTGCTCGAAAAAGTAAAACAAAAAGATCTAGCGCTTGGAATATCTGCTCTATTTCGGTGCTCTCGATACTCTGCTTCATTACATTACGCAGCACTCGATCACCTTACCATTATGCAAGGCGATCGCGATGCACTGAGCATATCGAATGTGAGTAATGCTGATCGAAGTGAAACGAAGCATCAGTATCGTATCGAGATCGCGAAGTTTTCAGGTAGTGGGTACCCCGAACTGATTTTCCGATGCGCATCCTCCCAGTCTATTAAATTTTATGCTTATGATAACTATATTACCTACCTAAATTCTTATTTGAAAACAAAGAGGCTGGTACTTAAGCTCTTATTCTCCAGTGTTAGTCACGTAAGCTCTGCTCATCAGGATTTGCGAAAAAAACAATCTAGTACGAGCTGAAATGTACACTGCTAAATTGGATGATTTAAATCGGTAATTCCTTTCAAAAAAGTTTTAACTCCTTACGCACTCCCCAACTTTTGAGACTAATCCTGAACTACCTCGTCCCTTTCGATATTTTGTCCCGGGAGAACCTTTCAGCTTCTGGTTTCAGACAGTAACGGTAGCTTTACACATTGACAGATTCGCTGTATTGAGAACATCAAGACCATTGAACGTTTTGATCGCTTCATCAATTCAAAAATCATCACTGCGTTAACAATTCAATCCCTGTAAAATTTTGAGCACCCGCATAGAATTGACAGTACACAGCACTCCGAAGCTTCATCAAACATCTTTCAGTATTGTCGATTGACATAACCAAAAATACAAATTATTATTCTTATTGATTTTCAGATGAATAGGTGTTTTTCATTTCTATTTTTAACATATTTTGTATAAATTATGTTAAGTTTTTTCGATTTTACTTGGCAGAACATTTCATCATATATATATTTGTAGTGATTTAGGTGGTTAAGTTAGGTTGATTAGCAAGAGGGAATCGGACGCCTGTCCATTCCCTCTTGTGTTTTTTGATACCTTCAGATACGAACTACCTCGTCCCTTTCGATATTTTGTCCCGGCAGAACCCTTCAGCTTCTGGTTGCAGACAGTAACGGTAGCTTTACACATTGACAGATTCGCTGTATTGAGAACATCAAGACCATTGAACGTTTTGATCGCTTCATCAATTCAAAAATGATCACTGCGTTAACAATTCAATCCCTGTAAAATTTTGAGCACCCGCATAGAATTGACGGTACAGCGCCCCGAAACTTTATCAAACATCTTTCAGTATTGCCAATTGACATAATCAAAAATACAAATTATTATTCTTATTGATTTTCAGATGAATAGGTGTTTTTCAATTCTATTTTTTAACATGTTTTATACAAACTATGTTAAGTTTTTTCGATTTTACTTGGCAGAACATTTCATCATATATATATTTGTAGTGATTTAGGTGGTTAAGTTAGGTTGATTAGCAAGAGGGAATCGGACGCCTGTCCATTCCCTCTTGTGTTTTTAGCACCCTTTTGAAAAAACTCCACTATTCATTTAAACACCTGGATGGTTTCAATAGCGATAAAATAATGTTGGTTGAGATGAATTGCTTTTCGGCAGCAGGCATTTCAAGCGATTCGCTAGATCTAATAAGCTATAATTCGTTAGGTAGAATAAGTTGATGCAACACTAAAAAAGCCGTACAATCAGTTTGCACGGCTTTTCAATCATTGTGATGCGGATGTACTAGACATCTACATTCGCGTATTTTGCATTATCTTCAATGAACTCTCGGCGCGGTGGCACGTCGTCGCCCATCAGCATAGAGAATATTTGATCGCATTCAGCGGCATTTTCAATCGTCACCTGTCTCAGGGTACGGTTCTCCGGATTCATCGTCGTATCCCACAACTGTTCTGCATTCATTTCACCAAGCCCTTTGTAACGCTGAATCCCTACAGAGCTCACAGGTGAATTTCCGCGCATGCGCTCCACATAGCGATCGCGCTGATCTTCATCCCAGGCATATTCGAACTTCGTTCCTTTTTTCAATAAATATAACGGCGGAGTAGCAATATAAATATATCCCTGCTCTATCAATTCTTTCATATATCTGAAGAAGAAAGTCAAAATCAGTGTCTCAATGTGCGCACCATCAACGTCGGCATCACACATAATAATGATCTTGTGATAACGCAATTTCTCTGTATTCAATGCTTTTGAGTCATCTTCCGTTCCCACGCGAACACCCAGCGCCGTATAAATATTCTTAATCTCTTCATTTTCGAATATTTTATGCTGCATAGCTTTTTCAACGTTCAGGATTTTACCCCGCAACGGCATGATCGCCTGAAAAGTTCGGTCGCGACCTTGTTTCGCCGTTCCTCCCGCAGAGTCCCCCTCAACGAGGAATACCTCACTTACTTCAGGATCTTTTGAAGAACAATCTGCCAATTTTCCCGGCAATCCGGAACCGGACATGACATTTTTCCGCTGAACCATTTCGCGTGCCTTACGCGCTGCATTTCTCGCACGCGCCGCAACGATAATCTTTTCAACGATTTTTTTTGCATCCGCAGGGTGCTCTTCCAGGTAATTCGACAACATCTGAGAAACGGCTTGTGATACAGGAGCCTGTACTTCTCTGTTCCCAAGTTTCGTCTTTGTCTGTCCCTCAAATTGCGGCTCGGCAACTTTTACAGAAACAACCGCCGTAAGTCCTTCCCGGAAGTCATCGCCCGTTACTTCAATCTTTTCCTTGGCCAGCATTCCCGAATCTTCTGCGTACTTTTTCAAAGTATGCGTCAAACCGCGCCGAAAACCAGTCAGGTGCGTACCACCTTCATGCGTATTAATATTATTGACATACGCCTGTATATTTTCCGTATACGAAGTGTTATAAGACATAGCTACTTCGACGGGAATTCCGTCTTTTTCGCCGTCGACGTGAACGACCTCTTCGATCAGCGCTTCTCGGGATTTGTCGAGGTACTTTACGAATTCGCTCAGCCCGCCGTCAGAATGAAACGTCTCCGAAGGAGAGTTTCCCTCTTCATCTTTCGACGATTCGCGCAAATCAGCAATTGTAATGGTAATTCCTTTGTTCAAAAATGCCAACTCACGCATTCTCGCCCGCAACGTATCATAATTGAATTCGATACTTTCAAAAATAGATTCGTCAGGTTTGAACGTAATCACCGTACCATTGAGTCCTGTTGTACCAGTTTCCCTCACATCGTATTGAGGAACGCCGATCTTATATTCCTGTTCGAAGACTTTTCCTTCGCGATACACCGTAGCTTTTAAATCACTCGATAATGCGTTAACACAAGAAACGCCGACACCGTGTAATCCTCCGGACACTTTGTACGTATCTTTATCAAATTTTCCTCCTGCATGAAGAACAGTCATTACGACTTCCAAAGCAGATTTATTTTCTTTTTTATGCAAGGTCACGGGAATACCACGACCATTATCCTCGACAGAAATGGAGTTGCCTTCATTGATTGAGATACCAATTGTATCACAATATCCGCCCATCGCCTCATCGATAGAGTTATCAATCACCTCGTACACCAGGTGGTGCAATCCTTTTACGCCAACATCTCCAATATACATGGCAGGACGCTTGCGCACCGCTTCTAATCCCTCGAGAATCTGAATATTATCCGCAGAATAATCACGGCTGTTTTTTTCTTCTTCACTCATCTTTTTAACATTAAATTTTCGTGTCTAAAAAGCGCACTTTCCTTTTCAGTGCATAAGCAAAGATACGAAAACAGTTCAAGGTTGTACGTACCTGTTTTGCGGTTTTTCCACGTTGTTATTAACAATTTCAGCGTAATTTGGAGCTCTATTTTTGTTCCTTATCTCAATTATTCTGAATGAGTATTGTCATTTTCTGAATTATCTCCTCCAAAATCAATTCAAGCTTCATTATTCAACCAATAGAACCGTATATTTGCAGCGGTGAAAGTATTTTTTCTAATGATATCATTAATGTCCGGCATTGCCGTGTTCGCCCAAAAAGAGGTGGCGGCTACCCGAATCAATGAAGCTCCGGAAATCGACGGAAAAATGAACGACGCCTGTTGGGAAAAGCTTCCCATTTCAAGTGATTTTACCCAAATTGAACCGGATGCCGGAAAAGCTTCGACGAATAAAACTGAAGTGCGCATCGGTTATGACGATGTTGCCATTTACGTTGGCGCACATTGCTACTCCAAACCTGAAGATGTTTCTCACGTGCTCTCGCAACGCGACAATTACAATTCCAATACGGATTATTTTTCCATTATGCTGGATACCTACAACGACCAAATGAATGGATTTGTATTCTCGGTATCAACTGAGGGCGTTCAATACGATGCTAAAATTTATGCCCAATCCTACAACAGCAATCTCGATATGATTTGGTACTCTAAAGTACATCACTCTGATTCAGGCTACACTGTCGAGATGAAAATCCCATACAGCGCCATACGGTTTGCCGAAAAAGACGTACAAACCTGGGGCGTAAATTTCGCCCGCTACATTAGCTTAAATCGCGAAGAAGCGACCTGGAACACTATCAAACCCGATATTGATAACCGCGTTGCTCAGGCGGGTAAATTAACTGGATTACGCGATATTGAACCTCCCGTAAGACTCTTTTTCTCCCCCTATATTTCTTCTTACGTGGAACACTTCCCCATCGAAAATGATTTCAAATCAGACCTCAATTTTGACTTTAACGGCGGACTCGACATCAAGTATGGCATCAACGAGGCATTCACCCTGGATATGACTTTAATTCCCGATTTTGGTCAAGTCGTCACGGATAATGTCGTACTCAACCTCTCTCCTTTCGAAGTATTTTATGACGAGAACCGCCCTTTTTTCAATGAAGGCACGGAATTATTTGAAAAAACGGGACACTTTTACAGCAGAAGAGTCGGCGGAACACCCGTCAATCGCTCCAATGTCAGCGAAGAAATTGGGGAACATGAACGGGTCATTACTAATCCTTCTAATTCTCCACTCTTAAATGCCACCAAAGTTTCGGGGCGCAACCAAAATGGGCTGGGAATCGGTGTGTTTAACGGTATCAGTGGCGAACAATACGCCGTAGTTGAAGATACCACATCGCGAGAAAAACGCCAAATTCGAACTGCGCCGTTTGCGAATTATAACGTTGTTGTACTCGATCAAAACCTCAAACAAAACAGCTCGATTACATTCACCAACACCAATGTATGGCGATCGGGTGACACGTATGACGCCAATGTGACAGCTTTGAGCACCAACCTCAATTCTAAAGACAACACCTATTTTGTGAACGGTGATGCAGCACTCTCTCAACAGTACGAACGCAACGGCAACCAATTTGGACACCAATATAAAATTCAACTGGGAAAACAATCGGGACGCACCGTTTATAACATTAATTATCGTGAAGAGAGCGATACTTACGACCCGAACGATCTCGGATTTTTATCCAATAACAACAAGCGAAATGTGACTGGAAGAATCGGATATCGCATTTTTCAACCATTCTGGAAATTGAATCGCATCAGTGGAAGTGTTTCATCGACATACAGTCGACTCTATAATCCCAATGCATTTGTTGGCCTCAACTATAATGCTTCGATGAACCTCACTAACCGCAAGTTCCATTCTGCTGGCTTCAATTTTTCAGGAACCATGACAGAGCGCAACGACTACTTCGAACCGCGCACGCCAGGCTACTTTTTCAAAGAACCCATCAATTATGGTGGCGGTTTCTGGATTTCTTCGAATTATCAAAAGCCCTTTGCGCTGGATGTCAACGCGAATCTGCGCAATTTCCAGTCAACACCCTGGCAAGCTTTCAATTATGAAATCTCTCCGCGATTCAGATTGGGCGACCATGTATTTCTCGTCTATTCATTTCGCCAAAATTTTGATGTTCATCAACGCGGATATGCCATCCCTTTTATTGGTCAGCAGCCGTCCCTGGAAGGACCTGTTTTCGGGGAGCGCGACGTCCAGACCACGACCAATACGATGGATTTGCGCTACACCATCAATAACGTTTCGGGAATTACCTTGCGATTGCGCCATTATTGGTCGAAAGTAAACTACAACAGGTTTTTCATGCTCAATAATGACGGAACGCTGTCTCCTGAACAGATCAATGAAACTTCCGCAAATGGCGAACACAAATACAATACGAATTTCAATGCGTTCAGTATTGACATGGTCTACCGCTGGATTTTCTCACCTGCAAGTGAGTTAAATCTCGTTTGGAAAAATAACATTTTCACCGAAGACAGTCAATCCTCCATTGCTTTTAGTCAGAACCTCGATAATACCCTGCGCGCAGATCAATACAATAGTATCTCGTTGCGCATCGTCTATTTCCTGGATTACCTGCAAATTCAGCAGCTCTTGCAAAAAAAGAAGGGTGCAGATAAAAATGACAGTGCCCTGCAATTCAAAATATAGGTAGTTCTAAAAATCCAGGTCTTCTCTCCGCGGTGCCTTCACCTGTTGAAACTCGCCAATGGTGAGAATAATATACAACAGGAGCGCTAAAATTGAAAATGGTTGCAGATAAAAATTAATTTTTGCGAATGATACGTCAAATAACATCGTTATTCCACCAATCAGCAATAATCCAACAAAAATAGAAAGGTAGATCAACCGAAACGTTCCCATTTTTTTTACGATAAAAAAATGAAGTAATGTACTGATCAGCACCCAGCCCATGAGACTCATGGATATCCAGTAAAAATAGCCATACGCTCCGAAAACGAGGAGCAACATGAGTGCGATTAAAAAGCCCACCCCTTGAATTACGATATCGAGTAACTTCAAATTGTACATTAGTCCTTCTTGGCAGTTGAATAATTATCATCCCAGTCTTTCACTTTCGGCTTACCGAGTTTTCCGACTGATTTCCCCACCATCATTGACACAGCGGCATCGCCAGTAACGTTGACAGTCGTGCGCAACATATCCAATGGGCGGTCAATAGCGAAAATCAATGCCAGTCCTGCTTCGGGGATTCCTGCCTGTCCCAAAACGATGACCAGCATCACCATCCCTGCGCCGGGAACTGCCGCCGATCCAATACTGGCCAGCGTCGCCGTAGTAACGATGCCCAACTGTGCCGTAAGGGATAAATCCATTCCAAATGTCTGCGCAATAAAGATCGCAGCCACTGCCTGATACAAACTCGTCCCGTCCATATTGATCGTTGCTCCAATAGGCAGCACAAAACTAGTCACCTCCTCGCGAACTCCGAGGTGCTCTTCGACGCGTTCCATCGTTACGGGAAGTGTGGCAGCCGAGGAGCTCGTGCTGAAAGCGAGCAATTGAGCCGGTGCAATACCGGACAAAAAGAAGCGGGGATCCTTTTTCGTGACCAAAGAAACGATGATTGTATAAAAAATAATCATCAATAAAAGGCCAATAACAACACTCATCGCATACCAGAGCAAAGCGATGAATAAATCCTGACTCGGAGATTCGACGACCAGACCGGCAAGTAATGCAAACACCCCTATCGGCGCGGCGAGCATAATTAAATCGATCAGTTTGAGAATGACCTCGTTAAATCCATCAAAAAAGGATTTGACCGGCTTAGATTTGGATTCAGGAATCAAAATTAATCCCACACCAAAAAATATGGCAAATACAATCACCTGAAGCATGTTTCCATTATCGGATGCGGCATTAAAAATATTGTCAGGGATCAAGTCCTCGAGCGCTCTGAGTGGCCCGGATTCTTTCTGCTTTTCAGCGTTACTGATGCTTACAGAAGCGTCACCGCTGTACGTCTCCACCAAATTGTTCCGCGTGTCCTCCGTTATGGACTTCCCCGGACTCACGATATTCACCACCAGTAAACCGATTGTCACGGCGAGCACCGTCGTTCCCAGGTAGATCATAATCGTGCGCAATCCCATTTTTGACAATTTGGAAATATCCTTGAGATCCGACACGCCTTTGATAAGCGAAGCCAGGATTAAAGGAACGGCTATCAATTTCAAAGCATTGATAAACATGTTGCCAAATGGCTTAATCCAGTGTTTCACAAAAAGGGCAGCCCGGGAAATTTCCACTTCCTCTCCTCCGACCACGTAGGTAGTCATGCTCGCGCCCCAGGAGGTGCTCAGTAAAACGAGACTAAAAAACACACCGAGTCCCATTCCGATGAGAATCTTCCAGTGCAGCGCCATTTTTTTCTTATTCTTCTTTTTTGTCATTGTTCCAAATGGGTTGTTTGATTTCGTAATAAGTGATCCAGCAGCGTAATAGCCACCATAGCTTCAACAATAGGGACAGCGCGGGGAACCACACAGGGATCGTGTCTCCCTTTTCCTTCTACTGTCACTTCTTCGCCCTGTTTATCGATACTTTTTTGGTCGCGCATCAGCGTGGCGATCGGTTTAAAAGCCACGCGCATAGTTATCGGAGCTCCATTTGAGATTCCACCCTGCACGCCACCACTAAAATTCGTTGTGGTCGATCCATCCGCACGAAAAGCATCGTTGTGGTCACTTCCTTTCATTTTAGCTCCTTCGAAGCCACTGCCGAACTCAAATCCTTTTACGGCGTTTATGGAGAGCAGTCCTTTACCGAGATCGGCATGGAGCTTGTCAAAAACTGGTGCTCCCAATCCAACCGGCACGCCCGTGGCACGACAAAATATGATGCCACCTACTGTGTCACCGGATTTTCGAATTGTTTTGAGATAGTCAATCATATCTTCTGCCACTTCGGGATCCGGACAGCGGACAATATTCTCTTCTCGCGGCAACGGCATATCGGACAAATCACCTTTTAGTTCCTTTTCACCGACCGCAGCGACAAAAGCATTGATTTCAATTCCTTTTTCTTTCAAAACTTGTTTTGCAACAGCACCGGCAACGACCCGACAAACCGTCTCCCGCGCACTCGAGCGACCACCTCCCCTGTAATCGCGATTTCCATATTTTTTGTCGTAGGTAAAATCGGCATGAGAAGGACGGTATTTATCCTTGATGTGATCGTAATCTTTTGACTTTTGATTCGCATTTCTAATCAGAAATCCAATCGGTGTTCCCGTCGTTTTCCCCTCGAAAAATCCCGATAAAAATTCGACTTCATCGCCTTCCTTCCGCTGAGTAACAATTTTTGATTGTCCGGGTTTTCGTCGATCCAGTTCCCGTTGCACTTGTTGAAAGTCAATCGCAACATTTGCAGGGACGCCATCGATTACACCGCCGAGGGCCGTGCCGTGAGACTCACCAAAAGTGGTCAATACGAATGTTTTGCCGTAACTGTTCCCTGCCATTTTTCTTAATTAAGGTTTGATTGTCGCTTCCGTTTGCTTCAGGATTGAGCGCACTTCTTCAATCGTCGGAGCTTCCGCATAAACGCGCAAAACGGGTTCTGTTCCCGAAGGTCGGATCATCACCCAGCGATCCTCCGGAAAGAAAAATTTGAATCCGTCTATCGTTTCGACGCGCTGGACTTCATAATCACCAAACGATTGAAATGCATCATTTTCACACGCCGAGATGATCGATTGCTTCATTTCTTCATCAATGTGCAGGTCACTGCGTTCGAATTTAAATTCGCCCACAATCTCATACACTTCAGCGATGAGTGCTTCGAGTGATTTTCCCGATTTCGCCATGAATTCCCAGATGATCATGCCCATCCAGATACCATCGCGCTCCGGTATGTGTCCTTTGGTCGCTATTCCGCCGGATTCCTCGCCGCCCAGGAGTACATCTTCAGCTATCATGATACCTGCCACGTGCTTAAAACCAATCTTCACCGTTTGATGCTCCAGGCCGTAATGTTCGCACATCTTTGCGATTTTTGGCGTACAACTGAAAGCTGTCACGACTTTGCCCGTCATACCTTTGTATTTCACCAAATAATGGATCAACAATAAGATGATGTGGTGCGAGTCGACGAATTCTCCTTTCTTGTTATACAGTCCAATACGATCGGCATCGCCATCTGTAGCCAGCGCGGAATCGACATTCCCTGCGTTCACAATAAACGCCTCCAGTTCTTTCAGATTCTTGGCAATAGGCTCCGGTGCTTGTCCCATAAAACCGGGATTGTGCTCACAGTGTAAAAAATCCATTTCGGGAAAAAGTGGCTTGAGTACCCGTTGTCCGGAACCGTACATCGCATCGAAAGCCAACCGCAATCCCGATTGTTTGATAGCATCGATATCAAAGCTACTTCTTACTTTATCAATATATTCTTTTTCGAGGTCAACTTTGATCAACAATTCTTTTTCCATCGCCGCGTGGAGATCGACTCGTTTAAAACCGTCCATCGCCTTTGAAGGAATGAGGTCTTCCACATCCTTCACGTAATCCGGCGCAAGTGGTCCCCCTTCTTTCGATTTCAACTTAAATCCTCCATACGACGGCGGATTGTGTGAAGCTGTCAGGACAATACCGAGGTCTGCCTCGTAAGTACTGGCTCCCATTGAAACCATCGGGGTCGAAACAAATCCCTCCGCATAATACACCTTAATGCCAGCATCTACGAGCACTTTAATGACCACATCCATAAATAATGGACCGTTGAAGCGGCAATCGTGTCCAATCACCACGACTGGCGCAGCGGGATTTTCTTTTTTTACCCATTTCGCCGATGCTTCAGCTACCCGCACCACATTATTTACTGTATATTCATCGCCAATAACAGCTCTCCAGCCATCGGTTCCAAATTTTATAGTATCACTCACGTTTTTTCAGTTTTAATATTCGTAATGTAAGGTTTGCTAAGATAATGATTGTTCCGAAACAGCCGGCCTCGATATGATTAGAAAATAGCATCAAAATGCCCCTATTTTATTTGAATCGGCAAATTGGCGCGCGACGTGTCGATTTTTTAGTGGACGAAGTATTATCTGTCTAACTTTAGCGAGCGTAGTTTGAACTTTAAACGTTTGCAGAACAAGAAGTTTAAGATGTACTGATTAGTTTGGTAGATGATGAGGTTTTATAGTGGTCCAATATCTAATAAAAAGTAAAGCAGTATATTTGATTCAATTAAAACAGTACGTTGAACAAATTGAAATCCATATCACCCATCAGTCGAGTCTACGATACAGGAGACAAACCTGTATTGGTGGAGTGCGAGGATTTGAATAATTACGTTTGTAAACACAATCAAGGTCAATCGCCGTGTACAAAATTATTTGCCGAGTATTTGGCATATCGTTTATTGGATAAGTTAGAGGTGAAGCTTCCTCCCGTGAGTTTTGTAGAAGTCAAGAAAGAGCATATAGATAAACCTTCAGGAGAATGTCAACCACGATTTTTTAAAGAAGTAGATTGCTTTGGTACATTACATTTAAAAAATGCTCAGGAATGGTCTGCATTTTCATTTGAGAAGAAAGATGTTAAGAAGATAAAAAATCAGGAAGATCTATTTACAATCGCCTGGTTAGACATTTGGTTGGCAAACGAGGATCGAAGTTGGAACAATTTTAATTTATTGATGAGTCCAGAAGATGATGGTTGGTACATTATTCCGATAGATCATGGCGCATGTTTTAATTCATTAGGTTTTGACATCGATCGACACCTCTACTCTATAAACGATTTTGATTCAATAATTGATACAGAACAATTTAGGTTGATAGCGAAGAAACATTTTAAAAGTATAAATGAAGTCGATATTTTTCTAAAAAGGTTATATATTTGCATACAGAGTTATGAAGAATCATTTGACGATATTATAGCGAACATTCCTGCTTCCTGGCGTATTCAAGAAGATTACATTCAGTCCTTAAAAACAAATCTATTTTCAAAAGATTGGTTGAATGAAACAAAAACACAGTTTTTATCGTTTACAAAACACAGTTTAAAATTAAAATGAAGGCTTATTATTCCATAGTATCCATTTCTTCAAGATCTCATTTAGATGAGCGCTTCAATATTGGGTTGTTGTGTATAGACAATGGTCAAGCTTTTTTTCATTATTCAAAAACGAAAATCAATATTGTAGGCAAACTCTTTTCAAAATCAGCTAAGGAATTGGTAATATCTACTTTGAACAGTATTGACAAATCAGTGTTTGAGTTCAATACTAGCAATGATAGGAAAAATCAGTTTCTTGAGGCTTCAAAAGAGCTAAACAAATTATCTTCTGAATATTTGAATTATTTAAATAGATATAACAATAATCTTATTCAGTTTTCAGCGCCAACCAACATTGATTTAAACATTACAAAGGATATTTTTCAAAAACTTTTTAGAAAGTATATTTTTGAACAAGAGGTTTTTCAAGTTACCGAGCAGAATGAAGTAAATCAATTTAAAGTTGAATATCCTATTTTCTTAAAGAGCGCTTCAAAATATGTAAATACGGATTATCGCGTTACAAAAGACTTAATTCCAAGTCTAATCACACCGAAGAAAGTGGATATGATTGGGAAAAATGGATCATTTAATCTAGCCCACTCAATTGACTTTAGCACCACTCCTCAGACGTTGAATCGTCATTTAGATTCATACATGTATTTAGCACTGAGTTCTGAATTAGCAGAAGACAAACACGCTAAATGTTTTATTATTGGTGAGGAACCCGAGAAGTCCAGTAAAAATCACGAGGTTTGGCAGAGCGTCCGAAAATTGGAGACAATAGATTATGTTGCATTTGATGAACGCGCATTAATCATTGAGCATTTTAGAAAAGAAGGTGTAGTACCAATAAAAGTGGATGACAATCCTAATACAGCAAGCACTGAGGATCTAGCTCGTTAATATTGGTTCTTTTTCTGTATTTATTTTCTGAAATCATTAATTCAACATCTTAACTATAATAAGGTAAAACACTTACTGTAGCGAATCAGATAGCGTAACAGGTGGAGTCGCAGAACCGTAGAAATGCAGAACTGTGGAACCGCAGAAGGCAGAACCGCAGAAGGCAGAACTGTGGAAGGTAGAATTGTGGAATGTAGAATTGTGGAATGTAGAATTGTAGATTTGTGCGTCGCGGGAATGCATAACTACAGATTTTAAAGGGCTTCATAACCGTACATCCTAAGTTGTAACTTTTTGAGATGAGGAATGCTGAAACATAGATGGTCGCGCTCGATTCAACTACTTTGCAAAATAAAACCGCAGGCAACTGTGAATCTTTTAAAATCATTATCTTTGTGACTTAATGGAAAGTGTATGGAAAACGTACAAGAGACGGTAAAAGATATTTTTTCAGCTTATTTGGAGAAAAACGGGCATAGGAAGACCCCGGAACGCTTTGCAATACTCGAAGAGATCTACAATTATGATGGTCATTTCGACATTGAATCGCTGTACATCAAAATGAAAAATAAAAATTACCGCGTTTCTCGTGCTACGCTATACAACACTATTGACCTACTGTTGGCTTGTAACCTCGTCAGAAAGCATCAATTCGGTAAAAACATTGCTCAATTTGAAAAATCGCACGGTTTCAAACAACACGACCACATGATCTGTACGGATACGGGTGAGCTCATCGAATTCTGCGACCCGCGTATTCAAAATATCAAAAGAACGATCGAAGAAGTGTTTGGGGTTAAAATTCAACACCATTCCCTCTACTTCTACGGTGTTAGAAATGAGCAATCAGAAGATGAGAAATCGTGAGTAGCACACTCAAAATACAACGAGAAAGCGATGCTGTTCTCTCCTTTCAGTTGTCTGGTAAACTGTTAACACCAACCACAGTTGATTCCCTGACAGAAGGTGTCAAAACCAAAGTAGATAGCGGCGCTCGCGCAATCATTATTGACCTGAGTGATTTGGATCACATGGACAGCAGCGGGCTGAATGGAATTTTGCGAGCCTTTACCACTATTCGCAATAAAGGAGGACAACTAGCGCTTTTACAGCCTTCGGCATCAGTGCGCAAATTATTAACAATATCAAAACTCAATACCGTCTTCCCTATTTATGATATGAAAGACGATGCATATAATTATTTAACAAGTGATTTAACATGAATAAAGTAGATGTTCTATTAGGATTGCAATGGGGCGATGAAGGCAAAGGAAAAATTGTCGACGTCCGCACACCAAAATACGATATCATTGCGCGGTTTCAGGGAGGACCCAACGCGGGACACACATTGGAATTTGACGGTATCAAGCACGTGCTGCACACCATTCCCTCCGGTATTTTTCGGGAGAACACCTTAAATGTCATCGGAAACGGAGTGGTCATCGACCCGGTCATTTTCAAAGAAGAAATTGATGCGCTGAAACCATTCAATATTGCCATTAAAGATCGGCTTTTGATCTCTAAAAAGGCGCACCTTATTCTCCCCTCACATCAGTTGCTGGACGCAGCTTCTGAACGCGCCAAGGGAAAAGAAAAAATTGGGTCAACTTTGAAAGGAATCGGACCAACCTACATGGACAAAACGGGAAGAAACGGCTTGCGGGTCGGCGATATCTTTTCGGATAATTTCCGCGAAAAATACGATAAACTCGTAGCTAAACACGTCGGTATCCTCGATCATTACGACGATTTTACATACAACCTCGAGGCACTGGAACCTGCTTTTTTCGAAGGAATTGAGCTGCTCAAATCACTGACGATTATTGAAAGTGAAAAATACATCAACGACGCCCTGGCAGCTGGTAAATCCATATTGGCAGAAGGCGCTCAGGGAACACTGCTCGACATCGATTTTGGGAGCTACCCGTTCGTAACTTCTTCCAATACTGTTACCGCGGGAACCTGCACGGGGCTCGGAGTGGCGCCGACGCGCATCGGGAACGTACTCGGGATTTTTAAAGCCTATTGCACCCGCGTAGGCTCCGGACCTTTTCCGACAGAACTCTTTGACGAAACGGGCGAAAAGTTGCGTAAAGCCGGTGCTGAATTTGGTGCCACGACAGGTCGTCCGCGACGCTGTGGTTGGATCGATCTTCCAGCACTTCGCTACGCCATCATGATCAATGGAGCTACGGCACTCGCTATGATGAAATCAGACGTACTCGACGGGTTCGATACGATCAACGTTTGTACGCATTATAAAATCGATGGCAAGAAAGTTGATTATTTACCGTTTGATATCGTAGATCAGAAAATTGAA
>JBNJEH010000050.1:0-23517 GCA_051745635.1 Bacteroidota bacterium
GACGTTCAGCCGCTGTATCGCGTTTCGCACGTCGGTTTTTAGCTCCTTTGGATTTACCGCCGCCAGATAGACGTGCGAGCGTATCCTTAATTTCTTTTTCTATATCTTTTTCGGTAATTTCCTTACGGGGTTCCGTTTTCTTTTTACCACGACCTTTAGCGCCGCCTTTTTTACTCTGCTTGTTAACATCAACCTTTTTGATGCGCTTGCGTTTCCGCTTGGAGTCTCCACGACCTTTCCCTTTTTTGCTCGAGGATTCAGGTAAGTCAATTTTACCAACTACCGTAGGTCCCGATAGCTTTTGGCGCTCGGCACTAATCTTTTCGTTCTCTTTTTTCTTCGTGGGCTCCTCTTGTTTCTCCTCTTTTTTATCACCTTCAGCAGCTTCTTTTTTCGCATTCTCTTCTTTCTGAGGAGCATCTTTTTTCTCCGATGCCGTTTCTGAAGCTTGTGGTTTTGACTTGCCCTGATCTTTTTTATCTGACTTCTTCTTTTTGTCAGGACGGGTCTTCATGTTCATACTGGACAAATCGATCTTGCCGACAACGGAAAGTTTCATGTCGCCCTCTTCAAGTGTTTTCGACTCTTCTTTTTCAACATCGGGCGATTGGTCTTCATCGGAAGAAGAGGCTTCAGCGGTCGCTTCTTTATCATCAGCGGCGGCTTTAGAAGGTTCATTAGACGTTTCGGCAGTCGGCTCAGCTGCACTTTCTTTTTCGTCGGCGGCAGGGTCAGAAGCCTCGACTTCTTCCACATCTTCGTCTTCTTCATCTACCTCAGGGTTGTCCTGATTTTTGAGTGAGACCGTTTCGCGACGTTCTCTTTTCAGTGCTTTCCGTTTAGCTTCTTCTTTTAAAGATTGATCATCTGCAAATTCTTCACTCAGTATATCGTAGTGCTCCGGCTCCAACTTCGTGTTGGGGCTGGATTCAATTTCAATACCTTGTGAACCCAAGAATTCTACTAACGTGGTTATGCCAACGTTTAATTCCCGAGCTACTTTGCTTAATCTTTTTACTTTACCGGCCATATATTACGTCCTCTGAATTAAATCCTGTTATTTCTAATTAAGTCGTCTAAGTTAAGGTTTGTTATCTATCTATTCAAACTCTGACTCTAAAATCTTGAATACCTCCAAGATCGTTTCTTCTTCCAAATCAGTACGGCGAATGAGGTCATTGACTTCAATTTCTAACACTGATTTAGCTGTATCACAACCAATTGCCTTCAGTTCGTCGAGGATCCAGCTGTCGATTTCGTCCGCAAACTCTTCTAAATCAACATCCTCTACATCGATAGCGCCTTCCCGATAAACATCAATTTCGAAACCAGTCAGTCGACCAGCTAATTTGATGTTGTATCCTCCTTTACCGATCGCGAGCGATACCTGATCAGGTTTGAGGTAAACATTGGCGCGGTCTTCTTCTTCAACGAGTTCGACAGAGCTAATTTTAGCAGGTGACAATGAACGTTGAATATAAAGCTGCATGTTGTGCGTATAGTTGATGACATCGATGTTTTCATTGCGCAATTCGCGCACAATTCCGTGGATGCGCGACCCTTTCATCCCTACACAGGCCCCCACGGGGTCAATGCGGTCATCATAGGATTCGACGGCAACTTTCGCACGCTCACCAGGTACGCGAACAATTTTTTTAATGGTGATAAGTCCGTCGAACACTTCCGGCACCTCTAATTCGAACAAACGTTCCAGAAATTCGGGCGCCGTTCTCGAAAGGATAATCACCGGCGTGCTGTTGCGCATATCTACTTTGGCAACAACGGCACGAACGGGCTCTCCTTTTTTGAAATAATCCGAAGGAATTTGTTCTGATTTGGGTAAAATGAGTTCGTTCCCCTCGTCGTCGAGAATTAAGATTTCTTTTTTCCAAACCTGATAAACTTCTCCAGTGATGATATCCCCGATGCGATCTTTGTACAACTTGTACAGTTGATCTTTCTCCAAATCCAGAATTCGGGAAATGAGGTTTTGACGCAAAGAAAGTATATTGCGTCGTCCGAAATCTTCAAATTTAATTTCTTCAGAAACTTCTTCTCCTACTTCAAAATCTGGTTCGATTTTAATCGCTTCAGAATAAGCGATTTCTATATTTTCGTCTTCGACTTCCCCATCGGGTACGATTTCTTTGTTTACCCAAATTTCAAAATCGCCTTTATCAATGTTGATGATGACGTCGCAGTGTTCGTCTGTTCCATATTTTTTCTTTAAAATGGAGCGAAAGACGTCTTCCAGTACGCGCATCATCGTTTGTCGATCGATGCTTTTGAATTCTTTGAATTCCGTAAATGATTCTATCAAATTAAGGCTATTCATGACTTCCTTTTTTTAAATGAAATAACAATTTTCGTTTCTTTTATATCTTCATAACTGATGGCATGTTCGTGCTCAACAGTTACTTTTTTCTTTCTTCCTTCCAGTCGCTCTTTCGTTGTGGATTGAATGACGATACCTTCGTCATCTGCACGCTTGAGCACGCCCTGTATTTTACCCTGCTCTTTTAATTTTACTTTAACCTCTTCACCACAGTTTTTTATGTACTGCTCTTTCACCCGAAAAGGTTGGTCTAAACCAGCAGAAGATACCTGTAATTCAAAATCCTGTTCTTCGCGATCCAGGTTGTGTTCAATATTGCGCGAAACAGAAACACAGTCTTGAATAGCAACCTGTCCTTCCAGGGCGTCAATTTCGAGTTGAATGACATTGGTTGCAGAGATTTTGAGTTCGACGATAAACAAACCTTTGTCAAGCTCGTCAATTCGCTCTTGTGCCAGTTCTAATATGTTATCTTTCTCTATCATTCCCTACAAAAAGAGGGGACTTAATGTCCCCTCGCTCAATTCAAATTCTTCGAAAACAGTGCAAATATAGTGATATTATTTTGAAAACCAACAGAAAGGTAAAAACCTATTCAATTTCACCAATGAGACTCAGTGTTTCTTTGGCTGCCATCTGTTCTGCAGCCTTTTTGGAGGATCCTTCTCCTCTGCCATAAGCCGTTTTGTTGATGTAGATCTCTACTTCATAATGCCAGGCGCCTTTATCAAAACTTTCATCGATCGTTTTAAATTCGATGTCGATATGATTTTTCTGCGTCCAAATATAGAGTTTGCTCTTGAAATCAATTTCTTTTTCGAGCAACTGTGTTAAATCGACATGAAAGCGCAACAGGTAATGATTGATGCTTTTGTTTACGGTCTCGAAATCGGAATCGATATAAATAGCTCCAATCAATGCTTCGAGTGCATTGCCTTCTAGTGTTGAAAGGCGAATGCTTCTCCCTTTTTGATAGCGGATATATTCTGCAAGTTCCATGGATTGACCAATCGCTGCCAGAGATTTTCTGCTGACGATTTTAGCTTTGATTTTGGTTAAATATCCTTCGTCTTCATCCGGGAATTTACGGTATAGATAATCGGCAATCACAGCATCCAGGATGGTGTCGCCCAAAAATTCGAGTCGCTCATTAGAAACGAGTTGATCCGATGTGTTTGAAATGGATTTGTGGGTTAAAGCGCGTTTGAACAATTCAATATCTTTCGGACGATAGCCGAATTGCTTGATGATGAAACGTATGATTTTCAGCTCTTCCTCACTCTTTGATCGAGATCGAAATGAGAACCATCGTTTCAAAACACTAATCAATTAATTTTTTGAATATCGCCGATGTGTTGTGTCCGCCGAAGCCAAAGGTGTTCGACAAGGCTACATCCACTTTTCTTTCTTGTGCCTTATTGAAGGTGAAGTTTAAACGATCGTCGATATCCGGATCGTCTGTGAAATGGTTAATTGTTGGAGGAACAATATTGTTTTTTACGGATAAAATACAAGCAATTGCTTCGATTGCGCCAGCGGCACCGAGTAAGTGACCCGTCATGGATTTTGTGGAAGAAATGTTGAGCTTGTACGCGTGGTCATCAAATACTTGTTGAATGGCTTTTACTTCTGCTACGTCACCGAGAGGAGTGGAAGTGCCGTGAACGTTGACGTAATCAACCTTATCTGAGTTGAGTTCAGCGTCTTTGAGTGCTTCCTTCATGACGTTGCGAGCTCCAATCCCTTCGGGATGAGGTGCTGTCATGTGGTAAGCATCACTGGACATGCCTCCACCTGAAATTTCTGCGTAGATTGTGGCACCGCGTTTTTTGGCGTGTTCGTAATCCTCTACTACCAAAGCGCCGGCTCCTTCACCGAGCACAAAACCGTCCCGATCTTTGTCGAATGGACGCGAAGCAACTAAAGGATCATCGTTTCGTGTAGATAGTGCTCTCAGTCCATTAAAACCACCTACGCCCATTTCGTTTACGGCGGCTTCAGAACCTCCTGTAACGATGGCGTCTGCTTTGCCCAGGCGAATTAAATTAAACGCATCGATGATGGCGTTTGTAGAAGATGCACAGGCCGATACGGTCACGTAATTAGGACCGCGCAAACCATATTTAATAGAAATGTGACCAGCGGCAATATCAGCGATCATTTTCGGGATGAAAAAAGGATTGAATTTCGGCGTTCCATCTCCTTTAAAGAAGTTTTCGCATTCATCCTGGAAAGTTTTTAAACCTCCTATACCAGAGCCCCAAATTACACCAATACGATCGGTGTCCGGTGACGATTCCATTAAGTTAGAATCAGCCATGGCTTCACTTGCGGAAACCATGGCGTATTGTGAAAATTGATCTAATTTTCTTGCTTCTTTTCGGTCGAGGTGATCTTTGACATCGAAGTCTTTCAATTCACAAGCAAATTGCGTCTTGAATTTAGAAGCATCAAATTGTTGGATGGGTGCAGCACCACTTTTACCTGAAATTAATCCGTTCCAATACGTATCGACGGTATTCCCCAATGGGGTAAGTGCGCCTAATCCTGTTACAACAACTCTTTTCAGTTCCATGAAATAATGCTCCGTTAAAAATGCAATTTACTTGATCCCTGCGGCTAATTACTTAGCGTTTTCTTCAATGTAATCAACTGCCTGACCTACAGTTTGAATATTCTCAGCTTGATCGTCTGGAATAGCAATGTTGAATTCTTTTTCGAATTCCATAATTAATTCTACGGTGTCTAAAGAATCTGCTCCCAGATCATTCGTGAAAGACGCTTCTTGAGTTACCTCAGCTTCTTCTACACCCAACTTATCAATGATAATTGATACAACTCTTGATTTAATATCAGACATTTTTTTTCTTTTTAAAGGGTTTATTCAGCTTGCAAAGAAATAATTTATGTTTTGAATTTCAAAATTTCTTTGCAAAATAATATTTACCACAACTGTCAATCGTTATAGAACGGTGCATTACGGTAAATAAATTCGCTTTATCGCTTTTCGTTAAGACGATGGAATACTACGAATATAGTCATAATTCTGGAAATAGAGCCTTATCACGGAGCATTTAAAGATGGGTTATTGACCAAAAAATCATAAAATTGAACAGTCAGCATTTTTGAGCGGGTAGAGCGCGATGATCAATTGCTCATCTTTTATCTGTTCAGGGTGCGGATAAAAGGATGGGCTTCTGCGGGAATGTACTACCTTTGTGAAAAATTATAGAAGCGATTCCTATGAAAATCAATTCGGCGAAATTTGTTATAAGTAATACTGAGATTGAAAAATGCCCCGCACCCGATCGTCCGGAATACGCCTTTATAGGTCGATCAAATGTTGGAAAATCATCGCTTATCAACATGTTGGTGAACAATAAAAAGTTGGCTAAAACTTCGGGTCGACCGGGCAAGACGCAGCTCATCAATCACTTTGAAATCAATGACTCCTGGTACCTCGTTGATTTGCCGGGATACGGTTATGCGAAATCTTCTAAGATGAATCGCTACAAATGGTCGAAATTTATAGAGGAGTATCTCCGCACGCGGGAGAGCCTGATGAATACCTTTGTATTAATAGATAGCCGCCATGAACCGCAGAAAAATGATTTGGAATTCATGAATTGGTGTGGTCATAATGAGATCCCCTTTTCGATTGTATTTACGAAAATCGACAAATTGTCGAGTTCGAAATTGCAAAAAAATATGGCGGTCTACCGGAAAGAGATGCTGAAGGTATGGGCAGAGATGCCGCCGGTTTTCACTACCTCGAGCGAATCTGCATTTGGGCGTGAAAAAATACTGAACTACATCGAGGAGATCAATCAGATGTATTTTCACACGAAGAAGGCCTAGCCTAAAATGCGCCAGCGACTTTTGTAAATGGAAGTACGGAAGTCATCGAGAATTTCATTTCCGTTGCGCCCGCGAAATTTGCGGATAAATTTAAAATAGCCTTTACTTTGTTTGCGGTCGAATTCCTGCTCAAATATTGGAATGATGGCCAGAAAGAAAATCGTTTGTTCTTCAATTTCGAGGGGTTGGAGTACATCTTCCAGCGCAATAGGATCCGCGAGGAGCAAATAATTCTGTTTCATACTTTCTGAAAGCGCCTTCGGCGGATTGCCATTGCTAAACGTGTGTCCCGGTCCGTACCAGGTCTGCTTTTCAATAACGTGATTGGCGAGCTTCTTGAGCGTTTGGATCGGCCAATTCATTTTAGGATTATTGTGATCTTCAATCTCCCAGTAACTCGGCAAAGCAAAATAGATTTCATTGTGCGTCCGCTCTTCGTATTTTTCCGGAACCGGCATGCTGTAATCTGATAAACCGTTTGTCATGAGCACCTTGATCGGAATTTTCGATTCAATATCGAGCAGCAACAAGTCGATGTTTTCACCTGTTTCATCTGGTAATTCGTGAACGCGATGTGCCCCAATTCGGTTACATAGAGCCTGTGCAAGTGCTGTCATTTTCGATTGAAATTAGGGGATCCACTTGATGTTTTTGAAGTCGGGCTTGCGCTTTTCCAGAAAGGCGTTGCGCCCTTCTTTCGCTTCTTCTGTCATATAAGCCAGTCGCGTGGCCTCTCCTGCAAAAACTTGTTGTCCGACCATTCCGTCATCCGTGAGGTTAAATGCAAACTTGAGCATTTTAATAGATGTCGGTGATTTCTCCAGTATTTCCTCTGCCCATTCGTAGGCGGTGGTTTCTAAATCTGCATGCGGTATGGCGGCATTCACCATTCCCATATCTACGGCGTCTTCGGCTGAATAATTTCTTCCCAGAAAGAAAATTTCTCGCGCTTTCTTTTGTCCGACCATTTTAGCCAAATAGGCTGAACCATACCCACCATCAAAGCTCGTGACGTCCGCATCTGTCTGTTTAAAAATGGCGTGTTCTTTACTTGCTAATGTCATGTCGCAGACGACGTGCAGTGAGTGCCCTCCGCCTACGCACCACCCTGGAACCACGGCGATCACGACTTTTGGCATGAAGCGAATGAGCCGCTGAACTTCAAGAATGTTCAGTCGCGGCATTCCGGCATCATCAACATAGCCCTGATTTCCACGTGCATTTTGATCGCCGCCGCTGCAAAAAGAGTAAACGCCGTCTTTCGTCGATGGTCCTTCAGCTGAGAATAGAACTACCCCAATATTTGTGTCTTCGCGTGCATCCAGAAATGCCTCGTATAATTCTCCGACCGTTTGTGGCCGAAATGCATTGCGAACATTGGGGCGATTGAACGCAATTCGCGCTACCTGTCCTGATTTTTTATAAGTAATATCCTCATATTCTTTGACTACTTTCCAGTTTGCCGTTGCCATACGTAATATTTTTGCCGTGAAGGTAATGATTTTTGATGGTAATGCATTAAAAACGGAAACCGTTCAATTTTAATTGGGTTGTTGTGAATACTCGCGTTTTGTCTTAAGGCTCGCGTCAGGCGGGTTGGCTAATTTGCCCTGAACGCAGTCGTGCGCGTCAATAGAGTTCTAATGCAATATGCCAACCTCTTCTGGTGAGTACGTCATAATAGTTGACCATTGCATTAGCAGATTCAAATTGATGCTGTGGGGAGTGGATTTTTAATTCTGAAGGTGCGATTACATCGATGCCTGGCTGAAAATGATGTCGTTCTGATGAGTGATCTTCTTCGAGAAAAAGCATGAGCTTGCGCAGTGCTTCTACGCCTTCGTTGTCTGATAAATCAAAGTCTGCAGCTGTTACTGAACGAATGAATATGATCTTTTCTTTGGCTCGCGACATCAATACATTGAGTCTGCGATGGCCTTGCGCCTGATTCAGAGGACCAAAACGCATGTGAAAGTTTCCAGTTTCATTGGGAGCATAACCCATGCTGATGATTAAATGGCTGCATTGATCGCCCTGAACGTTTTCCAGTGACTGAACGAAACCCGGCTGATCTTCATCCATTAATTCATCTCTTATCTGTTCGGGAATTTGATCGAGAATGGCGTCCAACTGCGTTTGGCTGAAGGCTACGATACCGAGGTCCTTTATTCCACTTTTTAAATACTGCTGAATTTCCTCAGCTGCTATTGCTGCCTCTTGTTGATTGGTGCGTTGTATAAATTGTCCGCCCGCATTAATGACTTGAACGGGTTTTGAATTCGAGGGTTTTGGAAAGGGAGTGAGTTTATTTTGATAGAAATAGCGATTGCTGTATGCGATCAATCGTTCGTGCGACGATCGGTAATGGTTGGTGAGCATTAAATTTTCCCAGTAGAAACTGGCTTGATGCAGGAGGTCGTGGGTTGTTGTATCCATTTTCTGAAAATAAAAATGGGGCGCCATTTGTTGTTGATCACCGGCTACTACCACACGTCGACTGCGTTCCAGGCTTCCAATGGCGTGAGGAAGGGGGATTTGGCTGGCTTCGTCAAAAAGGACCAGGTCAAACTGATGGCTCAAAGGGAGACTTTTCGCTACCGTGTAAGGACTGCATAAAAAGATAGGGTGGAGTAACGCGATCCATTTCTTCGCTTCCGTTTCCAGCAAATCGTGAATACTGGGGAAACTTCTGGATTTTCCAAAGGCTTTCACCAAAATAGATTTCCCTTTTCTCAACTCTTTTTTAAGCATTTTTTTCTCAGCAGATAACTTGCGTGCCGGAATTTGCAGCAATGATTGATAGTCTTCAAATTTTTCGTGTATGCGATCTTTGATATGGTTGGCAAATGCTTCGTGCTCGTCATTCTTGAGGGCGACAACATTTTTGATGCGCTCGATTACGGCGTCACTTTTTAACTGGGCAATTTGCGGGTAGCGCCCTTTGAGTCGTTTCCAGTGACTGTGGTAAATGATTTCCTCTACGGCATCGACTGTCGAACAGCGCCGGCAGATTCTTTTGGTACGATCGCTGATCTTCGCAATTGAAGATGAATGCATGGATATTTCTCCAAGAGCAGCACTTACGCGGTCAACAACCGGACGAATGGGTTCGGCGTCGTCAATCAGCAGGTGGTGCCCAACGAGTTGATTGAATTCGTTCAGCTGCCGGGCTAGTTGTCTGTAGTGTGCGAGCCTTTCATGCGTACAATTTACCAGTGAATGCATCAGGTTTTCATCAAGTTGCTGCGTTTTACGGATCACGTAGCGAATATGTTCCAATTCACGATTGTCCGTAGATATGCCTAATCGGCGCAGTGCTTGTTTGACGCGCACGAGTTCCTTTTCCTTCTTTTTTAATTCAACCAGGTTTTGTAACGTCGCTCGAGCGTCATTCAGGTTGAGATCCGTGAATTTCATCAGTTTTTTGCGTTGAAATTTACTTCTCAAGTTGAAAGGGTTAGAATTCGAGAGGATTTCAATGTATTCCTGGAGTTCGGAAAGGCTGAAGTTTTTCTTCCAGTGTAGTTTTTCGTCCTGCAGTATTTCACACTCCTCTTTAATGCGCAGATAGCGATCGTAATGTTTTAAAAAAAGCTGCTGTTCTTTGCTTTTTTGATCGAAAATAGCCGGAGGGATGAGCAGGTCGTCGTAAAAGAAGAGGGCGGCCGCTCCCGATTTGCGCATGAGTTCGCCAATCGCCTTTTTATTGATAGCTGACGAGCCAATGATTTCCATCAAAGTCGACATCCGCTGGAGTGCTTTTTCGAGATCTTCTATATACCCGGAGTCTCGATGCGACCTGATGTAAGTCCAGCTTTTAAAATCATCGGTTTTTTCCAGTAAATCGTGGAGTGCAACTTTTTCTTTGTTCCACGCTGGAATGTCGGGTACACTCGCAACAAATGGGATTTCTTTTTCATTGAATTGTTTGAACCTCGCCATGAATGCGGAAAAACTCACACCGCCGATCAGGTCGTCCTGCCGCAACCGGTCCAGTGTCAAATCGAGTCCGTCGATAACGAGTTTTGAGCGATGGATATAAGATTTTCCCGAGTTCCTGTGATTTTCCAGAAACTTCCAGGTGCTTTTAAGGGATGTAATAAAATCTTTTGCATTGAGCTGGTGATGATGAAGCAGGCAAAAATGATGAAGTTGATGTGTTTTGAGCTGGTCGTAAATAACCTCCAGTGCAACCTTTTTTTCAGCGACGAGTAATGCATGTTGATTACTTCCGAGCACCTTCCCCATAAAATTGGCGATGACTTGTGATTTGCCCGTTCCAGGTGGTCCCTGTACAACGATGTTGTTGTTTTTTGCCGTTTCAAAAACCTTTAATTGATCGTCGTCCGCATTAAATAACGAGCCTTCGTGCAGGGGGATGGACATTTTTTCTGATGCCGTTTCCCCAAAGATCTGCAGCACGTTTTTCGAAAGTGACTGAAGTTGCTCCAGCCTTTCGAGTTCCTTCACTAAGATGAATCGATGGGGATGAAAATTAGCGCACCACTGTCCCGTTTCGATGGAATAGCTGAGCCCCCTTTCATTAACGAGCGATTCAAAATGCTCCAAAGTTGTGATTTCGCGCCGAATCGCCAGTATTTTATCGAGGAGAGGATTGATATAAAAGGGCTCTTCCTGCTCAATTTCGTACGTATTGTTGTACCTGTTTCGCTTTATGGAACAGTTTGCAATAAAAACGGGAGCGCAGTATGTACTACCTTCAAATTCAAACTTTATGCAATGCTGCCCCGCTCCAAAAACGGGTGTTCCCGACTCCTTTACAGATTGGCGGTGTTCCTTGAAGAGTTTATTGCTCAGTCGGCGTTGAGGAATGCTCAGTTTTTGCTCGAAATCCATCGGTTCAGCGAGTCGAAAAGCATTTTTTTCTTCGACCAGGTTGGCGAGCACATCGCTTTTGTTTGGAGCGAGTAGCGTTTTTTTCCAGTTTGCTATTTGTTGTTTTAATTCCATTGCAGGCGCTACCGCTAAGTTAGCAATATTTTAAGTAGCAGAATTGCTTTTTGCAACTTGAATATTCAGTTCACAGGTTGCCGATGGCAATGATTCAATGTCGAACTGCCGCAATGGGTAATGAAGTTGTTCTGAGCAAGAAATAAGCAAGAAATAAGCAAGAAGGTAGCAGTTGCCAGGGAAAATATTTTTATTTTAGCGAGGAACAATTAAAAATTAATCTAAGATGAAAAGTAAACTATTATGGTTTTCGGTGGGATTGTTTATACTGGGATCGTGTGCCTCCACAAACACAGTCTCGAACAGTTTAATCACCAAAAGAAAACACAACAAAGGTTTTCACATTAATTTCAAAAAAGGCACCAGAAATCTTGCTGTAAATGAAAAGAGTGAGAAAGATGTGAAAGAACAGCCTGAAATAAAAAGCCCACAGCACAATGAGGAAACAACCGTTCTTTCTTTTAAAGACAGTCAGGAACTGAATACTGAATCAAATGAAAAGGCAGTTGATCGTCTTAAGGGGGGAAACAAGATCTCGTTGAGTATTCGAAAGAAGGTAGTGCTGGGTAAAGAAGCAAAGTCAGATTTGCCAACAGAAATTGTTAAAGTTCCCGAGAGCGCTATGCAAAAGGAACGCATAACTCGAGCGTTTGATATAATGCCTTCATTTGAAGCGACCAACAAAATCAGAGAGAATGAAAAGCGACAGTCAAACAACGCGAATTACGACCGAATACTTCTAGTGGTATTATGCTTTTTTGTTCCGCCCTTAGCAGTTTATCTTTATGAGGGGTCGTGGACACAACAATGCACGGTAAATTTAATTTTAACCCTTTTGTGCGGTCTTCCCGGAATCATTCATGCTCTTATTGTCGTTTTGGAATGATAAGGATGAACGAGGATGTACAAATTTAGAATAGTGAAAAAAGTTGTACTTACAGTGCTATTGGTCGCGCCAATAGTGCTGTTTTTTTTACCATCAGATTTTTTTGATCAGGGAACGTCTTTATGTCCTTCTAAAAGGTTGCTGAATTTTGAGTGTCTCGGTTGTGGTTTAACGCGTGGAGTGATGCACTTGATACATTTTGACTTTGAAACAGCCTGGTATTTTAATAAACTTAGTTTTATAGTAGTACCCGTCGGTTTGTTTTTCTGGGGAAAAAACGTGGTTAAAGTGTACAGAGATTTGAAAATGCAGGTTTAAGGCTTAACTGAACCGAACTCTCCGAATCTATTTTTCACGGTTTTCCGATTCTTTTAGGTGACAGCGTTTGTTTTAAATGTGAAGGGAATTGACGCAACAATCAGTTCGTTACAGAAGAATAACGATGAATATAATACAGGTGAGCAGTAAAATAATCCCCAGTGTGAGTGAAGCTACTGCCAGTCCGTTACCGCCGTATTTGGCGGGATGCTTGAGGTAGCGGCGTATTCCTATACCTCCAAATACAATAGCAATAATGGCCAGCATCATCCCAATGAGAATTGAAATCATAAATGTGCTTACTATTCCTAACAGCGCTACAATAAAACCAGCGACTCCGAATCCTTCTACTTTTTCTGTTTGCTCGCCTTCAGGATCTCTATCACGGGGAGCAGGAGCTAACTTCAGATCGTCGCTCAGCAAGAAGTTTTTGTCCTTCGATTTTAGCGATTGGCTCGTCAAAGAAGAATTAGACTGAGATTTTACAGTTTGTGAAGATTGTTCTGATTCCTGGAAATCATGAGATTTTTTTGCCTCCAGTTGTTTTTGCGGTCGGTCATTTATTTTCTTTTCAGGCAAGTTCGCATCCAACTCTTGTGATCTGACAACAGGTGTGCGTTCCTTTTTGGAGGATGATGAGTTCTTGTCAGATCTATAGGATTTATGCCATTTTGCGTGAACACCTTTTCTGTAGATTCGTTTTTCAATAGTGCATGAGGCTACCAAAATAAGGGGGATTAAAAGAAAATAAATAGGTTTCATCGGTTAAAATTAACATTTGCATAAATGTAAAAATAAATTTTTAAGGGCAAAAAAACAGAAAAATGGAAGAGATACATTGTATTAATAGTACTTCGCCGGTAAGTCGCCAATTCAGTTCTGTTGGAAAGGGAAAAAGTAAAGAGGTGATCGATGTAATGGAGATTAGCGGGAACGATCAGACTCCAGTAGCGGCAGGCAACTTAATTTGTTGTGCGAAGTGGGTTGAGAAGTTGAATCTTCACAATGAGACTATACCGTTTTAACCGTTCACTTGTCCGTGATATTTATTACTTTTGAAAAAAAATAGATAACTATGGGATGTTCAAGTTGTAGCAGTGGAGGAGGAATGCCTCGCGGTTGCAAAAATAACGGAACCTGTAGCTCTGGTGGATGTGATAAACTAGGCGTTTTTGATTGGTTGTCAAATATGAAGTTACCCAATGGAAAAAGCCAATTTGATATAATAGAAGTACGATTTAAAAATAGCCGAAAATCCTTTTTTAGGAATTTGAAAGGCTTATCACTGAGTGTAGGTGATGTGATTGTAGTGGAAGGAAGCCCCGGGTATGATGTAGGGGTCGTATCGATTGTAGGAGAACTCGCCAGAATACAGCTCCAGAAAAAAGCACCAAATTTCAAGGTTCACGAAGCGCGCCAGATTTTGCGTATTGCTTCTCAGGAGGATATTGACAAATGGGTGGCTGCACGAAAACGCGAAGATGAAACGATGCATCGTGCACGCGAAATGGCCCTGCGGCTGCATTTGGATATGAAAATTTCTGATGTTGAATTTCAGGGCGATGGCTCTAAAGCGACGTTTTACTACACTGCCGACGGTCGTGTGGATTTCAGGCAGCTGATTAAGGAATTGGCAGAAGCTTTCCGCGTGCGCATAGAGATGCGGCAAATCGGTGCAAGACAGGAATCGGCGCGTCTAGGTGGCATCGGTTCGTGTGGACGAGAGCTCTGTTGTTCTACATGGCTGACAGATTTTCGTTCAGTGTCGACGAGCGCGGCGCGTTATCAACAGCTTTCGCTGAATCCACAGAAACTGGCCGGTCAGTGCGGAAAACTGAAATGTTGCCTCAATTACGAACTCGATATGTATCTCGATGCTTTGAAAGACTTTCCGTCTACGGATGTGAAGTTACAAACGCAAAAAGGTACGGGAATACATATTAAAACGGACGTTTTTAAAGGCTTGATGTGGTACCTTCACCAGACGGAAGATGTGGCCGGTCCAAGCTTAATTGCGTTGACTCCGGAACGAGTGAAGGAAATTATTGAGCTGAATAAAAAGAATGAGCGACCGAATGATTTGAAAGATTTCGAAGATCCCGCGGAGCTGAAATCCCCGGATTACACAAATGTTGTGGGTCAAGATGACTTAGATCGTTTCGATAAGGTCTTCAAGAAGAAAAAGAAGCGCAAGAAAAAACGCCGGAAGCCTAATCCGCAAGGAAAAGAGGGCGCCAAACAAGGTCAAAAGCCCAAAGGGAAATCGAATTCGGGTAAAGATCAAAACAATAAGAAAGACGGCAAAAAACCGCGAAAATTTAAAGGTAATCCAAAGAATAAGCGGAAAAATAAACCGCAACGAAAAAATAATAATGATCAACAAAACAAGGGTGGTGAATCGAAAGATAAATAAAGTAATTTTTTATTGTTTCTCTTTACCGGCACTTTTGGTGCTGCTGACAAGCTGTGGAGAAGGAGCATATTATGACGATGTGTACGCTTTTGAGAATTCGTCCTGGGTAAAATCAGATACGGCGACATTCCAGGTGGAAATGGACGATACAGCGCATCAATTCAATTTTGAATTATCGCTCCGAACGACAGTTGAATACGGTTACAGTAATTTGTGGATGTATATTCTTTCTACAGCACCAGATGGCACGACTTCAAAAGTAGCTCAAAAAATTCCACTGGCCCGCCCGGACGGTTCGTGGATGGGCAATGTTTCTGGAACAGTCGTGCAAACTGACGTACAATTTGCCTCGAAGCACTTTCCGCTGCAAGGGGAGTATAAATTTCAGTTTGTCAATGCTACACAGCAAGATACGATTGATGAAGTGCTCGACATCGGATTGCGTATTCGAGAGAAAAGCCAATAAAAAGAGCTGTATGTAAGCAATTTGCGGCTATTGCTGGTCAGGATTCGAAATGATGACACGTAGTTAATGGGTTTTGGAGATGAACACCCCTTTCTTTCACCTACGACTCAATTTAAAATCAATTTTTTCAAGGAGAAAAGTTGCGGGCAGGCATTTAGTTTTACGGCGTAGCCTGGTAGTCTAATCATGTTTTATTGAAATCCAGGCGTGATCGCCCGATGCGGGGAACTATTTGACAAATTTATACTTGAAAATACACCAGATGGCGCGCAACCCATCTCTCCAGCCGATCTTTTTCCCTTCTTCGTAGGTGCGACCATAATAGGAAATGCCCACTTCGTATATTTTGATCCGTTTTACTTTTGAAAGCTTGGCAGTGATTTCAGGTTCAATGCCAAATCGGTTCTCTTTGATCTTGATGTTTTTGGCGATTGAAGAGCGAATCAGCTTGTAACAGGTCTCCATATCTGTGAGGTTGAGATTCGTGGTCATGTTGCTCAACCGCGTTAGAAACCGATTGCCTATGGAGTGCCAGAAAAACAAAATGCGGTGGGGTTGATGTCCCATAAATCGCGAGCCATATACGACGTCAGCGTCATCGACAAATACGGGTTTCAACAAGTGATTATACTCGTCCGGATCGTATTCCAAATCGGCATCCTGAACGATGAGGTAGTCGCCGCTGCACAGCTGAATTGCGCGATTAATAGCAGCTCCCTTGCCCTGATTTTTTTCTTGTGCAAAATATTGAATATCCTGATCGGGATGATCGGCAATATATTTTTTTATCAAATCTTCTGTCTGATCAGTAGAGCAGTCGTTTACGACGATAATCTCTTTGCTGACTTCGTTGTGAAGATTAACGGCACAAACTTTATCGAGAATCGCCACGATTGTACCCTGTTCATTGTAGGCAGGAATGAGGACAGAGAGTTTTTCGATCATGGTTGTTAAAAATAAGCAATTAGAATTTCATCTCCGGAATATCACCTTCTACAACGAGTTCTCCTGCCGTAGCCGCTTTTATTTCATCGACAGTGACGCCCGGAGCACGTTCGAGTAAATGGAACTTTCCGTTGCGGACTTCCAGTACGGCGAGATTCGTCACGATTTTTGTAACACATCCTACACCTGTTAAAGGGAGCGTGCATGATTTGAGGAGTTTTGAATCTCCTTTTTTATTAGTGTGCATCATGGCGACGATGATGTTTTCAGCAGAACCGACGAGGTCCATAGCGCCTCCCATTCCTTTCACCATTTTACCCGGAATTTTCCAGTTCGCAATGTCACCATTTTGAGCCACTTCCATAGCTCCCAATACTGTGAGGTGCACGTGCTTCCCGCGGATCATTCCAAATGATGTGGCCGAGTCGAAGAAAACTGCACCGGGTTTTGCCGTGATCGTCTGCTTGCCTGCATTGATTAAATCGGCATCTTCTTCACCTTCGAAAGGGTAGTTTCCCATCCCGAGAATACCGTTTTCAGATTGAAATTCAACTTCAATGTTTTCCGGTACGTAGTTGGCTACCAATGTCGGTATACCAATGCCTAAGTTGACATAGAATCCGTCTTGAAGTTCTTTAGATATACGCTTTGCTATTCCAATCTTATCGAGTGCCATTGCTTCTACTTTAATGTTTAAACTTTGCACTCAAATATACATTTATTTTTTTGTATGAGTAAGTCACATCCATGAAGAATATCAGAACGCAGTGTTAACGCAACCGGATCACGTTTGAGCATGAATGAATCCAACGCCTGCTGTGGTATTGGTCTGCGGATCGATCAAAATAAAAGATCCATTCTCTTTGTTGTCCTCAAATGCATCGCAGTGCAACGGGCGATTCGTCTGGATCTTAACCTCACCTAAATCATTCATGGTTAATGCTTCCGTGCTGACGACTTCACCCGAAAAATCCGCGGCAATTTTATGGGTAATTTGTTTTACTTTGGATTGTACTTTGTGGACGCCGTGTTGCAGTTCATATTTTTTGGCTGCTGACAACGGCGTTTGGTCCATCCAGCAGATGGTCGCATTTAATTGCTTGGTGCTCGCTGGTAATTCTGATGTTTTTACGATCATATCTCCACGCGATACATCCCGGTCATCTTCTAATGTCACAGTAATCGAAGAGCCCTGAAGAGCGGTGGAGTAGTCTTCATCAAAAAAAGCGATGGATTTGATGCTGGAAGTGTTACCCGAAGGTAAAATAGTTATTTCGTCGCCAACGTGCAGGTCATTGCCTTTTAATTTTCCGGCATAACCGCGGTAGTCGTGGAACCCTTCTTTTTTGGGTCGTATAACAGTTTGAACTTGCAGACGAGCCTGTCCTTTTACTTGTACATCACTCGTATTGATCGCTTCCAGGTGCTCGAGAAGAGGAGCTCCCTTAAACCAAGACATATTCGCAGATGCTTCCATGACATTGTCGCCATTGAGTGCGCTGATCGGAACAAACGTGATGTTTTGATCTTTATAAGCAGCTGCGTCGATCAATTGTTGGAATTCGTTGCGGATTTCATTGAAAACGGCTTCGTCATAATCGACGAGATCCATTTTGTTTATGGCAACGACGACGTCCTTAAGGCGCAGTAAATTATTGATAAAAAAGTGTCTGCGGGTCTGCTCGATAACGCCATTGCGGGCATCCACTAAAATGATAGCCGCCTGTGAAGTAGATGCTCCCGTCACCATGTTTCTGGTGTATTCTACGTGTCCGGGTGTGTCGGCAATGATATATGACCGGTTGGGCGTTGAAAAATAGATGTGAGCGACATCAATTGTGATCCCCTGCTCGCGCTCCGCGACGAGTCCGTCTGTGGCAAGCGAAAAGTCGAGGTAGTCAAATCCTTTTTGCTTACTGCTCTTTTCAATAGCCGCAAGTTTATCTTCCGTCAGGGAGTGTGTATCGTATAATAACCGACCAATCAGTGTTGATTTACCGTCATCGACACTTCCTGCCGTTGCAATTTTTAAAACATCCATTTTTTTATCTTTTTAAAAGTATCCTTGTTGTTTTCTTTTTTCCATAGCAGCTTCAGACCGTTTGTCGTCGATGCGCGCTCCCCGTTCAGAAAGAGAAGACTGACGAATTTCTTCGACGACTTTTTCGATCGTATACGCATCTGATTCTACAGCAGCCGTACAACTCATATCACCAACAGTTCTGAAACGCACTGTCTTTTCAATAACAGCTTCATTTTCTTCGCGATAGACATATTCATCGTGTGCGGGCCAGATAAGACCATCGCGAACGAAAACATTGCGACGATGTGCAAAGTAGATTGAGGGAATTTCGATTTTTTCCTGTTGAATATAGCTCCAGACATCGAGTTCTGTCCAGTTAGAAATCGGGAAAACGCGTACATTTTGACCGAAATCTATTTTTCCGTTGAGCATATCAAATACTTCCGGGCGTTGATTGCGTTCGTCCCACTGACCAAAGTCGTCGCGTACAGAAAACATGCGTTCTTTTGCACGTGCTTTTTCTTCATCGCGGCGGGCTCCACCAATACAGGCATCAAAACCGTGTGCTTCAATGGCGTCGAGTAACGTTTCTGTCTGCAGTGCATTTCGACTGGCGTATTTTCCTTTTTCCTCTTTCACGCGACCCGCATCGATATTGTCCTGCACGTGATGCACATGTAAAGTCAAATCTAATTCTTCCACCAGACGATCACGAAATTCGATGGTCTCCGGAAAATTGTGCCCGGTATCCACGTGCAATAACGGGAAAGGTATTTTCGCCGGATAAAAGGCCTTTTGGGCGAGACGAACGAGTGTAATCGAATCTTTTCCGCCCGAAAACAGGATCACGGGATTCTCAAACTGTGCCTGAACTTCGCGCATGATATAAATTGCTTCGTTTTCGAGCGCGTTTTTTTTGAGTGTTGCCTTCATGTTTTTTGTTTTAATTATTGATGAATCCCACATTCGCGATTCGCCAGCGCTTTAGTGGGGTCATAATAGTTCAACTCATTGGGTAAATCATGTCGCTCGAGGTATTGATCCAAGTCTTCATCCGAGTAATGATAGAATGGACTCACTTTTAATGTACCGTCGTTGGTTTCCGATAATACGTCGATAGAATCTCTAAAAGCCGTTTGCCCTTTTCTGAGGTTGGTGAACCATACGTCGGGAGCATGTTCTTTCATTGCTCGCTGGAAGGGCTCCAGTTTGACTTGTTCTGAAAATTCTTTGTGCTCTGGTGTGTCGACCTCAGGTATACCCAGCGTGATGTTTCGATACCCAACAGATTGTTGCGGTACATAAATTTGAATGTTCAGCTGTAACCGCTCGATTAAATTATGGGCATGACGGTAGGTCTGCGATGTGTTATATCCCGTATCGCACCATACCACTTGTATGTCCGGCTTTACTTGAGTTACCAAATGTAAAATTGCAACCTCGTAAGGGCGAAAATTGGTTGTGATAACGGGGTTTTCTGCCCGTTCCATTGCCCATTTTGCGATTCCTTCCGGTTCAACTCCTTTTAACTCGTCTAATGATTGATTGATATTCATAATTGTCTTTATTTTCCCCATTTTACTTGATTCCAGGCGCGTTCATGAATAAAATAGCGGGGCATTTTTGTGAAAAACGCCAGTGATCCTGTTGAAAACGCCTGTGCCAGTTCGCCCGGGAACAGCCAGGATATAAAAATCGCACCCGGTGCACCTGTAATTCGCCGGTTGAAAGCTTTGTCAATACTTACAAACGGGCGTTCTGTTGTTTTTGAACGTTGCATTCTGCCCTTTCTCGTATAGATGAACTGATCGCGTATCATATTAATAAAATATAAACCCTATCGATTTAATAGGGAATGCAAATTTAACCATAAAATTTAGAGAATAACAAAAAAGAATGAAAATGAAGGAGGCATCGCAGCGCATCGAAAAGAAATCTGAAGTTCGTGAGGTGTACACGTCGAAAGCACTATTGAACTATTTTGTAGCTGAAACGAGCTGTGCAAGGCTCTTATTTTTAAGCACCTGAAGCGTATGGTCACGCACTTCGAGCATGAGTCGGTGCACGCTGCAGGCATCTTCATCCGGACAATCCTCACATTTTTCGTAAAAATTAAGGCTCACACAGGGAACCATCGCAATGGGACCTTCTAACAATCGGATAACATCACTCATGACGATATCTTGAGGATCCCGAAGCAGGTAGTAACCACCTCCTTTTCCTTTTTTAGAACCGAGTAAACCACCTTTTTTGAGCGAGAGTAAAATGGATTCCAGAAATTTGTGAGAGATGTTCTCGTGTTTGGCAATAACACCCACCTGAATTGGTTGTTTTTCAATGTTTCGCGCCATATAAGATAGTGCCTTGATTCCGTATTTTGTTTTCTTTGAGAGCATGACTGCAAAAATAGAATTCGATTTGACTAAACTTTAACGGCTACTATACAAATGTCATCAACTTGTTCGTGATTTCCTTTCCACTCGATAAATGCATCCTTGATTTTATGCCGTTGCGTCTGCATGGAGAGGTCTGATATGGAGATTAGCAATTCCCGCAGTCGCGTAGGTTTAAACTTTTTTCCTTTTGGTCCGCCGAATTGGTCCTGAAGACCGTCTGAAAAAATATAGAGCGTATCTCCTTCCTCGAGTTCCATTTCGTGCTGGGTGAAATCGGTCGCGTTGCGGTGACGACCGATGGGCTGTTTGTCGGGTTTAATTTCCTCAATAGAAGTTGCACCCTTCCTGATGATCCAAAGTGGATTATTGGCTCCTGCCCATTCCAGTTTTTGGGTGTTGCGATTAAAGGCACAGAGTGAAATATCCATACCGTCATTCATCTCATCTTCACTTTTGGAAAACTCGTCGAGGACAATTGCTCGTGTTTTATCCAGAATTGCTGCGGGTCCCGTCAATCCATATTCTTTCACGCTTCTGTTGAGGGCATTGTGGCACATTACGCTCACCATCGCTCCGGGAACACCGTGTCCCGTGCAATCTGCAGCTGCGAATAGTATGCGGTCGCCGATGTGTTCCATCCAGTAAAAATCGCCGGCCACGATGTCTTTCGGCAGGTATAATATGAATGAATTATCGAGGTACGATTTTACCAATCGTTCAGGAGGAAGAATGGCGCTTTGAATGCGTTTAGCGTAGGTGATGGAATCCAGGATTTCTTTATTCTTGTGCGATATCACTTTGTTTTTAAACGAGATATCATCATTCCTTTTTTTGAGTAATCGCTGATTTTTAACCTGTTTATTGTGGCTTCTCATAATGAGAAAAGTGAGCAGGAGGATTCCTAAAAAGCCGCCGGCCATCCATTTTTGTGATTCATTGATTTCCTTAAGAAAGTCCCTTTCCGGAAGCGCAATAAGAATCATAAATGATTGCTCGTCATTTAATTTGAACTCCTTGCTTACCCCCCACCATGCTTCACCTTCAGATTCAAAATGGATGGGTTCGTTTAAAGTGTCACTATGAAGCACCTTTTGTAATTCTGCCTGTTGGATTTCAGTTGTCGGCGATAAGGTTTTATTCACATTTCCCTCGACATGTTCATTGTGCGGGGCCCCAATAACAAAAGCTTTATCTTTAGTTGTAATCAACACTTCCCCGTTTTCTGTGGGCTTGAGGTGTTGTGTGAAATTGTTGATTTTTTCCAGTGTAAGGTCAAAGGCCAAAACGATTTGTAGACTGTCATTGTAGGGGTCTTTCCATCCTTTGGAAACGGTAATGCCCGGTAAGCGGTTCGTATTGAAAATGTATGGATCCGTCCAGTGAATTTCGTTCAAGGTGTATTGGTCTCCCATGAACCAGGATCGCGATCGGGGGTCGTAAGCTGCACTGTCCATCCAGGAGGAATCGGTAAAAACTTTGTTTTCAACAATTTTATGAGCGCTCCATTGCTCTACGAAACCATCGTGTTGGATGTCAATTTTTTTGGTCAGCCACTGATGACTACTGTTCAGGATAATATCGTACTCGAGTCCCTGGTTGGTGGCGATGCCCAGTGAAGATATTTGATCGTAATTCTTAATGACAGGGGCAAAAAGCTGATTGAAATCGGCGGTGTCAAAATTATCCAGCGCTTTCATTTGTGCCTGCGTGCTGCTGGTGTGGAGTTGGTTTTTTACAGGTAAGAAAAAATCATCGAGCTTATGCTGTGTCTTTTCAATTGTTTTTTCTACAAGTGAGTGGGCGATGTCATGTTTAGTTATCGAAAGTTCATAGAGAATGTATCCCATGATCAACATAGATAACACCAGAATGATGACGGCAATGTGTTTAACAATACGATCAATATGCGCTTTCATAGACGCTTAAATTCTTCTTTGATTGCTTTATTCGAGTAGTGAATATAATCAAAAAAGTCGCATAGAACCCCTGAAAAATAAATTATTGCTTTGAATAATCATTTTCAGGGGGCTATATGTAACACAGTTATTTGATCATGAGCTTTCGGTGTTCCCAGCGATTATCAATGAAAAGAGAAATAATATACACTCCGCGCTCAAATCGTTCATTCACCGCAAAACTCGCATGCTGTGATGAGGGATTGGAATGGAGCATGAGCTGTCCGTTCAAGCTCCGGACTACGAGCTGTTCAATGTCAGTACTGTTATTCATTTTAACCGTTTCAGAACGCTGGGCTGGATTCGGATAAATGGTGAGTTTATCTGCCGTTGCAGAAAGTGATTCCTCGATGTTTAAGGTGTTTTCTTCGAGGCATATATCGTAAATACAAAGATTGTTGGCCAGTACTTCCACCGTATCGAAGTCGCCGTCGATGGTGTATTCAGAAATTGGGTTGGCTACATGAGTAAAATTGAAGTTGTTGCCACTGTAGTTCGCCGGTGGATTGGAATTGTCGTAAATTGTGTCGCCATCCACGACCATCCCATATTCACTGTCCATGTCGATAGTAAGTGTTTTAGGCGCAGAGGCATTGGCAACGCTGATCATGAAATTGGCACCCGAGGTACAAATGGTCGTATCACCGGGTTGATGATTCCATAGACTGGTATTGGGCGTTTTGATGAAGTCGATGTTGCCTTCGTTGTAAAAAGCGCTGCCAACAGGATAGTTTGTGTCGTCACTGATGTTTGCGTTAATTTGATTGGTAGGCAGATTGGGAATGTCGATACATTCTTGTGCAAAGTGTGAATGACAAAATGTTAAGAACAGTGCGATAGTGGATAATAGAGTCGTTTTCATAGTCTTGTAATTATTTGTTTTCTACGCTCTTGACGCATAAAATCTTCGAAAGTTGTCAGGTTTTCAAAAGAATTTTCAGAAAACTTTGT
>JBNJEH010000051.1:0-23179 GCA_051745635.1 Bacteroidota bacterium
GAGGGTGAAGAGGAAATTAGCTGAAAAAGCATTTTGTTTTGCGAAAATTAATGTGAGAAATTAGTTCTTGGTATGTTGGGAATTATAGAAGAAATATAAAAAATTGTCACTTTTTCCATCAAAATAACAGCAGAACCATAAAATAAATTCATTTTTTTGAAACCTTCTGTTTGATTCTCCGTTATGGAATACAACGGATCAATTATTAACTTCTACAGGTTAATTAATTAGGAGGCTGTCTTTCGGGGCAGCCTTTTTTTTGCTCCGGACACTATCGCCACTGCTCCATCAACTTTTTAAACCTGTTCTTTTCGGATGCAATAAACGAATCAGCATCGTCCATAAGTGCCTGAATATTTTCGGGAGAAGCAGCATCCATCTCTTGTTCTGCACTGTGAAGCGCTGGTTGAAAACGATGATATACGAGCTGATTTTCGCGATCTTTTTCTTTCTCCAAAAGCGTTTCATGGACGTTGTCTACTTCTCTTTCCATCGCGTCATAGTGTTCCCCCGTTAATTGCCCCGTTCCAAGACTCAACAAGATCAATAAGTCATCCGGAAAAATCTTCCGCGCATATTCATAAGCAATTAAACTCGGGTTTTTCGCTGTTTCAATACCATCTACAAGTTGATGGTTTCCAATAGATACGGGATCGAAATAGCCAGGTACAGCGCTGCAAGCTGCGAGCGATCGGGCCAGTGAAATATTTCTGTATTTTTTATCTTCACAAGTAAATAGAAATGGACGTCTGTTAGCCATATCATAACTGACAAATGCAAATTGTGCGGACAAGTCCTTTAGTGCTACCTCACCATAATTTTTAGCCAGTATACCAGCCAACACATTGGATTTCCTTCCCGATTCATCCAATTGAAACAACTGCGGACCTTTCGAAATGTAAAGATTCAAAATATTTTCGGGCAGGTATTTATATCTCCCCGCTTCTTTAACAATCAATGAAGCAGCTATAATTGCACCGGTCGATGTTCCTGAAACAAAATTTAAGGCATGATTGATACTATGATCAATGCGCTCGCGGATCACGAGCCGATTTAAATGACTCAGCACCATAAGTGGTAGAATACCCCGAATTCCACCGCCGTCAATCGATAATAAAATACGTTTTTTCACCGCCATACCTCAAGATACGAATATTTTATGAAACGGACATGTAAAAACGACGCTATTTTAATCAGCGCACCCGTAACGTTCTTCCAATAGCAAGCGTCGTCGACGAACGGATATTATTTAGTTGACACAGCCTCCTCACCGACGTATTGTGTTTGCGTGCTATTCGTCCCAATGTATCTCCGCGTCGCACTCTGTAAAAAGCTTCCTGATTAGAGGCATACAAGGCATGGGAAGGAGCAGCACCAGGAACGAATAAATCGGCATGCAAAAATAAATTTTCATTGCGCACGCACTTTTCTTTGAAATTGATCACTTCTTCAGGATTCAGAGCGGCGTCATAAAAACGCGTTTCAAAATGTAAATGTGATCCGTAAGAATGTCCGGTATTTCCTCCACGACCGATCAATTCACCTGCTTTGACACGTTGGTTGGGCACGACATCGAGCTTACTCAGATGCGCATAAAAGGTTTCCAGTCCATTATAATGACGGATGACAACCAGGTTCCCAAACCCTTCTTCGTTGTACTGGGCATACCTTACTTTTCCATCAAAAGCAGCGACCACACTATCTCCCGTTCTAAGATCAATATCGATCCCGTTGTGATAACGTCCTCTGCGGTATCCATAGCGCGAGGTGATTCTGCCGTCAAAGGGCATGATAAAATCGTCATAAGAAGAATCTGTTACACAAATCCAAAGGGTGTCTCTGAGCGCCCTGAGATCATTTTGTTTATCGGAAGCATAGCACGCGTCGTTGACCCAGGGCCACGTATAGCTATAACTGGTGTCCGCTTCAAAAAATGTGTGAACAGAAGAGTTCATGACACCATCAAAATGGAGATCTTCGAGGTATTCCCAGGTCCGGTTTTCATATACAACCATTTTACCTCTGTCCGTTTCAATTGTATCCATAATGGTTTGAGAAAAACAATTGAGGTTCATCGCGATCAAAGTCACGGTAACAAAAAGTAATTTGTACATACGAAAAATATTTAGCGCTTTTTTTTTGAAACCTTAAAATTATCGATTGAGTCCGTTCGCTGTATGCGCGCAAACGAAAGTTGTGAACAGTCGTTTATGAAATTAATTTCCAATGCTCGGAGTGTGAAATCAATCTTTAAATTGGGAATGGTCAACAGAGTTGTGGAAGCGCTTTAAAGATTCAAATATTTTGTATCGAATTCAAACCTGAACGGTTCATCCTGTTGATGAAAGTACGGGTAAACCGTAGGTCTTTAAATTGCAGAACCGAGACACTTCGACAGGATTAACGCGACAAATTTTCCTTCGTCAAAAAATCTGTCGGGACGTTGGTCGATGGTCTCCGCTGCGCTCCGGCACGAACCGAGGTTTCCCTGCACTGACGTTTGGTCTTCCAAAGCTGCGCTTTCTCTTCCTATCCCTGTGGATTTTTTTCCTTCGTCAAAAAATCTGTCGGGATGAGAGGATTCGAACCTCCGATCTCTCGCCCCCCAGACGAGCACTTTAACCGGACTAAGCTACATCCCGAAATACGGTGGCAAATATAATACTTTTTTATTGATCTTGCTTGATAACTTTACCAATCCTTACATCGTAAAGAATATCTTCATTCGGACCAACCAGATCTTTCAAGCCTTCCTCTCCGTACGCTTCACGAGAAGGAATGAAAATCAACAGTTTATCACCTTCCCGCGCAAAATGCAGCGCTTTATACAGTCCCGGTACAATATTCCCGTCTCCCATTACGAGGTGAAATGGTCGTTTGCGCTTATAACTGTTATCATAGCGCGGAGATGATTCTGAGCTCACCCAGTAATCCAAATATACTTCGTCTTTGTATTCGATTGAATCTCCAGGGGTTTTTGGCTCATCCACTTTCCATATTTTGATTCCGTCCACTTCTTTTATCGGTTCCATACGTCCCAGAATGCGCAAGGATAAAAAATTGTCAGCATTGGGCGGCACAACACCTTCGATGCCTTTTTCACCGCGAGCCAGGTGCGACGGAATCTCGATATCCACATCATCTCCAATTCTCAAATGCTGCATAGCGATATCCCATCCTTCTGTCTGCTGCCCCCAACCGACGACAAACGGCAGATAAGGTTTTTTTACTAAATGATTCCCGTCATAAACGGTGCCGTCTTCCAGTTTGTTGCGATAATCAATTTTAATGACGTCTCCCTTTTCCAACTTCGGTCCATCGCCGTGTTGAAACCACTTGATCTTGATTCCACTTTCGAGCTCGAGTGAATCATGAACTTCTGATGATTGTTTAGAAAGGCTGTCCTCCTTCTTAACATCATTCGTTGAGTCCGCTGTTTCTGCCACGAGTGAATCTGCAACATTGCTCGTCTTATCCGATGCAGGCTGATCATCTACTCCTTCCAATTCGCAAGCCATGAACAGAGCAATAAGTGATAAAAGCGCTACGATTCTCATACTAATAAACTTTTACGAGTTCTAAATCTACAACTAACACCTGAAGTGGTGGAATATTTTCGAAATCCCCGAGTAATCCGTGACCAATATGACTCGGAATAATCAATTTTGCTTTATCGCCTTCAGACATGTGTTTAATGCCTTCCATGATCCCCGATTCAACATCCGACCGATCTACTTTGAAATTGCTCACCTCCCCTTCTTCTGAGGCGTAACAAAGTTCGCCGTCCAGTTTTTTTACCGCAAATGAAACGTCTACCTGATCGCCCGTTTTCACCGTTTTGCCAGGTTCGTCTTCGTAAATCCAATACCGCAAACCCGATCCCGTGGCATTAACTTTCCAGGAAGGGCGCTGCTTCAGAAAGAGTTCGATGGCAATCTCCTCCTCCTGTGTAAACCGCTCGTTGAGCTCAGTAGATTGATCCTGTGACCAGTCTACCCGCTTCTGTTCTGGTTCACTATCGTTATCACAACCCTGAACAAAAAGGGCAACAACAAAAATGATGATCAGTTCAATGTTCGCAATTGAATTATTCATTGGAAAAAACAGTTTTTACTTTGGCAATAGCTTCTTGAAGTGAACCTTCCCATTTTCCACCGGCAGCATTTGCATGACCACCGCCACTAAAATGTTTACTGGCAATCACATTTACGGGATTGTCATTTCCTTTAGAACGAAAAGAAATCTTAATTATTCCATCGCTCTCTTTCAAAAATATGGAACGATTCACGCCCTGGATAGACAATCCGAGATTCACCAAGCCTTCAGTATCTCCTTTTTGATAGTTAAAGCGCTCGAGTTCATCGGTCGACAAGCTCATGATGACGGTCTTTTGATCGTCCAGTAATTCCAATTTCTCATTGATTGTAAAACCACGCAATTTGAGCCGGTCAAACGTATTAGTATCAAAAACGTTCTCGTGAACCTCGTGTCCCACAACGCCGGAATCGAGTAGCAATGCAAGTACTTTGTGCGTATGTGGTGTAACACTCGAAAAACGAAAAGAGCCCGTATCGGTCATTATCCCACAATATAACGGCGTACCGATGGTGGCATCGATGCGTTGTTCCTCCCCCAGTGCTGCAATGAAATCGACAATCAGCTGTGCCGTTGAACAGGATTCAGGTTCAGAAAATGCATAAGCAAAGCCTTCTTTAGGATCCAGGTGATGATCGATCATAATCGTTTTTGACTTATTCTTCTCGAGGCTTTTCCGCAATTTTCCTACACGACCAAAATCGTTGAAATCCAGGCAGAAAATAACATCAGATGCATCCAGTTCTTGCTGAACCACCTCCAGGTCATCTTCACCATTCACGATATCAGTAGCACCGGGAAGCCATTCCAGAAAATGTGGCGCCGGATCCGGATGACAGACTACGACATGTTCAATTTTCTGCTTTAAAAAATGAAAGAGCCCAAGCGAGCTCCCTACAGAATCACCATCGGGTGACTTATGTGCCACAATTACGCAGCGCTTCGATCGAGTTAAGAGTGTCTGCACTTCTCGAACTCGCGAGGCATCAAATGTTTGCATATAGTTACTGGGGTTAACCGTATTAGTTTAAACCGATTTTCTCCTGTCGTTTCGTTTCAACAAACACGACTACGCATTGTACGAGTTTTGAGTCTTCAACACCTTTCAGGTTAATGCGTACTTTCAATCGTTTTGTGCGCTTAGAGAAGAATACTGCCTTTTCGTCTTCGGCACTTTTTTCTGAATCGTAAAATACGACCTCTTGCCGCTTGTAGACCATTCGACCATCATCATCTTTCACTTTGTTCACCTCAGAGCCTACCAGCTGAAACTCTACATCATCTCTCGAAAATTGTTCATTCCCTGAAACCACAGTTACGCGGTACTTCATTCCACCTTGAGCAATAAATTTCATCTCGTAAGTGTCTCCCGGTCGCAGCGGTCCGGACTTCGATTGTGAATTATCTCCCCAACCGTTGTCGTAATCTGCTTCCATAACGTCAAAGGCTCGGGGACACTGACTATGAACTGCAGTACTCAATAAAAATATCGCCAGAATTGCTGTTATAACTTTCAACATAATCAATTATTTAGGTTTATGACACGATCGAAGACCGTATTTCCTTAATCAAACTTTTCATATTTTTGTAGGACGACGCTGTAAACAAGCATGCACTTCCACCGCTCAACACCATCACGTCACCTTCGTCTTGATCTACCTCTAAAGAGGACTCCTTACAATCTAATTTTTCGAAAGCTCCTTCAATTTCTTCGAGCTGACCAATCAGATTAGCTACATCCTCATCATCGTCGTAAGTACTTGCAAAACCAATCAAGTTCTGCAAAACGTAATGCTGATCGACAATGTACTCCTGAATTTCGTAATTTTCTTCAAATTCGCCGGACGTAGTAAACAAAATATGCATCGTCTCAAGCCATGAACCGCCGAGAATAAGTGTCAAATCACTCCCTTTTCCGTTATCAATCATCTGATCGTAAACGGTTAAATAATTATCAGAAGTCAAGTCGAACAACCGTTCACTGTCGGCACCAATTTCTTCAACCTCTTCCATCAGATCCTTGCCATACACTTTTGTGATATCGAGATCGCGTCCAAGTTTATCCAGGGTCGAAACATAATCGAGGAAAACCTTCTTTCCCTGATCATAGCGCATCAAATACGCCGCGTCTGACAAATAAACTCCAAAATTCAGCGCCTTTTCCTGACGCGTAGTATATTCCGACACATTGGAAAGTTCGTTCACTGTTCCCTGTTTCAACTCACCGCCGAGTGCCCGCAACAAGTCGTATTGCTCATTGGGAGACGGTATGGAATAGACTTCTTCATTTCGCGGCTCATCTTCCGACGTGTCCTGTTCTTTTTGATCCTGTGGCAAATCAACTTTTTTCTTTTGATTTTCCTCGGATTTACAAGCAAACATGGCTACCAGTAACCCGGCAACGGTAAATAATGTAATTTTATTCATGTTCAAACCAATTTGATACGTTCCAAATTTAACGATTTTTCGATAAAAACCTAATAAGATTAAAATTTCCTGTTTAAACCAGCTTCCTTGATTTCATTTCTTTCTCTATACGCGATTGTAAATCCGCAGCAATTCCAGCGAGTGGCAGACGAAGATTTGCTTCGGCTTTCCCCAGCAATTCCAGGCAATATTTTACGCCTGCGGGATTTCCTTCTTCAAACATCATATTAGTGATATCCAACAGGCGGTAGTGCACCTCCCGGGCGCGCTGAAAATCGCCCTTTACTGCTGCTTGCAGCATGGTCGAATATTGTTCCGGGAACGCATTGGTGACCACAGAAATGACGCCATGTGCTCCGGCTGCGATCATTGGCATGGTCAGCGCATCTTCCCCTGACAATACGGCAAAATCATCACCAACACCGCTGATGATGTCCATTACTTGTCCAAAATCACCGGAAGCTTCTTTTACACCGACGATATTGGGGACTTTTGAAAGATGAATTGTCGTTTCAGCCGTCATATTGCTCCCCGTTCTTCCCGGCACGTTGTATAAAATGATCGGGCGCTTCGCATTTTTTGCTATCGTTTCGAAATGTTGTATGATTCCGCGTTGAGAAGGCTTATTGTAATGCGGTGATGCACTGAGGAAACCGTCGACGTGCTGATTTTTAAAATTCTCCATCTCCCACGCCAATTGAGCCGTATTGTTCCCCCCCATTCCAAGGACAATCGGCAACCGTCCATGATTGGCTTCAATTACGACATCCAGAACGCGCGTTTTCTCATCACCCGAAAGTGTTGCCGCCTCTCCCGTCGTGCCCTGAACAACGAGAAAATCCGTTCCATTTTCGACCTGAAAATTAACTATTTGTGCGAGCCGCTCTTCATCGACAGCCCCATCTTTCTGAAAGGGCGTTATCAATGCGACACCTGTACCTTTAAACATCATATCTTATCCTTTAATTATATATTTTTCAAACTTTTCTAAAAGTGCTTCGTCGGACAAATCTGCCTCGTCGAATGCGAGATCAAAATTAGGTAACTTTTCACTTTTCCGGGCAACAATCAGGGCATTATTCATCTGTTTCAATAACTTGTTCACATATTTATTAGCTTCCGTTGGAAAATATACGACCAATTTTTTGTGTTCATTTTTTAAGTGCGCGACGAGTCGTTTATCTTTCCATTTCCCGGCAAAATTCGTTGGTTTCGATTCGAGAAAGAATATATTTTCAAAAGAACCAATTTCTTCTGGTGTTGGCTTATGCGAGCCGAGCAGTGCAACACCCACAACCTTCTTGCCCTCAAAAAAAGCGTTCATTTTATCAAAAAATTGTTCGCAATGCTGTTTTCCCTGCCAATCAAACACGTAGTAAACTACTGAGAAGTCGCGGTACAGCGAACGAGAGCTATTCAATTCAATCATGCCCTATCATTTTTAAAAATTCATTTTCCGAAATTACGGGAACATCTAATTTTTTCGCTTTTTCCAGCTTAGCAGGTCCCATATTCTCTCCGGCCACCAGGTAATTCGTTTTAGAAGAAATACTACTCACATTTTGTCCGCCATGCGATTCGATTAATGCCTTCATCGCTTTGCGGGAGACGACACTAAACACGCCTGAAACGACCACTTTCTGTCCTTTCAGTCGTTCGCTTTCCCGTTCTTTTTCTATGATTTCCATCTGGAGACCCGCATCGCGCAACCGATCTACAATAGCACGATTATCTGTTTTCCCGAAATGTTCCTGTACGGCCAGCGCAATTTTTTCACCGACTTCGTCGATTGCGATAAGTTCATCGTATTGGGCATCCATGATCACATCAATATTTTTCATGGCATGAGCGATTTTTTTTGCGACCGTTTCACCGACATAGCGAATTCCCAAAGCGAAAAGCACCCGTTCGAAAGGCACTTCTTTTGAGGTTTCGAGTCCCGCCAATAAATTATCCGCTGAGCGCTCCCCCATCCGTTCGAGTCCGGCAATTTGCTCTTTTGTCAAGGAAAACAAATCAGCACTGTTTGCAATCAATTCCCGCTGATACAATTGCTCAACTGTTTCGGCACCAATACCATCAATATCCATGGCCTTGCGCGAAATAAAATGGATAATGCGCCCTTTGATCTGAGGCGGACACCCCGTATCATTCGGGCAATAATGCTGGGCTTCTCCTTCAAACCTTTTCAGCACAGTGTCACATACCGGGCATTTGGCAATGAACTTAATCTTCTGAGCATCTTTTGAACGCTCTTCGGGGTCGACGCCCACAATTTTGGGAATAATTTCTCCTCCCTTCTCGACATAGACCGTATCACCAGCGTATAAATCCAGTTTATTGATCTGATCTTCGTTGTGAAGTGATGCTCTCTTCACTACCGTCCCTCCAAGCGGAACAGGTGATAAATTCGCTACCGGCGTGATGGCTCCTGTACGTCCCACTTGATATACGACATCCCGCAATTGTGCACTCACGCGTTCTGTTTCGAATTTATAGGCAATCGCCCACCTCGGAGATTTTGCCGTGAAACCCAAATCTTGCTGTTGCCCGTAATCATTGACTTTTATAACGACGCCATCAATTTCAAACGGTAAATCGGCTCGTTGCTCACTCCAGAATTCAATAAATTGCATGATGCCGTCGATTGACCCCACTTTCTCCAGGAAACGATGTTTGGGCAATGGTATTTTAAACCCCCACTCTCTCGCTTTCAACACCGTTTCGTAGTGACCTTCACCAGGTAATTCGTCGCCGTATACGCCGTATAAAAAACAGTCCAGTCCGCGCTGGGCAACCACTGAAGAATCCTGTAATTTCAAGGTTCCCGAAGCGGTATTTCTCGGATTCGCAAACGGATCTTCGCCTTGCTCCTCTCTTTGTTGATTGAGCTGTTTAAAACGATCCAAAGGGAAAAAGATTTCACCGCGTATTTCAAATTCATCGGGAAAATCATTTCTGAGGTGCAATGGAATCGTTCGTATCGTTCGCACATTTGCCGAAACGTCCTCTCCTTTTGATCCGTCTCCACGCGTAACAGCCTGCTTGAAACGACCGTTTTCGTATCGAACACCTATGGCGACGCCGTCATATTTTAACTCGCAAACGTATTCGATAGCTCCACCGATTTGGCGTTTTACGCGATTCTCCCATTCCACAATCTCTTCCTGAGAATAGGTATTGGAAAGCGACAACATCGGATACTGGTGTTCGACCGTTTCAAATTTCTTGGTGATATCACCTCCTACCCGCTGGGTCGGACTATTTTCGATTTTCAAATCGGGGTATTCCTGTTCGAGCTCTTCTAATTTTTTCAGCATCTGATCAAACTCGTAATCAGAAATCTCTGACGTATGCTCTACATAATATTGATGGTTATAATGAGCGATTTTGGCAGCCAAATCCTCCATTTGTTTTTTCACCTCCTGTTTATTCATCACGCTAACTTTTGTCCGTATACCATTCGTTCCTTTCCCTGGATATCATTCATCACTGCGGAATTTGAATACCCCAACGCCGTCATGAGCTGTTGCACCTCCCGTGCAAATGATTCATGGCATTCAAAAATAAGAAAACCATTCACATTTAATAACTGGAGTGATTGTTCAGCAATCGCCCGATAAAATAAAAGTGGTGTTTCATCGGGAACGAAAAGGGCCTTCTCCGGCTCAAAATCCAGTACATGCGGCTGAATCGACGATTTTTCCACCACCGGAATGTAAGGAGGATTGGACACGACGACATCAACCGCGTCCAGCCGATCGAGTTCGGCCAACGCGTCAACCAATTCGAATGCAGCATCAACGCCGTTTCCTTTAGCATTTTTACGCGCCAGCTTCAGTATATTTTCGTCGTCATCCACTCCTTTTACTCGCGCTGACGGCAGTGCTTTGGCAAGTGCAATGGCAATACATCCGGACCCCGTTCCTACATCGAGGATGCGTGGATCACTCATGCCTTTTTTACGAATGAATTGCAACGTATGATGTACGAGTTCTTCGGTTTCCGGGCGGGGAATAAGCACCGTTTCATCGACCTGGATATCGACATTGTAAAAATAAGTAGTTCCAAGAACATATTGAACCGGTCTCCCGCTGTTGATCGCTTCTACCATTGTTTCGATCTCCGCAACCTGATCACCGTCGAGTTCGTCGTGCTGATGCAATAAGAAACTTTCTTCGTCGCATTGGATCTGGAGCATCAACAGCTGGCGCATAACGCTCCTTTTCTCCCGTGCTGTAAAGCGCTCATTCAACCTTTGCTGACCGCTGTCGAGGATGCGCCTCACTGAACTACTTTTTACACTCATATTGTGCAAAAATAGTGATAACCCGTATTATTCACCAATCTTTGCAATAAAAGCTTTTACTCAATTTATTTTCTATTATTTACACATGCAATTCAGCATTATTAGCGGTCTCTTTTTCGCGTAGTGATGACTGGACAAAATTTTGATTTAATATTGGATCAAGATCAAAAGTTGTGGACTAAGCATGAATTTAGAAGTAATAATTCAACATTTGTGATTTTTCTTTTAGACCTTCTTTACTTTTTCGCATTGCTCGAAAAAGTAAAACAAAAAGATCTAGCGCCTGGAATATCCTTCTCTATTTCGGTGCTCTCGATACTCTGCTTCATTACATTACGCAGCACTCACATTCGATATGCTCAGTGCATCGCGATCACCTTACCATTATGAAAGGCGATCGCGATGCACTGTGATATATCGAGCGTGCCGAGATATGATACATTGAGCTCGCCGAAATGAGCATATCGAATGTGAGTGTCCTGATCGAAGTGAAACGAAGCATCAGTATCGTATCGAGATCCCGAAGTTTTCAGGTAATGGGTACCCCGAACTGATTTTCCTATGCGCATCCTCCCAGTCTATTAAATTTTATGCTTAAGATAACTATATTACGTACCTAAATTCTTAATTGAATACAAAGAGGCTGGTACTTAAGCTCTTATTCTCCAGTGTTAGTCCCGTAAGCTCTGCTCATCAGGATTTACGAAACAAAACAATCTAGTACGAACTGAAATGTATACTGCTAAATTCGATGATCTAAATCGGTAATCCTTTCAAAAAAATTTTAACTCTTAACGCTCTCCCCATCTTTTGAGACTGATCCTTAATCTTGACCACTTGATCGATACAAGTCCCTCGAAATATGCACTTATTTCTGTGTATGGGTTCTACAAGTCGATTTCTATCTAAAAACCAAATGCGAAGAATTAGATGTCAGGCATAAAATACGGTGCCAATCCATCGTCAGAATCATAAAATAACTTTAAATTTGCATTCAAAATTTTACCCTGCGATATGGAGATTAAAGAACTAGAGAAATTAGCCACTCAAACGCGAAGAGATATAGTGCGCATGGTCGCCGCTGCCAGCTCGGGTCACCCAGGAGGATCATTGGGCTGTGCCGACTACTTTACAATTATGTACCATGCAATACTGGATTACCAACCCGATCAATTCACGATTGATGGAAAAGGTGAAGATCTGTTCTTTCTCTCCAACGGCCATATTTCACCTGTTTGGTACAGTACGCTGGCACGCGCAGGATTCTTTCCCGTGGAAGAACTGGGAACATTTAGACAAATCAATTCGCGGCTTCAGGGACACCCGAGCACCGACAAAGGATTGCCGGGAATACGCGCAGCATCCGGATCGCTGGGGCAGGGATTATCCATGGCAATCGGTGCAGCTGAAACGAAAAAACTGAACGGTGATGATCACTTGATTTATTCCCTTCACGGCGACGGGGAGCTTCAGGAAGGACAAATCTGGGAAGCCGCTCTTTACGCAGCTGCGCACAAGATCGATAACCTCATTTCAACCATCGACTACAATGGTCGTCAAATTGATGGCGATGTGGAAGATGTACTTTCTTTAGGGAACCTCGAAGCAAAGTGGCAAGCTTTTGGATGGGAAACGCTAACAGTTGACGGTAATAACACAACTGAATTATTAGCAACGCTGAATAAAGCGAAAACAATGACGGGGCAGGGTAAACCGATCATGCTGTTGATGAAAACTGAAATGGGACAAGGCGTTGACTACATGATGGGGACACACAAGTGGCACGGCGCCGCACCAAACGACGAGCAGCTCGAATCTGCCCTTCATCAGCTCGAAGAGACCCTCGGCGATTATTAAAATTGAAGATGCGTAAACTCATAACGATATTGTTTTTCTTATCCAGCTCCATAGCAATGGGGCAGGAAGAACTTACCCGCATACTTTTCGTTTTTGATGCATCCAATTCCATGAATAAAAACTGGAGTGAAGAAACGCGCTTTGCGACGGCCAAACGCATTTTATCCAATTCAGTGGACAGCCTGAGAGGTATTCCCAATTTAGAACTGGGGCTACGGGTGTACGGACACCAATCTCTGGTCACAGCGACCTATCAGGATTGTGCAGATACCAAACTCGAAGTTCCTTTTGAAAAGGATAATCATCAAGCTATTCTCAATAAAATCAAGACGATTCGCGCCAAAGGGACGACGCCTATTGCACGCTCTCTGGAAGCGGCGGCAGGAGACTTTCCGGACAGTAGCTCCCGCAACATCATTATTTTAATAACGGACGGCGTTGAGGCGTGCGATGACGAACCATGTGTGATTGCTGACAAACTGCGGGCTAAAGGAATTACTATCAGCCCTTTTGTCATTGGTATCGGACTGGATATGTCCTACCTCGATCAGTTTGATTGTTACGGCAATTATAAGTCTGCAGAAAGCCCCCAGGCGTTTCAGGCCGTACTGAAGAACGTGGTCAACAAAGCACTGGTAAACACCTCAGTACAAATTAATCTCAACACGATTAACGGCCAACCGGAAGAAACGGATGTCACCATGTTTTTATACGAATCGGGGACCAATAATTTAAAGTACACTTTTACGCATACACTCAATGAAGATCAGCTACCCGACACCCTGGTCATCGATCCGAGCATCAATTACGATCTTGTTGTGAAAACGCTTCCTGAACAGCGAAAAGACAATATTTCCATTCAGCGCAATACGCACAACATTATAGAACTCGACACTCCACAAGGCTGGCTCAAGGTGAATTTTGACCGACCGACGAGCAGCAACTACATTGGTGTTCGCGTCATGCAGGACGGGGAACACCAGACGCTGAATGTTCAGAAGTTTGACGAACATGCGAAATATATCGTGGGTACTTATGCGCTGGAAATTCTCACGCTTCCGCGGCGTTACAAAACTGTCGATGTCGAACAAAGTACAACGAGTCGCGTAACAATTGAAGCGCCGGGAACCGTAAAATTCAGAAGTAACAAGCCCGTTGTCGGACAAGTTTTTGAATTGAAGGATAACGAGCAACAGGAATGGGTTTGCAATCTCAATGATCACAAAAAAAGTAACACATTTGATCTTCAACCGGGTGAATACAAACTGGTCTACCGCCAAAAAGCATTGAAATCAACAAATTATACAACGGTAAAAACGTTCCGCGTATATTCAAATAAATCTATAATTATCAATTTGTGATGAAAAAAAATATTGAACAATTAGGCACAAAAGACACGCGCTCTGGTTTTGGAGAAGGGCTTCTCGAGCTCGGCAAGGAGAATTCTGATGTCGTTGCGCTTTGTGCAGATTTAACGGGTTCTCTTAAAATGAATGCCTTTCAGGATGCATTCCCCGAACGATTTTTTCAAGTAGGAATTGCGGAGGCCAACATGATGGGCATCGCTGCAGGAATGACAATTGGCGGCAAGATCCCTTTTACTGGAACGTTTGCCAACTTCTCTACAGGACGCGTTTATGACCAAATACGTCAATCGATTGCCTACTCACAAAAAAATGTCAAAATCTGTGCTTCTCACGCAGGATTAACATTGGGAGAGGACGGAGCAACACATCAGATACTGGAAGACATCGGCATGATGAAAATGCTCCCCAACATGACGGTCGTTGTACCAGCTGATTTCAATCAAACCAAACAAGCTACAAAAGCGATCGCTCAACACGAAGGCCCCGTATATTTGCGTTTTGGAAGACCAAAAGTTCCCATTTTCACTCCGGAAGATGCATCATTCGAAATCGGGAAAGCACAAACCATTTTTGAAGGAACGGATGTATCCATTATTGCATGTGGTCATCTGGTATGGGAAGCGGTTGAAGCGGCGCAACAACTCGCTGAAAAGGGAATTGATGCAGAAGTGATCAATATGCACACCATTAAACCGCTGGACGAAGCTGCTATTTTAGCTTCGGTCAAGAAAACGGGGTGTGTCGTTACGGCGGAAGAACACATGATGAACGGAGGATTAGGTGATGCCGTTGCGCAGGTGCTGACGCGTCAACTACCCACACCACAAGAGTATGTAGCTGTGAATGATACGTTTGGCGAGAGTGGAAAACCGCAGGAACTCATGAAAAAATACGGTATTTCATCAAGTGCTGTTATTTCTGCCGTCGAACGCGTTGTCAAGCGCAAGTAATCAAACGATAAAGCAACATTGTGGAAGAACATTCCGGAGCCATAAAGGAATTCCTGAAAAAACAGGGGCAGACGAGTCCCTATCCCTTTTTAATCGAGGTAGATCGCGCAAAAGGCGCCTATATTTACTCGAAAGACGGCCGGCGCTACCTCGATATGATTGCGGGAGTAGCGGTCAATAACATCGGACATAATCATCCCCGCGTCGTCAAAGCACTGCACGAACAGATCGATCGTCATTTACATGTGATGGTTTACGGCGAATTTGTGCAGGATACCCCCCTGGAAATGGCTCAAAAACTAACGGCACTTCTTCCCGGGCATTTAAATGCTGTATATGCGGTCAATTCGGGTACTGAAGCTAACGAAGCTGCATTAAAGCTGGCAAAAAGAGTAACGGGAAGACGAGAAATCATTGCTTGTCAGGGGGCTTATCACGGCAGCACACACGGTTCTTTGAGTATTTCATCCAACAAGGCCAAAAAAAAGCCTTTCCAACCACTTTTATCGGACATTGCATTTATTGAGCTGAACAATTCAGATACGCTGCGTCTAATAACAGAACAAACTGCGGCCGTCATCCTGGAAACTGTGCAGGGCGACGCCGGTGTTCGCCAAGCTTCCGATGCATTTCTGACCGAACTTCGGGAACGCTGCAATGCTACGGGAACGTTGTTGATCTTTGACGAAATTCAGTGCGGAATGGGAAGAACCGGAAAAAACTTTGCTTTCGAACACGCACAAATTTCACCCGATATACTGACCCTTGGAAAAGCCCTGGGTGGTGGCATGCCGATCGGAGCGCTGGTGAGTGATCAGGAAAAGCTACAGTCTTTCACCCATAACCCCATGCTGGGACACATCACCACTTTTGGAGGACACCCGGTGGTCTGTGCTGCTTCGAGTGCATTTTTGGACGTATTGGTCGATGAAATTGATTATCAGAATGTCGATCGGATTGGTCGCTTTATCGCTTCGTCTCTGGAAGAACATTCCCTCGTGGAATCTGTCCGCCGTGTCGGATATATGTTTGCCATTGACCTCCCGTCTTCAGAAGTGGTGAATCACGTGGTTCAATATTGCCTTAACCACGGAGTTTTGACTTTTTGGTTTTTATCTCACCCTCATAGTTTTCGGTTGAGTCCGCCTCTCAACTTAACTCTGGAAGAAGCCCGCGAGGCTGTTGCTGTCATTCGATCTGCCTTCGACTCAGCTGAGACAATCGTAAAATGATAAAGGAATTAGTTGAAGTGTTTTTTATTGGCACGAGCGAATTCTCTAACGAACGATTCAGTAATTGACCTCCGGTAGCGTGAATGAATGGAAATCAACTATTTGTTCTTTTGATGTTTTGTTCACGAAGATTCAATTGATTCATTTGGTCGAACAGAATACACACCCCACCATTGCTTAGACAGCATCAACTTTTCAGCAATTTCATGTCATGCACCAGCATTGATTTTCGCTCGAGATGAATTAATCCATCATTTTTTAGCTCATTGAGCAATGTCGTTACTTTTTGGCGGGAAATTGCCGTAATATTTGCTATTTCCTGATGCGTAAATCGGTGTTTGATCAACATCTCGTGTCCCACCGGTTTCCCAATATCTTCTGCCAGTTCTTTGATGAATTCAATGAGGCGCGTTCTCGCATCTTTAAACATAATCGATTCCAAACGGGCATCAATGCGCTGAAAATTAGCAATAATTTTAACCGTCAGACGATCCTGCAACTTCGGATATTTCTTGAGAACTTCGCGAAAATGTTCGTAATCAATGGAACAAACCACCGTATCGTGCTCCATGACTTGCGCAAAATTGTTTCGTAACTTTTGATTATTATTGGTCAATACACCAATTTCACCAAAAAACTCCCCTTCATTTACGATGCGTTTGATGCATTCTTTGCCATTCGATGCGTGTTTGGCAATTTTCACCCGGCCGGAGATCACAAAGAACAATTCACTTGCAATTTCCCCGGATTTATAAACATATTCATTTTTCTTGTGGGTACGCGTTGTCACGAGCTCTTCGAAAGCTACCTTCATTTCATAGGGAAAACCCTCCAATAAGTCTATCGCATCAATGTGCCACAATTTTGTAGATTCTTTAGTCATAGCTCCCAATTTATCTTCATATTGTTGTTTAATCTTTAACTATTAATTAATAAACAACACACGTTCAGAATGGTTCATTAAGATCGTTTTGTTTTAGTTAGTACGATGAATTACGTCAACCATTACACCCCAAAAAAAAAGGGCTTCCATTTCGAAAGCCCTTTTTAAAAATGTATCAACTATTTTTATATCAGCTCGTGAAGAGCATTTCGCGCAACTTTGGAAACGGCCACAATTCATCGTCCACTAAAATCTCGAGTTTATCCGTATGATAAGCGATTTCTTCGAAGTGAACTTTTACCTCATCCCGATAGGTTTGCGCTCTTTTTTCTATGTCTTCAATTTTGTTGGCTTTTTTGCGATTTTCGAGCATCAATCGAGCACTTTCCTGCATCTTGGTCATGTGCACCGATAAATCGGACAAAATCGATTTTTGAGCGGTGCACCCAGCATCTTTTTCGCTACCCAGGATCGTGGTGAGTCCCTGAATATTCTCAATGAGTTTATTTTGGTAATTCACGACTGCCGGAATAACGTGATTTTGCGTGAGGTCGCCTATCAATCGCGCTTCGATTTGCAAACGGAGAATGTACTTTTCGTATTCGATTTCCTGACGCGCCAGTAATTCGCGCTCGTTAAATACATTCATTTCTTCGAACAAGGCGATCACCTCTTTGCGTTCCCATACTTTCAGGGCACTCGGCGTATCCTTCAGGTTACTCAACCCTCTTTTACGTGCTTCTTTCACCCATTCTTCGCCATAACCATTCCCTTCAAAGCGGATGTCTTTAGAGTCTTTGATGAGCTTCTGCAATTCCTTGAGAATAGCTTCATCCTTACTATCTCCTCCTTTGATGCGCTGATCGACAGTCTTTTTGAAGAGTTGTAGTTGATTTGCCATTATCGTGTTGAGAATAATCATCGGCTGAGCACAATTGGCCAGCGAACCAACAGCTCTGAATTCAAATTTATTTCCAGTAAAAGCAAATGGGGAAGTTCTGTTGCGATCGGTGTTATCCAGAAGAATCTGTGGAATTTTTCCAATATTTAATTTCAATTCCGTTTTGTCTTTTGGAGTCATTTTCCCCGCCTTGATGTTTTCTTCGAGATCGTCGAGTACTTTTGTCAGCTGAGAACCAATAAAGGCAGATATAATCGCCGGAGGGGCTTCATGTCCGCCGAGTCTGTGATCGTTAGAAGCACTGGCTATTGAAGCGCGCAACAAATCGGCATGATCGTGGATAGCTTTGATGGTATTGACAAAAAAGGTCAAAAACTGCATGTTGGATTTGGGATTTTTACCCGGAGCCAGCAAGTTTACTCCCGTATCTGTAGCCAGCGACCAATTATTGTGTTTTCCGGAGCCATTGAGTCCTGGAAAAGGTTTTTCGTGGAGCACGACTCTAAAGTCGTGTTTCCGGGCGATTTTCTCGAGTAAATCCATCAACAACAGGTTGTGATCGTTGGCGAGGTTACATTCTTCGAAGATCGGCGCACATTCAAATTGATTGGGAGCCACTTCGTTGTGGCGCGTCGTCACGGGAATGCCCAAACGGATTGATTCGCGCTCAAAATCGCGCATAAATGCCGTAACGCGTTCCGGTATAGAACCGAAATAATGGTCGTCGAGTTGTTGTCCCTTTGCGGGTGGGTGACCAAATAAAACGCGTCCCGTCATCAATATATCTGGTCGTGCATTATAAAAGGCTTTGTCGATCAGGAAATATTCTTGTTCCCAACCGAGCGTCGCATTTACTTTTGAAACATTTTTATCGAAATACTTACACACGTCCACTGCCGCTTTATCCACTGAATGCAGTGCTTTGAGCAAGGGCATTTTATAATCCAGTGCCTCTCCCGTATAGGCAATAAATATGGTAGGTATACAAAGTGTATTGGCAATCACAAATGCAGGAGAAGAAGGATCCCACGCCGTGTACCCGCGCGCTTCGAAGGTATTTCGAATTCCACCATGGGGAAAAGACGAAGCGTCCGGTTCTTGTTGCACCAATAGTTCCCCGCTAAACTGTTCAATGGCACGTCCCGGCCCCACAGGTTTAAAAAATGCATCGTGTTTTTCGGCAGTGGAACCGGTTAATGGTTGAAACCAGTGCGTGTAGTGCGTCGCCCCCTTATCGAGCGCCCAGTCCTTCATTGCCGAGGCCACCTGATCGGCGATTCTGCGTTCTATTCGCGTTCCATTGGCGACGGCATCCTTAATGGATTTATAAGCTTCATCGGGCAGGTATTCGCGCATCACTTCCAAATGAAATACTTTCTCCCCAAAATGCTTAGAAATTTTTCCTTGTGGTTCAGTGGTCGTTGGTTTACGATGTAATACATCTTGATAAGCTTGTTTCCGAACAGATGACATGACTAAAATTTTATGTTTAGACAAAAGTAGGTAAATATTTTAGGGGGTCAACTTCTCTTTTTTTAATTTTTTTCAACAATCACCCCTAATTAAATAGGGGTGATTCTTTTCAGAGGGTTGATTTTGTATTCTAACCTATAGTTGAGTAACTAAAATTATTTCTCTACCTCGAATTTAATGAGGTGTAGCTTAAAAGCACTAAAAATCTCTTGAGGCCTTTTTGTCACGGTTTTTGTCCTTCGACATTTTTCAAATAATTAAATTTGAAAGCTCAGGAACCACAAAAACACGCGCCAAAAAGTATTTCTTCATAATCTTCTATCGCCACGGGTTGAAACCCGTGGCGATAGAACCCGTGGCGATAGAACCCGTGGCGATAGAATCCTCGGCTATAGAATCCTCGGCTATAGAATCCTCGGATATAGACAGGTACCTCTCATAATTCTACTTCCCTGGATAAAATTGTCCGTTTTATACTACCCATTAAATTAACAGTAACACCGAATATTTTCTGAGACCAGGGATTCTTCTGCTTCACATAGATTATTGGATAGGAAATTAAAAACTGCAGCAAAACAAAATCGTTATTTGACCATAACTTATGGCTGCGTATTCAACTGATAAGAACCAGCAACGCATTTTGATGATTTAGCTATTCAGCGATATTCAACTGACAATTTTTGGATTGCTTCCATCTTGTTACGACTCCGTTGGACTCATGCTCGCCCTCAGTGATGTCATTTTTCTCCTTACAGCGACTCACGGCCTCATCAGTTTTATCAATAATTGTCGTTGATGTCGAATTTTTCGTTATTTTCAAATCACTCAGTTGCTGATCGTTCTCATCATAATCGATCTCTTCTGTTGTGGTGGTACATTCACAATTGTATTCCTTTTTACAAGAACTCAACGCAATTACACCCATTGCCGCGGAGTAAAAAATAATTTTCTTCATGTTTTCGATTTATTCTGGTTTTTAACCCGATTTATTCATACAGTTGTTAAAAATCCAGCTGATTAATACTTATTTTACACAACGAAAGTATAAAAACTCTCCAATTTGATTTTTCCTTTCAAAAATAGTTGCTACGCACGTCCAGGCAGACGAATTACCTCAATTCTTCAATCAATCGAATCACTGCGCGCTGGTGAACGGTTTCTTCCTCAGACTGAATAATTCCTTTTTCGCGATCAAAATTATCACCAAAGGAGGGTAACTTATAGGTAGCTACTATAGACGCTTTAAACTTTGGAAAACGCTTCTTCGCCAACTCGAGTACATTTCCACCGCCATATCCACCGGGTGAAGTAGCCATTAACAACACAGGAATATTTTGAAAAAAATCGATCTGTTTTCGGGAACACCAGTCAATTAAATTTTTAGCAGCTGCCGAATAGGCTCCATTGTGTTCTGCCATCGAAATAACGAGCGCGTCAGCCGATTGGATTTTTTGAATGAAGCGTTCCACGTTCTCAGGAAAGCCTTCTTCTTCGCGATCCACACTAAACAACGGCAACTCATAATCGTTGAGATCCAGTAATTCTGTCTTGATAGATGTATCCGTTCTTTCTACCTTATTGAGTGTTAACTCAACCAATGCCTTATTTATAGAAGTCTTACTCGTACTACCTGCAAATCCAATAACTTTCATAATTTACTCCATTTTTGATTCAGTAATTTTAACAAATGAGTTGACATATCGTTGACATAACGTTTTGTACGGTATCCACCCACCCATACAATTCCTTTAATCGCATTGGTCAGGAACACCTCATCAGCGGCCAGTAAATTCTGCGGCATTATAGAAGACTCGTACACTTTTATTCCATTTTCCAATGCCAGATTAATGAGTGTCATGCGCATCACGCCACCCAGGCATCCTTCCTCGAGTCCGGGTGTATATAAAACGCCATTGCTGACCACAAATAAATTACTGCTCGAACCTTCGAGAATGCCACCTTTCGAATCTGTAATCAACAAATCGTCCAGTCCTTTCTCCTGTGCTTCAATGGCACACATCACGTAAAGCAGTCCATTTTTCGTTTTGAAGTTAGACAATTTGTTCTTGTGTTTTCGCATCGCAGTATAGAGGTCGACCTCCCAGCCTCTTGGGTTCAAGCGAAAAAGCTCGTCATTCAATGGTGACACCTCAATAAAATACGTTGTTTCATTCGAGGACGGACGATACGTGCCCCCCGACATTCTGTCGATCGATATGCGGACTTTTCCTCCTTGATCAATCGAGGATAATTTCAGCAATTCTATAATTTTCTCCTCAAAAAAAGCCGTGGAATAGAAAGCGGGTGTTCTCATCTTAAGTGTCGCCGCCCCTTCCAGCATGCGCAAGATATGAGCTTCGAGGTTTATGGGTTTTCCATCGACTACGCGAATACTTTCAAACAGCCCGTCTCCGTACAGATGTCCGCGATTAGCTGCAGTCAATGTTGCCCCGTCATTTTTAAGTACCTCACCGTTGTTATTGATGTATAGTAGCGCCATAATCAACTGAATATATGTGAAATAAATGCTTGTCCTTTGTCAAAATTGATGATCAAAACGTAAATAATACCAAAAATAGCACCTCCGAAGTGCGCATCGTGTGCAATTCCGCTATTCCCCCGTTTACTCATGTAATATTCGAACGCCAGGTAAGCAATTCCGAATAGCCACGCCGGAATTTCGACCGGAATAAACATCAGATAAATACCGTTGGAAGGTGTCCATAGAATGGAAGCGAAAAGAACCGCTGATACAGCCCCCGAAGCCCCCAGACTCATATAGTTGGGATTATCTTTATTTCTGAGATACGGCCAGATCCCGGCAGCTAACCCTCCCAAGAAATAGAGCAGGAAGAAATGAACATGACCGAAAGGACGCCCGAAAAAGCGCAGCAGTTCAAATTCCATCATGCGCCCAAAAGAAAACAGTACAAACATGTTAAAAAACAAGTGAACGTAATCACCATGAATGAAAATATGAGAAAAAGTGCGATACCATTCGTTTTCCCTATTCATTTTATAAGGGTAATTGATCCACTTATATTTCATTTCGGCATCTTTGAACGCACGTATTGAGAGTAAAACCGTTACAATAATAACAACCAACGTCACCGGATAATAGGCAAATTCCATCTAATTTTCTCTTTTTTTATTTTGCAGTCATGTACCTTAAAATACGTACATTGCGTCAAGCTTTATTTATGAAACTCGCACGCGATACCTTTCTGTTTATTTTTGTCATTTCAGCGCTCTTCATGAGTAGCTGTTCAGATTTCCAACAAGATAGCAAAAATTTAACGACTTTTTCAACAGAAATAGACCAAGTTGACGCATTCATCGACAAGTTGCCCATATTATCAGAAGAACATCGAAAGGAAGCACGTACATTTTGTCGCGCTATTTATGAGGAACGAAACGATTCGCTGATTTGGTTTTCCTCCTATCAACCCGATTCAGATGCTTATTTTAACAGTTTAAAAAATGATACCTTACTCGGCATTCCTTTTGGATATCTACCGGTACGTAGACACGATTCCCTGGAGCAGTCCAGCATTTTCAAAGAGATTTATACTCTTCTAAAGACCAGTTACTACCTCAATGCTCGTCAGCGGGGAATTTTTGATCAAAGTGACAATATCATTGCAGCTCCTGAATTACCACCAGTGGAGGATATTCTAACATTTAT
>JBNJEH010000052.1:0-22930 GCA_051745635.1 Bacteroidota bacterium
TGTTCTTAAGGATGACGGAATTATTAATCAAGAAGAGTTTGAAGCCTTAGAAAACCAAGCTGATGAATTATCTCGAATATTATATGCAATGATTAAAAACTTAAGCTAATCAGGTTCGACAATACAATCATTCCCTGTACAAAACAGAGTGAGTGTGAGAGCGAGCGGTGCACTGAGTGCCAACCGAATGTGAGCGAGGACACACACTCTGATTTTTCTTCATTCTCACTCCATTATGTTTGATTTCGAAAAATTAGAAGTGTATTAAAAAAAGTCTCAATTCATTAATTTTAGGGTTACCGACCAAACATGACAAATATAAATCTTTTCTTGCTGTAATTGATCCCGTTACCTCCCTACTTTTCTTTGGATTTTTTGTTGCAGTACTCTCTGGTGTCATCTTGATCTAGCTCCGTAATTCTGTTAAGTAATTCTCGTTGCTCCCTTCTACCGGACGACTCCGATCGCGTGATTGCCTCAATCCTTGTCAATAAACGATCCCTCATTAGCACTCCAGTCAGCAAATTTTTTACATTATAATTCCGCGATATGGGTCGTCATGAACTGGGAAAATGTACAAAAACAACGAAAATGTTTTGTAAATTTCGCATTTTACATCGATTTGATCTGTTCGGTTAATTCATTTAGTTCAGTTCTAAACAATTCAGCTCTGGTTTTCAAATAAACAATATATGAACCGCGTAATAAAAAGTTTTGGGGAGGTTTGTTAAAAAAGGGAGTGTCTTTTTTTGTTCTTATCCGATCGTAAAAAGATTTTGAATAAGCCGTGTCATTAAATGTCCACAACTGGATCTGAAAAGACGGGTAGTACAGATTATCATCCTGCGAAATTGGTTTTTTTCGTTTTAGTTTAACGAACAGTATTTCATTAAGACCAATTATAGATTCTTCTTTTGATTCCTTATTCAGCGCATTAGTTAGACGATGATCCTCGATAGAAATATTATTCAAATCGTCATCAGTTTCATTAACTATTATTTCATCTTTCAATTCTATTTTTCTTATCAGGTCATTCATAACACTATGACTACTTGAATCAGTCCAATCAATTTCGTGTGTCGGATCTTCAACGGCAACGATGGTATCGTGATTTGTTTTTGAAAAAGTACTTTTCTTAACACTATCACTTGATTCCGAACAAGAAAACATTAAAAAAAAGAAAGGAACTATAAATATATTTTTCATAATTTACTATCTATTGCACCGCTATAACCATTACTCTCACATCTCACAACAAAATCCAGTTCAACAGAATGATTGTGAATATAATGAATTTTTGAGAAATCATCGTTGGACTCCAGCGTTCCAGTGTTTGATTGTCGGCGTTGCCTGTTGCTAAAAAAACAGCTGTGATTCATTGCACGCTTTATGAATAGCGAGAGAAGCCCGTATCCAAAAAGAAATATGTTTGATGCGTCCCAGGGCTGTGTGAACGGATTGGAACGAGAGCTGGGGGTATCAATATGTTGAGAATTTTCATTCGGTTTTTGTAAAAAACTCTGCGATGTGGCGGCGGTAGCGTAGGGACAACAACCTGTCAAACAAACAACTGAACCAACATTTTTATTTCTTTTTGAATATCAGTATTTTACGAAATTTCGTTCCGTTTTTCTAAAAAAATCTGCGATGTGGCGGGGAAATCGCGGGGGCTGTAAGTTGTTCAGCTCAAATTTTCGACAATTACTATTGTAGAGAATGATTAGAATTTTTTGAAAGAAATTATTCAATACATCCAAAAGAATCGTAATCAATATCATATAACTCAAGAATTACGGAATCCTTAGTCTGTCTATTTTTTATCACCATTAACTTAGAGCTTTGATTTTTTTTTACTGAATCTCCACTATGTATCATTGAACCTTTTTCACGAAATAATTCACCAGATTCATATATTTTAGCTGTGAAATAAAACATTCCACCGTTGTCTAACTTTATAAAAAAACCTCTACCTTTTGGGCGTATTGAATCAATTTCATTTGAAATAGAACATTTAACTGGGTTCATGTTGTTAAGTTTTTTCCAACTTAAATTGAATTCTTTTTCAGTTTCATTATTCCAAAATAATATGAGTGAGACACCAAAGGCAAATAATATTACTTTAATAATTGTATATTTTAATTTTAAGCTCATCTCAGAGGTTTATTAGTTATGGTCCAAAATTAAGTGGCACAGTGAATGTTGACATTATAGAAGCATCATAAACAGTATTAAGACCGACATTACAATTGACGCCGATAGAGTAGCTGTGTATAGGACTACCTTGATATATAGGTGTGTATTCATATGCTGCTTGAAAGGGGCCTAAACTACCTCCAAACTCTCGACCATGATATTTTTTTAGTCTATTAATATTATTAATATGTGTTGGTGTTACTAAATCATTCGCGGTAATATCTTCACCGTTTGACTTGTACGAAGCCTCTAAGCTAATTCCAGCACCAGCACCAGGTTTTGATCCGCCAAACTTCTGTTTATATAAGATGTACGGTACTAAACTGAGATCATCGCCAGACGTAATCCATGTGAATTGTAACTCGGAGCTAGTTGCTACTCCCGAAGAGGCATCTCCTTCTATAGAAATTGTAATAGCTTGAGGCATAATATTATAATCAATATCATACGTTGGCATGTGCACATCCCAAAACGACTTCTGTCGACTTTGTCGTTGTTGCTCCCATTTTCGTTGCCAGTAGTCAGCGACTAAAGTATTTTTTTCATCATACGTAAGGTCATAAAAATTATACTGCTGTCCATCTAAATTGTAACTTAAATGATAAGAAGTCTCGCCGCTCTTAGCTGTTCCGTTTGCGTTTTTCGCATCTGCAAGAATGACCACTTCATCTAAAATCTGCATATCATCACCCGTCTCCAACCAAAAGCCTTTTTCATCTCCTTCACCTCCGATCCATTCATACTTATTCCCATTTTCCGCCTCGTGCACACTACCATCTTCGGCATCTTCAGGAAGTCCGGCAGGCGGGTCACCTTCCAGCCCGAGCGGGTCAACAAAGTACACGGGATTGTTGTTAAACGCCGCATACGGCGATTGATTCGGATATTTGGCCATGAGTGGGTCGAGTGATTTCCAACGTCCCAACCTCGGATCATACTGTCTAAACTGGGTAGTATAAGAGTTTCCGTTACCGCTTACCTCATTATCGGATTCCATTCCGTTGAATAAATGACGGTAATCACCAGTAGCAACTGACCATTCATCGATATGGCTATGACGCTTCATTTAAAATTGATCCTCGTGTAAATTTACAATTTTTCAAGGCAATAAAAAAAGGACGCACATCGTACGTCCTTTTAAATCTTATCAACTGAACAGGTTCTTCTTACTTCACGATGGAAGAGAATGAAGCATTGTCCAGGTATTTAATGAATTCGCGATCTTTCGATGCTTTCGATTTCAACGATGCATCTTTTGCAAATGCACTCTTCAAATTGGAAACGATATCCTGAAGATTATCCTGACGTGCAGCTGTAATGGCTTTCAAGTAATAACCTTTCGCCGTTTCTGCAGCAGGCGCATCATCAATTGTCGATTTCGCCGTAGCTACATCTTCGTTGAGCACTTCAGTCAATGCTTTGTTGAATGAGGCCTCACTACCAAAGTTTGAAAGCGCATCATCATAAGCACCGTCCTGAATGTTCAGGATACCCATGTTGTAATCTACTTCGCTTCCAGCACCGTCAGCTTCAGATAAAAGCGCTTTCGCATCATCGCGTTTTCCGTTTACTCCGGCAATCGCTGCCAGGTTGTTTTTGGAAATAGCGTTTTCTTTGATGCCGTTTGCTTTTTCAAACTTCGCTTTTGCTTCTGACAATTTGTTTTGCATGTACAATACAGCACCCGCGTTGTTCACTGGTCGGTGATCTTCCGGGTAGAGACGTCCAGCCTCGTTGTACAAACGCAATTTTTCGTTCAAATCGTCCGTCAATGTCGCTGTAAAAAGAATTTCTTCCACAGTCAACGTATCGATGTTTGATTTTGACAAATCTTGCAACTCTTCATCAGAAAAGCCTGTCAAATCATAGTTTACAACGATTTCAGCACGACGTTGAGCGGGGAATACATTGTTATCCAAATAGAGGTATGTACTCAAATCGCGGATCGCTTGTTCGCGAGCAGCAGGTGATTTCTGCATTTCAAGAACTTGCATGATCGCATCTTTATCGCCTTCATCCATATCCGCATCTTGCAATGCTCTTTTGAATCCTTTGAAGTCCTCACCTTTTGCAATCGTATTGAACGTCGCTTCTTCCTGAGCTTTTTCGTTGGCGACTTTTTCGCGCGCAGCAACTTCCATCACTGACTCTTTTGCAGTATTCGAACGATCTTGAGAAAGTGAGTTGTTTTTGTCCTCTTCCCCTTCAATCGAAGCAAATCCAGTAATTGTGATACCTGTAACTTCAACCTTTGGATTTTCCTGAGCAACTGTCAAGAAACTGTCCAGAGAAGCGATATCATCGTCGCGCATTTCAGAATAACGCACTTTAGAACGTCCTTTGAGATAGTGAATATCCGCCATTTCTTGTTCTTTTGTCACGCGCTGAAATTGATCAGAAGCGTAAATCACGCGGAAATCTTTCTCTACCATCAATGGAGTGATCACGGTCGCATCTGCGATTTTCGTCTTATCGATCTTTCCTTTTTCTTTTCCTTTTTTATAAATTTTTCCAGTAACGGAAAGATCAGCCACTTCCATATCAGGAGCGTAGGCAATCACGTCCTCATATACTACTTTACCTCCCGCTTTATAAGGAACCACGGTTCCATTCGCTGTTGCTTTTTCACCAACAATCGTTACGGGCTTTAATGCGTGAGTCCCCAAAGCAGGAGTAATTTCAGCATACGCCTTTTTGTGGATTCCCTTTTCCGGCAGGGTAATATCTACTTTTACCTTTACACTGTCTCCGTGCATTTCTAATGGGTCTGGTGTCACAGCATAGTCGACATCCTTAAGAAGATCACAACTCGTAGTTAACAAACCAGCCGCAGCAATGAATGCTAAACCTTTGATACCTTTTCTTTTCATTATCATGTTATTAATTCTTACCTATTTAACGATTGCAATAATAAACATTTTTTTTAGCACTTGAAAGAACTTCACCACGAATTACAAAATTGTTAATAATTTCTTCTCGAACAATAAAGTTTCTGAATCGTCGTTGAGCTCGTTTAAAAGTGTCGCTATTGTCTTATTTTTCAATGGATCCACAAAGTCCGGAGCGATGCTTTCGAGCGGTTCCAGCACGAATTTCCGTTGATTTATACGGGGGTGCGGCAACAATAACTCCGGTGAGTTATCAACAATTTCGTCGCCCACGTAAAGCAGATCAATATCGATACATCGCGAAGTGTACCCCGCTTTAAAAGATTCGCGCGTGCGCCCGAGTTCATCTTCGATCTGTAGTGCTCGAACTAACAACTCGTGCGGACTCCGGTCTGTTAAAATTCCCATACAGCAATTTAAAAAAGGCGTATCGCTCTCAAATCCCCACGGTGGTGTTTCAAACACGGGAGAAATAAGTGGTTTTTCGAGCGACCAATCCTGTAAAGCACGAGCAGCGCTCAGAAGAAATTCAAATCGATCTCCCCGATTACTTCCAAGACCAAAAAAAGCCCATCTTTTCGTTTTATAACTCATTTCTACCAATCACGTAATTATCCCTCCTTTTGTGTTATTATCCATTCTAAAAAGCGGGAATTTTAATACTTTTACTGCACAAAAATAGCAACAAAGCCAACATTAAACAATTTCCTTTACAGCGCAACGTAAAAAAATGGATGCGCGCAACGTGAAGATGATGAACGACGATTTATGACACAGAAAAAAATTTCATTCGGTAAAGTATTTTGGCCCAGCTTAATTGCAAGCATTGTAATTCTGGTAATTATTGGATCGGTGATCGCCATAACGATTGGCAGCCTCGTAGGTAGTGCTCCTCAATATTCAGTGGGAGACAAAGCCGTGTTACACCTGCGCCTGAAAGGTGATATCGGTGATTTGAGCCAGTCGGAAATAAGTGCGAGCTCACTGAGTTTTATCAACAAAACGGGACTCGCAGACATTCTGTACGGACTGGAAAAGGCAGCGGATGACGACCGGATCAAAGGCGTTTTTATCGAACTGGAAAATGCGCAATGTGGTTACGCCACTGCAGCAGAAATACGAAAAGCAATTGAAAATTTTCAGGAGCAGGGTAAATTTGCGGTAGCTTACCACAGTGGAGAAGCCGTAAGCCTTAAACAATACTACATAGCATCTGCAGCTGATGAAAATTACGGTTTTCCTTCTTCCATGTTCGAATTTCTCGGATTGGGAACCGAATTCATGTTCTATAAAGGCATGTTTGACAAACTCGATTTGGAAATGCAAGTCGTGCGCGGTTCTGACAATCATTTTAAAAGTGCCGTAGAGCCGTATTTCCTGACTGAAATGAGTGATTCGAGTCGCCTTCAGGTGAAACGCTACCTCTCTTCTATCTGGGAAGATATGCGCAGTGATATTGCTTCTAATGGAAGCGTAAAAGCAGATCAGCTGAACACCATCGCTGACAGTGGTTGGGTTCGGAGAGTCAGCCACGCTGTTGAACACGACATGATTGACGAAGTAAAATATCGCGACGAGGTGATCGCTTTAATTGCTGAAAAAATCAGTGTAGAAGATCCCGACGATATCAACTTCAAGGATTTTGAGAAATATGCAGGAAAAAAATTCCTGAACAATCAGAAAATTGCAGACGGCAAAAAAGCAAACGTGGCCGTAATTGTAGCAGAAGGACCTGTCGTCGTTAAAGGAGAAGGACTGAGTAGTCAAAAAATCACGAAGTTGTTGCGCAATGCCCGCAAAGACGAATCCATAGAAACGATCGTCTTCCGCGTGAATAGTCCGGGAGGAAGTGCCCTTGCCAGCGACGAAATCTGGCGCGAAGTGGAACTGGCGCGCGAAGAGAAAAAGGTCATTGTTTCAATGGGAGACGTGGCAGCCTCTGGTGGTTATTACATCGCAGCAGCTGCGGATAAGATTTTTGCAGAATCAACGACCATCACGGGATCCATTGGTGTTTTCGGCGTCATCCCTTACACGGGAGCTATGCTGGAAAATAAATTGGGACTCAGTTTCGACAGAGTGAGTACAAACAAACATGCGATCCTCAGTACGAACGAAAAACTCACCGATGAGGAATACGCCATCATTCAGGAGGAAGTTGATTTTATTTACGATCAATTTCTAGAACGCGTGGCAAACGGTAGAAATATGACGAAAGAAGCGGTCAACACCGTAGCGCGCGGTAGAGTATGGACGGGAAAAGACGCACTTCAAATCGGATTGGTGGATACACTTGGCGGACTGAACGACGCCATCGATTATGCGGTAAAATCGGCATATATCGCAGATCCCGTAGTCCAGTATTTCCCGAAAGTGAAGAAAGAACCCTGGATGGAAATCCTAGAATCGATTGAAGAAAGTGAAAAAACCGAAGCAACAACGCCGAAAGAGCTGAACAAGCTCTACAAAAAGGTGAAAGAAATAGAGAATTTCACGGGTATCCAGGCGCGGCTGCCGTACGAAATCGTCTGGTAGTGCTTTAGGCAATTTTACAGCGGATAGATGAAAAAGTATTGAGAAGTATAGATGTTTTCAACGCTCCATCGGTCAGGGATTCATCCCTCGCTGATGGAGATGCCATCTATCCGCACAGTGGCTTCAGGCACTTGTGATCAAATTACTGATTCAACGGCAAATCGCTGAAATTTTGAGAATTCTGCTATCTTCGCTGATAGAAAGGAGTATTCATGAAGCAACGTTTTCAATCGCTATTTTCAAAATACCTGGCGTGGACAATGAGCCTCATCGCTACCTGGTCCATCGGTATCTACATCGTTCAATCGATTCATTATGTGGATAAACCATGGAGCATCTGGGGATACGGCATTCTAAACACCTTGCTTTTCTCCAGTATCGTTGCGCTGCTCCTCATTCCACTCTTCTTCCTCTTTCGCGGAAAGTGGTTGCGCTACGTTACAGACATACTATTTGTCGTCACCGCACTTTTTGACTTCGTTTCGCTATTTTATTTTACCATTACGCTGGTGCCGCTCGACGCAACGGTATTTGCTTTCGACTGGAACCAGGTCGAACTGATTTCCTCCGACTTTGTCGTTTTTCGCTGGTATTACTTACTCCTGCCCTTTCCGGTCATTGTGTATTTTGTTCTCAACAAGCGCTTTAGAAGGCGCAACGTGAGCTGGGTATCACCGGCTATAATTGGTGTTTTTTCGATCCTCAGTCTCTTTCTGGGCGTCCAAACTACGAGTAATCACCACGCATTTTCCAGCCTTTTGCAGAATAAAACGTATTTCTTTATTGCCTCATTTCAGGAAAGTGCACTGCCGGCACCGCAATCTTTTCAAAAAGCGACGCATACTGTTCATCAACATATTCCCAGAAATTACCAATCCAAAAACTATCCGTTTTTACATAAAAATCCGGAAGAAAATCCTTTAGGACCATTTTTTAATTTACCAGAGAAACCTCCTCACTTCGTTTTTATCGTGGTTGAGAGTTTGTCGTCATCCTTTAGTGGCAATGCCGCAGACGAAATCAGCTACACTCCTTTTCTGGATTCACTGGCACACCATTCGCTTTACTTCCAAAACACCTTAGCTACAGGTGAACGCACTTTTGCGGTGCTGCCCTCGGTTTTGGGTTCACTGCCCCACGGCCCCAAAGGTTTTACACATCAGCGCAACGGCTTCCCCAATACCCGCACACTGCCCCAATGGTTATTCAAAAACGGTTATGAAGGCACTTTTTTTTACGGTGGCCATGCACGCTTCGACTATATGGATTTATTCATGTATGATCAGGGGTTTTCGCATATTTACGACCGGGAAGAGTACAACTACGAAGGAACCGGAAAAAAAACGAGTGTCGACCCCGTCCCTTTTGGCATAGGTGACAAGGAACTCCTGCGGGAATTTTTCGCGACCAAAGACAGTTTAAGCAGTGACGCTCCTGCGCTGGATGTCATATTGACGCTATCCATGCATTACCCGTTTGTCGTGGACAATCAGGATTTCTACAAACAACGCGTACGCGAAATGATTGACACGGCGGATGTAAATCCACGCCTCAAAGAAAAACATCGAAAATACGTTCAATATTTTTCCACATTCCTCTATACCGACGATGCACTCCAATGGTATTTTAAACAACAACAATCTCGCGACGCCCATTCCAACACTATTTATGTCATTTTAGGCGACCACATGCTGAGCGATATTCCACAAAGCAGTCCCCTGGAAAAATACCGCTCTCCCTTGATGATTTATTCGCCCCTTTTAAAAAGAAGTAAACACATCCGCTCCGTCAACACGCACCTGGATATTGCGCCGTCGCTGCACAACCTCCTGGCAAATAACTACGCCTGCGAAGCCATGAAAAATGTGAGTTGGCTCGGTACCCCGCTGGACACATCGCGCAATTTCGAACAACACAAAACGTGTGTAATGATGCGCAATAGCCGAAAAATGGATGAGTTGTTGCATGAAAATTACTTCATTTCCGGAAATACCGTATACGAAGTTGAGGAACACCTCCGGCTTCAACCTGCACAATTGTCGACCAGAAAAGAAGACAGCCTGCAAGAACTCCGGCGGAATCTGATAAATTTACACGAAGAAGCTATTGTTCGCAATCGCATTTATCCATCTATCGAAAAAAAGGAGCCTTTGTTCACTCGTCAATCATTTCACGTCGACTTTCATGACAGCGAAGAGTTTGTTAGTTGTGCCGATGTCGAAATCCCGAAAGATTACGAAGGTGTAGAGCTCTCACTCAGTTTTAAAACGGATAAGAACTGGCAAATCAACGACACCGTAAACCCCATTTTTATCGTAGCCTTTTCGCGAGATGGTGAAAATTATATCTGGGAACGCATTGAAGTGGATACCGATAAAAAATTGGGTCAACGACAGAACTGGCAAAAAGTGTTTAAGGAAAATCTTCACTATTCAATTCAATCTGAAGATCATATAAAAGTCTATTTTTGGAATAAAAATGCAGCAAATCGCAAACATCATGTTCATTTTGAAACATTTTCTATTAAGGGATTGCCATAATCCAGTACTGCTATTTGTTGCTGCAATAGCAATTTTATCCGGTGGATGTTCGGAAACTGCCCGAAAACCTACGGGAGCAGTCATACGAAATAATATCCCCGATCAAACGCTCTTTTTTGGACATAAAGGCAATGGTCCCATCGGTAAAAATGACAATCCCGGACTTCACGAAAACAGCTGGAAAAGCGTAGCGCGCGCCATGGAATTCATCGATGGCAGTGAGGTCGATATTCAAATGAGCAAGGATTCCACACTCTGGCTCTTCCACAACCATACGATTCCGAATTGTAAAAAAGACACGTTGCCATTTGCCGCGCTCTGCGATTCGACAATCACGAGTATTAGTCATTGTAAATTCGACAGTTCACTAATAAAACTTCGGGATTTCGGTGAACTGCTGCGCAATCAAACATCTTTTTCTGAGAAAACAATTTCACTGGATCTGAAAGTATTGATGAATCCACACCATTTTCCTGCCGCCGATACACTCGGGTTCATCCGCCATATTGCTGAATCGATTTCCAGAGAGCTGCGCAACGTTTCATACCTGGTAGAAATACCAGCTTCCATTCCTCATAAACTGGCAAAAAAAACCTTCAAAACAACCGTCTACAAGGTGATTTACCACCCAGATGAAGAAGATGTGCGACAGGCTAAATCGAATAATTACGGTCTTTCACTGCCGTTCGATCGTCAGCCAGCAGCACTTTCAGGTTTCGAAAACGTTCAAGTGTGGACGCCCAACACTGCTTCCAATATGTTTCGCGCCTTTGAGGCACGACCAGCAATCATACAAAGTGATCATCTCGAACTCGCCCGTTTTTTTAAGCGCGTACAAAGAAGCGATTCATTGATTTTCCGGGAACTGCTGAGTCAGCGCACCTTCGAGCTCGACAAAGAATACACAAATTTCATCGATCGCGCTCCCCTTCCTGAACAACCATCGCTCCTGAAAATAACCAGTGATTCAAACGTATTTATAAAAAAACAGCATTTTGTTCTGGCAGCTTACGACAAAGCCGATAAAAAGATATTCTGGGAATCCATCGAAGCTCCGACCAACCACCCATATTTTTTCCTGGAACCAGCGCTATTAAAAAGAAAGGGAGCCGTCCGCTACTCTATTTATTTTTGGAATCCCGAAAAACGGAAAACCGCCTCCAACCTGCGCATCACCGGATTTTCACTGAACCGAGAATAGCGTTGTATACCAAATTCACATCATGAAAAATCGAGTATCCGTCCTTATCTTGAAATGACGATTCGCTTCGGCGAGGAAGTGCGCTGATCTTGCTTCCAGGTCACGAAATATACGCCCGATTTCCAATCCTGCACATCCAGCTCGACGAGTTTTGTATTTTGTTCAATTGATTTTTCGAAGACCCGTTCACCAGTAACCGTATGCACCGCGATTGTACCGTCGGTCACTTGTTCCTGAAAGGCAACTTTCACGTATTCATTCGCGGGATTGGGAAATACATTGAACGACGATGCCAGTTGATTGGAAAGTGACGCATCCGCAACTTCATCATACATAATTTCAAAATCATCAAAGAAAAAACCAGCTTCCTGAACGTAATTATCCGAAACCAGCACAAAACGCACCATGACCTCATCACCGATGTAATCGCTCAGGTTGATACTTTCCAGTATCCAGTCCTGTTGAACCCCATCGTAGAGCGGTTCCCCCACAGGTTGTGGATTCCCATTGTTTTGTACACCTGCGTTGGTATAGATGCCACACTGTGCCTCCCAGGTATTTCCATAGTCGTTCGAAACCTGAAATTGAACATAATCAAAATTAGCTTCAATCGCCCATTTTGCGCGAAAGCGAATGGCACCAGCTGTCGCGTTAACGAGGTCAATGGTATCTTTGAACCGATAGGTGTTGAACTCATTGCTTCCGTAGGACTGATTTGGACTGTCCGTAAACGAAAAATCAGGCGAGTAAAAATCTTCGTTGGTCAGGGCCCAGTTTCCCGTCCAGTTGTCCAGATTTGCTGCGGGATCCGAAAACTGAAGCGTTGCGGACCCGTACGTTTTCACAATTGTGTCGCGATGCTGCCAGAGGCCATTATCAGTGACGATTGCATATTTAATTTCGTCGCCATATTGTATTCCTCCGGCGAGTTGATAACTGATCGATCCCGATTGAATTTCTTCTACCAGTAAATTAAACGTCTCGGGATTACCTACTGATTGAATGCCTGTTATAGGATCAATACTCACCGTTAAAGGACCATTTTGCTGTCCGAGACGCTGAATTTCAAAATTAAAATCGCCTGAAACATCATCAATCGTCGGCGCAAGATCGAGGTTCTTCGTCACACCGTAAACCAGCGGTAAATGTGCCGCTTTGATGTTCGAGTACAACATATCGATGTTGTCATCAATGATTTGCGTTTGAGGTGCCCAAAAACCTTCATAACTCACTTCCGGCGTCATGGCAAAAATAGCTTCTTCCTTGTACATATAATCGTCAGAGTCTCCGGAGGCAGGATATAAATCGGAGGCTTTCATTGCTTCATATCCGCTAAATTCAACCATGTGGGTAGAAATAGCATTAAAATAGGAATCATCCGCGGCAAATTCACCGTTCGTAGCTCCAATAGGATAGAGCATCAAACCACTATAGGTATGCGCATTTATAGCAAACGAAACGCCCCAGTTTTCCGCGATTTTCTTCATGTTTTGCGTTTCGGGCTCAGAAAAAGCCGAAGTTCCCGGGTAGGTATCGTTGTTGGGATCCGTACTTACTCCTGTCGTGTTCCATTGATAGGAATAGTTTCTGTTTAAATCGACACCGGGATTTGTAGAACCTACAGCCGGATTTTTATTTTTCCGATGCATGCCTCCCCCATTGGGATCATTGTTCACGTTGTGGATATATCCATCGGGATTGATCATCGGAACGAAGAAAATTTCGAGATTGTCGACGAGGTAAGTCACTTCGGGATCGGTTCCGTAATTCTCCAGCATGTACCACATGAAAAACAGCGTTTCGGACAGCGACCCAGGCTCCCGGGCGTGATGAATCGAAGAATATAAAATCCGCGGTTTGCCCTGATCGACACCGGGGTCATCTGAAAGTTTTAAGTAATATATCGGTCGACCTTCGTGGGTGAGCGTATCCGAAACTGGCGCTTTTTGCGAAATCAAATTGGGATACTGCGCGGCCATCGCATCGATTTCATCGATAAATTCCTGATAAGTGAAATATCCCGCCATGGAACCGAGCTGAAAATTGTCCGGGACGTCGGGATCAAAACCGGACTGATTGTTATTGTCACACGTAACATTCTTAGTCGTTCCCTGATTTTGATAGGCCTCAGAAGTGTAATAAGCTTTGACATCTTTTATAAGAATGTCCACTTTAAACCCTGCATCGCGCGCTTTTTCAATGGATGAAGCGGAGAAATCACTGATAATATAAGTATCTTTCTTCATCGCAGCGTGATCCACAGCGAGCCCCAATTCGGATAACTCCTGTAATTCGTGCGATTTAGTCCAGATTTTCGCTCTTGAATAGCGTTCCTGTCCAACCAAAAAGGCAGGTACAATAAAAATCAAAAGAAATAGTAGCTGTTTCATTATCTCACATTTTTACTAAATATAAGATAAAACGATGAAATACAAGCGATTCATTTGTCAATGACTTAATACAATGATAAACGGTCAATCCGACCATTCAATCGTGTTCATCATCTCTATAATATCTTTTTTAACGAAATTGAGTGTCGGTTTGATGGAATCGTAATTCGGTCGTGTATTGAAGTAGACGACACCGCTATAGAAATGATTTACACTGTCGGTCACGTAAAATTGAAAAGGAGATGCGACGTTTCCCTGCAATTCGAAAAAGGTTCCGTACACGTGGTCATTGGGCCGTACAATATTCGTGTCGTAAATCGCCGTAGCCTTGATTTTGTGTTCACCCACCTTGTCGATCGCGTAATTGACATAAGCTGCCAGTGAAGTATCCATTTCAATAGCACTGAGGTGAAGCGTGCCGTTCAACTTGCCGAACGTAATGTCGCGGTTACAGGAAGCAGGACGCACTTGTTCCACATCAAAATAGGTGGGTTTTGAAAATTGAAAACCGCACGTATCCCTGTAATCTTCATATTCTCTGGTCGGCAAATTCAGTTCGAGGTACGTCGAAGGCTTGGGAACATAATTTTTCTCATCCGTACAACCGATTGCCAGAACGACAACCATCGAAAATAACCATTTACTCTTCTTCATCCTGGGGTAGTTTTATAATTTTGACCAATTTCACCCTTTTCTTATCGGAGGATTCCACAATAAACTTCAAGTGATTAAACGCGATCGATTCGTTATTGCGCAGAATTTTTCCCGCCTGTTCGATCAAAAAACCGGCAATTGAGTCGGATTCACCTTTACTGTTTTCGAACTCTTTCCCGTCGACCTCCAATACTTTGTACATGTCCACCAACGGTGTTTTCCCTTCAAATACAAAGGTGCGCTCATCGACTTTGGTGTACACGATGTCGTCGTCGTCAAATTCATCCGTGATCTCACCGACAATTTCCTCCAGTACGTCTTCGAGCGTGACCACTCCTGAAGCTCCACCGTATTCATCGACCACCACCGCCATGTGCATTTTTAATTCCTGAAATTCCTTGAGCAGGTCATCAATCTTCTTGTTTTCCGGCACAAAAAGCGGCGATCGAATCAGGGCATTCCATTTAAAATCATCTTTTTCATCCAGGTGCTTCAGCAAATCTTTTACGAACAAAATACCCACAACTTCGTCAAAAGTCTCTTTATAAATCGGAATCCGCGAATAACCCGATTCCAGAATAACCTCCACGAGTTCGTTGAACGGCGTATCTTCATCCACCGCTACGGTGTCGACGCGCGAGCGCATGATTTGACGCACATCGGTATTCCCGAATTTCACAATTCCTTCTAAAATGCGTTGTTCGTCCGGCGGTGTGTCTTGTTCCCGGGTAAGTGCAATGGCATTCTCCAGATCGTCAGACGACACATCGAGCTGCCGTTTGCGCGCATACCTCAAAATTATTTCTGTTCCATTCACCAAAAAAGATCGCAACCAGGAAAAAGGAGGGACTTTCCCCAGCACATTTAACGGTGTCGACATGATATTCACCAAACTGAGGCTGTTGCGATTCGCATAAATTTTAGGAATCACTTCGCCGATCAACAAAATGATAAAAGTAATTCCACCAATTTCGATGGCGGAACGCAAATAATCAATCTGACCATCTACCGGCGGATACACAATGGAAAAGAGGTAACTGGCGAGAATCACGATTCCCACATTCACAAAATTATTTACGACCAAAATGGTGGCCAGCAAATTTTTTGGATGTTTGAGTAATTCGGTAGCCACATCCGATGTAGAATCGGATTTCTGATCGAGTACTTCGCGTTCTTCCGGTGACAATGAGAAAAAAGCCACCTCAGAGCCAGACACTAATGCCGACAAAAACAAGAGCAACACCAGTACGGCAAGTGATATCCAAAATCCGATATCCACACCGCCACTGATACTAATTAAGAACAAACTAAAAGGTTCTGGATCATCCATTTAAAGCCGTTTTAAAATGGCAAATCATCATCGTCGTCATCCGAAAGGTCGCCTTCCATCGGAGAAGGTTTTTGTGGCGTATCTTCTTTCGAATAATTGGGTGTCGACTGAGGAGCAGGACTTTCCGATTTAGGAGTCAACATCGTCATATTGTCTGCTACGACCTCAGTAGTATATTTCGTTATCCCGGCTTCATCCTGCCATGAACGCGTTTTCAACTTGCCTTCGACGTAAACTTTTTGCCCTTTGGACAAGTATTTTTCGGCGACTTCAGCGAGCCCTCTCCACATGACAATATTGTGCCAATCCGTGATGTCGCGTCGCTCACCTGTCGTCTTATCCGTAAAAGATTCAGATGTAGCGATGGGAAACCGCACTAATTTAGTACCACTCTCGAGCGCCCGAACCTCCGGATCTTTCCCGAGATTACCAATTAAAATCACTTTATTTATACTACCTGCCATATAACAAATGTAAAACAAAATTATAGAAAGTAAATCGTTCTTACCCGATTATTTTTTATCCTGATTCGCTCGGTAGAAATTATTATTTTCTTCCAAAAATCGATGAATCAAGCGAGGTAGCGGATAATCGTCTATTTTCTCGATAGGAACAGTGGTGTAGTTTGTAAACGCATCCACTTTTTGATTCACCCGCCAGAAAGTAGCGTAAATTTTCCGATGGCTCAAAATATGCTTGTAATCGGCAATTTTTTCGACCAGTTCGACACCAAAATGTTCCAGCGCATACTTTTTAAGTTCGTTGACCGGCATTTGTTCTTTCGATTCAATGAGCGGAAACTGATACATGTTTTTCCAGATTCCCTGACCTGTGCGCTGTTCTATCTGCATCTCGCGATCGGAGGCGATACAATAGTGGAAATAACGCACTTCCACCTTTGTCTTCTTCTTTTTTACGGGATAATGCTGCACCTGTCCTTCGCGAAAAGCCAGACAATTTTGGTGTACCGGACAATGCTCGCAATCAGGAGATGTAGGTTTACAGACGAGCGCCCCCAACTCCATAATAGCCTGATTAAATGAAGCCGGATCATCTTTTGGCAGCAATTCACGGGCATAGGCGGCAAACAACTTTTTACCCTGTGTCGAATCAATGGGCGTGGCATCTGCAAAATAGCGCGACAACACCCGATAGACATTTCCGTCAACAACGGCATGCGGAAGATTGAAAGCGAATGAAGCGATAGCAGCAGCCGTGTAGTCCCCAACTCCTTTGAGCGATTTAATACCTTTATATGAATCGGGGAATTCGCCATTGAAATCATTCACGATCTGATGTGCAGCAAAATGAAGATTGCGCGCGCGGCTGTAATATCCCAATCCCTGCCAGTCGTTCAGGATTTCCTCTTCCGATGCCCGCGCCAGGTCCTCAACCGTCGGATAATGTTGAACGAACTTTTCGTAGTAAGCTTTACCCTGATCGACGCGCGTTTGTTGAAGAATTACCTCCGATAACCATATCAAATACGGATTTATTGTTTCTCTCCAGGGTAAGGAGCGACCATTTTGTCGATACCAGGACCGAATTAATAGAGAAAAATCGTGCATTAGGGTAAAATTTTAAAGTTTATCCGTAAAATGGCAAAGATAAAAGGAATATGCTGACTACCTTTGTAATTGAAAATCACATTGTTGTTAAATATAAATTTTTAATTGATATGACTAAAGCAGATATTGTTGCTGAAATCGCTGAGGAGGTAGGATTAGAGAAGAACGAAGTTCAAAAAACAGTTGAAACCTTCATGAAGACCGTTAAAGGTTCATTGACGAAAGGTGAAAACGTATACTTGCGCGGTTTTGGTAGTTTTGTCGTAAAGGAACGCGCTGAAAAGACAGGGCGGAATATTTCTAAAAACACGACAATCATTATACCGGCACACAACATTCCATCATTCAAACCAGCAAAAACATTTGTTGAAGACGTGAAGGAAAACGTGAAGGTTAAGTAATTCAACGCCCAACATTTTTGGGACTTATTAAAGTTATTTGTATCTTTGCACTCCTGATTTCGAATCAGGGGTGCTTTTTTATTAGATAAGCGACGAAATATCAGAATATTAACATTTAAAATATAGCATTATGCCAAGTGGTAAAAAGAAAAAGAGACACAAGATGTCAACGCATAAACGCAAAAAGCGTTTGAGAAAAAACCGTCACAAGAAAAAGAAATAACACTTTTTTCGGTGAAAAGACACGCAAATGAACTTGGCAGTGTACCTGCTGAGTTGTTTGCATTTATAAATTAAAATACGGCTCCCGTGAATTACGAATTAGTAGTTGACTCCCGAAAAGGGAGTGTTTGGCTTGCACTACTAAAAGACGGGAAACTTATTGAACTCCACGAAGAAAGTGGGGAGTCCAATTTTGCTGTAGGTGATATCTATCACGGCAAAGTTCGGAAAGTGGTACCCAGTTTAAACGCATGTTTCGTTGATGTAGGATACGAAAAAGATGCATTTTTACATTATTTAGACCTCGGTCCGCAGTTCCGCTCCCTCAATAAGTTTACCCAACGCACATTGCAAGGCAAACAAAATGTTGCCGATCTATTGTACTTTAAATCAGAAGAAGACATTCCCAAAGACGGGAAAATTGCTGATGTTGTCTCTTCTTCTCAGCATATAATGGTTCAAGTAGCGAAAGAACCAATATCGAGTAAAGGTCCGCGCCTCGGCGCAGAAGTGACACTTGCTGGAAGATATTTGGTATTAGTTCCTTTTTCAAATAAGGTATCTATTTCGCAAAAAATCAAGGACCATGAGGAACGCGATCGGCTCCGCGACATCATGAAGAGTGTCAAACCCAAAAATTTTGGGGTGATCATTCGGACTGTAGCGAATAATAAAAAGATTGAACAACTCGATCAGGATTTGAAAAACCTGCTCGACAAGTGGAAAAAACTGCACGGCAACTTGCAGAATTCCAAACCTCCGCGCAGGATATTGGGAGAACTAAATAAGGCTTCTTCATTGCTGCGGGATTTGCTCAATGCCGACTTCACGAAAATACACGTGAATGACGAGGCACTGCACGATCAGTTAAGAAACTACATCCACTCCATTGCTCCGGGTCGCGAAAAGATCTTAAAAAAATACAGTGGTAAACTGTCTATTTTTGAGCGTTTCGGAATCAATAAACAAATCAAAACGCTTTTTGGCAAAAAAGTACCGCTTCCGAGTGGTGGGTATTTGATTATTGAACACACCGAAGCCATGCACGTGGTGGACGTTAACAGTGGTAATCGAAAAGATGCTAAAGGGCAGGAAAGCAATGCCCTGGCCACCAATCTGGAAGCAGCAGAAGAACTGGCACGCGTGCTCCAGTTGCGCGACATGGGCGGAATTGTTGCCGTGGACTTCATCGATATGCACGAAAAAGCCAATAATCGCGCTCTTTTCGACAAGATGAAGGCTTTTATGAAGTCTGATCGGGCTAAACACAATATCCTTCCCCCTTCTCGCTTCGGAGTAATTGAAATTACGCGTCAGCGCGTGCGACCGGAAACGGACATTGAAACATCTGAAAAATGCCCGGTCTGCGAAGGTACGGGAGAGATCAGTGCTAGTATCCTGTTTGCCGACGAAGTGGAAAACCATTTGACCTATTTGTTAGAAGATCGGAAGGTGGATAACGTCACACTGCGGGTGCATCCATACATCGAATCGCATTTCAAACGGGGAATTATCTCAAAACAACTCAAATGGTTCTTGAAGTTTAAAAAATGGGTGCCAATTGTAGGAGTAACGGATTATCATTTGCTGCAATATTCATTTAAAGACAAAAGCGGAAAAGTAATTGATCTCTGATGAAAAAAGAGCAACAATACACTTTTCTCGAAGTTAAACAGAAAATTGAACGTTGGTGTGCTTATCGCGATCGCTGTCATCAGGAAGTGAGTCAAAAACTTCGCGATTACGGTTTGGATCGCGAGGACACCGACGCATTGCTGGCACATCTCATATCCCATCAGTTTTTAGACGAAGAACGCTACGCCGAAAGTTTTGTATCCGGAAAATTCAAAATTAAAAAATGGGGAAGGAATAAAATCAAAATGCACCTCAAGCGCAAAAATATTCCTTCCCGTTGTATCGACAAAGCGCTTTCCACAATAGATGACGATCAATACATCGCTCATCTGAACGATTTGGCACAACGGAAGTGGCGCGAAAAGAAAGGCAATGCTTTCGAAAAAAAAGTTAAAGTACAGCGCTTTTTAGTTCAACGCGGCTACGAACACGATTTAATCCACGATGCACTTGATGAACTGCAAGGCGGTTAATTGTGCTGCATCTCCGCCGGTTTACCCAAACTCCAGTTTTGAATTATTGAACTTAAAAAAACTTAAAATTAAGTTTGTTGGTTTATTCGAATAAATTTTCAATTATATTAGCATTCTAGAAGTGAACGTCGTGACGGATAGCATAATTATCATTCCAACATATAACGAAATCGAGAATATCGAGCGCATCGTCCGCAAGGTATTCAGTTACGATGAAGATTTTCACATACTCATAGTAGACGACAACTCGCCAGACGGGACCGGAAATAAGGTCAAAGAACTGCAAGCATCATTTCCGAAAGCACTTCATTTACTCGAGCGCGAAGGTAAATCCGGACTCGGAACGGCTTATAAAGCTGGTTTTGACTGGTGTCTCGAGCGTTCATACACTTATATTTTTGAGATGGATGCCGATTTCTCACATAATCCCGACGATCTGATTCGTCTCTACAACGCTTGCGAAAAGCACGATGCAGCATTGGCTATCGGTTCTCGATACTGCAAAGGAGGAAAAGTCAAGAATTGGCCGCTCATGCGTATTTTGATGTCCTATTTCGCCTCGCTCTACGTACGTTCTATTCTGTTTATAGGCATCAAAGACACGACGGCAGGTTTCAAATGTTATCACCGAAATGCTTTGGAAAAAGTGCGCTATCACAACATTCCTTTCAAGGGTTACGCTTTTCAGATCTGTATGAAATATGGTGTGAAAAGACACGGCTTTGAAGTTGTCGAAGTGCCGATTACATTTATTGACCGCCAACGCGGTACCTCAAAGATGAGCACAGGAATATTTAAAGAAGCCTTTTTTGGTGTCTGGAAAATGAGAAAAATGAAATTATGAAGTACCTCTTAAAAAATGCCTCAGTAATTAACGAAGGAGAAACAAAAGTTTGTGACGTTCTCATTGATCGCGAATATATTGCCAAAATCGGTCAGGATATTTCTGACGACCAGGCAACGATTATTGATTTAGAAGGAAAATACCTTGTACCGGGAAGTATTGACGATCAGGTTCATTTTCGGGAGCCCGGTTTAACGCATAAGGCGAACATTGCCACAGAAAGTCGCGCTGCCGTTGCAGGAGGGATCACCTCTTTTATGGAAATGCCCAACACGGTTCCCAATGCACTGACACAGGAATTGCTGCAGGACAAATACGATATCGCTGCCAACGACAGTATTGCAAACTACAGTTTTTTTATGGGCGCTTCCAATGATAACATCGACGAAGTACTTAAGACAGATCCAAAAAAGGTGTGTGGCGTCAAGGTATTCATGGGTTCCAGCACCGGGAATATGCTCGTTGATGAACCTGCGACACTCAACAAGATCTTTTCAGAAGTCCCGATGTTAATAGCTACACATTGTGAAGATGAAGCGACAGTGCGCAAAAACATGGAGCTGTACCGCGAAAAGTACGGTGAAGCTGTACCAATAGAGTGTCACCCCGAAATCCGCAGTGAAGAAGCGTGTTATCTGTCCTCTTCCCTGGCGGTAGATTTGGCAAAAAAACACGATGCCCGATTGCATGTTCTTCATATTTCCACGGCCAAAGAACTGGAACTCTTTGAAAATAAGACACCAATCGAAAAGAAACGAATCACTGCAGAGGCTTGCATCCATCACTTGTGGTTTTCCGAAGCAGATTACAAAGAAAAAGGCACGCACATCAAATGGAATCCGGCCGTTAAAAAAGCGACAGATCGATCGGCGATTTGGGAAGCTGTCCTGGACAACCGCATTGATGTTATCGCTACGGATCACGCGCCACACACGCTGGAAGAAAAGAATCAATCGTACTTTAAGGCGCCTTCGGGTGGACCGTTAGTGCAACACGCACTCATTGCACTGTTTGAAAAAGCCCGTCAAGGAGTTATCGCCAAGGAGCGCGTCATTGAAAAAACAGCACATGCTCCTGCAAAGCTATTTGGAGTCGAAAAACGCGGGTTCATCCGCGAAGGTTATTTTGCCGACCTCGTCGTGATTGATCCGGCACAAGAAACGCACGTCAACAAGGAGCAGCTCCTTTACAAGTGTGGATGGTCGCCCTTTGAAGGTACTTCATTCTCCCACGCTGTTACCACGACGTTCGTCAATGGAAAAATTGTATTTGACAATGGAGCAATACAGGAAAAAGGCTCTGGACAGCGTCTCACCTTCAACCGTTTCGATTAATGAAGTTACGCGTTTATATTTTAATTGGGCTCAGTATCGGAGCATTTAACTCATGTAACTATGAATTGAGCAATGAGACTCCGCCACAAGATCTCATACCAAAGGATTCTTTCAAAATGGTATTGAAAGACATGATGTTCGCGGAGTCTGCTATTAAAAATGAATTCAATAACGTCAATATATTTTACAAACGCATGCCTGAAATTGCCGATTCTATTTTCAATAAATACGCGATCGACAGTAATCGCTATAGAAGGAGTATGGATTATTACACCACAGATCAGGATGAACTCATCGAAATGTATGAATCTATCCAGGACGAAATCGTGTTAGAATCTGCCGAACACAAGGACGAAGATTGAAAAGCTGAAAATGTCATTCTTGAACACCTGGTTGGTTGCAAAAAATGAGTGATCAGTAATCGACTAAGAGAGGCAGACAGCATCTTAATCATATCGGAAAAAATAGCGTTTTGAATAGTGCGAAAAAATTATCCTTACAAGAAAATTTCTACTCAATATGTTACGTAGGGAATGCTCTCGATAGTCTGCAGCTTACAGTCTTAATACGCCTTGTTCTCCCTCTCATCTCAATTCAGAATCAGAAATCAAAGTGAATTGCAGTATCTATAAAAACAAAAACCCTGAGAAACTTGATACTTCTCAGGGTTTTCTATTCCTCCAGCCATAGAGGCGTATTTTAAATGCGGTCCGGACGGGACT
>JBNJEH010000053.1:0-22841 GCA_051745635.1 Bacteroidota bacterium
AGAGGGTGAAGAGGAAATTAGCTGAAAAAGCATTTTGTTTTGCGAAAATTAATGTGAGAAATTAGTTCTTGGTATGTTGGGAATTATAGAAGAAATTTATAAAAAAGTATCTAAAATAGGCAATGGGACTCCAATATTTGGACTATTCAAAAAAACAGCCCGCTCACGAGGACTGCTGACAGAAACAACCAAATGAACCCAACGGGCCACCCATTGCCTCCCATTGTGGTTATTTGATGAATTGTTCAGCTGCCTGGAGGGGTGTTGCTTTTAGGGAGTGTTTGTGAATGGAAGGGATACTAGCTTAGTGAAACCACAAGATACAATCTTGCGGTAACCCTTAGTTTGTATGGCCCGTGAAATATGAATTTTCAATATTTACTTTTGACTAAGGTTCCATCTGGTACTTTAAAAATAGAATCTGGTAAACTCGTAACATCAACATTTACAGCAATCATATCCATAACACCTGTGGTAGATGAAACTTTTAAACGTAATGTCGGAGATTTCATCAGTTTCATAACTTCATATTTAGCTGAATTAGAAAATTCTCTATAATGGTGAGGGTCTAATTTGAAATCTGAATTATAGAAATACGTGTAAACTCGATTTTCTCTGTATACGATTAACTTATCGCATTCATATCCAGCAACTGTATCTGCATTTTTTTCAATTCTTGTACTATCAATGAAGGAAGGATGCGAATTCGTTTTATCGAACCAGATTGTATCTTGACTTGATCGGTTTTTAAAATATTGCATGGTATCGACACTACGCCATAATAGGTAGTGCATCTGGTCGGCATTTACTTTATGCAGATAAACCCCTTCTTTAAAGTATGTGGTGTCTTTGGAGTTCTTTTGTCCAAATAATTCACCAGCAGATACACCTTGTACTTTTGATTCATATGTTGTCTCATAGCTTATAATACCTTCAAAGTTTTGAGTACAAGAGCACAAGCAAATAATTCCTGCTAATAAGATAAAAGTCCAGTTCTTCATTTTGTATAACGGTTTGCAGCTAAGAAACGTGGGGCTTTTCGAAGCTCTTACCTGTCTACCTGTGACAAAATTAGCCACGAAGAACGAACCTTGTATAAACCACCGCCCGCCCCATGTTTTCTTCGGTGCTGTTACCCTTTGTTATTATTTCAATAGTTGATAATTATTAACCAAAACGGAAGCTGAAATCTGAAGAGATCTTTCAAGTTCGCGTATCATATCTACGGTCAATCTTTTTTTTCGGTTAAGTATTTCCGATACTCGGCTTTTTCCACCGATTATTCCAACCAAGTCTTTTTGTCGCATATTTAATTCTTCCATGCGTATTTTAATCGCTTCGATTGGGTCTGGTGGTTCAATCGGATAATGTTCGTTTTCGTAATTCTCAATGAGAAGTGAAAGTATTTCCGCTTCGTCACCTTCTCTTGTGTCAATTGATGCATCAAAAATCACTTCCAAACGCTCAAGCGCATTTTGATAATCTTTTTCATTTTTAATTGGCTTTAATCTCATAATATCTACTTTTTTAAATTGTATCAGCATTAATTTTATCATATTCAGCGTGTGTTCCGATAAATCGAATAAATGCCCACTGCTTTTCGTAATTGAACTTTACAATAAGTCGATAAGAATTTCCTTTAATGTTAAAAACTACACGACTATCTTTCAGAATACTTGCGTTGATATAAGTTTGCTTTACGTCATTTGGAGAAAACCATTTGGCACTTTTCGCTGTGTCATACCAAGTCTTTAAATATTGTTCAGAATCAGCGTGTTTCTCCCAAAATTCCCGAAGTGTACTTTTTGCAATTATTCGTTTCATTCGTTCAAATATACAGCAAATATACCAAAAAGTTCTCTAATAACGAACGGTTTTTACTTTATTTCAATGAAGGGTAACTAATGGCTAAGAATAAAAAGTGTACTTTTTTATCTACTTAAAAGGTAGAACATGCACCTCTACAGACATCGCCATGATCAAATATAAGAGATTAATATCAATATAAAAAACAGCCCGCTGGAGCGGGCTGTTGACACTACAAATCAAATGAACCACAACGGGCCACCCGATGATCCCCGTTTGTGATATTTGGTGTTTTGTTCAGCTGCCTGGAGGGGTGTTGCTTTTAGGGATTGGTTGTGAATGGGAAATGTACTAGCTTGGAAGCGACAAGATACAATTTTGCGGTAGTAGGGGGTAGGGAGCAAGAGCATACAGCAAGAGCAAGAGCATACAGCAAGAGCAAGAGTAGGGAGTGTTGAGTAAGAGTAGGGAGTGTTGAGCAAGAATATTGAGGCGATCATTTCCAGTGGAGCGTTCAGAACAACCAACAAGATTTGGGCAGTTAGCATCATGCAAAAAAAAAGCAGCCGCGAAAAAATCGCACTGCCATTACTTTTAAGAAAAATAGTAAAACCTAAGGCTGTACAAAAACAGTCGTGCGGCTTTCTTCTTCCTCTTCAATCTTGATGATTCCTTCGCCGGCAAGGTCGCCTTTCTCTGCTACAATATTCAAGACTGCAACGCCAGCTTGACCTAATTGATAAACATCATTAAAGTTGAACGTGGCTACACCAGAAGTGTTTGTCGTCGTTGTATCGCGCATTTCTACGGGCTGAATCGGATCAGTTGTAGATTCACCGTGCAAAATAACTGTTGCTCCCGGCACAAGTATATTTGCGGTATCTCTCACCGTCACTTTCGCAATTGTATCCCCTTTCTTTCTGCAAGCGCCAATATTTGTAACAATAAATGCCGCTATGGCTAAAACACTGAGGTAAACTATATATTTCTTCATAACGTAAAGTTTCTTTTCTATCAGTAGAACGTATAAAATTAATAAAAAGTTGCTAATTCTTCAAGATAATTGTCTCGGATGTCGTCAAATGCGCTTTTGCCCGGACTTTCATAACGGTATATCCCGGTTGGGAATCGCGTGCAAATACCGTAAAGTGCGCGACCTTCTGCTCATTTCTATCATACGTTTCAAAAATCGGATCAATATCAAATACCGCAGCACCTTCACCATTTGAGACCGTCTGATCCTGATACTCGGGTGTTCCTTTACTCAAATCACCAATAATGCGTACCTCCGATCCCGTCAGGAGTTGATCGTTTTCAGAACGAACATTGATTTTGACCACGGAAGGGTCTTTGTCTTTACACCCCACACCGATGAATAGAAAAACGAAAAAAACTCCCAATAGTGCGCAATTGCATTTCATAAAACATTCTGTTTGGACCGCAAAAATATTCATTCTTATCCAAATTCACTGTTTTTACGCTAATTTTGTACTTTTGGCATCTCGAATTTATAGCAGTACAATAGCATTATGTTGGATATTGAAAAGAAAATAGCAGCCCTCTCCGAAGAAATAGAAGCGACTTCCATTGCAAACAAGGATCAGCTCGAGACTTTTCGTATCCGTTTTTTGGGAAGTAAAAATTGTCTCAAACCTCTCTTTGGCGCATTGAAAGAAGTCCCCGGCGATCAGAAAAAAGCAGTTGGGCAACAAATTAATCAGCTCAAGCAGACCGCCCGGGAAAAATTTGATGCATTACAGACAGAGCTGGAGGCGGACACCGAAACGCAAGAATCTATTGATTTTACACGTCCGGGAGAACCGCAGCCACTCGGTGCACGCCACCCGATTTCCGTGGTGCGCAACGAAATTATCGGTATTTTTGAACGCATCGGTTACGGCATTTCTGAGGGTCCCGAGGTGGAGGATGACTGGCACAATTTTTCAGCGCTCAACTTTCCTCCGGAACATCCGGCAAGAGATATGCAGGACACATTTTTTGTGGAAAAAGGCGATCGCGAAATGGCGCTGCGCACCCACACTTCCTCTGTTCAGGTACGCGTCATGGAAAATGAAACGCCTCCGATACGAACGATCTCTCCGGGGCGCGTTTACCGCAACGAAGCAATATCTGCCCGGGCACATTGCTTTTTCCATCAGGTGGAAGGTTTGTTTATCGATAAAGATGTTTCTTTTGCGGACCTCAAACAAACCCTGCTCTATTTTGCTCAGGAAATGTTCGGCAAAAAAACACAAATTCGTTTGCGCCCTTCCTATTTTCCTTTTACTGAGCCGAGTGCCGAAGTAGATGTGAGCTGCACAATCTGCAAAGGCAGTGGATGCAATGTCTGCAAACACACGGGTTGGTTGGAAATTTTAGGTTGCGGTATGGTCGATCCCAACGTACTGGAAGCATCTGATATCGATCCGGAAATTTACAGCGGTTTCGCCTTCGGTATGGGTGTGGAGCGCATTGCTCAACTCAAATATCGCGTGAATGACCTGCGTTTATATTCTGAAAACGACATTCGATTTTTACAACAATTCAAATCTGCATTTTAATATGGGGCTCTTTTCTTTTAATCGGTCATCGCGTCAATCGCGTCTCAATTGGAACAAGGTAGCATCTGAAGACGATTTGAAGGCAGCGGTGGAAGCATCGCGGGATGAGCCCGTACTGTTTTTTAAACACTCTACCCGGTGCAGCATCTCGTCGATGGCACTGCGGCGATTTGAAAACGAATGGGATGAAACGAGTCATTGCCAACTCTATTTTATTGATTTGATTGCTCACCGACCGGTCTCCAATGCATTGAGCGAAATATCGGGCGTGCCACACCAGTCTCCACAAGCAATTTTGATCCAGGACAAAAATGTAAGCTATCACGAATCGCACGGTGCAATCTCTGTATCTGCTATTCAGTCTAAACTCGATTAATCCATGATGTTGAAACGGTTTTTATTCATTTTTCTCACAGCTTTAACTGGTATTTTAGGTACGCAATGTACGTCTGAAGAATCCGGCGATGATTTGCCAGACAGATCGCTTCGTCCGGTAAAATTCGAACTTCCTTTCAACAATGCATCAGCGCAGCGCGGAAAAACTTTTCGCGTAGAGGTTGCCGTTCAGGCACAGGATGAGATTGATCATTTGAAAGTGTTTGCCAATGATACCGTACTCTTCGAAGGAGCGCCCCGGCAAAAAAGTTACACTTTCGAACTGCCGACCAAAACCTGGAATGTCGGCACGCATCAGCTATCCCTTCGCGCCAAACTAACTGACGGCAAAGAGAAACGGGACAATCGCATCATTCGCGTTTTGTCAGATGTCTACCCCAAAGAATTTACTGCTGAAGCAATAAAAGTATATCCCCACAATACCACCTCATACACGCAAGGGCTGGAGTTTGATGGTGATCACCTCTACGAGGGCAGCGGCGGTCGCGGAGTCACTGGTAAAAGTCGCGTCATGAAAGTTGACCTGAACTCGGGTGAAACGCTGGAGGAACAACCCCTTCCATCTGATTATTTTGGGGAAGGAATTACGATACTTGACGACCGCCTTTACCAACTCACCTGGCAGGAGAACACCTGCTTCGTATACGATAAAAATACGCTTGAAGAGCTCAAAACATTCAGTTATTCAGGTGAAGGCTGGGGACTTTGCAATGATGGTCAACACCTCATCATGTCAGACGGCACCGAGCGCATTTCGTTTCGCGACACTGAGAACTTTAGTGTCGAAAAGACAATTGAAGTCTATTCCAATGAAGGCCCTGTCAAGGCATTGAACGAGCTCGAATACATCGATGGAAAAATCTATGCCAATGTCTATCAATCGAACATGATTGTCATTATTGATCCTGCGACGGGAATTGTTACGGGACGCATCGACGGGAGTATTATCGCACTGGATCACCGCGAATCGGGCGAAGTCATGAACGGTATCGCCTACAAAAAAGCGACAAAACAGCTGTTTATTACCGGAAAGAACTGGCCGAGTCTGATTGAAATTGGGTTGGTGGAGTAAAACCATCATTATTGTAAATACAGCTAAAGTCGACATCCCTTGTTGAAGGTGGATGCTAAACGCTCATCCGTTGCAAGATGGTCTCTTTCTTATTAAAGCGCTACTTTTAATTCTTTTTTGGCAAATCATTAGAAATCAATTAAGTTTATGTTTATAACTTGATAAATCAACACTATGAAATCAGTATTCCTAACAATAGTTGCACTAATACTTTCCTTAGCACGCTACACACAGCGAGAGATTATCGTGAAATTCAATTACGAATTTTTAAATGAGCAGTTTATTGATGATAAAAGCAGCCTTACAGCTCAACTGAATGCACTATTTAACGATAAAGCAGAAAGAGAGCAAGTTATTGTAGACAATGTATGTAACGCATCATAAAACAATGAAAAACATCTTTTACATATTGATCATCACCCTTGCGCTTCCTGCGCATTCACGATGGCTTACAGTCAACGGTGAAAACCTGCACAATTTCGTGTTCGTGTTTTAAACCTTTGTATTGCAAGGGCATACTATAACCTGCAAAAGGCACTATCTTCGCGCCCAATTCTTCGTGTACTTTTGTAAGAGCTGTTTCATTCATAGAATGAGTTTTTATGAACTGGTCAAATTAATCATTCGTAGATTTGTGAGGTAGGAATTTTAGTAGGAAATTGTTGTTAGAAGGGAAAAGGATAAAAGAATTGACGTGAATATTTTAGGATAGATTTGATTAAAAATAGGATAATGACTAACTATTTCATTTGTAGTTATTCATCATCCTCCTTGATGTAATGAGTAAAGTCGGACCAATCCTCAACCCGAAATACTCTAATATCTCGAACTGAATTTTTAAACCATAAGGTGTTTTTAAGAGAAGTAATAGCTCGCATTAGATTTGCCATATCATTTTGAGCAGTTAAGTAGACACTCCCTTGACCACGATAAAACTGATATTTTTCCAGAATCACGGAAATATCAAAATAGGCGTTGTTATATGGATCACCATAATTCTCTTTGAGGTCTGAAATTAAAAGGTCGAAACTAATGGCGTACATTCTTATGCTTTTTTAAAGTATTTTTTCTCACCATAAAATATTCGGCCTTTGTCGTCTTTAATAGCAATTTCTTCACCAAGAAAAGGGTTCTTAAAAATTTTGATAATAATACCTTCAACCCACTTTTCAAGACCACTCAATGCAGGACTCACCTTAGCCTTTTCCTTGACTTTAAAATTTGATTCTTTCATAATTCAACTGTCGCTCAATCAAAGATACAACTATACTTCAATTTGTCAAAAAAAGTAAAAAGTGTTTTTTTAATCTGCGCGTCACTGCGGAAGGTCATCAGTGGCAGTAACGCATCATAAAACAATAGTTCGTTGGGAATACGTAGTGAAGAGCATCATCGATCCAGACCACTTCTAACTGCTACGGTTCCAGACTTCTTAACTTCTGCATTCCACAGTTCTGCATTCCTCGGTTCCACGGTTCTACAGTTCAACATTCCACAGCTCCCCGGTCCGTCCAACCACAGGCGCTCCCCTTCCTACAACTGTCCGGCTACAGTAACCACTTTTTTGCTTTCTATGACGGCGGCATTATTCACATCAAACGCCGTAAAGTAAATGATATGTGGTCCTATAGATGCTTTTTTGCCGTCATCTGTGGTTCCATCCCATTTTACCGTTCCTTCGGCTCCCAGTAAATGGTCGGAAAGCAATGTCTTCAATTTGCGCCCTTTATCATCGTATACGACGAGGTCGCCCAATAAATTCGGGGTGTTGACCTGATAGGTGATCAACAGGGCGTCTTCCACACCGTCATTGTCCGGTGAGAATGATGCAGAAGAAAGCGAAATTTCACCCTGAGGAGCACCGGGCTTGATCGACTGCGAATTTTCCTTGCCAGGTGTTGCAAATCCTTCGGTTTCACTGGCACTGTGCCAACTGTTGCGGTCATTGGACGCCAATTCAGGATCAAACTTTTCCAAACTCACGCCATCGTCGGACTGTAGTAATTCGAAATGCCACTCGTCTTGATAAGAAACGCGATCCATAACTGTATCGTCATAAATCCAGTAGACGGTAGAGGAATCGTTGTTGTAACTGGGCAAATCGGGTAATTCAACAATTTGGTCGGGTACGGCATAAGGATATTGCGTGACGAGGTGATTTTTATCGGTCGTCAATGCCACATAACTTTTTGGAGCTATTACGAAATGTTGGTTGATAACATCAAAATTGGCAATCGTATCATCATCATAATTCGCCAGTGCCCAATCTTTTATGTTGAGGTACTTATCAGATGAATTGGCGATCTCCACAAAATCGGAGCCACCCGTCACGGGATTAAAAAGAATTTCATTGATGCGCAGATCACCTTTTTCCGGAGCTTGCGGCAATACAAATTCTCCCGAAAAACTCAATGGGTTGCCGGAACAATCCGCAGCACCCACAATTTCGATTTGGTGCACTACGCCCGCGGGAATATTGTCGTTAAAAATCAACACCATTTCTCCGGGATACGTCGATTCGATCAGGCGCGCCGAAACGGTTAAATCGGGGTCGAATGTAATCGTTGCATTGGCCAGACTCAATGAATCCATTCCCTCAGAAAAGGTAAGCTCTACAATGTTTGCATTCGTCGATTTGACATCGGTCACCACAGGATTTTCGGTATCTGGAGAAAGATCAATTACGGCATTTTCTGCGCCCGGTGTTCCCCCGTCGGGGTGCGTACTGGCTTTCCAGTTATCGGCTCCGGAACACGGCAATTCGGGATTGATGCGTTCGAGCGACCATCCACCGTCTTCTTTGTCTTCGTCGCCATACCATTCATCGGTATAAACCAGTTCGTCCACAACAATTCCACCCGGAGTCGTGAGCGTAATTTCATCACCTGCATTGTTGAGGCTCGCCCAACTCGTCACATTCATGGCCTGGGGATATTCAGAAAGCCCACTGGTCGGTACTAAAATGACGTATTCACCGGGATAAATCCAGATATCCTGTATGGTTCCCGCCGAATTATTGTCCAGCAATTGCCAGTCTTCCAGGTGAAAATATTTTTCACTGCGATTGTAGAGTTCGATAAATTCCGTTTCGGGTAAACCGACGACCGGCGATTCATTGGCCATAAATTCATTGACAATAATATCACCAAAATCTGGTGTCTGAGAAGTTATGAACTGAAAATCATCCGTAGCACTCGTCATGGTGTTTCCCGCGAAATCTTCCACGTTTTCTACGGTCACTGTCAGCGTATCGCCAACAGTAAATGTCGTTGGAAAAGTGGCGGTGAACAAAGCCAGGTTAACGCCATCGCGCTGCACGAGTGAAGGCGCACCAATACCACCATCAACACTGTAATTAGCCGTGTTTTCTCCCGACGTTTGTTCAATTCCTTCATCAAATAATAGCTCCAGCGTATTATCGTTAATGGCAGTAGCTTCTACGAGTTCAGGCGGAGTATTGTCAACTTGAATCGGACCGGCGTAAATGTCGTCAAACTGAAAGTTTTGCACGTTACTCGAGGTGTATTCTATCCAAAATCCTAGGTACTGTCCGCCAACGGTAGTCGGATAATTCGCAGATTGATCCAATTGAAACGCATTTCCTCCAGCAAGATCTGTATACAACTCCCAGTCACCATTCGCCCGATGAATGATCTTGATCGACACATTGAAATCAGAGGCTACAATGCCTGCTGTACTGCTGAGAATCGTCGTTTCTGTTCCGCCATCGCGTTCAATCAATTCGATGGGATCATTGCTTCCCGTCTCTCCAATTCTGAAATAAATGCCGTCAGGAGAGCTCGACAAGTCCTGATTAGCAGCAGTTAAATACGTTTCTCCGCCGTTCGATCCGGAAGGATTAAAATCGTACTGAAGGTTGAATCGCCATTCGCGTTCCGTAAGTTGGGTTAAGCCGTGCTGCGCGGCGAGGTAGGCATCTCCCGGAATAGTCGCGTTTAATTGCAGACGTTCGGCAGGGTTCACCACAAAAATGCTGTCGTCTCCCGTCCAGCTGGGATTATTTGTAAAATCACCGTCGCTGAAATCTTCCGTAAATTGTGCCATCAGCGAGGTTGATAAAAAACCCCAGGTCAAAAATAAAATGAGTTGTTTCATACGCTAAAGTAGTAATGTATACTAGTTCTGCTAACAAATATAACAGATCGTAGGCTTTCGATAAAATGAAATGCATTTTTGTTGGCAGAAGTAACAGAAAATTAATGTTTCAAGTTCCGTTTTAACTTGTTTTACAAGTTTATTTAACGTTTTGTTATATTTTTAATTTGCTATGGACAGGAGAGAATTAACACTATCTTTGCAAAAAACGCAGAAGTATGAAAGTAGCAGTTGTTGGCGCCACGGGGATGGTAGGAGCGGTCATGTTAAAAGTGCTCGCCGAACAGCACTTCCCCGTAAGTGAGTTAATCCCGGTCGCATCAGAGCGTTCGGTCGGTAAAACAATTTCATTTGGTGGAACGGACTATCCCGTTGTTACGATGGAAACGGCCATCGAAAAGCGCCCGGATGTCGCCTTATTTTCAGCGGGTGGAGAGACATCACTGGAATGGGCTCCCAAGTTTGCTGAAGCTGGTTGCCGCGTGATTGATAACTCTTCGGCATGGCGCATGCATCCCGATCATCCGCTCATTATACCTGAAATTAACGGCGATCTGATCGACCCGAAAGATTTCATTATTGCCAACCCGAATTGTTCGACGATTCAACTATTAATGGCATTGGCTCCGCTGCACGCTAAATACACTATTAAACGGGTGGTTGTGTCTACCTACCAGTCCATTTCCGGTACGGGAGTAAAAGCCGTAGAGCAAATGAACAACGAGCGATCAAATCAAAAAGGAAGCATGGCCTACCCCTATCCGATTGATCAAAACTGCCTTCCGCATTGCGATGTCTTCATGGAAAACGGGTACACCAAAGAGGAAATGAAGCTCAGCAACGAGACCAAAAAAATCCTGGATCCATCGGTAAAAGTATCTGCAACAGCGGTGCGCGTTCCCGTTCAGGGCGGACATTCAGAAGCGGTGAACGTCACTTTTGAAAACGACTATGAACTCGACGCAGTTCGTAAAATCATCCACGAAACAACTGGGCTCAAACTCCAGGATAATCCTGCGACAAATACGTATCCCATGCCCATTTATGCAGCGGGAAAAGACGCTGTTTTCGTCGGTCGGCTGCGGCGCGACGAAACGCTGGACAATACACTCAATATGTGGATTGTTGCGGACAACCTGAGAAAAGGTGCAGCCACCAATGCCGTTCAAATCGCCAAAAAACTCATCGAGAAAGGCATCCTGAAGGTGAATACTTTTCAGTGAGGAGCAAGAGTGGGGAGCATACAGCATAGAGCAAGAGTGGAGAGCATACAGCATACAGCATACAGCAAGAGTAGAGAGTATTGAGCAAGAGGGGGGAGTATTGAGCAAGAGTAGGTAGTGTGAGCAGGCAGAGGGATGAGGACGAGGGCTGAGGACGAGGGCTGAGGCTCTCGAAGCCCGAAGCCCGAAGCCCGAATTTTTAACTGAGTTATTAATAAGCAGTGAATAGGAGGGGTTAGAGAGCATACAGCAAGAGTGGGGAGCATACAGCATACAGCAAGAGTAAGGAGCATAGAGCAAGAGTAGAGAGTATTGAGCAAGAGTAGAGAGTGGGGAGTGAGGCTCTATATGTTACGCCCAGACTTTCGTGCCTTCTGAGCAGTTTTGACAGATATCAATCGATTCGCGGTCGGTGAACACCTGTTTTCGAAAGGCTTGATATTGCGGGTGGCGCCAGACTTTTTTAAACGGCACTTTGGTCACATCGCCGAGTACATGTTTCGCATCTTTATCAAAGCAACAAGGCACCACTTTTCCGTCCCAGGTCAGAACAGTAGAGGACCACATTCTCCAGCAATGATCTTTGAGGTGATATTTGGGCACGAATTTTCCCGCTTTATTCTTGCGGTACCGGGAATATTTTTCGTTATGGGGCATCAGTGGATTACCATTCTCGTAATCGTAGAGCTGTGCCGTCTTCAACCGCACCTCATCGACTCCCATTTTATTTCCGAGTTTCACGATATCGTCCACTTCGTGTTCGTTGGGGCGCACCACCAAAAATTGAAAAATCAAATGTGGGGTTTTCCGATGCAGTTTCTTTTTGGCACGAATCATATTTTCCGTGCCCTGAATTACTTTTTCGAGTTTTCCTTTGCGACGGTATTGCTCATAGGTTTCCTGTGTCAATCCATCAATCGAAATAATCATGCGATCCAACCCTGAACGGACAATTTCTTCCGCTTTCTTTTCAGTGATAAAGTGTGCATTAGTAGAGGTTGCGGTATAAATTTTTCGACGATGTGCTGCCTCGATCAAATCAAGGAATTGCGGGTGTAAAAACGGCTCCCCCTGAAAATAATAATTGATATAAAACAATTGCTTCCCCAGTTGATCCAGCATTTTTTCGTGCAGGTCCATTTGCAGTCGACCGGTGGGACGCGTGAACTGTTTGAGTCCGCTCGGACATTCGGGACAACCAAGGTTACAAGCCGTAGTCGGTTCAATACTGGCGGCAAAAGGCAGTGCCCGCTGCTGAATGCGTTTAAAGCGCTTCGCCAACATGTATGAAAAACGCAGACGCAGAACATTCCACCCGCGCTGAAACGTCAATTTACCGAGAATATTGAATTCATCATTCCACATGCGGTGCTAAAATTAAGGGAGAAATGGCGAACCACCAATTATAAGTTAAAGGTTACTGAAAGTTTGTACACGAAATTGTCACCTAATTCACTAAAGGCGTAGGGACCATAGCGATAAAATACGCCAACACCGTATCCGTTGAAGCCTGAAACCAGTAAATCTTCTACGATCAATCCCGATTCGTAATATCCTTTTTCAGGAACTTTAAATGCATAGTTTTTATGATAGGACTGATCATTCATAGCTCCTACGGCAGCAGCATTGTGCACAACAAAGGTGGGTCGCGTAAAGTCGGCAATCCCTTTGATGGGCAAAAACCGAAACCGCATAAAAAGCGCCGTTTGACGGTCACTGAAAAACTCTGCCGGTCGCATCGTTTCAAATGTGTTGGCTACAGTCAGGTTCCAGTTTCTGGCCGTTCCGTGCTGAACTTGCTGGAGAGTGAGCGGTACCTCGCCAATTGTTAGCCCCGATTTACTCGCCAGTTTTAATTTTCCAAGTCCGCGAATGGAAAAGTCTTGATTAATCGTCAGATTCATGCGGTAATAATCGTAACTGGCATCCCACAATCCCTGTATTCCCCGGTACGCTTTCACATTGATGCGCGGAAATTTCGTACCCAGTGAAACGCGCCGGTCATCCAAAAGCATCACTTTTTCGCGAATGTTCCACTGCACTTCCATGCCCACTTCCGCCACGTCGAACCCGCCTGAAGCAGAAGGAATATGCTGTCCCGGATTGTAGCGATAAAGGTCGGAAAACCAAAAGCGTCTGTAATTTCCGAACAGTTGTACTTTTAGGTTTTGACGAATGTAACCTTTCAATCGAACTTGTGCTTTGCGTTGCCGATCCAATCGATTGATAAAAAAGTCGCGGTACAACGATTGGTCGGCAATATTAAATTCGTCGTGCAGCAATTGTTCTCCCCCGCGTTCAAACAAGTCATCGCTGAAGTGAAAGTGCAACCCGATCTTGTTTTTTTGATGAAAAATAAATCCCAGGTCGCCGCCCCACTTCCACGCCTTATCGCGAAAACCGTAAGCGAAATAGCCTCCTGTTTTGAACCACCTGCTCAGTCTGGTATTGGTCGACAAACCCGCCCCGAGGCGATAACCCTCTTGTTGATTGAAGTCGATGATCCGATCAATAGGCAGACCAAAAACCCCTAACGGGACTTCACCAGTAGACAATATTTTAAAAGCGTCAACCATTTTGTCGAGGTTATTTTCTTCCCCGATGCTATCGATCACGTGGTAGGTCTTTCGTTCTTTGGCCGTATTGTCCTTCTGACGCACTGATTTTAATCGATTCGTATCTTCTAAAGCGCCGGGTTTCACCTCCAGTTGAACGGGATTAAACACTCTTTTTTTGACATCGATACCAAATTCTACATCCTTGATGTAAAGGTTACTTTTTCCAATCGCTTCCGAATATTTTCCAATTGCAAGGTCTTTAAAAGCAAACTCTGTACTCAACTTATGCGGAAACCATTTTTTATCGTTGGTATAGCGATATGACTGGATCACTTTCACCTCCGCAAAAGAACTTTGTTCATAAGGCGAGGCAATTACTTTCTCGAGCGCCCAGTTTTTCGTGCTCACAAATAAATATCCTTCCAGTCCTTCAAAGTTTTTTCCCTTCCTGGGGCGGTATTTAATCGTGTACGTCGTGTCTTTGCCGTGAAACAGTGTATCCTCGAGTATGAAAAGGTAACGGCGCAAACTCCCGGGAGCAATTGGGTTGATGTACTCCCCCTGATTAATCTCGAAATTATTGTCGTAAAAACTGAACGATTGAAACTGATTGACCAATGTGGCAAACATGGGATCTTTTACACCCGAAACATTATAGGAATTAACAATTTCTTTGTCATAATTTGGCGGGGAAAAGATGCGCGTCGCTCCGGTTTCAGTGAGAAAAAGGTACTGACGATCGAGTAAATCTAGTGTTTTGAGAGCACTGGTATCGGTTATTGTATCGCGATCAATGGGTTCCTGTGTCTCCCCCGTAATGTAAAATTTGGAATACGAGTCGTAGCGAAAAGCATCATTGCGCAGCGGATCGTTTTCTTTTCGATGATCCATCGCGTTTTGTATGATGCGATGTGCAGGGTTCTTACCCGGTTCTATCACCACCTCATCCATCATTTGGACGTCGGGAACCAGTAGCACCTCTGGGCTCTCCAGCAACTTTTTTCCAGCGATAGTCGTGTCTCTATACTCGAAAAAGGTAAAGCTATAATTCCTGTCCGGCAAAATTTCGAGGGCCGCCCGTCCGTCGATATCTGTCAAAACGGGCGCAATAATTCCATCGCCAATTTTAACAAATGCTACCGGCTCCATCGTTTGAATGTCCTTTACGACGAGCTCAGTTTTTTGAGCCTTTACAAAAGGAAGGGAGGTTAGGAGTAGTAAGAGCAATAAATAGCGCATATTATTTCTTTTCGACGGATAAAAGCTCTATTTCAAAAATCAGGTCGGCATAGGGAGGAATTTGCGGACGTTTACCGCGCTTGCCATAACCCAAAAAGTAGGGAATATAAACCGTAACCTCTCCACCTTCACCGACGAGTGCAATTCCTTCATCAAATCCTTTGATCAGTCGTTGTACCTGATATTTAAACTCCAGCGGTTTACCGCGGTCCCGCGAAGCGTCAAATTTGTCGCCATACAGCTTTTTCCCGACGTAGTGTACGCTCACTTTGTCTCCCGGTTCTGCCAGTGTATCGCCTCCTTCTTTGGTGACCTTATACACTAATCCGGATTCCGTCTGCTTCACATCGGGATCAATTTCCTTGATCAAGTCGAAAAAGTACGATTTGTAGTCCTCCTTTGATTTTTCCTTTGCTTCGATGAGGCGCACTTTGTCCTGGGCTTCTTGTTTTTCTTTTTTTAAGCGCTGCTTTTCAACGACCTTCGTCCGTGCTTCATAAGCCTTTTTAAACTTCCGCGACGGATTATAAAACAATTTGTATTTCAATCCTTTGCGAATAATTTCCATCCGTTGAATGCTGTCGTTCTGTTCGATTTTATTGACGACATCCTGTCCTTCCAGGACTTTGCCAAAAACAGTATGTTTTCCATTGAGGTGCGGCGTAGCCACATGTGTAATGAAAAACTGACTTCCGTTAGTGTGCGGACCAGCGTTGGCCATGGATATCACTCCTTTTTCGTGTTTGAGTCCATTGTCCGCTTCGTCCCAAAACTGATAGCCCGGACCTCCAGAACCCGTTCCGGTAGGATCTCCTCCCTGAATCATAAAGTCACTGATCACGCGGTGAAATACAACGCTATCGTAGTAGGGTTCTTTGTGCTTAATGGAGTCAAACACCTTTAGGTTTCCTTCTGCAAGACCGACAAAATTCGCTACCGTTAAAGGTGCTTTTTCGGGGTATAATTCCAAAAATATTTCCCCCTTATTGGTTTGAATGGAAGCATATATTCCCTTGTCGATATCGCTTTTCTGCGCCCAGGTTTGAGCCAGGCAGCAAAGCGTGAGGAGAACGAAAATTGTCTTTTTCATAGATACCTGATTTTGAAGACCCAAAAATAGGAAATTCACCGAACAAATACACCGATTGATGTGCATCTTTCCTTACATAATGTGCTTTTTTTGCAAAGCTACGTTTTGATCCTTACTACCCCCCACACTCGCTGTATGCTCTATGCTCTATACTCTTGCTCTATACTCTCATTGACTCACTTTCATGAGTAATTCAGTAACTTTTTGAGCAAAAGCTTCTGCCTTTTTCAATTCGCCTTCTTTCATAGCTACTTCTCCGGACTTATCAGCTTCTTCCAGTTTTTTAATCTCACTTTTGATCGCACTCACGCGGTCATCCGCCGATCGTTTCAGTCCCATCACATTCATGGGTAACACCGCATTGATGTATTGACTTCCTCCTTCAGAAAGTTGTTCGAGCGTACTGAAATACTTTTCCTGAGTTTTTAAATCGCTTTGCTTTAGCAGCGAAGTAAAATTGGACATTCCGCCGATTACATCGTATCCGGTGACGGCTTTTTCCAACAATGAACGCCGCATAAAGTCCAGTTTATCCTGACGATTAAACTTGGCATAAATGCCCATTATTTGAGCGCGCAATTTTGACGAACGTTCATCTTCGAGCTTTTCGGCAAGTTCGAGCGCCTTCTCCTCATCTTTGTCCGTACCTTTCGTCAGCCCGTTCAGCGCCTGGGAGATGGTATAATAAGAACTATCGCTGTTGATGACTTCCGTTAATAAATTCCGCGTTTCTTCTGCGTGCTGATCTTCAAAAAAGTTATTGGCCAGGAATCGTGCTGCCGACCCTCTCACTTTTGAATTCTCATCGTCCTTGACCCGATCAACAATTGCTTTATGGACATCGTCGGGGCGGTCGTTCAACACTTTATCGAGTTTTCCTATAGCTTGCTGGCGAATATACCAAAAATCATCCCCGAGCGCATCGAGAATCATTTGACGTCCTTTCTCATTTCTGAGTCGTGAGCCATAAACCACGGCTTGTTCGCGATCTTTGTACAGTGGAGCATTGTAAAATTGGTGCACGTACCACTCGCGCGGCTTATCGTGATCCACCGCTCCCAGCAATACGCGCTGCGCGTCAAAAACAATATTTTCTACAGTTCCCTCTACTTCAAAGTTGTAGGTGTTAATATTCTTATTTACGACAATGTCGTGCGTCGTTTTTGAACCGCTGGCATACACATCTACCTGTAGCGGCAATTTGTACAGCGGAGCCTCTTCCAGGTCTTGTTCCTGCCGAACCGTGAGTTCCACATTACCATTTTCCAATAGCTCGTGCTCCACCTCTAATTCGGGATGGTGAGATTCAAAAAACCATTGATTAAAGAACCAATTGAGGTCTTCACCTGATATTTTCTCAAACGCCAGGCGCAATTGGTGCATTTCGACCGGTTCGTAGGCATTTTCTTTTAAATAATGCTGGAGCGCTTTAAAAAAGGCTTCATCTCCCAGATAGTAGCGCAACATGTGCAAAATACGTCCTCCTTTGTTGTAAGAATGCGCATCGAACATGTCCTCTTTGCTCTCGTAGTCATACCACACCATATCGTGATGTCCAGCCTGACCACTTTGCTGAAAATAGCCGTCTGCTTCCTTCTCTGCGTAATAATCCGCTTGATCGCGACCGTAATAATGTTCATCCCAAAGGTACTGCGAATAATTAGCAAACGATTCGTTGAGTGGTAAGTTCGCCCAGCTCTCGCATGTTACGAGGTCGCCAAACCAGTGGTGAAACAATTCGTGTGCGATAATGGAATGGTCATTTCCATCGATCAGTTCGCGCTCTGTCTTGTAGACAAAATCACCAAAAACGACGGCACTCGTGTTTTCCATGGCGCCGGAAACGTATTCGCGCACCACGACCTGGTGATATTTGTCCCACGGATAATCGACACCGAGTAAGTCCGAGAAAAAGCCAATCATTTCGGGGGTCTCTCCAAAAATAGCCTGAGCGTGTTCTTTCCATTCCGGTTCGACGTAATAGTGAACGGGCATTTCCGTTCCGTCTGGTTTGGTATAGCTATCTTCTACCACTTCAAATTCACCGACAGCCATCATGAACAGATACGGAACATGTGGCAATTCCTGTTTCCAGTGATCCGTGCGCGTTCCGTCGCCATTTTTTTCAGCAGATACCAGCGATCCGTTGGACAGTGTCTTGTACTTGTCCTTCACAGTAATGTAGATGTCCTGCGTTGTTTTTTGGTTGGGCCGGTCAATCGTCGGAAACCAAACGGAGCTCGCTTCGGTCTCTCCCTGTGTCCAAATCTGCGGCATCTGATCGGGGTCTTCTCCTTTTGGATTGATAAAGTACAGGCCTTTATCGCTTCGAATGGCGCTGCTGCCTCCCGCTTCTTTGCGTTCCGGGTTGGCGACATAATCAATTGCAACGGTATATTCCTCATCCCGGGAATATTCGCGGTCGAGTCCTATGCGCAAAACCCTGTCATTCGTGTAATTAAATTTAAGCGCCTGACCATCCATTTTGACACTGTTGATATCCATCGCTTTGGCTTGAAGGATCAAACTATCCGTGGCGTAAAAATACGGCGAACACGTCAGCGTGGCGTTACCGATCAACTGTGATTGCTCCCAGTTAAACCGCACATCCAGTTCTGTGTGAATCAAGTCTGTTTTAATCGTTGCGGCAGCATTGTATCGCGGGCGTTCAATGATTTCTTCGGCTTCTTCTTTTTGGTCGTCTTCTTCTGCTAAGGGCTCCGTTTCGCGAACTTCTTTTTCAGCTTGTTCAACCTTTGAGTTGCTGTCTGCAACTGCTTTATCTTTTTCTTGTTTTGCCGTTCCACAAGCTAAAAGTATAGCCGACAGCGCAAACATCAATAATGTGTTCTTCATGGTTTTATTCATTTTCGTCACAAAAATGGCAATTTTTTTCGACCTGAGCAGGTTCCTATTTGTGTGAAGTCAGAATTAGGGGTATTAAAATAGTAGTTTTCATTTCTTTTAATTTAGTTTTCTTCCAAAAACTTCATATTTTGTAACTCCTTCCTCAGCGGGGTGTCCAAACTCGTAATTCAGGTAGAACTGGTTTTCTAAATCTAAATAACACTTTTTTATATAAATACCTTTACAGTCCCATGAATCCCCTCCCCAATTTGAAAAGGTTGCTATTTTAAATGCTCTGTGATTGCGCTGCATTGTATTATCATAGCCCACGCAATTACTACCATTCCCGTCGTAGTTGTAAAAATCTAACCTTGAGCAGTTACTATTTGATAATACCCCCGGAGCAGCATACGCCAATTCAAAATCAAAAACAATATCAAAAGAATCCGTTGAATTTTCCTCCGCAACGCGAAAGGTTCCCTCCATGATGTTTGTATCACATTGGTCATGAACGCGCATATTTTTTGTAATGGAATCATAACCATCATCCTCAGGGAAACAATTCGTATTCGGATCTTTTTCCACCACCAATGTGATTGGAATGGTGCTTCCCGCCCACTGATCGGAAAAATATTTCGATGTTTCTTGCTCTGTTTCCACATCTGCCCCGATATACCAAGTATATTCAGCATCATCCAGATTGGCTTTAAAGTACGCCGTTTTATTGGCTAATATATCATCTGTTATTGTGTACATATTTATGGATGGTGCGCCGTTGTTGAGTGCTTCTTTTATATCAAAATCCGCGCTCACCTCACTGGCACAATCACACGGGTCCTTTGACTCATTGTTTAATTGTGGTTGTTCCTTTTTACAGGCGAAAAGAATCAATACCAAAAAAGATAACGTAAATAGTCCTGTTTTCATATTAATTCAATTTTCTACCGTAGTAATGGTATGTTTTTTCGTTGTAAGTGGATGTCCCTTCTAAAAAGTACGTTTTAAACTTTAGTTCTGCGAATCCGTTTAGAGGGTTTCTTATTAGTCCAGAAAGTCCTTCGCATAAACCTGCAGTTACAGTGCCAGGACCAAAAGAAAGCTGTCTGTAAGCGTCATGGTTAATTCTTCTCCACGCTACCTTCTCACAAATAGCACCCCCTCCATCAACGTTAAAAATATTTATAGAACGGCTATCATTAAACTGTTCAGCGTCAACGGTTATGTCTATACTATCATCTAATTCTTTAGAATAAACACGATATATTCCTTCAATAGTACCATACTCAATATCGTCATCATAGCCGTGAAAAACTGGATATTGGGAAACATGAAAAGTCTTGGTTATAGAATCATATCCATCATCATCTGGAAAACATGTTTTATTCGGGTCCTTTTTTACTACCAGGGTGATAGGTATGTCAGAACCTGTCCATTGGTCTGAAAAAAACTTCGAAGGAGTTTGAATTGTCTCTACATCTGCACCTATATACCAAGTGTATTCAGCATCATCTTCTAATGCTCTAAACCGGACGTATTTATCGTGAAGAGTTGTGTCCGTCTGAATCCAGAGGTCTGATATTGGTCCTGTATATTCTTCTATGACAAAATCCGCGCTCACCTCACTGGCACAATCACACGGGTCTTTTGTGTCGCCGTGCATCGTCGGTTGTTCCTTTTTGCAGGAAAAAAGAATCAACACCAAAAAAGATAACGTAAATAGTCCTGTTTTCATATTAATTCAATTTTCTTCCTAAATAGGTTCGTTCATAATAATCATAATCTGGATCATTTGGACTGGTAGAACCAAACGAAAAATGCATTTCTGTCACTCCATCTAACCTGTTATGAATGTATCCTCTCAATGCATCACAAACGAGAGAACCCGTTCCATTTGTTGTCCAAACCTGCCTGTAATTTGAGCCAGTTATTCTTGCTTGATCGATACAATTGGATCCCTCTCCATTGTAGTTGACGATATTAAACATAATTTCTCCTTGAAAATTTTTATCCGCATAAAATTCTACATCAAAACTATCGGAAAGGTGTTCTGATTTTACGCGATACGTCCCTTCAATAGGTCCTAAGTCAACATCATTCGTGTTTTCCTGCCAATAGTCAGAAATATGAAATGTTTTCGTGATGGAATCATAACCATCATCTTCAGGGAAGCACACGTTATTGGGCTCTTTTTCTACCACCAGGGTAATTGGAATATCCTGATTGGCCCATTGGTCGGAAAAATACTTCCAGGTTACTTGCTCCGTCTCAACATCTGCTCCAATATACCAGGTGTATACAGCATTCTCCTCCAATGCGCGAAACTCTACAGTTCTATCTTTATAAGTAGTATCAGTTAATGTCTGGCGAGGATTCGGAACTTGACTACTTCCTTCCCAGATTTCAAAATCCGCGCTCACCTCATTTGCACAATCACACGGGTCTTTTGACTCATTGTTTAATTGTGGCTGTTCTTTTTTACAGGAATAAAGAATCAACACCAAAAAAGATAACGTAAATAGTCCTGTTTTCATTTCAATATTTTTATAACTTCCTTCCAAATAAATGTCTGTTAATTTGTTGATTGATATCATTGTTTTCCAAGTAGCGATATTTCATTTCAACAATGCCACTGAGATGATGCCATGCTTGAAAACCTCCTCCTAGAGACTTACAATCCCCTGTGTTCGTTCCAGTGCAAAGCATATATCTAAAACTTTTACTCACCCTAAAATAATTCCCCGGACATGTAGAACCTTGCCCATCAAAATTGGTAATGTCGGCATTGCGACAATCGTTCCATGGGGAGTACTCATTAAACTCTATTTCTATATCAATCGAATCTGTGCTGTTTTCTTCTGCCATTCTAAACGTCCCTTCTAATAGATAGGGTTCGTGGCACATATCATAAATTGTAAACGATTTGGTGATCGAATCATAGCCATCATCATTTGGAAAACAAACTGAATTTGGCTCTTTTTTAACGACTAATGTGACAGGTATTGTAGATCCCACCCATTGAAGTCCAAATGTTTTAAATGTCTCTCGATCGGTTTCAACATCTGCTCCGATATACCAAGTGTACTCCGCTTCTTCTTCTTTTGCTCGAAAACGAACTTCTTTTCCACTTCTTCCAAAGACATTATCTGTTACTATTAAAGGTCCGTTTCCACCACCAAATCCATGTCTTTCCAGGATATCAAAATCCGCGCTCACCTCACTGGCACAATCACACGGGTCTTTTGACTCATTGTTTAATTGTGGTTGTTCCTTTTTGCAGGCAAACAAGGTAACTATTATACCTACACAGGTCAAAAACGGTGCTTTTATGGTGTTGTTCAAGCTAAAACTCTTTTTATTCAGGCTGCCTAAGCAAGGTAATCGTTAAACAGCGGTGCGTTAATATTAATGCCAGAACAATTCTAATATAAAAAAACAACCTTACAAAATTTCACGCGCTGTTTTGATCGGCGAGCTTTCTCCAATCCGAAAAATATTTTTTGGTGTACCATTCCACAAACAGGCTTCCCTTCTTCACTCCCACTCCAACCGGATCATCACCTTTTGGTTGGGATATCCATACGTGCTGTAACTTTCCAACTTCTTTAATTTTCGTTTGCTGGTGAGTACTTTATAGTCGCCACTAAAACGGTACGTTTGCTGCTCTACTTCTGCGGTGTGAAAATCCTCACAGTCGGCTGTATCCACCATTCTGGAAATCGTGAAGCGCTCAGCATCATCGTTGAACTGCCAGTTGAATCGGCTTTCGTCTCCCGCCAAATCCCAGGTGGCTGTGCAGACTTCTTCGTAAATCTCACAATTGTCAATCTGCCAGTCGGGGCGCGGAGAGAGCTGCGCTCCATCGACAGAAAGTTCTACAATTTTCCAGGTTCCCGGGCGCATCAGTCGTTTTGAAGCGCGTTTATCCTTATCGCA
>JBNJEH010000054.1:0-22508 GCA_051745635.1 Bacteroidota bacterium
TACTTTTTAAATTAGATAAGGATATCGCGATTTTTGAAAAAGCTTTCATAAAACTTCAATTTTAGTGGTTTAAAAAAAGTAGCGTGGGGGAGATTTGAATGCTGATGCTTCGATCAGCATCCTGACAAAAGTGAAAGGACAAACAGCTTTTCGTCAGGGCTCCCGGCCTCAGGGTTATACTTTTTAAATTAGATAAGGATATCGCGATTTTTGAAAAAGCTTTCATAAAACTTCAATTTTAGTGGTTTAAAAAAAGTAGCGTGGGGGAGATTTGAACTCCCGACCTCAGGGTTATGAATCCTGCGCTCTAACCAACTGAGCTACCACGCCAGGTCGTTTAGGGGTTAATTTGTTAGCGGGTGCAAATATAACAGCTTTTTTTTAATTTCAAATATTAAGACCGGTCTTCCTCAAACAAAATTTTTGTGTGGTGCTTTAATGTTCTTAAAAACAATGAAATAAACAAAGCTACGGCAAAAACGATAACGTAAGACCATTGGAAATTCAGGGTGTAATTGTCAAAAAAGTTTCGAAGAACCTCTACAAATAAAAAACCGATGATCGTGGCGGTAATGCCGCTGTACTCCCTTCGTAAAATTGTTTTCATGGAGAAGGGAATGGCCGTCTTTTCGTAATTTTTAAAAGACGGCAGGAAGGCAGGTACTTTTTGGCTCCAGTCCAGGTAGTCATCCCCAAATTTGCGTTCCAGAAAACGTTCTTCTGCAAACATGATGCGCTCATAATAAAGCCAAAAAGCGAGCGATACGAGAACAATAAACCAAATATTTCCAGTAAATACGACAATGCCAATCCACATGAAGTAATTGCCGACGTAGAGTGGGTGGCGCATCGTTGAATAAATGCCTTTTGTATTTAGTGCTTCCGCGACTTGTTCTTTGGTATTTCTGCCCGATGTATTTTTACTCGCCGTTCCGATGGCTATGGCGCGTATGATTTGCCCGGTTAGTGACAGCGCGATACTCAATCCCATTAGTATCCAGTAATAGATCTCATGTGTCGTCAACAACTCATAATTCGTAGCGTAAATCACCGGTACTGCCAGAATAAATAGAATTACAGGAATCTGCCCCCGGTACTGAAAGAGTAAATTGCCGGATTTTTCAAAAGAATGTATAAGCGCCATCTAAAAGTTTTTGTATATTGCAGAAATAATCTTTGCGAAGATAGAAATATTTAGGGGACATGTCTGAAAAAGTTAAATTTGAACAGGAATATTTGTTAAAAACTTCATCGAAAGTGTTGAACTCCATGGTTATGACGCCTAGTGGTTTGAGCGAGTGGTTTTCAGATGATGTCGACGTCAAAGACGATATCTACACCTTTTACTGGGATGGAAGTGAAGAAAAAGCACGTCTTCTGAGCAAAAAAGCCAATCAATTTATCAAGTTGCGCTGGTTAGAAGACGAGGAAGAAGGTGAAGATACATACCTCGAAATTCATTTTGAAGTCGATCCCATGACCAAAGCTGTCGTGCTCAATTTAACGAGTTTTGCGGAAGAAGATGAACTCGAAGAAAATCAATTGTATTGGGAGAATACGATCAACGAATTAAAACGCGTCATTGGAGCATAATCGCATTGATTTTTCGCTTTTAAGTTAAAACTGCCTTCATTTCCTGAGAAATACCGACATTCGTGATTATTTTTGTCTCAAATAATATGTCATGAGCGGTGCTTTTATTCTTTCTGTTATTATCGGTTATTTTATCGTGTTGCTGATTATTTCACGATTGACGTCTGTCGGTGCACAAAATGATACTTTTTTCACCGGGAACCGCTCTTCAAAGTGGTATTTGGTGAGTTTTGGAATGATCGGGGCGTCGCTTTCGGGTGTCACCTTTATTTCCTTGCCGGGACAAGTCGAATCCAGCGGGTTTTCATACATGCAGATGGTCATCGGCTACATGATTGGTTATGCCATCATAGCTTTTGTACTTATTCCGCTGTATTATCGCATGAACCTGACTTCTATTTATGCTTATCTCGGAGAGCGCTACGGTGGCCGAACGCACAAAGTTGGCGCATTCTTCTTTCTCCTGTCCCGAATTCTCGGAGCCAGTGTGCGCCTGTTTTTAGTGGCTGATATTCTGGACTTTTTTGTGTTGCGGCATTACGGCGTGTCATTTGAGTTTTCTGTTATCCTTACGCTGGCGCTGATCTACGTATATACGTTTCGTGGTGGAATTAAGACTATCGTGTGGACCGATACACTTCAAACATTCTTTATGTTGCTGGCACTCGGGGTGAGTGTTTACCTTCTGGGTGGACAACTGGGATGGGGCGATACGGCTTCTGGATTGCGTGAAATGGGGATGACCAACTGGTTTGTAACTGACGCAATTAACGACAGCAATTTCTTTATCAAAGGTATTTTGGGAGGTTTGTTCATAACCCTGGGAATGACTGGCTTGGATCAGGACATGATGCAGAAAAACCTCTCTTGTAGAAATGCAGGAGAATCGAAAAAGAACATGATTTGGTTCTCTGTGATTTTGTTTGGTGTGAATTTCGCTTTCCTGATGCTCGGTGCATTTTTGGTCATGTATGCGCAACAACACCCCGAAATCAGCGAGGCGTTGATGAAAATGGAGCCGGATAAACAAGCCGACCGCATCTTTCCAATGGTGGCACTGCAGGGCGGACTCGGAAGTTTTATCGGGATTACGTTTTTACTCGGTTTAGTGGCCGCCGCATACAGTTCTGCAGATTCTGCGCTTACCGCCCTTACGACTTCAACGAGTGTGGATTTCCTCAAAGTCAACGAGTGGAAAGATAAACAGAAAGCTGAACGAACCCGCAAATGGATCCATATAGGAATGACGTTTTTACTCCTTATCGTTATTTTGCTGGTGAATGCCTTTAAAGAACGGGATGTGATCAACACCCTTTTTGCGATTGCTGGATACACCTATGGTCCATTGCTCGGACTCTTTTTCTTTGGAATTCTGACGAAACGATGCGTAAAAGATCGCCTGACCTGGTATGTCTGTATCATCGTTCCCGTTGTGATATTTATCTACAAAACCTATGAATCCGAATGGTTCAATGGCTATCAATCGGGTCATGAAATTCTCGGGGTAAATGGTCTGCTGTGTTTCATCGGGTTGTACTTATTATCAACCAAAAGCGACAAAATGACACCTAAAAATCAATAAGTATGACAAAAAGTCGTTTAATATTGGTTTTTTTATACTTGTAACTGTCAAAATATCAGATTATTAGCATTTGGAACTTAATTTGCTCGATTCATAGTGAATTTAAAAACTAAAAAAACAAAAGCTATGGAAATTATAAGAAAAAACAATCGAGTATTACCGTCTTTTTTTAGCGATGTAGAACGCGATTTTTTTGGATCTCCGGAAATGGAGCAGTTGACAAATGTAGCGGTCAATGTCAAGGAGAACAAAAACGAATTTGTCATTGAAATGGCGGTTCCGGGATTTAAAAAGGAAGATTTACAACTGCATATTGATGGAGACCGATTAACGGTTGAAGCTGAAATGAACGATCAAATAGAAGAAGAAAAGGATCGTTACACGCGACGGGAATTCAAGTATGGCACTTTTAAACGCACATTCACGCTTCCAAAAGAGACAGATGTCGAAAAAATAGAAGCTACCTGCAACAATGGAGTGGTCGAAATCAATATTCCAAAGCCTGAAGCTCAAAAGAAAACGGTGAAGCGTATTGAATTGAAGTAATTCAGAACAGTGACGCAAAGAAAAAGCGAGGTTGAATGCCTCGCTTTTTTTTATGATTGTTCCTGATAATCTATTGATTCCCTTTGTTGTAATCGGCGAGAAATTGTTCCAGTCCTTTATCGGTTAATGGATGTTGCGTAAGTTGAAGAATAGCTTTTAACGGTCCTGTCATGACATCGGCACCTAATTCTGCACATTCGATAATATGCATGGGATGACGCACAGAAGCGGCGAGTATTTCCGTATCAAAAGCATAATTATCAAATATTCGGCGCATTTGAGCAATCAACGCAATACCGTCAGCCGAAATATCGTCGAGTCTTCCGATAAATGGAGAAACGTATGTGGCGCCGGCTTTTGCCGCTAATAAAGCCTGTCCAGCCGAAAAAATGAGTGTGCAATTGGTTCGGATTCCGTTGTCGGAGAAGTGGCGGATCGCTTTAACACCGTCTGGTATCATCGGAACTTTTACCACGATGTTGTGGTGTAAATCGGCTAACGCTTCACCTTCTTCAATGATGCCTTTGTAATCCGTCGCGATGACCTCTGCACTGACTGGTCCGTTTACCTCATGACAGATGTCGCGGTAATGTTTCGTGATGTTTTGTTTCCCCGTAATATTTTCTTTTGCCATGAGCGAGGGATTGGTTGTCACGCCATCCAAAATACCCAAATCATTGGCTTCCTTAATTTCATCTAAATTTGCTGTATCAATAAAAAATTTCATAGCTCCGTTTTTCCACGAATGTAAACAGAATCTTTAAATTCAGCTATAACTTAGCGTGTGTATCTTGAGGTGATAACTAAAAATTTTGATGAAATTCAATTTTTAGAATCCGCTTTGAATTGGAATTTCTAAACGAAGTGACGTTCCCTTTCCGTTTTCTGAAGTAATATCGACTTTAAAGTCGAATATTTCGGAGCGTTTGAACATATTTGACGTGCCCATACCGTGTTGAGAAACTTTTTCCTGGTCGTAGCCGACGCCGTCATCTTCAATAATGATCACGTATTTCGTTGCGTGTCGTTCAACCGAACCTTTAATATTTTTTGCACTGGAATGCTTGATCGAATTGTTTAAAAATTCCTGGATGATGCGAAATGCATTGTAGCCTGAATCTTCGTCAATTTCATCGGTGTTCAACGTTTCAGGAGCACGATTTTCCATGTAAATGTGCATTTCATTGACATTGTCGAAGCGCTCGAATAAAACCGATAACCCTTTAAAAAAACCTTCTTCCAACAGGGGAGGAGCAATGTTATAGGTTAATCTGCGCGTATGGATCATGGCATCGCTCAAAATACTTTGAATCTGATCAATTTCAGGAACGGCTTCACACTTCTCCTTGATTTGCTGCATGTAGATATTCATCAGCACGAGTTCCTGAGCCAGTCCATCGTGTAGCTCCATCGCGAAATTCCGCCGTTCGTTATCCTGAATGCTATTGATAATTTCTAATCGGTTGCGCTCAAAATTGACACGATCGGTAATGTCTTCGAGTTGAATGAGTTGGCATTTAGTTCCGTTCAGTTCCAGGTCTTCGGTGTAAATCGAGACAAAGATTTGTGTACCATCACTCTTGTTGGCACGCGTATACTGATTTCTTGCTTCGTAATTATTGGAATCGTGGACGATCAGTTGATTCAGGTTGAGCGTACTGAAGGTTGCCTCATCATAGCCAAATGTTTTTTGCGCCTGTTTGTTGCTCTGGATGATTTGCTTGTTATCGGACTGTATAATAAATAATGGGAGCGGAGAGAGATCAAACAATTGTTTATATTTTTCATTGGACTGTTTGATCAACCGTTCATTGCGCTTCCTTTCAATACTGTAAATAATGGTTTTTTCCAACAGTTTACCATCGAATTCACCTTTGGTTAAGAAATCTTGAGCACCGGCCTGAACTGTTTGCAGAGCTGTTTCTTCATCGTTGAGTCCAGACAACACGATGATCCCATAGTGGGCATCATCTTTCATGATTTTGTGAAATGTATCAATACCATCGGCATCTGGCAAAAATAAATCGAGAAGTACGACATCCACGGATTCCTGATCAATCTTTTCTCTGGCCTCGTGAAGCGTTTTTGCCTCGTGAAAAACTGCGTCGATGTTCGTGTCGTCCTGAATGACTTCTTTGATGTAAAAAAGATCAGCAGGATTATCGTCGACGAGCAGTATTTCTATTTTATTCTCCACTTCTATGTATTGTTAAGTCGCGCCATTTTAAACCAGAAATCATCAATGTGACCAATCACTTCAAAAAAATCATTTACATCATGCGGTTTGGTGATGTAACAATTTGCAAAGTTGGAGTAGGCCTTGTCCACGTCATTTTCTGAAGAAGATGTCGTGAGCATGATAACGGGGATATTCCGCATTAATTTCGAATTTTTGATGACACTGAGCACTTCATGACCATCCATTCTGGGCAGATTAATATCGAGTAATATCAGTTCCGGCAATTCGCTTTTCTCCTGAATACAATTTTCAAGATAATCGACAGCTGACCTCCCGTCGGTGACAACATAAAGCAAGGCATGAGGATTAATCTCCTCAAATGCCTCGCGTGTTAGAAGAACATCACCTTCATTGTCTTCTACTAATAAAATCTTACGCTTTTTCATACATTAATTTAAGCAGTTGTTCAGGCTTCATAAGCTCTAAACTACTGTATTCCCGATGCCAATTTAGGATAAAAAAATGAAGTTTCAAAATTACAATGTTCTGAGAGATGGATTATTTTACAAGCTATTAGCATATAGATGATTGCCAAAAATATCGAATTCCTCCGATCATTATTTTTATCTTCGCTCATATAAAACAGGAGTGTATGAGAATTGTTGGAATTGTAGGTTCCGCATCGAAAAATAGCGGAAATGAAGCCTTGCTCAATGTAATCAAAGAACGTTTTGCCCCAGATGAAGGTATGGTTGTATACAATCAGTTACGCCAATGGCCTTTATTTCGCCCGGAGGATTTAGAGTCGGACCAGCCGCGCAGTGTACTCGAGTTCAAGGAAATCATCGAAAATGCCGATGCTGTAATCATTTCAACTCCAGAATATTCCCATAACATCCCTGCAGTTCTTAAAAATATGTTGGAGTGGTGCACTGCTTCTGGTGAATTTAATCAAAAACCGGTTCTGGCCATCACCTACGCTCCGAAACCACCGCGTGGAGAACATGCCATGAAATCACTACTGTACACTTTGCAAACATTAAAAGCGCAGGTAAAAACACAATTACCGCTTTACAAATCTGATCTTCCTTTTGATGGGAACACAATAGATTTAGACGATCAACACCAACTGTTACTCGAAGAGGCGGTGCGTTTCCTACTGGAATAAATCGGGTTTCACTTTGTCAATCCCTACTCGAAACTCAATACGCCCTCCTCACTGCTCACTGCTCTAAACTCTCCGCTCTTGCTCAAAACTCTTGCTCAAAACTCTTGCTCTTGCTCCTCTTGCTCTATACTCAATACTCTTGCTCATCCTCCTCTTCACTCGAAAGTTCGTGCGTTTTTGTATTGTACTGTCCTTTTAAATCATCCATCAACGATTTTTTCCAGAGTGGCACGCCTACAAAGTAAGAAGCACGACCAATTAGATGAGCCCCAATAGGCGCGGTAAGCAATAAAAAAAGTATAATAGCGACGGCTCTGGTCGTGATTGAGGTTTCACCAAAATGAACGGCCATACCGGTTAAAATCATGCCCACACCGAGTGTTGCTGCTTTGGTGGTTACTGAAATGCGCAAAAACAAATCGGGCATGCGCAGAATACCGATAGCTGCTAATAAGATGAACAGCGTACCAATGGAAATCAGGCTAATGATTATAATATCAGTCATTTTTCTTTCGTTTTTCAAGGTAATAAGAAAAGGCAACCGTACCCAGAAAGGCGATCAGCGCAAAGATCATGGCGATGTCGAGAAATGCGGATTGATCAGAAATCATCGCGTAAACAGCAATTGTTGCAATTCCGATTGTAATCAATAGATCCAATGCCACAACGCGGTCTGAGAGTGTAGGCCCCATCAGAAACCGAATAAATACGAGCAGAATAGATATGCTCAGCACCGGGAGAATGATATATATCAAAAAATCGTTTATCGTCATCGCAGAATATTCAATATGCGTTTTTCAAATCCTTGTTTAATATCTGCTATAAAAGCTTCCTTATCTTCTACATACATCGCATGAATATACAATACTTTCCGGTCTTCTGAAACATCGAGGCTCAAAGTTCCGGGTGTGAGCGATATGACATTTGCCAAAAACGTGATTTCGAGGTTTGTCTCTGCCTCTAGCGGATAACGGACGATGCCGGGAGTCATATAAAACTTGGGGGTGACCACGTCTGCTGCCACCTGAATATTTGCCTTAATCAGGGCGTACAGGAAGTAAAATAAAAAACCAACGAGACGCGGTGCAATGCGGTAGTATTTTTGGCTGCGTTCGTTCCTGCTGACTATCCACAAAACCAGAAAACTGAGCAAAAAGCCAAAAATAAAGTTAACCGTCGCCAGACTGCCCGTCAAGAATACCCAGACGATCGTCAACATGATATTTAGCAGGAATTGTACTTTCATAATTCACCGGTTTTTGATGGAAATACGGCTTCAATATAGCGCTCTGGATGCATGAGGTCATGACCGATGCGTTCCGCAACTATTTGAATGTGCTCTGAAAAGAAACTGTAGTAGAGTGTAACGCCAATAAGTATCGCTATCGGAAGAATCATTGCCGTTTTTTCGCGTTGATCGAATTGATCGAAATACTTCAGTTTTTTCAACTTAGCCGTTTCTAGTTTATCTTTCGCGAAGGTGTTATTCCATACTTTCGCTATAATGATAAGTGTAATCAAACTTGCAAAAATGAAAGCGACCAGCATGACGATATTCCCTGTTTCGTAACTCGCCCCGAACAGTGAAATCTTTGGCCAAAAACCAGAGAGTGGTGGAATTCCTACTAATGCAAATAATGGTATTGCAAATAATAATGACAATCGCGGATATTCATTCATCAGACCGCCCATGTTGTACAATTTGGTGTTGCCAAATATTCTGAAAAATACGCCCCCCATCATAAATAAAGTCGTCTTGACGATAATATCGTGGAACATGTAGAATACGGCCCCGATCAGTGCTACCTCAGTGAATAGGCTCAAACCACCCACCATAAAACCAATATGACAGATAATGAGGTACGAAAAAACGCGCAATACATCTTTTTGCACTAGTGCGCCGATTCCCCCAAAAAATATCGTGAATATCGCTATGATGGCGAGAATCATTTGGTTCATATCGCTCAACGGGAAAATTAAGGTAAACGTGCGCAACATAGCGTAGACCCCGACCTTGGTCAACAGGCCGCCAAAAAGTGCAGAAACCGCCGCAGGGGGTGTGTGATAGGAGGCTGGTAACCAGAAATAGAGCGGGAAGACGCCCGCCTTCACCCCGAAACCGATAAAAAATATGAGACTAATCGTGTCGACAATTCCCGTGTTTTCAATCGTGGGAATCACGCGCCCCAATTCTGCCATGTTCAGCGTACCTGTAACACCGTAGAGCATGGCGATTCCCGTCAGAAAAACAATGGAGGACAGCATGTTCAGTGTAAAGTATTTGACGGCTCCTTCGATTTGGATTTTTCTTCCACCAATCGTCAACAATACAAATGAAGAGATGATGATCACCTCGAACCACACGTATAAATTAAAGATGTCACCGGTCAGGAATGCGCCGCACAAGCCCATGATTAGAAAGTGAAACATCGCATAATATCCGAATTTTACCCGCGCAGAGACCATGTTGGCGTTGGAGTAAATCGAGAGTACGAATCCGACGATATTAGTGAGTAAAACGAGGGATACAGCCAGTAAATCGGCTACCATGGTAATGCCAAATGGAGCTTCCCAGTTTCCCAACTGCGTGATTTGGGTGCCTTCTTGATACACGTAATAAAAGAGCGCTGCAGCAATAAATAAATTGACCGAACTACCGAAAATACTTAGCACACGTTGCCAATCCGGCTTTCTCCAGAAGAAAAGCAGAATGACGGCAACAATGGCTTGTCCTAATATGGGGAATATGCTCAAGTTTTCAATCATTCGATGTCATCCGTTTTATTCATGGCGTCTATATCATCCGTTTGCAAAACTTTGTAGGCCCGCTTGATGAGTACGATTGCAAATGACTGCAATCCAAAACTAATTACAATTGCCGTCAAAATGAGTGCCTGAGGGACGGGGTCCGCGAAAATACCTTCAATATGATGACTGTCTTCTGGTATAATGGGCGGTTTCCCTTTGACAATGCCTCCCATGAGGAAAATAAGTAAATTCACGCCATTGCCCAGCAACACAATACCGATGATCAGTTTCACCAGGCTGCGCCGCAGTATGAGGTATATACCGGCAGCGTACAAAATTCCAGTCATTATAGCGAGTAGTATTTCCATCTTTTATGCTTGTTCTGAAATGGTGAAAATAATAGTGAGACACACGCCGATGACGACGAAATAAACGCCGGTATCGAAAAACAGCGCACTTCCCACTTTTCCAATTACGGGCAGCGCTTCGGGATACCAGACGCCGGTCATCATGGGTAATCCCTCAAAAATAATGGGAACCATCGCACTTCCAAGAGCTAACAATAGTCCTGTCGGAATAAGAAATCCCGGGTGAATGCGCAGTAAATAGCGCGATTTTTTGAGTCCGTTGGCAAAAGCGTGCAAAATAAAAGCAATGGAGGCAATTAAACCACCAATAAAGCCACCACCAGGCAAATAATGTCCCCGCAATAGTACAAATACGGAGAACAATATGAGTAGCGGTAACAAAGTACGCGATGCCGTCGTTAAAATGATACTTTTCATAGTTTATTTTTCGTGTTTTTTTAAATACAATTTCAGTAATGCAAAAACGCCGATCGCCGCAATAGACAGCACTGTTATTTCAATCATCGTATCAAACCCTCTGAAATCGACGAGGATGACATTAACGATATTTTTTCCTTTAGCCAACTCATAGGCATTCTCTGCATAATAAGCTGTCGTCGTTTTTAATGGCGTCTCATTCATGATTTCAATGATCGTAAATGCGAGAAAAGTACCGAATGATGTCGCTATGATCCCGTCGCGAACGCGGTTTGTGGAATTTGAAAGTTTTAAATATTTGGGGAGCCGGTAGAGCACGAGAACAAAGAGGATAACCGTCAATGTGTCAATTGAAAATTGCGTCATCGCGAGGTCCGGAGCGCTGTAAAAGAGAAATATAAAACACATCGAATAGCCCAGCACACCCATTCCGGCAATAGCGGACAGCCGCGATTTCGTAAATACTGTATAGAGGATGGACAACAACATGATGAGGCAGACGACAATCTCGCTGATTTCCAGTCCTCTTATTTCTTTTAGACTTAAAAAAATGCGGGGATTAATAAAAATGTGAACGCCGAATACGATGGTCAGCAATACGAGAAGAATCATCACATATCGCCTCAAATAACCATTTTGAAACACTCGCGTCAGGAAATAAGCAAATGCTTCAAAGTAGCTGGCCGTTTGCAATACGATACTTTTTGGAGAAAAATCCTCCAGCCGGTGCATGGAGCGCTCTTTTTTATGGGAGATCGTCCAGAACTTGTAAATCATCAGTCCGCCTGCAATCGTGATGGCGCTGAGCAGCAGAATAAAGGTAAATCCATGCCATAGTTTCAAGTGAGGCGCCGTTCCTGAAGATAATTGATCAGTGATGCTACTCACAAAAAGATGATCAATAATACCTGGAAAAACGCCAAAAATAATACCCGTCACCGCCAAAATCAAAGGTGATAGCCACATAATAAAATGTGGTTTTTTTACCGTTTCAATCGCCGCGGGAACCTTACCTGCGAATGGTTTCCATCCCACTGCAAACCCGGCGAAAACCATAAAAATGTTCGTGATGACAGCAATGGTGGTCAGCAAACCTGCATACGAACTGTGCAGCGTCGATTCGTAAATGAGATCTTTACCTAGAAACCCGACACTCGGCGGAATGCCTGCACTGGAAATGGCTGCCAACAAACCTGCTATCGATAAGGGAAGCAAGAACTTGCGCAATCCGCCGAGTTTTGTGATATCCCGCGTTCCTGTTTGATGATCAATAGTGCCCGTCACCAGGAATAACGAAGCTTTGTAGAGCGCGTGAACAATAATGAAAACAATGGCGGCTGTAATCGAAGTAGCGGTTCCAATGCCCAGTAAAAAAACGATAATGCCCAGCGCACCGATCGTGGAATAGGCTAAAATCCCTTTTAAATCAGTCCTGAATAACGTATGAAATCCTGCATAGAGCATGGTAACTCCACCGAAAATCAAGAGCGTGAGATGAAAGTACTCATTGGCTGAAAAATGGGGCGAGAAACGCAATAAAAGATAGATCCCCGCTTTTACCATCGTTGCCGAATGCAGATAGGTAGACACGGGAGTAGGTGCTTTCATGGCTCCCGGTAGCCAGAAATGAAAAGGAAATTGAGCAGATTTTGTAAACGCTGCGAGGAATAAAAAAATGAGCAGGTAGACGGAGTAGGGATGGTCTGAAAACACATCGGGGTGTTGCAGCATTTCAGAGATGGTGTAGGTTCCCGTTAAGGTTCCGAGCAAAACACCAAAAGCCAGGAGTGACAACCCACCCAGACCAGTGATTCCAAGCGCTGTGATGGCAGATTTTCGGGATGACCGATCCGTATTGTTGAATCCGATCAGGAAAAAGGAACTGATGCTCGTTAATTCCCAAAAAATGAACAGGGTAATTAGATTGTTAGCGGTCACCAGCCCCAGCATCGACCCCATAAAAATGCTCAGATAGGCGTAAAAGCGCAATAAATGGGGATGTCCTTTCAAATATTTGATCGTATAGATGAACACTATACTGCCAATGCCGGTGATCAACAAGGTGAAGAGCGTTGCAAGTCCGTCGATGCGAAAATCAAAATTGATTTGAAGTGAAGGAACCCATTGAACCGTGGAGTCAAACACTTGACCTGCACTCGTTCCCGGTAAGTAACTCAGAAAATAGAAGAATAAACTCAGCGGGAGCAGGGAGGCAAACCACGTCATACGACGAAATGACTTTTGACCTATAGCGAATAAAAGCAAGCCAAAAAGAAAACTCGACAGTATGACAAATAAAAGCGTTGACATGGGTGCAAAAATACAAGGATTTTCACGCAAATTCAATAGCGCAGAAAAAATAAACGCGGGGGCTGCTAATCGATTCTCAACTTTTATTTCGTTTGGTCTTTCTTTTAAATTTTTTCCGCTTTACTTTTTCGTGTGGTCGATAGTTGACTTTCTTTTTTTCGTTTTTCGGCGCAGCATTTTTTTCACCTTCTCCGATGATGTGCTGTTCGGGGTTCACGGTCGGAGCATCGTGGATACTCGGAGCTTCCTCGTCCGGGATGAGTTGCGTCGTTTGCTCCACCGATGCCGGAAGATCCTCAACAGGAACCGTTTGACGCATGTACTGTTCAATGCTCGAGAATAGATCGCGCTGGTCATCTTGTACAAGAGAGATAGTGGTTCCTTCCTTATTTTTTCGCCCCGTTCTTCCAATGCGGTGCATGTAGCCTTCGGGTTCTTCAGGTATATCAAAATTGATGACATGGGTTACATCTTCGATATCAATTCCACGCGCAACCAAATCAGTGGCAACAAGTCCCTGAAGGTTCTCACTTTTGAAATCGGCAACCATTCTCAACCGGTAATTTTGCGATTTATTACTGTGGATCACGCCAAATCGTTCGGGAAAGTCCTGATTCAGCTTCTCAAAAACAAGATCGGCGTAACGTTTGGATCGGGTAAAGACAAAAACACGGGCATCTCGGTGCTGTTCGAAAAAATAATGTAAATAATTGTATTTCGTCAAAAAATTCGTCGCTGCATAGGCCACCTGCCGTATTTGTTCGAGAGGAGTCCCCGTTGGGGCGGCTTCGATCATTTCGGGATGGGCAAAATACTTTTGGGCGAGTATTTTAACGTCTTCCGTGATCGTTGCTGAAAAGAGTAAATTTTGCCGTTTCGAAGGAAGTTGTTCGAGAATTCGTTCAATTTGGGGACGAAAACCGAGGTTCAACATTTCGTCGCATTCGTCAATGACCAGTTTTTTGATGGAATTGAAGCGCAATATACGCGTCATACCCAAGTCGTAAACCCGACCCGGCGTACCGACTAATATGTCGCAACCTTCGTGTACCGCTTTTTTTTGTGTATTCATATTTGTACCGCCGTAAACGGCCAATACACGGGTGAACATGCGCGAAGTCAGCCGTTCAATCTCCGAGGCGACCTGCGTTGCAAGTTCGCGCGTAGGTACGAGTATGAGTGCGCGCGGTGCACGCTGTTCACTGTATTTTAGCTCCCGAATAAGGGGCAGGAGGTACGTCAATGTTTTACCCGTACCCGTTTGAGCGATGCCAATCACGTCTCGACCGCTGAGGATAGAAGGAATCGCCTTGTGCTGAATGGCAGTCGGAGTGTTGATCTGCTGTTCTTCGAGTGCAGCTAAAAGTGCTTTCGGAAGTTTTAAATCGTCAAATGCTATCATGTTATCGTATTACTTCAACGCGTTGGTTCGCATCAATTTTTATAATGGATGAAGGGTGGGTCATGGTTTCGTGAATGCGCTCTTCGAGTATGAAGTCGACATTTTCAGTAACCGCTGACTCGATCGCTGAAAAACTATCGGGAGAGGGTTGTCCGGAAGTGTTGGCGCTTGTGGAAACAATGGGTCTACGCAACCCGCGAATCAATTGCTGACTAATTGGATCATTCGTCACCCGTATACCGAGGGAGCCATCATCGGCGAACAATTCCTGCGGAAGGTTAAATGGCGTGTCGTAGATAATCGTCAGCGGTCGTTCGGCATAATCAATCAGGTCGTAGCAGACATCGGGAATCTCCCTGACATAGCGTTCGAGCATGGCGACAGAGTCCACGAGTACGATGAATGATTTTGTTGTCGGACGCCGTTTGATTTGATAGATGCGTTCTATAGCATCCACATCAGCGGCGTCGCAACCGATTCCCCATATAGTGTCTGTGGGGTAAAGGATGACTTTTCCTTCGCGCAGCGCATCTATACCTGCTTTAACGACTTCATTGTTTTTCATTATTCAATACTTCTTTTGTGAACATCATTATGATCTTCTTCAATTTCGTCTTTGACCTTTTTGATACATTTGGTGAGTAAAAACAAATCTTGTGTTGCATGCCGGTTGATCCATATAAATCCTTCTTTTTCCCCGTCGATAGCTATCGCCATGTTGTAAAACAGTTTAAAGTCATTTTTATTGAGCCACCGCAAAGCCTGTTGGTTTCCTTCTGCAGCATTAATCATTGCCATTAGGTGCGGATAACCATTTTCCATGAGCCAATTTCTCGCCTTGTCTTTGAGTTTAATCGCGTGTGCGGCCATCACCAACTCCTCGTAACCATTGTTGAGCAAATATTCGAGTAAATCGGTATTGCCTTCAATCGCCTTGGCCCAGGCTATTATAATTTTGGGATGATACTCAAACGGCTGTATTGCTAATCGTGTCGGTTTTTTCTTTTCAGAATCTCCTTTGTACTTCTTTTTACGTTTAAAGAATTTGACCATTGTTTTCACTTTCCACTTATCGGTGCAAATTTAGCTATTTTCGCGGGGCTTGTAACGACAAACAGATCAAAATATTGTTCAACTGTCAATAATCAAATTTGAGGTCGGAACAATCATTGATTTTTTGGTAATAGATCTAATAATGAAATACATACATTTTCAAAATATAGAAAGGTGAACCGCATATTTTACTTGGTTTTTTATTCTGCGAGATTTGGCATCGCAGCATTTTTCATTTACATATCGATGAGAAGAGAATTCAGCACTTTTTTCATTTGTTGGTATTCGAAGCAAAATATCTGATGTCTTTTATCTTTTCTTTTGATTGTAGACCAATTTTATTTCCATTTGTCATTTTTATTTACAAGTTCATAAACTTTATACCAATAAAAAAACGCCTCCGGACTCGTTTTCTTTAGTTTATTTAATCGCGTTTCGAAGGGTTGTTCTATTGTCCAGTTGGCGATTTCTAATGGGTTGCTGAAGTGTTGTATATCTTTGATCTCTGTTTGGATAACGGTAGAAAGATATGCTGCTTTTGCTGCTGGTATCATCGCGTTTTCAATGTGGAAGTTTTCGGAGAAGATGTAGTTTTTGATGTTTTGGATGCCTCTTTGAAGTTCATCAAAATTTCCGTTTCCTGCTTTGCCTCTTGTTGCGATTACCATTGCTGTTTTCAGGATGTCATCTAAGACCTCTTTGGGAGTATCATTGAGTTTTCGGTATGATAATTCGGTTTTGGCAAACTGGTTGAAGATGGCTGAAACTGTATTTACGTTCTTGATCATGTCAAACAAATGGCCTATGTCAAATAACTGCTTTATGATCTCTAATTCTTTTTCACGGTTATAAGGTACTCCTGTTGTATTTGGGGCAAATGCAGTTAATTTATCTCCTAAGATTGCTTCTGTCATTGGCACAGCTACCAGTGTGTTTTTACCTTCTGTTTTTATAAAAGGAGATTCAATCTCAATCTGAGTTGTATGTTCTCCGTAGTGGCTGTCCTCATAGAGAATATCGAGTAAGATGTATTCTGCCTCTGCTCTAGTGTTTGTTACTGGTTTGTAATAAAATTTATAGTGTGATTTCTCTATATCCGAATTCACTTCTCTTTGATCTTCTTTGTATTCTAAAAAATCTGAGTTTTGAATGCTGTTGTCGAAAATGCTTTCACTATTTTTCGGTTTTTCTGAAATGATTATATCTATTCAATAGAAAACCTTTTTGGTTCTGGAAGTAATAGCATAAGTGCCGTTCCTCCTTTGAATATAAACTCAAGATTGCTTTTTTGAAGTTGTTCTAAAAGATATAGTGCGCGCACTACTTTTTCTACTAATATTGGATCGGACCTGTGCTTCTTGGCAGTTTCATTTATCCAATATAGCTTAAGTGAATCTGTATGTATCATATTTGTATGATTCGGCAATAAAGTTGAATTACTGCTATTCTTTCGTCTTATGAATTAATTCCTCAATCTCTGTCTTTTTGGCTCTTCTATTGGCATATCGCAACATTTTTGGTTCATTTATCCGGTATTTTTCAAAGGCAGAACGATATATACGTTTCATTTCTGCACCTTGATATGCTGAATACAAATCAGGATCACAATATATGTCAACTAACATTTTTTCAATTGATGTTGTGACGACGGCATCGATTTTTTCCGTTGGTGCTTCAGTGGTCAACTTTGAAATAATGATGGTTTTTTTTGCATTGATTACATAGTTGTTCAGCATTTCTTCAGAAGGGTCGAGAAATACTTCCTTCCCTTGATTCCTCAACTCGTGAAATACAACTACCATTGCATCTCTCTCAACTTCTAATATTGTATAGTATTTTCCCGGTTGATGTAACATAAATTCACTCAGCCATTTTGTGGTCCACAAGCAGGTGTCAATATATGGAAAATGATTTCGAACCTTGCCAAAAAGGTTCTTTAATGATCTATCTATGTTGGGGGCAAACTTGTTGATCTCTACTTTTGAAAGGGAGTATGTACCTCTCGCAACTCTGTGAAGCACTCCTTTTTTTGTGAGTTCATAGATTCTTTTGTCTATTGTAGAACGTTTTATTTGTTCTTCATAGATTTTGTAAAAATTAATAATGTCTTGAATGGTAATCTTTTGCCCTCGAGAAAAGGTTTCTTTTAATTGAGCGATATGTAATGACTTATTTTCGATAAACTCTATTTCTACAAATATAATAAAAATTGTAAGATTCGGCATTAAATATATTTTACTGCCGAATATTATTAAAAAGGAGGTGCGGGACGATTGTACATGTACTATATATTTTTTGAGCTAATTACATAGATGTAAAAATTGATTTCCATTCTATCCATTCGTGATTGATCATTCTTCTTATCAAGTTATTAAACTTAATTTGCTAATAGACCCCCAAAAAGCTATGATTTACGATTCCGCATATCCTCCAAACATTTTTCTCCGCAACCTTAGCATAAAATTCCGTAGTGCGAATTGAACTATGGCCAGCATAGAGCTCACCGTTAATATCAAATGATTTATAACTATTATAAATACATTCTCTATAGCGTTTTCTGTCACCAGATAAAAGAAGATTTTTTGGTGACAGCATAGGTGACAAAATATTTGCCATCCATTAGTTTTAATTGAATTTGATGTGATATAAAAACCGCCTACAAATGGCTTGTTTTATATTTAGTGGTATATAACAAAAAAGCCCCGATAAATCGGGGCTTTTTAGTGATCCCCCTGGGGCTCGAACCCAGGACCCACGCCTTAAAAGGGCGTTGCTCTACCAACTGAGCTAGGGAATCATTATTTGCTTTGCGATTGACTGAAAAAACCGTCGTTTTTCGTTTGTGTTTATCGCGTTTGCGGGTGCAAATATAGAGGCTTATTTGATTCCGGCAAGGGGAATTGACGGTTTTTTTTGACTTTTTTTTCGACTCACTTGAAATGCATTGATAATTAGTCGTTAAACTTCACTTAAAATTTTATGAAATGTACGGAAAATGCTCGTTCATCGATCACTTCGGTCGGGGGTCGGGAAGAGGAGGTCATTACTGAGGATGGCGCAGCACAAGAATTCTTTTGAATTTATGGCGCTGCCAGGACTTGTATAAAAATTGTTCTCTTTAAAATTGAGCAGAACCGAATTTATTGTCCCAGGGGCTGATCCAGTAAATAGTAGTCGATGAATTCCCGAACACATCCTTTCCCGCCATTTTGCTGGAGAACGAGATCGACGTGTTGTTTGACGACATTGACCGCGTCCGCAGGACAAGCACTAAAACCAACTGATTTCATCACCTCCAAATCATTGATATCATCACCGATAATGCCGACTTCATCGAACGAAATGTCCATGTCCTCACACCAGGATTGTAAAACTGTGATTTTCGGCTCGCGCCCCACATAAACGCGTTCTATTTTTAAGAGGTCGGCGCGGTCCTTGACCATATTCAGTTTAAACCCTGAAGAAATGATGCCAACGGTGTAATGAGTGTCAGCCAGCGCTCGAACCGCCATCCCGTCTTTCGCATTATATTTTTTAAGTTGATCGCCGTTTTCGGTAAAAAACATGCCGGCATCAGTCATGACACCGTCAATGTCCAGGATTAACAATTTTATTTTACGCGCTTTGTGCGGTTGAATAAACATCGGAGTAGTTAACAAATTTGTAAAATCCAATCCTTCCTGTTGACAAAAAGCCTGGATCTTATCAATGGGCAAATCCCCGATTTTTTTCACTTGTTGCGCGGTTAAAAATGCTTCGTAATCGCGCTCTACACGTTGAAAATATGCTTTAATATTTTGTTCAAGTAATTGCATTAAATAATCTTATAACCAACACTTTCTGCAACAGGAATGATGCTTTCTTTGAGATGAATAAACTGTTCGTGCGTCAATTGCTGAGCCGCATCCGATTTTGCCACAGAAGGGTCGGGATGTGTTTCAATTAGCAATCCATCAATCCCCATGGCTACACATGCTTTCGCGAGTTTTTCTACCCCGTATCGAAAACCGAGTGCATGACTCGGATCTAAAATAATGGGTAGATTCGTGTGTTCCTGCAAATATGCCACACCGCAAAGGTCCAGTGTAAAACGCGTTTTCGTTTCAAAAGTGCGAATGCCGCGCTCACATAAAATCACCTGATCATTTCCACCGGAAAGAATGAACTCTGCAGCTTGCACAAATTCTTGGAGTGTCGTACCAAATCCGCGTTTCAGTAAAACGGGTTTGTTAATTTTGGCACAAGCGCGCAAGATTCCCTGGTCGTACATCGCCTTGGCACCTATTTGAACCACATCACTGTATTCAATGACCTGATCGACTTGTGTGGCATCGCGAACTTCGGTAATGACGTTCAGGCCGTGTTCTTCCCGCATTTTAGCGAGTAATTTCAATCCTTCCAAACCGAGTCCCTGAAAACTGTATGGACTGGTGCGCGGTTTAAAGCATCCTCCCCGCAATGTCGTCAAGCCGAGCGATTTGAGTAGTGCTGAACTCTGCTGAATTTGTTCCTCCGATTCCACCGAGCAGGGTCCGCCTATCAAAAGGGTATGCTGCGTATTACCTCCAATTGTCTGAGCACCAATGCGAACAGTGCGCGTTTCTTCCTGAAATTCTCGCGATGCGAGCTGCATATCATTGGGAAAAACCCATTCTTTGTCGACCTTTCCCTGCAGCAGTTCGGGCGTCGTTTTGACAGCTGAAGAGGTGATCATGTATTCACTTCCCCGATAGGTGATGTGAAATGCTTTCACGCGTTCAGCCAGGGCTGAAGCTTCGTTTTTCGGTACAGTTGTCGCTAATTTTAAGATCATATTTCTCCTTTTATGAGGTTTACAAAGGTAACAATTCCCGCAGCATTTTGCGTCTCATCGACGACTGGTAAGTATGTAACGGGAAATGATTGACTGCGCACTTCGTTTAACATCTCGTCGACAGTGGCATTTGAAGCTATGGTTACCGGAGTACGGTTAATCATGGTGACAGGATCCATGTTTTCTATGTCGGATAAGTTGTTGAGCAATGCTTTTCTGATATCGGCGTTCGAAATAATTCCATGCATTTGACTGTCATCTTCGACAATCGTAAATCCGAGTCCGCCGGCTTCAATCGACTTGAGGATATTCTCCAGTGTCAATTGGCTCCGTTGCAGAATAGGGCATTCTTCCCGTGGAATCATAAAATCTTTGATTTTAAACCGCGATTCAATTTCCCTTTTGGTGAGGTCCATCAGTGCTTGTCCCACACTTGCAGCCTTGAATAAAAAACTACCGGATACTGAACTGTGCACGCCCATATTCCGCAAAATAAAAGAAACTTCTCCGTTCACACCGCCATCGACATGCACATTTTTATTGGGATATTTTTTGCGGAAAGCGCGTATTTTTCTGAAGTTTTCGGGATCGAATACACCGCCGCTCTGACCGGGAATTGTGGCCATCATCAATATGAAATCAAAGTTGGCATACGCATCAAAAGCCTCGATTGGAGTAGGTGTGATGATCGCCAGGCCTTTCTCTCCTGAAATATCTGATGGAATTTCCAATTGCTGATCGAGTTCTTCGTATTGAAATGTCACGTATTCAACAGGGTGTTCGCGCAGGAGTTCAAAATATTGCTCCGGTTGACGCGTAATGATGTGCAAATCAATCGGCATGGAACACCATTCTCTTATTTTTGCAATATCTTCAAATACTGCCGGATCGTCGTTACAATCCACGTGCAGCATGTCTACCTGGTGCGCCTCCAGATCCACAATTGTCGATTGGAGTGTACGTTCTTTGTCGGAATAAATAGAACCTGATATTTTCATATTAATTTCTTTCTATGGGACGAAATGTGTTGTCTGTAATGACAATACGCGTCTTTTGATCAAATATCTTTTTTTCAAGTGTTCGCGCGAGTTCCTGAAGTTGGGATTGCGCTTCAATCGAGAGCTCATCATTCTGATATGCTTTCCGCTCGATAATTTTAACGAGTATTTCACCGTTTTCGTGCTCCAGCTGAATCGTTTGTTTGCGATCTCCTGCAAAACCCCGTTCCTGCCAGTACGTGGCAAACTGAACAGCTCGCTTTTTTTCGACACCTTCCAGGTAATATACACTCAGGTTTTTACCATCTACGCGATCGCCCATGGGAACACCACAAGCACTCGAAAGTGCCAGAATAACGATAAGATGAACAAAGTACTTCATGATTTCAAAAATAGTGATTCTCTTCAAAGCGTTTTCAATAAAGCGCTTTTCTTTTTCAGGGAATACTATTTTTCCTATGTTCAAAAGAGACAAAAATAATTTCGTGCGGCAAAGATGCACAGATATACCACTCATCTCTTGAAAAAAATGTAGTTTTGAATAGCATAAATGTGAATTATATGAAATTAAATAACGCCGTATACCGCGGAGCAGAAGGTCGTGAGTCATTAATCGACCTCGAAATACCGGACAACATGAAATGTGAGAATATCGTTGTTTTTGTCCATGGATACAAAGGGTTTAAAGATTGGGGCTGCTGGAACCTGGTGCAACAGTATTTCGTCGATCGCGGTATCGGATTTTGTAAAATGAATTTAAGTCACAACGGTGGAACCATCGATGATCCGATTGATTTTCCCGATCTGGATGCTTTTGCTCAAAATCGTTATTCTTACGAGTTAAGAGATATAGAAAATGCGATGGAATGGATCATGAATCAAACGGAAGAACCCAATATTAACATGCATCTTGTCGGTCATAGTCGCGGCGGTGGAGATGTCATTTTAAGCGGACATCATCCCCGTATAAAGTCGGTCGTTACATGGTCAGGCATTGATTCTATTCCTGCACGATTCCCCGAAGGTGATGCATTCGAAAAATGGAAAGAGGATGGTGTGCGTTATGTCAAAAATGGTCGTACAGGTCAGGACATGCCCCATTACTTCAGTATGTATGAAGACTGGGAGCAGCATCAGGAAGATTTATCAATCGAAACCAAAGCAAAACAGCTGGAAAAGCCGGTATTGCACTTACATGGAGATATAGATGAAGCGGTTTCGATTACGGCTTCTGAAAATCTAAGTCGCTGGACAGAAGGGAAAATGATCGTGATCCGGGATGCCAATCACACTTTTGGTTCTAAACATCCTTGTGAGGAAGATCAATTGCC
>JBNJEH010000055.1:0-22441 GCA_051745635.1 Bacteroidota bacterium
AAACCTGCATGATTTCTTGCCGTTTAATCAATTCACCATCAACCCTTATACCAATAATATTTGGTTGGTCAACGCTTTTAATGCTACTGTTTTAGAACCAGACGGTTCTTTTACCACCTTTGGAGAAAATGAATTGGGTACGCTATGGCAATCGGATGAACTCAATTTTGGTTTTACTCCCGATCATCTTTTTTATACGAAAGAGCTCACTGGATTATATCTTTTTGATAATTACCAAAATCAACTACTCTATGCTGAAGATGAATTTAGAAAAATATACAATGATTCAGATACATTGTTTTTAATCAGAGGTAATGACAATATATTGAAGTATACTTATGGAATTGGCTCAGAGAACACTAATGCGCCCGGTTCACTTTGCGCACCTAAAAACGGCCACCTTTATGTTGATATAGGACAATATGCTTTCATTGATAATGGTTCATACAGTTTACTATCATCTAACCCTTACTATCTAGGGGGGGCATCAGATGTAATGGAATTCGACAATGAATCAGACACCGTACACCTCGGTTTTATCAAAGGTATTTCAAAATGCTATGATGGCGTTTGCTATGACACTATCACGCCGTACAACACCACAAATATGCCCTCAGCGAATATTCTGGAAATCGAATTTGACATTAACAACAACCTCTGGGCTGCTTTTGGCGACACCAACGATGAACATATTGCACTGGGAAAACTCGAAGGAAATGTTTGGACAGAGGTGTACACTACTTCAAACAGTCCGATAAATTTTGAGCAATTCTACGGTTTTGAGTTTGATACACTCGGCAACATTTGGGTGGCTTCAGGCATGGATCTCCATACCATCGAAAACAGTAATTCGCCGGGGTGGCTGAGCAATCAGGAACAGGTTTTCAAATCTCCACAACTCGGCGTTTATCCCAATCCAGCAAGTGATGAGCTAAATGTTCAGCTTCCGCAATCGGTTTCTCGTGCAGAACTTTCAATTCATGATATTAACGGAAAAGTCGTTCAAGAAAAAATCGTAAATTCAAATACTAGCGCTTCAATGAATATAAGCAAACTCGAAAAGGGTGTTTATATGCTTCGCGTCACTGCGGAAGGTCATCAGTGGCAGGAACGGATCATAAAACAATAGTTCGTTGGGAATATGGCGTGAAGAGCATCGCTCCAGACCGCTTCTAACTGCTACGGTTCCAGATTTCTTAACTTCTACATTCCACAGTTCTACATTCTACAGTTCTACAGTTCCGCAGTTCTACAGGTCTGCAGTTCTACAAATCAATCGATCGAATCCAAAACAAAACACCAGTTTCACGTGTAATAACTCTAAGAAAATTGTAGCTTTGTGTTTCCATAAATGTTAAAAAACAACATGGATAATATATCTTATATAGGTAACGCCGATGTCAATGCGATTGACGAACTGTACGAATCGTACAAAAAGGATCCCGAAAGTGTAGACGAAGGATGGAGGAAGTTTTTCGAAGGTTTTGAATTTTCGAGAACAAATTACGAAGAAGGAGGTGGAGTGCCCGAAAATTTCCAGAAGGAGTTTAAGGTCATCAACCTCATCGAAGGGTATCGATCCCGGGGCCATCTTTTCACGCGAACGAATCCCGTGCGGGAACGCAGAAAATACCGCCCTACACTGGACATTGAAAATTTCGGTCTGGAAAAATCAGACCTGGAAAAAGAATTCCAGGCGGGTTCTGAAATTGGTCTGGGTACGGCGAAATTAAAAGATATCATCGCCCATCTCGAAGCAGCTTATTGTGAGAGTATCGGACTCGAGTTCCACTACATACGCAAACCAGAACGGAAGAAATGGTTTATGGACAAGCTGGAGCTCAACAACCGTCCGAAATTCAGCAAAGAAGATAAAAAGAAGATTTTTGAAAAATTAAGTGAAGCCACACTCTTTGAACAATTTCTCCAACGCAAATACGTCGGGCAGAAACGCTTTTCAGTTGAAGGGGGTGAAGCCCTGATTGCCGGACTCGAGCGACTCGTTCGCAAGGGAGCCCAACTCGGAGTGGAGGAATTTGTGATGGGGATGGCCCATCGCGGACGCCTCAACACGCTCGTCAACATTTTTGATAAAGACATCGAAGAATTATTTGGAGAGTTTGAAGGAAAAGAATTTGATGATGATGATTCATTTGACGGCGACGTTAAATACCACCTGGGACAAACGCGCAACATTGACGTAGATGGTAAGGACCTGCAGTTGACATTAGCTCCAAATCCCTCTCACCTCGAGGCCGTAGACCCCGTTGTAGAAGGTATCGTTCGAGCAAAAATTGACGATTATTTAAAATCTGAAGATAAAATCGTTCCTATTCTCGTTCACGGTGATGCTGCAATTGCTGGTCAGGGCGTCGCGTACGAAGTGATTCAAATGGCACAGCTCGACGGCTACCATACGGGTGGAACGATACACATTGTGGTCAATAATCAGGTCGGTTTTACCACCAATTATCGCGACGGACGGTCGAGTACGTACTGTACAGATGTCGGAAAAACTACGTTGAGTCCCGTTTTCCACGTAAATGGTGACGACGTAGAAGCCGTAGCTCAAACGTTTCTCATCGCGCTGGAATACCGCCAACAATTCCACATGGATATTTTTATCGATCTCCTGTGCTACAGAAAATATGGTCACAACGAGGGCGATGAACCGAAGTTTACGCAACCCAAACTCTATAAAGCACTGTCAAAACATCCCAATCCGCAGGAAATCTTCCGCGATCAGTTGATTGAAGAAGGTGTTATTGATAAAAAATTCGACGACGACTTAAAAAAACGTCTCAATGCCAAGTTAGACGACCGGTTTGAAGCTTCTAAAAAGCAGGAAAAAGTCAATGTTACCAATTTCCTGGGAGACCTCTGGGAAGACATGGGCTACGCAACAGAAGACGACTTCAAGGATAGCCACGTCACTGGTGTGCCGAAAGATCGACTGATTGAACTGGGTAAAAAGCTGGCGGAGTTGCCCGAAGACAAGAAAATTTTCAGAAAAGTGAAAAAGCTCTTTAAGGAGCGTACCAACATGATCGAGGAAAATAAACTCGACTGGGGAATGGCTGAAATGCTGGCCTACGCCACACTTTTGGTAGAAGGTCACCCGGTTCGCGTGTCTGGTCAGGATGTTGAACGCGGTACTTTTTCACACCGCCACGCCGTTATCAAAACAGAAGATGACGAGGAAGAGATCATTACACTGAATCATTTAGAGGAAGGACAAGCACCGATGTCGATCTATAATTCGCTGCTTTCAGAATACGGCGTTCTTGGATTTGATTACGGTTATTCGCTGGCTCGCCCTGAAGGTTTAACGGTTTGGGAGGCGCAATTCGGCGATTTTATGAACGGCGCTCAAATTATGTTTGACCAGTTCATTACAGTAGGAGAAGATAAATGGAACATTCAATCAGGATTGGTTGTGTTGCTGCCACACGGTTATGAAGGACAAGGTTCTGAGCACTCTTCAGCACGCCTGGAACGCTTTCTTCAGAGTTGTGGCGACCTGAACATACAGGTAGTCAATTCGACGACTCCTGCCAACCACTTCCATTTATTGCGGCGTCAGCTCAAGCGCAATTTCCGTAAACCATTGATCGTATTTTCGCCAAAATTGTTGTTGCGTTATCCAAAAGCCGTTTCTAAGCTGGAGGACCTCGAAGAAGGTAGCTTTAAAGAAGTGATCGATGATCCTCAAAATCTACACAAAACGGCTACAAGTGTCGTTCTATGTTCAGGAAAAGCTTATTACGACTTTATAGCAGAGGCGGAACGCCGCGAAGTAAAAAACATGGCATTCGTGCGCATCGAACAACTGTATCCGCTCCCGCTCGATCAAATCAATAAGGTTCTGGGTAAATACGAAAAGGCCAAAAATATCATTTGGGCACAGGAAGAACCTGAAAACATGGGTGCATGGACGTACATGGCGATGAATTTAAGACACATCGACCTAAAATGTGTGTCGCGTCCACCGAGTGCTGCACCGGCGGCAGGAGCAAAAGAAATTCACCTCAGAAGATTAAATGAATTGTATAATAATCTGTTTGAATACGCAGCAAAAGCTGCCAAAAAATAATAACACTAAAAAGACATGTCAGTTATAGAAATGAAAGTACCGAGCCCGGGAGAATCGATTTCCGAAGTGGAAATTGCAGAATGGCTCGTATCGGACGGTGATTACGTCGAAAAAGATCAAACCATCGCAGAAGTCGATTCCGATAAAGCTACGCTGGAACTCCCGGCAGAAGCATCGGGTACCGTAACGCTCAAAGCGGAAGAAGGAGATACTGTAGAGGTCGGAGAGGTGGTCTGCCTGATCGACACATCGGCAGAAGCGCCGGAAAAAGACGATGCGCCGGAGGAAGAAGAAACATCTTCCAAAGATGGTGAGGATGATGCTGCGAAAACTTCACCGAAGAAAGAAGAAAAGAAAGAGGAAGAGAAATCGAAAGAAAAGAGCGAATCCTCTTCTTCTAAGCAGCCCGACCCGGGTCCCGCCAAAAAAACCTATGCTTCGGGAACTGCATCGCCTGCAGCTGCTAAAAAAATGAAAGAAAATGACATTTCCGGTGACAAAATCAATGGTACTGGAAAAGATGGTCGAATAACGAAACAAGATGTCGTTGAAGCCATGGCCGCTGGATTTGATACTGAAAAAACAGCTGGATGGGGCGGCACGCGCGATCAGGAGCCCAAAAAAATGTCCATGCTGCGGAGAAAAGTAGCAGAACGCCTGGTTTCCGTGAAGAATGATATGGCCATGCTGACAACCTTTAACGAGGTGGACATGAAACCCATCATGGACTTGCGCGCCAAATACAAAAAGCAATTCGCGGAGCACCATGAAACGAGCCTGGGCTTTATGTCGTTCTTTACAAAGGCTTGTACGGAAGCGCTCAACTTATTCCCCGCTGTAAATGCGCAGATTGACGGAAAAGAAATGATTACGCACAATTACGCTGACGTGGGTATTGCCGTTTCTTCGCCAAAAGGACTTATGGTTCCCGTTATTCGCAATGCGGAACAAATGTCGCTGGCCGAAATTGAAAAAGAAGTCAAGCGACTCGCCGTCAAGGCAAGAGATGGGAAAATTACTCCGGACGAAATGACTGGCGGAACATTTACGATTACGAACGGTGGTGTTTTTGGTTCGATGCTTTCGACACCGATTATCAATCCGCCGCAATCAGCTATTTTAGGCATGCACAATATCGTAGAACGTCCCGTTGCCATCGACGGAAAAGTTGAAATTCGCCCGATCATGTACATCGCTTTATCTTACGATCACAGAATTATTGATGGCAAAGAAAGCGTGAGCTTCCTGGTTAAAGTAAAAGAAATGCTGGAAAATCCGGAACGCATGATCTTTGGCGGAACAGATCCGTACGAAGTGCTCCTCGGATTGTAAATCATAAAAACACATCACTTCAGGGCTGTTCTCTCAGAGGACAGCCTTTTTTTGGCTCTATTGTATTCGAATGAACAAGGTTTCCAACTTCTGAAATTTAGGCTGAGGCCACTTGAAATGGCACTAAAGTTTGACTTTCAAAGTTGCGTCCAAAAGGAATTTTTTAATATTGTAGTGGCGAAAACGATAACAGAACACTCATGAAATATACCGTAGAAGTAGAAATTGATAAACCACTTCAGAAAGTTGTCGAAGTTTTTAGAAATACTGAAAACTACTACGACTGGATGCAGGGACTCGAAAAAATTGAGCAATTAAGTGGTACGCCAGGCAGCGAGGGTGCGGAGACCTTGCTCCATTTCAAAATGGGGAAGCGACGCATGCAAATGAAAGAAACAGTTTTGCGCGCAAACCTGCCCGACTCTTACCTGGTATCTTATGATGTGAAAGGCGTCTACAATGAAGTAGACAATAAGTTCGAATCTATTGATAACAATCGCACCCTGTACACAACGGCCAATTATTTTCGTTTTTCTGGTCTCATGAAGTTGTTTTCCTTATTCGGTAAAAAAAGTTTTACGAAGCAATCCCTGAAATACGCCAATGATTTCAAAAAATTCGTTGAAGAAAAGTACGAACAAGACGATTAGACCATTGGATTGAACCGGAGTAAAACTATTGATACAATAAAGAGCATTATCGCCATTTTTAAAGATAATTACTACATTTGTTCACGATAAAAAAGCAAGAACATGTCACATGATATCAAGTCCGGAGTTGCAACTGGAAAAGAAGTGCAAAAAATTTTCAACTATGCTAAAGAGAAAGGTTTTGCCCTTCCCGCAGTGAACGTTGTTGGTTCGAATACGATGAACGCCGCCATGGAGACGGCAGCAAAAGTCAATTCACCCATTATCATTCAGTTTTCAAATGGTGGCGGTTATTTCAACGCAGGAAAATCGCTTCCCAACGACAAACAACAAGCTTCGATTGCGGGGTGTATTACCGGAGCACGACATATTCATGAACTCGCTGAAGTTTACGGCGCGACAGTTATTCTACACACCGACCATTGCGCAAAAAAATTATTGCCCTGGATTGATGGCTTGCTCGATGCAAGTGAAAAAGAGTTTGAAAAGACAGGTAAACCGTTGTTCAGTTCACACATGATTGATTTATCGGAAGAACCGCTCGAAGAAAATATCCAGACGTGTAAAAAATACCTCGAACGCATGAGCAAGATGGGTATGACACTGGAAATCGAGCTCGGCATCACGGGAGGCGAAGAAGACGGTGTCGACAACACAGATGTGGACAACGCGCGCTTGTACACGCAACCTGAAGAAGTCGCATACGCCTATGAAGAACTGAAAAAAGTGAGTGATCAATTTACCATCGCTGCCGCTTTTGGGAATGTTCATGGCGTTTATCGTCCAGGCAACGTTCAGCTTACGCCCAAAATCTTAAAGAATTCGCAATCTTATATTCAAGAGCACTATAATACCGATAAAAACCCCGTAGACTTTGTTTTTCACGGAGGATCGGGTTCATCAGTGGAGGATATCCGCGAAGCCATCGGATATGGAATCATTAAAATGAATCTCGATACGGATTTGCAGTACGCCTTTAACGAAGGAGTGCGTGACTACATGGATGAGAAGAAGGAATACCTCAACACGCAAATCGGAAATCCGGATGGGCCGGACGAACCCAATAAAAAGTATTACGATCCCAGAAAATGGTTGCGCGATGGAGAAAAATCGTTCGTTGAGCGATTGACCAAATCCTTTGAGCATTTGAACAACATCGATACACTTTAATTTTTAAATTCGTCACTTCAAACCTATCACGTTCGAACGATAATACGTGATTTAAAAAAATAATTATGGGTTGGTTTAAAAGAAAAACAGAGGGTATACAAACCTCGACAAAAGATAAAAAAGAGACACCGGAAGGACTGTGGCACAAGTGTCCGAAATGTCAAACGGTCATCACGTCGGAGGATCACATGAAGAATTATTTCGTATGTGAACGCTGCAGTTATCACGACCGCATTGGTTCTGAGGAATACTTCCAGCTGTTCTTTGATGAGGGGAAATACAAAGAATTAGACAAAAAAATGGCAGCTAGTGATCCGCTCGAGTTCGAAGACACCAAAAAATACGTCGATCGCGTAAAGAGTACGCAAAAAAAGACCGGACTACAAGATGCTATTCGCACTGCACATGGCAAAATTGACGGTCAGGAAACAGTTATAGCGTCGATGGATTTTAAATTTATCGGTGGTTCAATGGGGTCTGTGATGGGTGAAAAGATCGCAAGAGCAATTGACAAGGCGATCAAATTAAAGGCACCGTTTATGATCATTTCCAAATCGGGGGGAGCCCGCATGATGGAAGCTGGTTTATCATTGATGCAAATGGCCAAGACGAGTGCTAAACTCAATCAATTGGCAGCACATCAACTTCCGTACATTTCTTTCCTGACAGATCCCACTACGGGCGGTGTTACTGCATCATTTGCCATGCTGGGCGACATCAACATTTCAGAACCCGATGCGCTCATCGCTTTTGCCGGACCTCGCGTCGTGCGCGAAACCATAGGACGCGATCTGCCTCCTGGCTTTCAACGGTCAGAATTTGTATTGGATCACGGATTTCTGGACTACATCGTGGAGCGCAAGAACCTTAAAGAGGAGGTTTCAAAATCCATTCGATTGTTTATGAATTAACGATACGGAAAGGGAGTATTGAGCATACAGCAAGAGTAGGGAGCATACAGCAAGAGTAGGGAGCATACAGCAAGAGTAGGGAGTTTTGAGCATACAGCAGGAGCAAGAGCAAGTGTCAGGAGCTGAGGCTGAGGGCTGAGGGCTGAGGGGGTTGTTGAGCTCGCCGAAACACTCTCGAAGCCCGAAGCCCGACGTTTTTTGAATATTGCACTACAAACTCGAATCTCAATACTCAAAACGCCCCACTCTTGCTCTTGCTATATCCTCTTGCTGTCTTGCTATATCCTCTTGCTGTCTTGCTGTATCCTCTTGCTGTCTTGCTCCTGCTGTATCCTCTTGCTCTTACTAGTGATCTTCATCTTTCCCAGTGACTTCGCCCAAATCGTCCTCCACCTGGTGGCGACGGACATTTGAATGATCTTCCCCTTCATTCCCAACTTCTTTCAACTGAGAGTGTGCCAAGTGTTTATAGCCGAGTTCACTCGCTTCTTTCCCGGTAAATAATTCTTCCTTATTCTTGTTGAACATTAAGCCTAACATCATGATAAATACCGTTAGTAAGATCACTTGAATCACGAGCGGTTTATTGACAATATCTATACGGTCTGCCTGACTAATATAAAGAAAGAGCAGTATCGTAATCAATCCTCGAGGAGCTACAAACATGAGCGGCATGGCGGGTAATCGGGCAATTTTAAGTTGCACAAAGCGTATTAAAAAGATCGCACCGACGATACCAATGGCCCAGAAGAAGGTCTCCGTGTTGAGCAATTCACTCGTTTCAATCAGGAAGCCGAAAAGCAAAAAGAATAGCGCACGAATGAGAAAGGTTCCCTCGATCAGAATTTCGTGGAATTTATGCACTTCTTTATCCAGTTTTTGAGGTTTAAAGCGCTGAACGATCTTAAAACGTTTCAGTTCATCCAGGTTCCCGATAAACAAGCCAAACAGTAATATAAATATCAGTGCCGGTAAATGATAAATTTTAGAAATGGCATAAATAAGTATCGTCAAAATAATAATGGGCACAAATTTAATCTGATGGTTAATCCTGCCCAACAGGAATGAAAGTCCAATGGTAGCGACAAAAGAGATAGCAGCAATAATCAGCAATTGAACGAGGAAAACCCAAAATGATTCAAAATCTATGGTAACATTGCGGAAAACAAAGTCAAAAAAGAGCACGCCCAGGATATCCGACAAACTACTCTCATAGATGACAAATTCTTTGTTTTTTCGGCCGAGGTTTATGGCACTCGGAATGGCAATCGCACTACTGATCACACAGAGCGGTATAGCACCAATGAGGCTTTTTCGAAAATCTGGAACGGTATTCGGGTCGCCATCGTGTCCCATGTAGTAATAAAAAGCGCCTGCCAACAGGAATCCGAGTACCATCATAGGGACAATGGCCACGACGACCGACTTTTTGATCAAGCCGAGTTTCGATTTATTCAGCTCCAGCTCTAAGGAACCTTCCAGTACGATGACGATCAGACCAATCGTACCAAGTATGGGCAATAAACCCTGCATATCGGGAACGTTGATCGAAAAAACTTCAGTCAATTGCTTCATTCCCCACCCTAAAAAGAGAAGTAAGATGACGGACGGAATTTTTGTTTTCGAGGCGGTTAAGTCGAAGACATACGCCAACAGCAATAATATACAAAGCGTTATAATAAATGTATTTGTCATTGAATGAAATTATTCTTCTGTTCTAATCAATCAAAACCCTAAAAATAATGCTTTGTTCTTCTCAGGCGCTAATTTTTTCTTCAATCCATCTGATTTTTTGATCGAAAAGATCCTCCCGGATCCTGCTTATTCCTGCAGTCAACTTTTCACAAAGCAACAATTAACGGTAACTTGTCCGTTTCTAAAAATAATAAATTTTCCGTTTCATCGCTCCATAAACGGTAAAACAAACATCAATTTTTTAAATTTGAACATAATCATTAATAAAAAGGGATGAACGATATTCAAACGGGGGAGATGATTGACCAAATGAAAGCGTTCATCAGAGCCGAAGAAGACGAGCAACAGCGTAGGTATCACAATGACGGCACAACACCTCTGAAAGAACTGAGAACAAAGGGAGTACTTCTCTACCCACTGCGGATTGTGCGCAAAACATTTTCAGCTGCGGGAACTCCCATGATTACTATTAAATCAATGCACGAATATGATCAACGTTCATTTCAGTCCGGAACGAGCGTCATTCTAAAAAGACCGGATGAGGATGAAATCTGTGCAGCACATATTGTGTACAGTCACGATGATGCCACACTCACCGTTCGTTTGCACGCCTTTGATTTCCCAGAGTGGATTGAAGATAAAAATATTGCTGTACAACTCCAGCCCGACCGGCGCAGTTTTAAATGTATGCAACACGTACTCGACCAAGTCGCTCAAAAGCCTGTAGCGAGTATTGCGGCATTGCTCAATGGTGCGGGTTCGCAAGTACAACCGCGGGAATTGGTCACTCCTGCACCGAAGGACAACTCCTTGAATGAGAGTCAACAGCTGGCGCTGGAACGGAGTGCCATCCATCAACCGATATTCGCTATTCACGGTCCGCCGGGAACGGGAAAGACGACTACCTTAACAGCGATTATCAAAACATTTGTTGAACAAAACGAACGGGTAATTGCAGCTGCACCGAGCAATACAGCTGTCGATCATCTGGCTCAACAATTAATCGAATCCGATGTAAAGGTGTTTCGATTGGGCAATACGGCAAAAGTGAATACAACCATCGCGCCATACACCCCGGAAGGTGTTTTAACTGAACCCGATCGGTTAAAGCGACTCAAAAAGCTCCACATTGAAGCCAACGCGCTCAGAAAGAAAGCAGGTCAGTTCAAGCGACAATTTACAGCAGAAGATCGTCAAAACCGCAAAGCATGGTACAGTGAAGCGCGTTCGATTCAACACGAAATCAAAAAGTTGACAAACTATTATTTAGAGCGGGCACTGGATGAAGCCGATGTGGTTTTGGGTACCCCCGTTGGACTGCAACACGATTTAATTGAAGGTCAGCACTTCGATGTTGCACTGATAGACGAAGCAGGACAATGCCTTATTCCCATGGGGATGCTCGTCATGAATCAAGCGAATCGCTCCATTATTTGTGGCGATCATCAACAGCTCCCCCCTACGGTATTATCCCGATCCATGTCAAAAAAACAAGTCGCTTCCTCCCTGCTTGAATTTGCTCTACAACAAGGCGTTCCTTTCGTTCAACTCCATTCTCAATACCGCATGCCGCCGAGTATAGCTGCATTTTCTTCCAGCTATTTTTATCAGAACAAACTTCATTCGGTGAAACGGGACAATGGGATACATTTACAATTTTTCGATACCGCCGGCGCCGGATTCTCAGAAGAGCAAAGTCTTTCCAGTAGTTTTTTCAATACCGAAGAACTACATTCCATTCAAACATTTATTGAACGCGAAAAATTGGATGATGTATTGTTCATTTCGCCCTATGCTGCACAAGTAGAAAAGTGTAAATCATTCTTAAAAGACACTGTTGAAGTTAGCACAATTGATGGTATTCAGGGGCAAGAGGCTCCAACCGTAATATTAAGTTTAGTGCGCTCAAACAACGACAGTTCGATTGGCTTTTTATCTGAATACCGCCGGATGAATGTCGCACTGACGCGTGCAAGCGATCGATTAATCGTTTTTGGAGATTCCTCCACCATCGGTAAGGATCCGTTTTATCAGGCTTTCCTCGAATACGTTGAACAAATCAACGGTTATCACAGCGTATTTGAACTCCTTTACGACTAAAAAAGCACCCTTTTTCAAGAATGCTTTTTTGTATGTTTAAAAAGTTTCGCTGTTTACAGCTGAAAAGCGGATTTAATTTTGTCCGTATAATCCAGCTTCTCCCAAGTAAAGAACTCCACTTCTGTCGAGGCCTTTTGTCCCGCATTCTCAAAAGTCACCGTTTGCGTGAATGGTTTTCTACCCATGTGACCGTAGGCTGCCGAAGGACCGTAAATGGGATTTCGCAGTTTTAATCGCTTCTCAATCGCTGCCGGGCGCATATCAAACATTTCGCCTATCTTTTGAGCAATTTCACCATCAGAAAGATCCACTTTCGAAGTTCCGTAGGTGTTGACGTAAAGTCCCATCGGTTCTGCCACGCCAATAGCGTACGAAACCTGCACTAAAACTTCGTCGCACAGTCCGGCAGCAACCATATTCTTTGCAATATGTCGCGTAGCATAAGCTCCAGATCGATCAACTTTTGAAGGGTCTTTTCCGGAAAAAGCACCACCTCCATGACCACCTTTTCCGCCATAGGTGTCTACAATGATTTTTCGACCCGTTAATCCCGCGTCGCCATGTGGGCCGCCAATAACAAACTTTCCAGTCGGGTTAATGTGGTATTTGATCTGATCATTGAACAAAGCTTCGACCGTTGGGTTATTCAACTTTTTCATCACCCGCGGGATTAAAATCTTTTTAATGTCATCTTTAATTTTCTGCAGCATCCGCACCTCATCTTCATCGAAGTCGTCGTGCTGTGTAGAAATGACGATGGCATCAATGCGTTGCGGTTTATTGTCATCGCTGTATTCGATGGTCACCTGTGCTTTGGCATCGGGGCGCAAATAATCGATTTCATCATTTTCCCGTCGCAGCTCTGCAAGTTCCATCAACAAACGGTGTGATAAATCCAGCGCCAAAGGCATGTAATCTTCGGTTTCATTGGTGGCATATCCAAACATCATCCCTTGATCTCCAGCTCCTTGTTCTTCTGGTGTATCGCGATCTACTCCTCTTCGAATATCCTGCGACTGTTCATGGATTGCCGAAATAATTCCACAAGAATTAGCATCAAACTGATATTCACTTTTAGTATAACCAATTCGCGAGATCACATCTCTGGCTATTTGTTGAACATCTAAATATATATTGGATTTTACTTCACCTGCTAACGTAACTAAACCTGTAGTTACTAATGTTTCGCAAGCCACCTTAGAATCTTTATCAAATGCAAGAAAATGATCAATCAGCGCGTCTGAAATCTGATCGGCAACTTTATCGGGGTGTCCTTCAGAAACAGATTCGGACGTGAATAAGTATGACATGTCTTTAATTTTAGTAATTCGTGCTCCAAAAGTAGTAATTGTTCTGAAATAATGTTGAGAATTTACCTATTTTCGCTGTATGATTCGCTTACTGCACATTGAAACGTCTACCAGGGTATGTTCCGTCGCTATCTCGGAAGATGGAGTACTCAAGGACTTTCGCGAAACCCATTCAGACCGCTATATTCACGCTGAAAAACTCACAATTTTTATCGAATCATTGCTTCAAAAGAATGGCTGGCAAATGCCCGCACTGTCAGCGATCGTCGTAAGTCGCGGACCGGGTTCCTATACGGGATTACGCATTGGCGTTTCGACGGCGAAAGGATTGTGTTTTGCGCTCGATATTCCATTGATCAGCGTCTCTTCTCTCGACGCTTTGGTCGCAATGGGACGCGAAAAATATCCCGATAACACTATTTGCGGATTAATTGATGCCCGCAGAATGGAAGTCTTCTCAAGGATAGCGGATGAAAAAGACCAAACACTGAAGCCCACCAGTGCTGATATACTGGAAGCTTCGTCTTATGAGGAGCACGACCCTTTCGTCGTTGTCGGCGATGGAGCTGAAAAAGTGGTGGAGCTGTGGAAACATCGGTCCCTGATCATCGACGCCGACATTCGTTCTTCCGCCAGAGGACAGGTAAAATTGGCAACAGCATCCTTTCAAGCTGAAAATTTTGAAGATGTCGCCTATTTTGAACCGTTTTATTTAAAAGATTTTATCGCTACTAAAAGTAAAAAACAACACTTCTAATTCATCAACACGCATACTTTAAAACTGAAAATTTTGAACACGCACAACGTTATTATTCGCTTGCACCTCTTTTGTTTTTTATTGTGTCTTTCCTGTTCAGGAATCGCTCAGGAAGCCGCAACTGAAATGCAGTTTCGTCAGCAACAAGACCGTATTTTTCCCATGCTTTCGTCCGATCGCCAAAAAGCGAAGCGATCTCTGGACTCCCTTTTTGAACACGAAGGCATAATGAGCGACACGACTGCCGGTCTCAATTACAGTTTACTCGGCATCTACTACAACTACACCGGTCAATACGACAGTGCATTGATCTCCTTTAAAAAAGGGCTGCACATAAACGGCAATCACGCTTACAGGACGCCCCGTTACCTGAGAAATATCGGCAACATCTACCGAAAAAAGAACCAGTATGACAGTTCTAATTTCTACCTGAACAAAGTGCAGTCGTTTTACCTGAAGCAACGCGATTCTCTTGGATATGCCCGAGCACTGAGCGATATTTCTGCTAACTACAACCTCATGCTGCGCCATGAAAAAGCAGTAAAAAATCAGGTAGAAGCCATTCGTCTCATGAAAAAATACGGCGCGCGCGATGCCAATTTAGGAGCAGCTATCCAGCGACTCGCCAACACCTACCTCAAACAGAAGAAGTTCGACTACGCCCTGGAGCAATACGAACGGGCATTGAACTATTTTCAAAAATCCAGTCAGTTGACCAATTACTACCTGACCTTTATCAACATCGCGGAGTGTCATATTTACCATAAAGATCACAAACGGGCGCTCGAAATCATCAATGAAGGCCTGAGCGGACTGAAAAAACACGGTAATCCCCCCCTGTTGGCCATTGCATTTTCTGTTCGCGCTGAAATTCTAAAAATTCAGGAAGACTATACAGCATCTCGGGCCGCTTATGAAAAATCAATGAAGCATGCTTTCGATTCCAATGTCAGTCGCCTGGTACAAATTTCGCGAGAATACCTGGAATTGTTGATGATTCAGGAAGACTACACAACTGCTGACCAATTAATTGAACAAACCGAACCTCACCTTCCGGCGACGAATATCGAATATCACTATTCCTACCTGGAAGTTCTCGCCGACTATTATGCACAGCGGGATTTAAACGAATCAGCTTATCTCAATTCAAAAAAAGCGCATCAACTAAAAGATTCATCTTATTATTCGAATAACGAGCAAATGGTCAATGACATTCAATCGGCTTACCGTGTTCGGGAAAAAGAAGCAGAAAATGAGTCGCTCAACTTTACCATTGCCGAGAAAAATGAAAATATTTCTGATTTAACCTTAATTGTATTATTCCTGGGCGTAGCCCTATTGCTCATCTTAGTCCTCTGGCGCACTCGAGTTCGCTACAACCGGAGATTGATCAGCCTCGAAAAAAACCGGGCGAAAGAACTTGCTCAAAAATTGACCATCGAAGAAGAAAACACACGACTCAAAGAGCGGTTGATTGAGCAGCAAAAAACAGAATTGCTCGGCTATTCCCTCGAGGTGGCTCAAGTCAATGAACGCATCAACAAATTGCTCAGCAATGTTCCCGAAAATAACAGCGGAGAAAATGTAAAAAATAACCTCAAAAACTTGATCACTGTCAACAAAAACTGGGAATCCTTTCTATCGCGGTTCAAAGAATTAAATCCGCATTTTATTCCGCGATTGTCAAAAGCCTATCCCAGACTGACTCAAAAAGACTTAGAATTTTGTTCACTCGTGCACATTAACATTTCGTATAAGGACATTGCGAATTTTCTACAAATATCCCACGAAAGTGTACACAAAAAACGCTATCGCATTGCTCAGAAAATGGATCTTGAAAAAGGTGTCGATTTTCAGCAATTCATCATTCAGTTTTGATGAATAACTGGTTTTAAGTACCGAAGACCAGCATATGCGAAACCGACGATGAGGCAATAATCGGCGATATAGTATAGCCAGTAATTCGCTTCGAGTGCCATCATGCTATCGTTGGATGTGATTACATGCACAACCGACCATAGGTGAATTAAAAAGCCGACAATATAGGCAAACATCGCAAACAAAATGAAACGCGCCAAGGCACTCCCTTTGTCCTCGTCCGATGGAGCATCATTATTTTCAACGGCAACCATGAGTCCGATAGTAACAGCCAGCAATACCAGGTAAATCAATTTGAGTTGTGCCGGTTCGGCGTAATTAAATTCGCGCCCCGCCAACCAGGTAATGATCATTTCTGCAGCGGCATCAGCGAAGTAAAGAAAGCCTCCCGCGATAACGAGTAACACCAATCCTAACCGATAGGCAGGTTTCGTAAAAAAATAGAACATGAATTACGTCTTGCGTTTCTTCTTTTTCGCAGCGGGGAAAAGAACATTGTTGAGAATGAGGCGATAGCCCGCCGAATTCGGGTGTAAATTCAGATCGGTATGTGGATCTCCGACGCGGTGCTGGTAATCTTCCGGGTCGTGCCCCCCGTAAAAAGTCCAGGTACCGTTCCCCATTTCTCCGTGGATGTATTTTACTGTACCCAACTTTTTCGATTCGCCCATAACCGTCACGGAAGGTTTGACGTACTCTTTTACAAAATCAGTTGTCTGTCCGTAAAAATTTTTGACCACGCGCTCGTGGCATTGCGTCAACATTGTGGGAACCACATCCCATTTTGCGGAAAAATCAAACAATGAAAAAACGTCATTATTCTCCGTTACAGCGCGGTGGCGTTTCGTACCGTCAATGGTTGAATATTCATATTCATACGGACTTTCGACGAGTTCATAGTCTTCAAAGGCAAAAGCATGCTCAAAATCCATTTTGGAGCGGTAGTTCGGATCCGTGCCGTCGCCGTCAAACATGCGCTCGGCAATATCGGTTTGGTGGGCAGCGAGCGCAATATCAAAACTATCCGTACCGCTGCACATGGTAAATAAAAAACCACCTCCAACAACGTAATTTTTGATCGAGAGCGCAACGGCCAGCTTCATTTCAGAGACCTTGTCAAAACCCAGTCGGCGCGCACTTGCCTCGAGGTCTGCAACTTGCTTCCGATACCACGGAGCATTTTTGTACGCGGCGTAAAACTTCCCGTATTGCCCGGTAAAATCTTCGTGGTGTAAATGCAGCCAGTCATATTCCTGGAGTCCGCCGGCTATTACAGTACTGTCATACACTTTATCATAAGGAATTTCAGCGTACTCCATCACCAGGGTTACGGCATCGTCCCACGGCTGTTTACCATCTGGTGTGTACACCGCTATTTTTGGCGCCACTTCGAGTTGAACGACTTCCTGATTCACTTCAGGGGAGGCGATTTTACGTTTGATGCTGTTGACTTGTCCATCGGGAACAATTTCGTAACTCACTCCGCGCACGACGAGCTCATCTTCAATCGCAGAAACGTGCGGTATCAAAAAAGAACCACCGCGGAAATTCAACAACCACTCCATGGTCAATCCATTCTCCAGGGCGAAATAAGAAATGCCGTAAGCTTTGAGGTGATTGCTCTGCGTTTCATCCATGGGGATAAGTATGCTTCCGGCACGCGCCATTCCCGTCGTGAATATCAACACCAGCACCAACCCTTTCAATTTCTCCATTTTCTTCTGTTTTGGCAAAAGATACAAAATAAATATGACGTTAAAAAGGATCCTCTTCAACCGAACCACCCGATAAATCGAAATCGTCATCCTCGCCTATTTCATCCATTTTGCTCGACCGAATCACGACGTTATCATCGGGAGGGGTGTCCGATTCAAATTCTTTATTGGGATTCAATGCGGCGGGTGTCTCTGCTGTTTCATCCAGGCCTTCATCAAACGACTCTACGTTTTCAAACCGCGCATATTGCCCAACAAAGCGAAGTCTTACTGAATCGGTAGAACCATTTCTGTGCTTGGCTACAATAATATCTCCCATGCCCTGCGTAGGACCTTGTTCGTCCTCCATGAGTCCGTAATATTCGGCGCGATAGATAAAAGAAACGATATCGGCATCCTGCTCAATCGCACCGGATTCACGCAAGTCAGAAAGCACCGGACGCTTGTCACCTCCGCGCTGTTCTACCGAACGACTTAACTGTGAAAGTGCAACGACAGGAACGTTGAGTTCTTTGGCAATTTCTTTAATTGACCGCGATATTTGTGAAATTTCCTGTTCGCGATTTCCTGCATTTTTATTCGTCCCACCCGTCATGAGCTGCAGGTAATCAATAACCACCACTTGAATGTCGTGTTTTTGCTTCATGCGCCGGCATTTTGCGCGGAGCTCAAAAATGGAAATCCCCGGAGTGTCATCAATGAATATCGGAGCTTTCGATAATTTCGAGATGCGGGAATGAATCTGTTGAAATTCGTGATCTGCAATGTTTCCTTTTCTCAACTTTTCGGCATCAATGCGGGCTTCTGCAGATATCAGTCGTTTTACCAATTGAACGCTAGACATCTCCAGGGAAAAGATGGCCACTCCCATATCGTAATCCACAGCAGTATTTCTCGCCATCGAGAGCACAAAAGCGGTTTTACCCATGGCCGGTCGGGCAGCAATAACGATCATATCAGAGCGCTGCCAGCCCGAAGTCATTTTATCCAATGCCTTGAAGCCCGTCGGCACCCCTGAAATACCATCTGTGTTTTTCCGCGCCTTCTCAATCTCTTCGATTGCGCCTTGCATCGCCGTAGACATCGTGTCATAGCTTTTTTTCATATTGCTTTGAGCGATTGCAAAGAGGTCCTCCTCCGCTTTAGAAAGCACACTAAACACATCTTTTGTCTCGTCATAAGCTTCCTTGAGGATTTCGCTGGACATTGAAATAATTTCGCGCTGAATGTATTTCTCAATAATGATCCGGCTGTGGTATTCAATGTGCGCTGCTGACGCCACTTTGTTGGTCAATGTGGACAGGTAGTATGGTCCGCCGGCCACCTCCAGTTTCCCCAATTTCCTGAGTTCTTCCGTCACGGTCAGCAAATCAATGGGAGTGGAGGAAGCATAAAGATCGTGAATCGCTTCAAAGATCAATTTATGTTTCGGATCGTAAAACGCCTCGGGCGTCCGCAAGATATCAATAGCATCGTTTACGGCACCGCCATCAATCATCATTGCACCCAATACAGCTTCTTCGAGGTCAGTTGCCTGTGGAGGAACCCGACCTACATCCATCGGCGTTTTGTTTGTTCGTTGATTGCGATTGACGCCGATCTTATTGTCTTTTTTCTCATCCTTCTCCATACTGCAAATATATTTAATTCAAATCCCAATAACGACTTTTCCATTTTCATCTCATCGGTTTGTGAATAAATCATTTTTAGTGGATAACTTTATTTGACTCAAATCCGTTATTATCATTAATATTGTGTGCGTTTTACAGTACTCAGACCTGTATTTTCTTCACAATATAGTTGCTTTATGAAAAGAAAAATAATTCAAACCGGCGACGGCTCCAACACCATTCATCTTCCCGGGTGGAATGAACAATATCACTCCAAACACGGGGCTTTACAGGAAGCCCTGCACGTGTTCATCAAAAATGGTTTATCGGAAATGAATGGTCCGACCCTGGATGTTTTGGAAGTAGGATTTGGAACCGGGCTCAACGCATTGCTAACAGCCCAAAAAGCCGACAAGGAGCAACTCAATATTCACTACACGGGCCTCGAGGCCTTCCCGCTTCTCTGGAAGGAAATCGAAGAACTCCGATACGATAAGTTGGTGGAGCAAGAAAAAGCAATGCAGTGGTTCGAGCAAATGCACTCTTGTCAGTGGGAAGTATTCCAGCCCATCACCTCAAATTTTAAACTGTGTAAACGTCAGATAAAACTACAGGATTACCACCCTGCTAAGGCGTCGTTTGACCTCATTTATTTCGATGCATTCGGACCGCGCGTACAACCCGAAATGTGGGATTTGGAACATTTCAAACAACTCTTTAAAGCTTTGCGATCCGGCGGTCTGCTGGTCACGTATTGCGCAAAAGGTCAGGTCAGAAGGGATATGAAAACTGCCGGCTTTACGGTAGAACGGCTGCCCGGTCCTCCCGGCAAGCGGGAAATGCTGCGCGCTCAGAAGAAATAGTATCCATCTGCAACCACAATTTTTCAATAGGATTACCAATGTAAGTCGTAAAAACAATAATGAATGCTTAAAACATAAAGATGTTAGATAATTAGACAATAGATGTTAGATAGTTGAAATTAAAATATCTAACATCTATTGTCTAACATCTTTTATAAATCTAAGCATCCAAAAAGAAAGAAAGAATGATTTAAATTAAAATTACGACCTATCCTGGAACCGGCTTAAAGGAGCTCAACGCGATGTGCTGAGCGCACAAGTCGAAGTTAAGTTAAACCCATTTTTTCAAAATGCTGACCAGACATGAGCAGTCATTGCAACTAAAGGATAGTTGAAGCAGGTTAAACTTCGTTAAAACATCTTCTTACACGCCGTTTAATAGATGGAGTAAATCACGGAGCAGTCAAATTTCATTAACTTTGCCCGCAGCATAAAATTAAAAGTTCATGAAAATTCTATCAATTTTTACATTTATCCTATTTCTGCTCGCCATTAACAGCTGTTCGGAACAAAATGGAGCCGAAAAAGAAGAACAATTCTTCGCAGATTCTGAAGAAGACCTCACGCTCGAGGACAGTATCCAATTGTTGAACAAAAAGCTCAAAGAAAACCCAGAAAACATGGAACTCTTGCTGGCTAAGGGGAATTTGTGCAAAGAATCACTCAATTTCAGATGTGCACTCGATGCGGGAGCAAAGGCCTACAAGCTGGACTCCACGAATCTGGAGGCCCGAAAATTATACGCCTGGACGCTCATGAACAAACCCAAAGCTCCGTTGTCCGACATTGAACGCGCCAAAAGGCATTACCGATATGTGTTATCGCTCAAACCGAACAGCCCCTCTGCTATGGTAGAACTCGCCAACACGCATTCACTCACAGGTGATTTTAAAACAGCCATAAAACTGATCAACGACGCCTTGAAAATTGACGATCAATACCGGGATGCTTATGTTTTAAAAGGATCCATTTACAAAACCATAGAGAATTACGACCTCGCCCTGTCGAGTTACCAAACAGCAGTACAGCTGGATCCCGACTATTTCATTGGTCATTTAAATATTGGCTGGTTGCTCTCCGATATGGGAAAACATGATTTGGCGCTGGAGTACTACGAAAATGCCCACGAATTAAAAAAAGAGAATTTAAATGCGCGCTACGGCATTGCCAAAAGCCATCAGGATTCAGAAAACTACGACGCTGCACTTCAGGAGTACAGAAACATCCTGCAAGTTGATTCGACCTTTTACATTTCTTATTTCAATCAGGCGTATATCAAACAACATCACCAGCATCAACTGGATAGTGCCGTTCATTTTTATAATAAATTGCTGAACATTAATCCCGATTACGTGCAGGGTTGGTATCAGTTGGGCAAAACGTACTACGAACAAGGTCGCCGGTCTGATGCTGCCAGAGCTTATTCCAAAGCCTTAAAAATCGATGAAGAATACGTGCCCGCGAAAGAGGCGGCTCAGGAACTCAAAGAGAGCTTATAATTTCCGATGACACTGAAAAAATTGCAATGGATTCAGGCTGTTGGAGAACTGGCGATACCGCTGCTCGGTTTTTTCTACTTCGACTGGAGCCTGTATTTTATTTTGTTGTTTTACTTTATCGATTTGCTGGCAACCGAGGTCTTTACATGGGTAAAAGTTCGTAAAATCATCGCATTTCAGGGCATCCGCTACCGTTTTCAACAGCGCTTTTGGCCCCTGGCTGTCAATGGCACGATCGTACTTTTACTTTTGTTCTTCAGTCATTTATTCATTTATTTTTATCAAGAAGGTATCGCCTTTATTGAAGCGATATGGAATTTTTTGGCGTATGAGGAACCCGGATTTCCCATCCCGCAAGGTATCATTTTATTTCCCCTGGTCGTGTTGGGCAACTACCAGCAATACAAGCACTTCTTTGTGCAGCCCGGACTGCACCGTCGTTTTTCATGGAAAGCGTTACTCCGTTCGCGCAGGCGAGCACTGCTGATTGGATTGACGGGGGCAGTCGCGGCGATACTCATCCAATTCACCATACCCGCATTACCCACTGTTTATTATTTACTGCTCATACTCGCCGTCAAGTTCTACGTCGATGTGCGAATGACTATGTAAAAAAAGCGTCGATACCATTGCACCGACTCCTACTATCCATCTAAAAAGTGTATCGCGCTATCTCCACGTGGCTTCCTCAGTATATAGGCGCGGTGGATGCACTTCTTTTTCTGCCGCCATTGTATCCGCATTAACCCGAATTCTTCATGATTCCTGTGTTTTAGACTCCCTTCAAAATTACGCGCATCCAACAGTGCCACCAAATTGAAATGCGCAAGTGGTGAATTATAACTTGCGTTATTCGCT